>NZ_MVEC01000025.1:0-116346 GCF_002006735.1 Spirosoma sp. 209 | reverse complement strand
CCCGCCAAAGCCACCACCGCCCCCCGACGAGCCGCCCCAGCCTGAGTAGGTTGACGTGGGGAAGAACACCGGTGGAAAGAAACCTCCACCCCGGTTTCGGTTGCTGCCACCCCCTTTGTTACGGCGCGAAATCAGGAAGATGATGACGAAAATAATAAAGACCCAGATCAGGATACCGAACCCGTCGGAGTCATTGCCGGACCGGGGTTCGGCTTGGTACTCGCCCTGCGCCCGCTGAATGATCTCGGTCGTGGCAGCGTCGAGTCCCTGATAGTACTGTTCCTGTTTGAAGGCCGGTACCAGGGTGTTGCTGATGATCCGTTTGGCAATGGCGTCGGGGATGGCTCCCTCCAGCCCATAGCCGGTAGCAATGTAAATTTTTCGAGTCTGGGTGGCCCAGGCCAGCACTAATCCGTTGTTTTTTCCTTTCTGGCCCACGCCCCACTTGCGCCCTACCCGGAAGGCAAAGTCGCCGATCGGATACGGTTCGGTAGTCCGAACAATAACGACGGTGATCTGGGTAGAGGTCGAGTCGTTGTAAGCGCGGAGTTTCTGCTCCAGCTGGTCACGTTCAGACCGGCTCAGCGCACCCACAAAATCATTGACCAGCCGGGGCGGGTTGGGCCGGGCCGGAATGACCGAATCGGCGCTGCTGACCTGGGCCCGCAGACTCGGCGCCAGCAGGATAAGCAGCAGCACAACCGACCCTGTTTGGCTAATCAGGCGAAAAAGACGGGTAAGTACGTTCACAGAATTAATGATCAAACGAAATGTCGTCGGCGAGTTCGTTCTTGTCCGTCTCGCCATCGTACGGAAAATACTGGTGGAGCTGCCGACCTGCCTGGGCTATCCCCTGCCTGAGGCCACCGACATAGTCGCCAACGGCAAAATGGTTACGCAGCAGGTCTTTCGTCTCTTCCCAGAAGCCGGCCGGCACAACCGCATCGATGCCTTTATCGCCAATGACGGCGAATTTGCGGTCAGCGTGTGCCAGATAAAATAAAACCCCGTTTTGCGCTTTGGTCTGGTGCATACCCAGCTGGGCAAACACCTCAATGGCCCGTGCCAAGGGGTCCGAACCGACGCAATGTGGCTCAACGTGTACCCGGATTTCGCCCGATGTGGCTTTTTCGGCCTGCTGGATGGCCTCCACGATACGTTGCTGCTCGGCAGGAGAGAAAGGTGCTGTCATGGTTCAGAGCGGGGTAATGCATACGGCCTGCCGGACCGAAGCCCTGCCTGCCGTATGCATTGATCACTGTACGTTAAAACTGTACGGTCGGAGCGCTCTGGGCGGCCTGCGAGGCTTCGAAGAGGCCTTTGCGCTGGAATCCGAAGACGCCCGCAAAGATGTTGTTCGGGAATGACCGAACCGACTGGTTATAGCTGGTGGCTACTCCGTTGAAGTCGTTACGGGCCACGGTGATCCGGTTCTCAGTGCCTTCCAGCTGCGCCTGTAATTCCGAGAAATTCTGGGTGGCTTTTAGCTGTGGGTAGCTCTCGGCCACCGCCAGCAGCCGCGACAGCGAACCGCTCAGCTGATCCTGGGCTGCCTGAAACTTCTGGATATTCTCGGGCGTGAGCTGGTCGGCGTTGAGGTTGATGCCCGTCGCGTTGGCACGAGCCTGGATTACGGCCGACAAGGTACTTTTCTCGAAATTAGCCGCTCCCTGCACCGTCCGAACCAGGTTCGGAATCAGGTCGGCCCGGCGCTGGTACTGGGTCTGCACATTAGCCCAGGCGTTTTCTACCTGTGTATCTTTAGTCACCAGGCCGTTGTACGAACTGCAGCCGTATACGCCCAGAATAAGCAAAACAGCAACGACGATAATGGTTGTTCTTGACATAATTGTGGTACCGAAAAGGTGTTTATCGGATTCAAAACTGCTTAAAACTATGGATTTGTTTTTACTTTTTTTGGTTACCGGTTTTTTTCAGCCGTAAGCCACTTGTTTGGATTGATAATCGGCATGGGGTAGTTATCGCCCAGCGCTACGCCGTATTCGTTCAGCTCCTGCTGGGGGATGTTCGAAACCATATGCACCCTATGGGAAGGTACACTGGCCAGCTCCGGTAGCCAGTGTTTGACGAACCGACCTTCCTCGTCGTAACGCATGGCCTGGCTGTAAATGTTAAAGTATCGGTCTTCGCGCGGGTCGTTGCCCACCCCGGCTACGTAGTTCCAGTTGCCCCAGTTGCTACAAGGGTCGTAGTCGACCAGCAGGCTCTCGAAATAAGCGGCCCCCCAGGTCCAGTCGATGCCCAGATCCCGGACCAGAAAGCTGCCTACATTTTGACGGCCCCGGTTGGACATGAACCCGGTCATGTTCAATTCCCGCATGTTGGCATCGATAAAGGGAATACCGGTTTCGCCCCCTGCCCATCGCAAAAACAAATCCCGGTCGCGACGCCATTTTTTGCCGAGCTGATGGCGGATACCGCTGGGTTTGAAAAGCCGGTTACCGTAGCGCAGCGCCACGAACCGAAAAAAATCGCGCCAGAGCAGCTCGAAGATCAGCCAATAGGTCGAGTCGTTTTTGACCCGTTCCTGCTCATACCGCTTCACTTCTTCGTACACGAACCGGGGCGACAGGCAACCCAGCGACAGCCAGGCCGAAAACTTGCTCGAATACGCTTCGCCGAGCATACCGTTGCGGGTTTCTTTGTACGTTCTGAGCAGGTCACGATCCCACAGGTAGTGCTGAAGCCGGCTAAGCGCCATGGTCTCGCCCCCTTTGAAGGGTACAGCGGCTTGCGCGCTGGGCGAAAATTCGGACGGAAAACCAAACGTGGCGATTGTAGGCAGCGGTTCAGGATCAATAGCCGAGCCGGCTCCGTCGGTGGCGAGCCGAATTCGGTCCGGTGTTGAAATCACCTCCCGCACCGGCGCATATTTCTCGATCCGGTTCCGAAACTGCGTGAACACGTCGGGCAGTCTGGAAATTTCGAACGGCAGATCCCGCACGTGATAGAGCGTCGATTGCCAGAACAGATCCAGGTTGATGTTGAGCGGCTTGAGTCGTTTGCCGAGATCCGATTCTACGTCTGTTTCTTCCTGGGTTACCTCTTTGCTGGCGTAGATGGCAACGGCTTCGATATCTTCGGCCAGTTCGGCCAGAATGAGTGCGGGATTACCGATACGGACAATCAGGTCGGCTCCCTTAACCTGTAGCGACTGGCGCAGATCTGCTACCGACTCGATTAGAAAACTGGTTCGGTACAGACCGGTTTTGCGGAAGTTGAGGGGTGTGTCGGGGCGCCGGGCGCTGTCTGGTTCGGTAAACCAGCGCGGGTCGAATACAAAAACGGGAAGCACTTCGTCGGCGTCGGCCAGCGCCCGGGAAAACCCGTCGTTGTCGTGTAGCCGCAGATCATTTCGGAACCAGTATACAATGCGTTTCATCTGTAAACAGCTGAGTAAGGAGCAGGTTGACCCGGACCATCGTTTCCAGAGAACCAACGGCGTAGAGGCAATCACTCCTTACTGATAACTGACAGCAGACATCACTGTTCGTTCAGGGCCCAGTTATAATCCAGAAAAGAAATATCGGTGTCTTTATTGATTTTGGTTTTCGAATACCGATTTACCCAGTATTCAATGGACTTGTTGTCTTCTTTCCAGTCGCCTTTATACCAGTCGAAGTACTTCGACAAGCTGGCTTTCTGTGGGCTGATTGCATTCTTTGCCGGGTTGTTCAGGAAATCGCTCCCCTGGTCGTCGAGCTGGGCATCCAGTTTGGCGCCTGTGTAGGCTTCGTTACGGAGACGGGGACACGAGCGAGCTGCACAAACCAGCGCAAAGTGAATCCGCTGGTCGTTGAACTTCTTGCGGAGGGTCCCGTGCTCGATGTTGTCGAGGCTGATCTTCTCCGACCCAATCGGGATAAACTTGATGGCCCAGGGGGTGGTCACGAACGGAATCTTGATTTTGCTGCCGATGTCCTTGATGCTTTTAACCGGGTAATGGTTCAGAATCAGCTTGATGGTGTAGGCGTTATAGGCGTTGATCCAGTAAGCGATCTGGGCGTCCTGACTCCATTTGTCGGTAGGCGGGTTTTTAGAAAGCAGGTCGAGGTACTTATCCAGTTCTTTCTCGTCGCTCCTGAAGCCTTTGTAGTTGACCAGCCCTTTTTCATTGATGTGTTTTTTGGCCAGCCGGTCGTAGATGCTGTGATCAACGGGGTCGGCTGCCAGCGTCATGACCGGGGCTGTCGGTGTAGTGACCGGGCCCGGTTCGGTGAAGGCCACGAGGCTGGTTAGAGCAAAGCCTGTCAGGGCTACCAATATTCCTTTTTGTGTGTAGCGTTTCATGCGTATCGGCATTTGTTTAGAGATACATACGCCCACAAGTCGAAAAAGGTTTAGTCGGGAGTCTGGTCAGCCCGGTCCCGAGGGAACGCCGGCCCCCTTATCTTATACCAGACTATTCTTGAACGCGTAGGCTACCATGCCGGCCGTATTTTTGGTGCCAGTTTTCTCCAGAATGCGCAGCCGATGGCCTTCTACCGTGCGCGGACTGAGAAAGATCTTTTCGCTGATCTCGTTCGTTGACAAGCCTTCGCAGATCAGGGTCAGCACTTCTTTCTCCCGCTCCGAGAGCAGTATTTTGCTGTTGTAGAAGGCGTTGACGGGCTTCGCCACGTTTGTTTTGTTGGTCATCTTCCGCAGCATGGCCTTCGATACGAATTCGTTCAGGTAAACGCCTTCGTCCATCACCTTCCGAATCGCTTTTTCAACCTCGTCGGCCTCGGCATCTTTGAGCAGATAGCCGCTTACCCCTTTTTCGAGCAGGTGCAGTACCATACGGTCTTCGTCGTGCATAGTCAGAACAACGATTTTAACCAGGGGCCAGTGTTCGCGGAGGTAGTCGGCGGTGGCGGTGCCGTCCATGACCGGCATTTGCAGGTCAAGCAGCACGACGTCGGGCATTTTTCGGGGAACGCGTTCGATCAGTTCCTGCCCATTGCCTGCTTCCAGGATCAGCTCGAAGTCGTGAACCTGACCAAGAATGGTAGCCATGCCCACACGAAACAGCGTATGGTCGTCGCAGAGGGCCAGTTTTATTTTTCTCATAGGAGGAAGCCAGTAAAATTGAGTCGATAGTTAGTCGTTTTGGCGGTGCTGCGGGGAAACAAATTAACGCATAAAACCAACAGTTTCTGCGTCTTCGAGCCTGACCTGTACGTGAATCTGTGAGCCCCGGCCGGGTGCCACATCGAAGGTGACATGGCCATCGACCACACTCAGCCGGCTTTCGATATTGCGCAGACCCAGCCCGGCGCGTTTGTCTTCCATAATGGCGTCGAAATCAAAGCCGACGCCGTCGTCGATGACCGACAGGCGAACTTCGCCGACCGAGTTGTTCATGTGCAGGCAGTACAGCTGAATATCGATCTGGGTAGCGCGGGCGTGCCGAATGGCGTTGTTGAGCAACTCCTGCGCAATGCGGTAGAGCGTCAAACTCAGCGGGGGCGATAGCTGCTGGAGATCATCGGGGCAGTCGAGCCGAACCAGAATGTCGCCTTCTGAAGCGCGTTCGGCCAGTTCTTCGAGGGCGGGCAGCAGACCAAACCGGTCGAGGGTAGTAGGGACCAGGTCGCGGCTGATGCGCCTGACGTTGGTCATGGTCTCGTCGATCATGGCCCGGGTTTTCTGAACCTGGAGGGCCGTTCGCATGTTCAGCGTATCGCCGTTCAGTTGCCGCTCTACCTGGTTGAGGCTCATCTTGGTAACCGACAGCATGGTGCCAATGCCATCATGAAGGTCGGCGGCCAGGCGTTTGCGTTCGGCTTCCTGACCCCGGAAGGTCGCTGCCATAAGCTCACGCCGGTGCTGTTCCTGTAACTCCTTGAGAGCCAGTTGCTGCTTTGCCTGTTTTTGTTGGTAATAGGCCACGAAAATGATGATGAACACGGCCATCATCAACAGTACGGCCGTTCCGACCGCAATAACAAAACCGGAGTCCATCGGCGTTATTCATCCATTCGGCCGTAGCCAATTGCTGTAAATATGACGAATCGCAGGTCGAATGTCAACCCGGGAAACTACCCGTTTGAGGAAGTGGTAAAATGAGTTGACAACCCATCTGTTTCCAGCTCACTTTCTCTACCTTTGCTTATACCGATGCCGAACCCTTTTACGAAGAGGGTCGTTACTTCGTTATTCACCAAAACACTCTTCGCTTCAGCGACAACCCCTCATGAGCGACGCCATCAAACATGAGTGCGGCATTGCCCTAATCCGGCTCCGCAAACCGTACCAGTATTATATTGATAAGTACGGAACGGCTCTTTATGGAGCCAACAAGCTCTACCTGCTCATGGAAAAGCAGGTAAACCGGGGCCAGGACGGGGCCGGTATTGCCAACATCAAACTCGACGTACCACCGGGCCATCGGTACATCAGCCGCTACCGCTCCGTTGATCAGCGGCCGGTGACCGACATCTTCGAGAAGGTCAACAAGAAGTTCCGGAAGGCCATCAAAGGCAACCGGGACAAGGCCAAAGACGCGCAGTGGCTCCAGGAGAACGTGGCTTTTACAGGCGAAGTCTGGATGGGCCATCTCCGCTACGGCACCCATGGCGCCAACGAGATCGAGAACTGCCACCCTATGCTCCGGCAGAGCAACTGGCGCAGCCGGAACCTGGTAATGGCCGGCAACTTCAACATGACCAACGTAGACAGCCTGTTCAATAAACTGGTTTCGCTTGGTCAGCACCCCAAAGAAAAGGTCGATACCGTAACGGTGATGGAAAAAATCGGCCATTTTCTCGACGAAGAAAACCAGCGCGTCTTCGACCGGTTCAAGGGCATCTACGAAAACCCCGACCTGTCAGACATTATCGAAGACAACCTCGATCTGCAACGGGTTCTGCACCGGTCGTGCCGCGATTTCGACGGTGGCTATGCCATGGTTGGTATGACGGGCTACGGAGCCTCGTTCGTAGCGCGCGACCCGGCGGGTATCCGTCCGGCCTATTACTATGCCGACGATGAAGTGGTGGTGGTAGCCTCGGAGAAACCGGCTATCAAAACGGCATTCAACGTAGAATACAGCGAAATCAAGGAAGTACAGCCCGGCCATGCGCTTATTGTTGACAAATACGGTGAGTACGGCGAGTACGAGTTCATCCAGCCGGTCGAAAAAAGGTCGTGCAGCTTTGAGCGGATCTACTTCTCGCGGGCTACCGACCCCGATATTTATAACGAGCGTAAGATGCTCGGCAAACTGCTGGTTCCGCAGATTCTGGAAGAGATCGATTACGATCTCGAAAACACGGTCTTCTCCTATATCCCGAACACGGCCGAAACCGCGTTCTTCGGTATGGTAGAAGGGCTGGAAGAATATCTCTATAAGCAGCGGAAAAAAGCCATCATGGAGGGCATTCTGTTCGAGCAGGAGCTCGACCGGGTGCTGTCGTTCCGGCCGCGGGTAGAAAAGCTGGTTTCTAAAGATGTGAAGCTACGCACCTTCATTACTGACGATAGCCAGCGTGACGATATGGTATCGCATGTGTATGACACAACGTTCGAAGTTATCCGGAAGGGTAAAGACAACGTGGTCGTGGTTGATGACTCCATCGTACGGGGAACAACGCTTGAGAAAAGCATCCTGAAGATGCTCGACCGGCTGGGTCCCAAAAAAATCATCATTGTCTCGTCAGCTCCGCAAATCCGTTTTCCCGACTGCTACGGCATCGACATGTCGAAGTTCAAGGAGTTCGTTGGTTTCCGGGCCGCGCTCGATCTGCTGCGGGAGCGGAACCAGGAAGACGTCATCGAAGAGGTCTACGCCCAGTGTGTAGCGGCCATCGAGTCGGGCAATGCCGCCAAAGAAAATTACGTAAAAGCGTTGTTTGAACCGTTCACGCACGATGAACTGTCGCAGCAGGTGGCCCGGATCGTCACGCCATCCGATCTCAAAGCTCAGGTAGCCGTGGTATACCAAACGGTTGAGAACCTGCACCGCGCCTGCCCCAACCATTCGGGCGACTGGTACTTTACGGGTAACTACCCAACGCCGGGTGGGAATAACGTCGTTAATAAGGCGTTCGTTAACTTCATGGAGGGTAAGCTCGTTCGGGCTTACTGAGCCCTTCTTTATAAACAACAGTTCGGCCCCCGAACGTACCGCTTATGTACGCTCGGGGGCCGAACTGTTGTTAGACCTATTTCGTCCAGGCGAGAGCGTTTATGTTAGCGCCGATCTTCTTGCCTTCAGCCAGCCCTGTTTCGTTATCCTGTGCGGTATGTATGTTGCCGTAAAAACGCGAATCTGCCGATTCTTTCGCCGAAGCGGAAAATGATGTAAATGTACGGGCTTTGAATTCTACATTCCGCGCTGCATCCTTAAAGCGGTTGACGTGCGAATTGTCCGTAAAGGTGAATTTTTCACCGTACATAGCCGCCAGTACAGTAGCTGCCGACGAGGACTGGGTAGCATGACCAGACGGGAAGCCCGGGAAGGGCGGAGCTGGCCAGAACGGAACCCAGGCGGGGTCAATGGCGAGTCGCACGTAGGTGTAGGGGCGCAGGTTGTTGTAGAGAAACTTGCATCGCCAGCACAGTATGAATGCATCCGAGACTGCCAGGCCGGTACGCGCAAATGTCTCTGCCGCCTTGGCCAGATTGGCTTTGGCAGTCGTTACTACAATCTGGGCAATGTTGTAGGAGTGACCAGGTGGTGTAAACGTTTCGCCGGGGTTGTCGGCCCACCAGACGGCAATTTCTTTCTCAGTCTGGGTCAGCACTTTTGACTTGTTATAGACATCCATGTACTGCTTGAAAAACGCTGAGTTAGTGTTGGTTGAATAAGCCAGAGGCTTCGGTACAGCCAGTTCATCATTGGCTTTTACAAACGTTCGGTTACGTCCCCAGTAGGGCTGCATCGGAATTTTTATACCGTTCTCGGTCGGTTGCCACATACCGGCACCTGTTGGAACGACGTAGCTGGTCGGGAAGTTACGGCTGTACCCTTCATGGCCACCGTCTGACTTTGAGTATTCGAATACCGCATTGGCAATTGCGGTGCCGAAGGTTACCGACCGTTGATTTATGGTTTCGTCTTTGTCTTTAAATTGAGTTAGCAAAGCCGTTTCGAGCGAGTCGATAGTGGTTTTGTTAGCAGCCGAGGTATTGGCATACAGACTACGAAGGATGGCGGCCTGTGCAGCATTAGCGCTAAGTGCCCAGTTATAGGTTTTGCCGATCTCTGGTAAAGGCAAAGCTGTCAGGCCCTGGAGCTGCCCTACCAGCGATTTGCGGTTGGTGATACCAGGTACGACTGACTCATACATAGTAAGGCCGGCATATCCCAAAGCACGCGACGCAACGGGCGGGGTAAACCCAGCCGTAGTTTTCGTTAGCTTAAGTTGAAGGGAGGCCCATTTGGTAGCCACATCCGCCGAGTACAGGTTGGTTGGTTTGCCGTTAGGGGCTACTACATCGTCAGGCTGTTTGCGGCACGACTGTAGCAGAACCAGCAGAGAAAGTATAGCTATCGAAATAAGGCGATTTTGGCCAGGTGGGGGCATATATCTAGCGGGAAGTACTTGTCGGTTCATACGGTGTTACGTGATTTTGAGACCCACTCTACGCATGATCACATTTGCGATCAACTATATAAATAGCAAAAATACTGCCAAAACAGGTGTGAGCTATCTGTATGAAACCGTCATTGCGACGCGTTTCGGCGTAAATTTGGGTACTCATTTACGTAATGAAATCCAATGCGAATTCCTGAAGAAACGGTTGAACGAATCCGGCAGGCGGCAGATATCCTGGAGGTGGTCGGCGATTTTGTCTCGCTCAAGAAGCGCGGTAGTAACTATACCGCCTGCTGTCCCTTCCACAATGAGAAGTCGCCTTCGTTCAACGTAAACCCGTCGCGGCAGATTTACAAGTGTTTTGGCTGCGGCAAGGCAGGAGACGCTGTCAAGTTCGTCATGGATATCGAGAACATTGGCTATGGCGAAGCGTTGCGCTATCTGGCCAAGAAATACGGTATCGAGATCGAAGAACAGGAGCAGACACCCGAAGATCTGCTGCGCCAGAATGAGCGGGAGAGCCTGCTGATCGTGCTGAACTTTGCCAAGACGTTTTTTCAGGAAACCTTATTGCAAACAGACGAAGGCAAGAGCATCGGCCTGAGTTACTTTCGGGAACGTGGCTTCACGAACCCAACCATCGAGGCTTTCGACCTGGGATACAGCCTTGATCAGTGGGACGCCCTCTTGCAGGAAGGCAGCCGCCGTGGATACAGCCGCGATTTGCTCGAGAAAGCCGGACTCATTTTAAGCAAGGAAAATAACAAGACCTTCGACCGCTTCAGGGGGCGCGTCATGTTCCCGATCCATAATGTGTCGGGTCGGGTCATTGCCTTTGGCGCGCGTATTCTAAAGGCCGATAAAACGCAGCCAAAGTACCTGAACTCGCCCGAAACAACGGTCTACCACAAGAGCCAGGTGCTATACGGCATCTTTCAGGCCAAGCAGGCCATTCGACAGGAGGATGTATGCTACCTGACAGAAGGGTATACCGATGTTATCTCGCTGCATCAGGCTGGGATAAAAAACGTTGTGGCCTCGTCGGGTACCTCGCTGACTACCGAGCAGATCCGGCTGATTGCCCGTTTCACTCCCAACGTGACCATCCTCTACGATGGCGACGCAGCTGGTATCAAAGCGGCCCTGCGCGGTCTCGACATGGTGCTGGAAGAAGGGTTGAACCTGCGGCTGCTGCTGTTACCCGATGGCGAAGACCCGGATAGCTACGTGCATAAAGTAGGGGCCGATGCCTTTAAACTGTATATCCGGAACCACTCGAAAGATTTCATCGATTTCAAAGCCAGTCAGTGGCTGGCCGAAGCCGGCGATAATCCCCTCAAACGAGCCGAAGGAATTTCGGACGTATGCGCCAGTATCACCCGAATACCCGACCCGCTTAAACGCCAAACCCTGTCGCAGCGGGTGGCGCAGGTATTTCACGTGAGTGAACAGTCGGTCATCTCGGAGATCAACCGGCTTCTCAGACAACAGCAGGATCAGCGGCAGAAAGAGGCCGAACGCCAACGCGATCGTAACAACCGCCAGCAACCAGCCGGCGGCAACCCCGAACCCGATGCGTCGCTGGAGGAGATCAATGCCCTGCTTAACGGACTGAGCGTTGATATGCCTCCCGATGAAGCAGCAGCGCCCCCCAGGCCCAGTTTGGCGGCAACGGCCCGTACTCCGCTCTCGTTTCAGGAGGAAGAATGTATCCGGTTGCTGATGAACTACGGAGCCCGGGAACTGGAGCCCGGCATTACGCTCTGCCAGTATGTGCTCTCGGAGTTGCATGAGATCGAGTTTCAAACTTCGCCCTATGATCTGATGTTAACCTTGTATCGGGAGGCTTATAGTCGGGGAGAGATCCTGCTGGCCCACGACTTCCTGAACCGAAACCCGGCCGTTGTGCCGAATGCGAGTGCTGCCGACATGCAGCACCAGGCTATCAATCTGACAACCCCCCGGTACGAGATCAGTGATGGGTGGGAGAAACACGAGATATTCGTCCCGTCAGAAGAGGAAGTGAAAATCCTGGCCGAAGCAGCCTGGAAAAACGTGCTGCGCATCAAGAAAATGCTGGCCGAGCAACGCATGGTTACCCTTCAACAACAACTCCGCGAGGTCAGCAGCAAAACTCCTGAAGAAGCTGATCAGCTTATGACCGAGTTCATGCATTTCAAGCGAATTGATATGCAGATTTCGTCCCTGTTGGGAACCGTTATTTCGGGCTGATCTGTCTGAGTTAAAATTGGATTTTTCCTGGAAAGTAACTATTTGCGAATTTGTATGTGTATTAGCAATAATGCTAACATTTACTATTCATTTAATCAATTTGTGTTCATCGCGTAGTAAATATTTACTACGTTTACCATAAAAAAAGCCCCTCGACGAATCGAGGGACTTACCTTTATCAATAGGGAAGTGAACACTATGCTTGGGCTACATTGCTGAAACTGACCAACTCAGCGTCAATTTCGCGGTTTAGCTCATCCAGGAGGCAGGTATGCGAACGCAGCTGACCTGGTTTTGATGGTTGTGCAGAACGTCCTGGTTTTTGACCAGACATATCCAGCAACAGTGTCATAAGCGCATCGCTCATATGTTGCCGCAGGGCGACGAGCCGACGCAGCTTTGCTTTATTGGCACCAGGATTTCGCCGGGCCGTAACTTGTAAAACGTTGATAACCTCAGTTAGCTTTCCATAACGCTGATGAAACGCTTCGGCAGCTTTTGCCCACTCGATAATCACGTTTTGTACTTCTACTGATGACGCTTCGTATCCAGACGACATTACCTTTTCTTCCTGATTCATCACACAAAAAATTTGAGTACGTGATTCTTGACTGATGATCAAAATAGGCCCTTCTATTTCGTTTAGACAAGTCACCATGCGTGAAATCACCCTTTTTATGCGTGAAATCACCCATAAAGTCGGATGGCTTTAGACGCCAACAAACCTTTATGGGTGATTTCAGACGGAAAATAGGTGATTTCAGACATCGACCCTTGCCTTGTCGGGCAGGTGAGCTTTAGATTTCAGCACCTATGCAACCTAGTATATTATGAACTACTCAACCGACGGCCAGGAAGCCGCCAAAAGTTTTGCGATTCGACGCCGGGATTTTTCAATACTCGTAGCTCAGTCAGAAGTGTTCACGTGCGAGGTATTAAGCCAGCTCCTCAAAGAGCAGGGATATAATGTAGTAGGTCGTGCGGTAGAGGTTGAAGATACACTACAGCAGATTCGGGTCAAGCGTCCGCAGTGTGTTATTCTGGAGTCAGAGATATCAGGCCGGCAGAGTTTCGATATTGTTCATCAGATGCGGCAATCGAACCAGCAAACCAAGTTCATACTGTACGCCAGTAAACCGGATTTACGGATGATTGCCAATGCGATGCAATTGGGTTTTTTCGGGTTTCTGTACGCCAGTGACGGTCTCGAAGAACTGCACCGCTGTTTCCAGACGGTAAGTAGCGGAGGGTGTTATTACAGTACGGGATTTATGGCGTTGCTCAAGAATTTCGGGGTTGAAATTCTGGCCGACAGTACACGCAATGAACTCAAGCGGCTCACCGATCGGGAGCGAGAGGTACTAAAGATGGTTGCCAACGGGCATACGGCTACCGAAATAGCCGAGCAACTGGGCATAAGCTACAGAACAGCTATTAACCACAAGGCTCATATCGCCAAAAAGCTGGAATTGAGCAGCTGCAGGCAGTTACCGCGCTATGGTATTGCTGTCAAGAGCTATTTGTAATGATCAGGAGGTGAGAACGAACGAATCCGCAGCGGTGTCTGTCTGCGATGACTGGGTGTTTTGCAGCCATTCTCTGAATTCCTGCATACGAGCCCGGGGAACAATGATCTCGTGTGCATCGGGGGTATTAAGCCGTACTATATACTTGCCATTCTCCCAGTATGAGTAATGCTGAACAGCCTGGCGGTTGATGATATAGTCTCGCTTTATTCGGAAAAAGACACTTGGGTCGACTTCAGTTTCGAGTTCATTCAGCGTTTTGCTCACCAGATATCGCCCTTTGGTCAGCTCTGCGTAATAACTCCGGTCTTCTACCGTAAAGAAGCAGACTTCGTTGATCGGAAAAGTTAGCTCACCACCGCCATTTTTGCCTTTCAACTGGGTCAGATAAGGCGATGGCGTGGTAGGAGTGGGTTTAGGTACAAACGTGGCCGATAGGGCCAGCGCTTCCTGAGCGGCTTTGGTGGCTTTGGCCTCGGCGGCTTCCTGGGCTTCCCGGCGCTGTTTCAGAAAGTCTGACAGCAGCGAAATATTTAAGGCTATGTAACCGATTAGTATGACTGGGAATAAATACTTAAAGTAAGTGGCCCAGTTGTAGGTGCCTACCAGGTAAAAAGTGAGATAATCTGATAGCGAATAAGTGGGGAACTGTTCCAGTATGTACCGGACGGTTTGTGTGAAAGGATTGAATATCCAGAATGCCATCCCCAGAACAGGCAGAAATTTGAGCTCGTACAGCCCTACAGCCTGCCAGTCGTTTTCGACCGAAACCAGCTTTATCCACTTGTGATAGCGGTTAATGAGTGCAATAGTGATGATAAGCGTAACCAACTCAGGCAGGAACAAAACCCGCACCACCAACCCGACATAGCTGAGAAAGCCGCCTGCTTTCTCTACTTTGTCAAGTTTAATGGCGTAGCCAATCGACCATGAAACCGCTTCAATGAGCAAAATGATACCCAGCAAAATCAGAATGCTGTTGATCGGTTTGCTCAGAAAACTGCGGGTGAGTCGGATCTCCTTCATGCTGTCCCCTTATTCAAAATCTCGACTAAGATACTGGTAATAATTAACTAATTCCAACATGCTTTTGTGACTTTTTCGTGATTGTCAGCCCCTGGGCCACCTGGTAGCTTTGTATCAACAAAACGGCACTACAAACGCCGGCTTACAAACAACCAAAAAACAATCAAACTGACAGTCACCATGAAAAAGCAATTTGCCATCAAACCAGCCAGTGTTCTGAAATCTTTGTCGAAATCAGTTGCCAAGTCCGAATCAGCCAACGTATTCAAATTCGTAAAGAGCCCAATCTGCTGTGATTCTGTCATGCTGATGAACGGACAGAACAAGCCAGTTTTCTCGCTGTAAGCCGCACAAACCATGCCAACCCCACGGACATTATATAGGCAGGAGTTGGCCCGCTGTCGTGAACATTTTGAGCGGGTCGACTTGCAGCGGGAGAGGGGCTATCTGATGAGGTTCACGACCTTTTCGGCGAACGTAGAGAACGTACTGCCCCATATCCCCCGAACCGAACACGAAAGCCTTTTCAGGCAGCTTCTGTTGCAGCAGATCTTCGCCACCTTCGATCAGCAGTGTCTGACGGCTGGCGACCTGGTGAAACTGAACGGAACGCGTACGGCGTCGTTTGCGGCCAGTTCCCCAGCTATTTATTGCACCTATCACCTCGGCTCGTACAGGCTGTTGACCAGCGTACTGTTCAGACAAGGGGTTGACTGTGTGCTGCTGGTGGGGAACAACATGAATCGTAGCCAGGGCGATGGTATGGTTGAACACATTGAGGGTCTGCGCCAGAAACATGGACTGACCAATTCATTCCGGATAGTCGAAGCGGGGAGTCCGACCGCCGGCTTAACGGTACTGCGAGAGTTGAAAGCCGGGCGATCACTGATCGTTTATGTAGATGGAAGTCCTGAGACGGCTCCCGAGCCGGGCCAGGAAGATCAATTTCTGTCAGTCAGGTTTGGCAAGCGACGGTTATTGACCCGCAAAGGGGTAGGGTATCTATCGCATGCTGCTGGCGTGCCAATCGTACCGGTCGTGAGTTACCGGCAGGATGACTTGACTAACGTGTTGCAGTTTCTGGGTGCAATACGCCCCATTCGGCAGAGTGACCGGGAAATGTACTGTCGGGAGGCTATGCAACAGCTTTACGACGCTTTCTGGCCGTATCTGAACCGATATCCGGAACAATGGGAAGGGTGGAATTTTGTTCACTCTTTCCTCGAGCCAGAGAAATTTCGTCCTCATTTGATGCGGAGACGGATGTTAAAACCGGCCTTCAATGCGGATCGCTATACGCTTTGCGATCTGGAACAGGCCCCCATCCTGTTCGACCGGCGTCTGTATCAGACGTATGAGATTACGGAAGATCTGCGCGATCTGCTGCTCAACCTGAATAGCGTTGAGTCAGTAGAAGAAGTAGTTGGACAGGAAGTATTCGGCGAACTCGTCGAAATGGAAGTGCTTTACTAACTATTACAATATTAACGATACGAGAAAGGCTTACCAGATGGTAAGCCTTTCTCGTTATCTGCTGGTTCAGACAATGCCGCCGAGGTCTATCTCGTCGCCTGATTTGTTGAAGAATTTAAAATTAACAATGCCCAGCGAGCTGTCTTTAACCAGTTTTACCCAAGTTTTGTACTTCATATACCACTGCATCTGTTTTGAATAAACGCCTTTGGTATAGTATGAATACAGAAACGGGTGCATCGAGATTGAAATACCACGCTCGTTCTGTTTAGTCAGCACATAGTCGAGGTTGTTCTCGATTACGTCGGTAACCAGCACACTGGCCTGGATGGTACCGGTGCCACCGCAGGTCGGACAAACCTCGCGGGTAACAATATTCATCTCGGGCCGAACGCGCTGTCGGGTAATCTGCATCAGGCCAAATTTGGTCAGGGGCAGAATGGTAAACTTGGAGCGGTCGGGTTTCATCTCGTCGCGCATGATGTCTTGCAGGAGCTTTTTATTCTCTGCTTTCTTCATGTCGATAAAGTCGACAACGATGATCCCGCCCATATCGCGCAGCCGGAGCTGCCGGGCAATTTCTTTGGCGGCCTCGCGGTTAACACTGATAGCCGTAGCCTCCTGATCTTCCTCTGAGTTTGACTTGTTGCCGCTGTTAACGTCGATGACGTGCAGCGCTTCGGTATGCTCGATAATCAGGTAACCGCCACCGGGTAAGCTTACCGATCGGCCAAACAGGGATTTGAGTTGTTTCTCGAGCCCCAGCGCTTCAAATACCTTTGTTTTGCCGTTGTAGAGCTTAACAATTTTTTCTTTGTCGGGCGCAATCGTGTGGATGTAATTCCGGATTTCGTCGTACGATTCACGCGTATCGACGGTAATGCTTTCAAAGGACTCGTTGAGCATGTCGCGCAGAATCGACGACGCCCGGTTCATCTCACCCAGCACCCGATCGCGGGGCTTGGCTTCTGACAGGGTTTTGACTGCCTGTTCCCACTTGGCCAGTGAGTTCTGCAGGTCGCGGTCAAGTTCTTCTACGTCTTTTTCCTGAGCTACTGTACGAACGATAACGCCGAAATTCTGGGGCTTCAGGGATGACATCAGCCGCAGGAGCCTGGACCGTTCGGCACGGTCGGTAATTTTTTTCGATAGGTTTACGCCGTCTGAAAACGGCACCAGAACCAGATAGCGGCCTGCTATTGAAATGTCGCAGGAAAGGCGTGGGCCTTTGGTTGAGATGGGTTCTTTAACCACCTGAACCAGGATGGGAGCGTTTTTCGTCAGTACCTTATCGATCTTCCCAATTTTTTCGATAACCGGCTCCAGCTTGCTGCCGTTTAGCCGACCAGTGGTGACGCGCTTGGCGATAACATCTTTGACAAACTTGTTGAGCGAATTAATATTCGGCCCCAAGTCCTGATAGTGCAGGAAACCATCTTTTTCGTGGCCTACATCCACAAAGGCTGCGTTGAGCCCCGACGATAGTTTCTTGACTGTTCCTAAATAAAGATCGCCAACAGTAAAGCTGCTGTCTAACTCTTCTTCGTGATACTCGAGCAACCTCTTGTTTTGCAAGAGTGCGATCCGATCACCTTTCTGAGTCGAACTGATAACTAATTCATTACTCACAAGATGAATGTACGGTTAAAATGGCTGTGTAAAAAGAAAGAAGCCACGTTCGGACTTTGCAGGCCGGCCGAGGCTTCTATAAAATGAGTTTCCAGTTTCCAGATCGTTGGTTTTCACGGGACGTTCCCGCAGACTGGCGGTTTGGTCAGCTACTCGTACGAGGTAGCGGGCTACTGAAAACGGCGAACTGAAAACGGTAAACTATTTCTTTTTATGCCGATTTTTTCTGAGCCGTTTTTTCCGCTTGTGGGTGGCAATCTTGTGCCGCTTCCGTTTCTTACCGCAAGGCATTGTATACAGTGTTTAATGGTTGAAAATAAATGTCGGCCAGCCAACCGGCAGACCCAACTAGTGATAAACGAGTTCAGACAGGTAATGTACCTGTAGTACCTGTTATTGTGACAGCCGCTCTTCGTATTCACGAATGGCAGCCAGAATCTGCGGGTCTTTCTCCTGCTGTTTCACCTGCGCCAGCACCTTTCTGGCTTCTTCCTTCTGACCGGCTTCGGCCAGACTGATGCCCAGATAAAACTGGGCTTTACGACTCGCGGGATTCACGATCAGAATCTGCCGGAACCGCTCAATGGCCCGCTCATACTGATTTGACCGCATCGACAGCAACCCCAGGTTAAACAGGGCCAGCTCGTTCGTAGGGTCCTGCTGCAACACCTGCCGCAGCAGCATGATTCCCTGCATAGGCGTTTCGGTATTTACATACGTCATCGCCATATTGGCCTTAGCCTCCAGCAGGTTCGGATTTTTGGCCAGTACTTTCTGGTAAAAATCACGGGTTTTCTGGCCCAGCGCTGCCGTTTTCTGCTGATCAACGGCAAACGTGTACGCTTCAAAATACTGATCACCCGCCTGCAGAAGATTCTGTTCGGTAGGCTGTTCGATCGCCAGCTGGCCCGCGTAGTGGGCGGCACTGTCGAATCGATTGGCCTGTCTGAATACGTCGATCAGCTGCTTGCCAATGGTGAGCCGTTTGGCGGCATCAGCCGATGCGTACTGTTGCTGTAACGCAACCACACGTTGCTGAACCGCTGCCGACAAAGGCTCATTGTGCATAGACGAGCGGTCGGGCTGGCTCGGATCAGGAGCACCTACCGAAGCCGCCTGGTTGAGCGAGTCAGTAGTAGAGGCCCGGTTGCCAGACGTTTGCGACGCTCGTTCACTTAACTGCTTATCGGTGTTGCGTACAACGACTTTGGGTCGGGTATATAAGCCCGCTGTCAGAGCCGCTGCCAAAACGATAACAAGCAATACGTACTTATTCATAAGACTACATGATGCGTCGCAAACGTCAGGCGCCCGGAAACGTCAGGGCGTTTTCAGTTACTCAGCCGCAACTTTGGCTTTATCGCTGGTTTTTACCTGCTCAACAAAAATTTTGGCGGGTTTGAAGCTGGGAATATAGTGCTCGTCGATCACCATAGCGGTATTCTTCGAAATATTCCGCGCTACTTTCTTCGCTCTCTTTTTGTTGATGAAACTGCCGAACCCTCTCACGTAGATGTTCTCCCCCTCTGCCAATGAGTCTTTAACCACCGAGAAGAAGGTTTCCAGCGTGTTGGTTACCTCGGCTTTGTCAATCCCGGTCTTATCGGCGATCTCTGCAATTACGTCTGCTTTCGTCACGACTTTTTAAACTTTAACGTTTACTGTATTGTTGAAAATTCGGGTGTCAAAAATGGGACACAAAGGTAGGGGTTTCTGGTAAATTATAAAACCCCGACTTTCCCATTTCTTTACCCAACGTTGTATTTTCTGCTTTTATTTTGAATTGGCAATCAGACGCTAACGTCACCGAAACGATACTTGCGCCCGTTCTGGAGGGGTGGTACGACCACCATAAACGGGACCTGCCATGGCGCCATACGTGCGACCCGTACCGCATCTGGCTGTCGGAGGTAATTCTTCAGCAAACCCGCGTGGCGCAGGGAAAACCCTACTACGAACGCTTCGTTGCTGCCTACCCAACGGTTGCCGATATGGCCCGTGCCGACGAGCAGAGTTTACTGCGTCTATGGCAGGGGCTGGGCTACTATTCAAGGGCCCGAAATTTGCACCAGACTGCCCGCTACGTAACCGAACACTGTGCCGGTAAGTTCCCCGATACCTATCAGGAGTTGCTGAAAATGAAGGGGATAGGTGCCTATACGGCTGCGGCTGTCGCGTCGTTCGCGTTTGGCGAGCGGGTAGCGGTGGTCGATGGCAACGTATACCGGGTGCTGGCCCGGATTTTTGGGATCGATCAGGATATCACCACGACAACAGCTAAGAAGACGTTTGCCGCGCTGGCCGCCCGCCTGATCGAGCGGGCCAACGATCCGGCTACCTATAATCAGGCCGTTATGGAGTTCGGGGCTATCCAGTGTACCCCCGTCTCGCCCGACTGTTTGCTGTGTCCGCTGCAGCAGCACTGCGTGGCCTACCAGACCGGGCGGCAAAGTCGTCTGCCGGTCAAGGCAAAAAAATCGCCTGTGCGGGATCGATATTATTCCTATCTCGTGTTCAGAAACAACGGCCGGCTCGCCCTTCGTGAACGTACGGCCCGCGACATCTGGCAAAATCTGTTCGATTTCTACCTTCAGGAAACCGACGAGCCTGTTACGACGCTGCGCGATCTGGCGTTGCCTGATCCGGTGAGCGGACTGGTGCAGCAGGGAGTATCGACGGCCTATGTTGTTGAACTGTCGCAGCTTTTATCGCACCAGCGAATTCGGGCATTTTTCCATCTGATCGACTTGCCGGACAGGCTTTTAGAGCAGCTGCCAACAGGCCTGAACTGGTACACTATGGATCAGGTAAACGAGCTTCCGAAGCCCGTTCTGATCAGTAACTATTTGGCCCGTGAATTTGGATAAGTACGTTTGTTTCAGTATCTTTATCTCTCTTAAACCCCTGGATTTTTATACGTAACCAACTAGAACAACAATGGCAAGTCTTAACAAAGTGATTATTATCGGCAACGTAGGCAGCGACCCGGACGTGCGCTATTTGGACGGCGGTTCGGTAGTGGCTAAGTTCAGCGTTGCTACCAATGAACGATATACGACCCGTACCGGAGAGCAGGTTGAATCGACGGAGTGGTTCCGGGTTGAGGTCTGGAATGATCAGGCAAAAACTATAGAAAAATACGTTCGCAAAGGGCAGCAGATTTATGTTGAAGGCCGTTTGCGCACAGAGACTTATACCGATCGGGAAGGAAAAGAACGGTTTGCCCTGAACGTACGGGCTACGACGTTCCAGTTCCTGAGCGGACCGAATGATCGTCAGGAAGGAACGGGTTATGACGCTCCGGCTGCCGCTCCGCAGGCACAACCTGCCCCCGCCCGTCAGCAGGCGGCCCCCGCTCCGCAACCGGCCGCAACCCGTCAGCAGGCCGCCCCGGCCCGTCAGCAGGCGGCTGCGCCAGAGCGCCGTCGGGAGCCCGACCCGATGCCTTTTGAGAGCAACAGTGGTGATGATGACCTTCCATTCTAGCCACGCTCGATTGTTGAACGAGATTTGACGTACATGGACCTTAGCGATCCTCTTCCCCGACAGGTGCTCCCAGCCGCAGAAGGCTGGGGCACCTATTTTGATTTTTACGGCCCTTATGCGGCCCTGCTGCTACTTCTGGTGACGCTGGCAGGCCTTGTATCTGCCTCCGAAGCGGCTTTCTTCTCCCTTTCGCCTGATGACCGGGCCCGCTGCCGGGATAGTGTACAGCCCGACGAGAAACGTATAGCGAGCCTGCTCGACAGGCCCAAGCGGTTACTGGCTTCGCTGGTTATTTTCAATAACCTGCTGAACATAGCTATCGTCGTTATCGTCACCTACCTGACCTGGATCTACTCGCAGGCTTCGCACGAATCGGGCCTCGTTCTGTCGGGGGTGACCCTGCTCACTACGCTGGTCATCGTACTCTTCGGCGAAATTGTTCCTAAAGTATACGCCAGCCAGAACAACCTGACAGTGGCCCGCCGGACGGCTCCGCTGGCGCAGGTCGGTTTGGTTTTGTTTCGCCCGCTCTCAGCGCTGCTGGTGAGCCTGAGTAACCAGGTCGACAAACGCATTGAGCGCCGGGGCTACAAACTCTCGGTCGAGGAGCTTAGCCAGGCCGTTGAACTGACCGGCACCGATGCCACTACCGAGGAAAAAGAAATTCTGAAAGGGATTGTCAACTTCAGCAACCTGAATGCTCGGCAGGTGATGCGGGCCAGACCCGATATTTCGGCCGTTGCCGACGATCTGACGTTTGCTGAACTGATGGAACAGATCAACGCATCGGGCTATTCAAGGGTGCCGGTTTTCAGCGAATCGCTGGATAAAATAGAAGGGGTGCTGTACATCAAGGATCTGCTGCCCCATCTGCATCAGGACGATTCGTTCCGCTGGCAGTCGCTGCTCCGGCCCGCCTTTTTCATTCCCGAAAACAAAAAAGTCGACGACCTGCTACAGGACTTTCAGAAGCGACGGGTACATATGGCAATTGTGGTCGATGAGTACGGCGGCACCCGCGGACTTGTAACCCTGGAAGACATCATCGAAGAGATATTTGGTGATATCAACGATGAATTCGACGATGACACGCCTACCGGCTATCGACGCGAAGATGAGCGCACGGTTGTATTTGAAGGAAAAGTGCCTATTACAGACGTATGCCGTGTGCTGAATGTAGATGCTACCACCTTCGAAGCGGTGCAGGGAGATAGTGAATCACTGGGTGGATTGCTGCTCGAATTGTTCAGCCGGTTACCGAAATCGGGCGACGAGACAAGCTATGCCGGGTTCAACTTCCACATAGTATCCGCCGACGATAAACGGATCAACGAAGTACGGGTTATCCGGAACAGCGTTGCCGTTACCCCTTCCTGACATGCCCAGTTCGCCAGGTTGTCGAAAAAGCATGGGTTACCTATGGCTACCAATAGAAATGATTGGATTAGTGCCCCCTACTAAGTATCAGAACTAATTTTTCTGGTATATTTAGCGCGTACTTATCCAACTAGTATTAATGAGTCTGATCAGTAAGTTGAAGGCTGTTGTTCGGCAAACAATAAGCCCGCCGGTTAAACCTGTCACTGAATTCGATTACCCAACCCTCCCCTGGATCGACAAGAAAGACGCCGATATCGATGGCTTTCTGCGGCAACGCGAACCCGTTACCGACCTGCCATATGACCTGGCCGAGAAGATGCGATTCTGGAAAGCCAATGGCTATGTGATCCTGGAGCAGGCCATCCAGACGGCCTGGGTCGAACAGCTCTGGCGCGAAGTAGAGGAGCTGATTGACCAGCACCAGAAACACCAGACGCTGGTTCGGGTCGATCTACCCGCCTACACGCAGAAACCGGTTCAGCCCGTCCGGGACGTGCCGAAAGAGGTTCTGAACGGTCCTTACATCAAGTTCATGGATTTTCACGACAACTCGGTGATTGGTAAGAAGATCATGCTGCACCGTAACATCGTAACGTTCCTGAGCGCGGTATTTAACGACAAGGTAATCGGTATGCAAAGTCTGTTGTTCAAATACGGTAGCCAGCAGGCAACCCATCAGGATTTTGCCTATGTTGTTTCCGAAATTCCGAGCCATCTGGCCGCTGCCTGGGTCGCTCTGGAAGATGTTCACATCGACTCAGGCCCGCTTTTCTATTACCCCGGTTCGCACACGCTGAATAAATTCAATTTCGGCAACGGTATTTTCTTCAACGGGCAGTCGACCCGCGATCCCAACGATTTCGCCAACTACCTCGACAAGAGATGTCAGGAGGCTGGTCTCAAGAGGAAAACGTTGCTGATAAAAAAAGGCGATGTATTGTTGTGGCATGCCGCCCTGGCCCACGGGGGCGACGAAATTAGAAATACAGCCCTGACCCGCAAATCATTCGTTTGCCACTATTCATCGGATAAGGCGTATCGGCATCACCGGCAGTTACCGACTGCCGAACCCACTCGCCGTACTATCAATGGGGCCGATGTGTTCGTGAACCCCCATATGCCTGACCAGGAAGACATATTCGACGCGGGCAAAAGCCTGTAAGTGGCGGATGATCTATACGAAAAAGGGGAAAGACCAGCTGGTCTTTCCCCTTTTTCGTATAGACGCTTTATGCCTTTACACCCAAAGGCCCCGGCCGGCATTGTATTCGCTGCCGATCCGCTGGATGTCTGCGGGCTGGTAATTACTGAGGAGTCCTTTCCGGCGGAGTTGCCGTAGCCGACGTTTTTCGAACCATGATAGTTTGCCGTCTACCAGCACGCCGAACACCAGTAGGCGTTCCAGACTCCGGCGTACCTCAACCGGCGCGTTGGCTACCTGTTCGGCAAAATGGCCCGTTAGCGTGGCGTTGGTTTGTAACTCAAACCGATGCACCAGCGTTTCGGTTAGCAGGAAGTGAGCGTAATTATACTGCCGTTTCAGGATGGCTACGTACTGAAGAGCTTCCAGAATGAGTGGTTTAAACTGGGGATTGTTGCCCCACTCATCGTAGAGCTCATTAACAAATTCACGGATTGTCAGCGGAGCCATAACCCGTACCTGCGCTTCATGCAATACCTGCCACGAAGCCCACGCATTCCAGAACGCATATACTGGCAGGCCGGCCAGATCGGTAACCTGCCGCAGGGCAAACCGCCCCGCTACCCGGCGTAGCAGAAACTTCAGTACGAGGCTGCTCAGCGCCCCCCTAATCATATTGACCAGAAAGAACATGGTCAGGCCCCAGCGGGGCAGGTTCAGGTACGGGTCTATGCCGAAACGCAATACGCCCCGATTCGTTTTCTCCAGGGCCGCGTCGGCCAGTGCACGCAGGTGACGTTCGTACTGAGCATCGTGGGCCTTTGGAAACTGACATACCTGCATAATATTTTTTACACCCCGTAAATTGATGGCGATCAGAAGGTTGATTTCGAGATAGACCAGCAGCAGACCGTACAGCATCGTAACCAGCGGCAGGGCATAGGTGGTACCAAAGAGGGTGATGGGTGTGCTGACAAACAGGTCGGGCCAGCTGTACTGGGGCAGGTATAACATCAACACGCCCAGTATGCCGAGCAGAGCGGCCATGGTGAGCGTAACAACTTTGGTTCGGCGGATGACGCGGCTCTCAGTCGGGTTCAGTACATAAGGCTCATCGGTAGGATGTGCCGTGTCCAATGCCTGACGCAGATAGCGAAGTGCCAGATGATCAAGTGGTCCTGAGCTATTGTTTGGTGGCCGGGTTGACATACGTGCAGAGTGACAGTGGAGATATAGCTACAACCGGTAAAGGGGAGCGGTTGTTAGCAAAAAGGCCGGATTTGATACATCTGTATTGATTGAGCGGTTAAATTCTGGAGCCTCCCGACCGGAGCCTAACAAAGCCATTTGCCGAAAGTAAATCCACTAGTATCAGGACTTTAGCGTAACGTTATTAACTCTATTCGGTATGATCTGTTTCCGACTACTCGCGGGGGGGCTGCTGTTTTTGCACAGCGTTGTATACATGGGCGCGTCGGCGCAGACAGTGGCTGCCCGGAAAGCCGTGCTGGACGACATGCGCGAGTCCGGAAAGGCGTTCCTGAGCGCTTTGTCGCCCGATCAGCGGAAGCATATTATGTTTACCTTCGATGACGAAGAACGGTTCAACTGGCATTTTGTGCCACGCGAACGCAAGGGACTACCGCTGAAGCAGATGACCACTAACCAGCGGAAACTAGCCATGGCGCTGCTCAAAACGGGGCTCAGCGAACAGGGCTACGAGAAAGCTACGTCGATCATCGACATGGAAAACGTGTTGCGGGTTATCGACAACCGCCCGCCCAACGACACCTACCGCGACCCCGAGAACTACTCGTTCAGCATCTTCGGCGACCCATCGACCGATAAGCCATGGAGCTGGCGGCTGGAAGGGCACCACCTATCGCTTCAGTTTATGTCGCTCACCGGGCGGGTGCTGGCGCAGACGCCAACGTTCTTCGGCAGCAATCCGGGCATTTTGCAGTACGACCCTGAGATGGCCGACAAACGGATGGGCGATGTACGGGTGAAGGACCTACCCCAGAAAGGCCGGCAAATTCTGAAGCTGGAAACGGAGCGGGCCTTTGCGCTGCTCAAAAGTTTATCGGCCGACCAGCGGAAAGAGGCTGTACTGGCCGCCGTGGCCTACCCGGATATTGTGACGAGCAACAAACGAAAAGCCTCGCTGGAACGGATGGACGGGCTAAAGCTGGCCGATATGACCGCCGATCAGCAAAAGTTATTCATGGATCTGCTGCAAACCTACCTGGCCAACTACCGCATCACCCTGGCCAAACAGCAGCTGAATAAACTCGAGAAAGCCGGACTCGACAGCCTGCGGTTTGCGTGGGCCGGTGATCTGACGCCTGAACTGGGCGAGGGGAAAGGCTGGTACTATCGCATTCATGGGCCTACTATCCTGATCGAGTATGATAACACGCAGACGAGTGCCAACCACATCCATACCGTTGTCCGCGATTTGACAAACGACTGGGGCGAAGACATGCTCCAGGAACATTACCGCGCCAGCCAGCACGGGAAACCGTGAGGGCGGAACGGGTTTTATGATTCAGCAGGTTAATGTAGCGGCTGCGGGAAGAATCTAACCAGCGTTTATACCAGCTCGGTCTGTTGCTGCCAGTAATGCCGATACGTTTGCCCATTTTGAAGTAAGTCGCTATGACTGCCTTCTTCGACAATTTGTCCCTGATCCAGCACTATAATTTTATCGGCCTGCCGAACGGTACTCAGTCGATGGGCGATAATGACAATTGTTCTGCCAGATTGCCTAAGATGCTGAATGGTGCGTTGTACGAACTGTTCGGAACCGGAGTCGAGGGTTGCAGCCGCAATAGTACAGCCCCGACCTTTAGTGGATTCTCTCGGACCAGCAGAGCTGCCACGCGCCCGGCCACCAGCGGTTTTACCTCGTTCCGTTCGGCTACGGGCCGTACCAGTCCACTGGCCTGCACCGATACGTCGACAACAATGAACGGCAGCGAAGCCAGGGCAACCGCTATCGCTACCAGCACGGACGTGTAGATGAGCTGGCTACGAACGGTAAGAGTAGGGAGGTAGGTGATCGCGTCCATGTTCTATCTGTTCTTTTCTGACTTATTGGACAGATAAATGCAGCATAAGGAGGTAATCAATTTCATTATAATGATGGCCAATTTTGTTTTGTTTTCTGCTGAAATAGCTAGCCAATAAATGAGTTCGGCAGAATGTAAAGTGGTTAACACTACGGCCAGATAAAACATTAGTTTATGCCATTTATAGTGTATCATAATCGCGTTGGATCTGAATGTTTTTGTTCACTAGATACAGATTGACAGGGACATAAACTTTGTCAGCCCACTAACCTGCACCGACACACCGACAACAATGAAGGGTAACGTAGCAAGTGCAGCTAGCATAAGCATCGATACCGAAGTGTCAATGCGCTAGCAATATTTGGTAAGGCTGGGTTGGTGATCGCGTCCATATCATTTCATAGCCACTACGAGAACAATTTTCCTAAAAAAGCTTTCACTATATGCCAATTAGAAAATATAGTGTGAGCGGTGATAAAAGAAATCAAAATCAAAAAAATGTTTCGATTGCTCTTTTTCATATGGGTTGCTAAGAGGTATATATTATGTCTCACCTAATGGTTCAAGTGCAGGGTTCGTTGCATTTTTATTTTGTTGGTCATTCTTTTTATCTCAAATTGGATAAAAAACATAAAAATTAATAGAGATAAGATAATACGTATATATATGTCATATTCTTCTTCTACTAAATCTTCCATTTCTAACCATTTAAATGCTATATTTTCCAAGATTGGGTACTGCTTAAGAGAGGATCCCCTACTAATCGCATAATATGTATTATTTCCTCCGTACTCAAATATGTAATGTTTTTGCGCGTAACCTTCGATTATATTTGAAATAGTGGCTATGAGTTTTAATAGGAACGAAAGCCTTATAACTGAGTAACCGAATAAATTAATCAATCCATTTAAAAATTTATTCTTACCTAAGATAACTTTGTTGAATATAGCGATTTTAATGACATTAGAGAAATAGCTTTTTATAGAAATAATTTCAATCCATTTATACTTGTAGCTGCATAAATGAATATAGTATAATATAATCTCAATGATTCCTGTAAAAAGATAAGTCACTATGAAGGCTAACCAGTTGAAACCCAATTTTGACACTAACCAGTTTCTCTCATTTTTTAAGTCAGGGACACTGTAATAGGTAGACAGTAAATCGAGAAACATTACAATTAGCAATAAGGAGGGCCAAATGGCTATTTTACCTTTCATAATAGAATTGTTATTCTATGCGGGCAAGGCTGTCATAATGCAGCCTTGCCCTATGAGTCTATATCAACAACAATCGTATTACCGATGATTACGAATGATAATTGTATCTCCATTCGCAACAATTGTGCTATTGCCCGGAGGAGCAACAATGGTCGTATTGTGGTGGCCAACCACCTGCTGGTTATTAGTACCGCCCTGGCAAGCTGCTGCTAAAAGGGCTACACCAGCAACAACAAACCATATCAGACCTCCATCAGTGTCTACTAGCTCAGAATGAGTCATTTCTACTAATGAAAAGTTCGCATACTCATCTGAAGATAATTTTGCCACCATGATATTATTTTTTAGCTTCAACGTGCAGGTGACCATGTACATGGCCATGGCTTGTTGTCTGGTTACAATCTGCTCGGGCATGTTGAGTATTACTCCAACCAACGGCTTGGTTATTACCAGAGCCACTTTGACAACTTGCTGCTAATAAAGCTACGCCAGCTACTATAAACCACACAAAACATCCATCTGTCTCGATTGCAGCAGTTGGATCTAACTCCGCAACGTTCCAAGTGTTTAATTGTACCGTAGTCATATTTATAAAAAGTTACAGGTCTCCCACCCTTTCCACGTTTTAAACCGTCTCGAGCCAGTAGAATAAGTAGCTGTCGGTTGTTATAAATAAGGTTTGGAGTCACTGTTGCTGATAGGTTTTCTAAATTCGTTGTGCCTGCCTTATTGACTCGTCAGTAAGCCTGTAAAGTGTACATCTGGTCGGTTCACCTTCTAAGAAAGTTTGACAACTGCTGCGAGCAGACGTCTTTACAGACTAATTCACGCATCAACAATGTTTGAATTTTGATTAGATGTACTTAATCATATCAAGGATAGGGAGGTCATTATGCAGTTGCAAAGTATATGTATAATAATTAAATTAACTGTAGGATTCTCTAGCCTTTTCTCTGAAATTAAATATACATATGCCCAAATTGCACCCGTAATAAAGGTGTCGATTATATAAATGATACTATAATTATGACTAATTCCAAACAGAATGGAGGATAAAATAATAAAGTATTTGCCTGAACTGTCTATTTTTTGCAAGATAACTCTAATCAAAGAAAAGAATAAAATAGTTTCAGCAATAGGTGTAATTATAATTACGATAATAATTAATTTTATAGAATCGCCGGTTTGATACCCGGTTGCGGTATCATTGAAGATTGGTGCAATGATAAGAGAAAATATGAATGATATGCAATTGGTGAGTATAGTAGTTAAAATTATCAAAGTGGCTCTATTCATTTTGAATAGAAGTGAAAAGAGCCACTTTGGTAAGAGTGTAATGTTTTGCATATGGTTGTGTAGATGTTGATAAAAATTGATAATGACCGTTACGAACAGCTATACAAGAAATGCGACATGTTCCTTGCATAGCTATGTTCTTATTTACTGTGAGTAGCCATGTACAGTTCAGGATCTTTTGAATATTTAGCGTATTCTTCTTGAACATTCAGATGTATCCTGCCTACAACAAAGCCAATAGCCTGACCTGCTCTTGACCAAAACGAATCGCCACCACTTACATAGACAAGTTCTGCGGTCGACAACTCTTCAAAGTTTTCAAATTGTTTCATTGTATTCAATAGATTTACCGTTGATGCCCTTGTTTATACCCCTTTTCGAAACCTTTCTCAATTTCGTCCCAGTGAGAAACGACCTCTTCTACTATGTAGCCTATGGTGAATTTACGCCCTAAGGTTTTAACCCATTCAGGCATTCCGCCATTAATATCTGAAGCGGATTGTAAATCAATTTCAGAAAAATCAGAGTTTTGCAGAACTAGGAGGTTCATTTTATAAAAGTTTAAGTCTCCCAATCCTCCAGCTTTTTCAAACCGTCTCGAGCCAGCCGAATAAGTAGCGATTGGTTGTTGCAAAGTTGATACGGATATCTATACGAAGCTATGCGTAAAATGCATAAATTATGCAAATTGTGCATAAATGTGAATTCCACGGTTTTGCAACCGGCACATAACATATAGCAATAACTATTAGCTAGACAAGCAGAAAACGTGAAAACCACAAAATACATATAAGCAAGTTGATAAGTAATTTTAATTGATTGTAATTGCTTTATATAGGTAACGAACATGACTGCCAGCGTCTCAATACCGACGTATAAATAAGCTGGCTACGGACGGTTAGGGTGTGGAGAAAGGTATGAGAGTGATTGAAGTTCATAATTTTCATATGTGGTTAATATTTTGCACTACGATTATTATCAGATTGTAGTTAAAATGTAGGAACACTACAGGCCAATAGCAATTATTAAAATTATTTCGACAATAGTTTGTATACCATGCCCATAGTATCCCTAATATAAACATGAAAATCATATAACTAATACTGTAATAATGGCCCACGCTAAATATTGTAGAGGAAACTAGAATTTGAATATTTGTATTAAATTTAAGCTTGATTAACAATATCATAGGAATATACTGGCATAGTAGAGTCTCTATGAGTGGTGCTAATATTAAGCATATTATGATCATATCACTTAAACTTTCAAAATTTTCATTATCCTCATGTAATAGCTCTGAAACGAATGCGAATGACAAGCTTATCGCCAAACTAGCAGTCAGTACTTTCAGGTGTATTTTGATGAAATCAAGAATTGACGATTTCATTAGCTATTAAAATTATTATCCTGACCCAACTTATCGTTTGGGTCAGGATAATAATTTACATACCTGGTATGCCGCCACCAGCGGCCTGCTTGTTGACGTAGTATTGCCCCCAAGATTGTTTCACTTCTGCCCACCAAACTTTTAAAGCCTTGGCAGCAGCCACTCCACCTGATTCACAGTTGCACTGACCACCATTCATTACAACCGCATCCTCCGGACACAGTTCCGTAACTCCAAAATCTAAAGTTCTCATGGGTTTCAATTTGTTAGTTCAACATTTCCTTTACAAAACCTTCGCACCACGACAATGCACAGTTAACAGCGCAAGTTTTCTTGGCTTCATTCCAGAGAGTTTGCGCACCTTTTTTGAGCTTATCCCAAGGAATTTTGGGACCACTGCACAGGCCACCATTGATCACCAACATTTCAGACTGTGACATCTCACACAAATCCGGAAAGATCAATACATTCTGCATACTCGTTAAAAGTTTAAGTCTCCCAATCTTTCAACTTTTCTAACCGTCTCGAGCCAGCCGAATAAGTAGCGATTGGTTGTTGCAAAGTTGATAGGGGTATCTATACGAAGCTATGCGTAAAATGCATAAATCATGCAGATTGTGCATATCGTCATGCGTTTTACGCATAAACCAAAATAGGTATCGATTCTGGAGAATTTAGTCTTTATAAAATATAGAAATTATATGTATAAAAATGTGTCAATTAAATCTGCGCAAATAGACGTAAACGTAATTTTAGCTATCATTTCTATAGAATTAGTAATTATTTTTTTGGTTGATTTCACGCATAAAAAAGGTGATTTCACGCAATACAGCTTTACTGGTAAGTCTCCTAATCGAAACTTTGGTGTCTAAACTGTCCGTAGCTTAAAATTGCCTATCTATGCCAAACTACATGACCCGAATCCGGCAGCTGCGCGAGTTCTGTGGTCTCTCTCAGGAAGCGGTTGCCGATCAGCTCGGTATCACGCAGTCGGCCTATAGCCGACTGGAAAACGGCACTACCCGGCTGGACCTGCCCCGGCTGGAGCAACTGGCCGCGCTCTATGGACTTACTGCCCAGCAATTGGTGGATCTGAATTCGGTTGCTCTTGTTGATATCATCAGCCAGACGCCAGCCGTTGTTGAGCGGTTGCGGCTTGCTGACATTCGTAAGTAACGCAGCGAAGCGCGCCATTTAACAACTTTTAAGTCTATAAATCACGGGTTTCTTCGTAATTTGTGAAGAATATTTGTTTACAATTCATGAAGAAACTCCTTGTTAGCGCGTCGATTTGTCTGTTCTCAGTGGCAGCATCGGCGCAGGAGAGCCAATGGTATCTCCGCGATAAAACCGATAATTCGGCCGGTATCAGCGTGGAGCGCGCTTACCGCGAACTCCTGAAAAATCGAAAACCTACGCCGGTACTGGTAGCCGTTATCGACGGCGGTATCGACACCACCCACGAAGACCTGCGCCGGGTGCTATGGGTCAATCCTAAAGAAGTTGCCGGTAACGGGAAAGATGACGATAAAAACGGCTACGTCGACGATGTCCACGGCTGGAACTTTATCGGTGGGAAAGATGGCCGAAATGTCAGCTACGAAACGGCCGAGGTAACCCGGCTCTATGCCCAGCTGAAGCCTAAATACGACGGTAAAAGCCGGGCCTCGCTGAAGCCGGCCGAGCAGAAAGAATACGATCTGTACGTGAAAACGAAGGCCGAAGTAGAAAAAAACCAGGCACAGTATAAGGCGCAGTATCAGGGAATCAGCCAGTTCTACGAGCAGTATTCTACCGCCGTTACGACCCTGAAAAAAGCGCTCAACGTTACCAAACTCGACACTACTACGCTCAGTAAAGTATCGGATACGATCACCAACGCTGCGCTGAAACGGCCGGTGGTCGGTATTCTGCGGTTATTGCGGCAGCAGGGTGCGGCCGATGCCGACGCAGTAACGGCCGAGCTGGAAAAAGCCAACGAGCAGCTCAAAGCCCGCGCCGAGTACAACTACAACCCCGACTTCGACAGCCGCGCTATTGTGGGCGACAACCCCAACGACCTGAAGGAGCGGAACTACGGGAACGCCGACATCATGGGCCCGCGCGCTGACCACGGTACCCACGTTGCCGGTATCATCGGTGCCGACCGGACCAACACCCTCGGTATCATGGGCATTGCGGATGCGGTACAGATTATGGGCGTCCGGGCCGTACCCGATGGCGACGAGCGTGATAAAGATGTAGCCAATGCCATTCGGTATGCTGTAGACAACGGCGCGCAGATCATCAACATGAGCTTTGGGAAAGATTATTCGCCCCAGCGCGAGGTGGTTGAAGAAGCTGAGCGGTATGCGCTCTCGAAAGGGGTTCTGCTGGTACACGCGGCCGGTAACGACGGAAAAGACATCGACACGGCGGCCAACTATCCGTCGCCCCGGTTCCTGGATGGCAAAGAGATTCCGAACGTGATTACGGTAGGCGCCAGCGCCGAGCCAAACACGAACGATCTGGTAGCCAGCTTTTCGAACTACGGTAAACAAACGGTCGATGTGTTTGCGCCGGGTAAAGACATTTACTCTACCGTGCCGGGCAGCAAGTACGAGAACAACAGCGGTACCAGCATGGCCTCGCCGGTCGTGGCGGGGGTGGCTGCTGTGCTGAAGTCGTATTTCCCTAAGCTGACCTATGCCGATCTGAAGCGGATCATCATGCAGTCGGCCACGCCGTATAGCACGAAGGTGCGCAAACCCGAAACGAGCGACTCGGTCGATTTCGCCAGCCTGTCGAAAACGGGCGGTATCGTCAACCTGTACGAAGCCGTTAAACTGGCTATGGCTCAGGAAGCCGGTTCAGGTACGAAGGGTAAATAACAGCCCCGTTTTTTTAGGTCGGCCCCGATCTGGCAGCGCAAACGCTCTGTCGGGTCGGGGCCGATGCTGTTCGGGCTACTGTCTGATAAAACGGATGGTCTGGCTACCCCGTTCATCGAGGAGTTGCAGCAGATAAGGGCCGGGAGGCAGGTCGGTCAGGGGAACTGTTCCGGCGTGGCTTCCGCCGGTACGGTTGAGCCGCTGCGCAGGTAACACCTGCCGGCCTCCGGTATCGAACACCCGAACGTCTACCTGCCGGGCTACCGGATCCGTATACTGCACCGACAGGGCGGTATGAGCCGGGTTGGGGAAGTACCGAAGCCGCGGATCAGTGGTGGGAGTGGTGGCCGTCAGCACCATCAGCTGTACGGTTCGGGTCGAAGACCAGCCTATGCAGCTTTTCTGCGTAATCCGCACGGCATAGGTGCCCGACTCCGAAACCGATAATTGGGCCCGGGTTGCATAGGGCAGCGCCGTCGAGTCCCGATACCACTGGTATTGGTAGCCGGTATCGACGGGTGCACGGAGGGTGACGGCGGCTCCGAGCGGTAAAAAAAGCTGGGTTTCGGTGGGGGTGAGCGCTATGGAGTCGACGGTGGTTTGCCGAATCGTAGTGGGTTCGGACCGGATGTCACAGCCCAACATATTGACCTGTAGCTGGTAACGGCCTGGCTGGGATGCAGAGAGCGACAGGCCGGTTGCCGTGGGTATTACCTCGCCATCGCGGAGCCAGGTCAGGCGGGCATTTGCTGTCGACAGCCCGCTCGCCTGTAGCTGAATCGGTTTGCCGTCGGTGCAGAGCCATTGTTCGCCGGTTGGACTGATCTGCACGTCTGCCGTGTGCACACTGACGCTAACGGGAGCTGACGTGGCCACACAACCGGTCTGGTCGGTAATACGCAGCGCATAGCTGCCGGGCTGGGTCGTTGTATACCGGGCTGTTTCGGCGCTGGCTATGCTGACCCCGTTTAGCAACCACTGGTACTGGTACAAATCCGACTCGATCGAACTCTGTAACGATAAGGTGTTGCCGGGGCAGAGGATAGTATCTCGTCTGGGGCTAATCTGTACGGTAAGGCCGCAACTGGCCCGGCGAAGGCCGCTTACAATGATGGAGAAAGGCTGGTTACCGTAAGTCAGTTTTGCTTTGTGGGCTATCTGTAAGGTATACGCCTGGCCCGGAATGGGGTTTGCAATATAAATCTGTTCAATGTTGTCGCGGCTGTTATCGCCCCGGGTGGCGGGGGCTGCCGGGTTGGCGGGGTCCAGTACGAACGGAAAGAGGGTCGATTGGCTATCGGTCAGGCGCAGGTCCAGGTCGTTGACGAGTTTGGGAGTTGGGTTGTTGACCGATACCGGCGCTACCGGGCTGGCCGTCCCCTCGGGGTCGGTCCAGCAGAGGGTAACGATGAGCGGTTCGTTGCCCTCTGCCACCAGTCGGCGGCTAAACAGCTGACCCGGCGCCAGTGACTGCTCCAGTACCAGATGGGCCAGGTCGTTGTTGAGCAGCACCCGGGCGGCTGCCTCGGTATTGAGCAGCCCCCAACCCATACGGTAGTTGGGGCCCGTTGCCGGGTTAGGCCGGGTGGCGGTATGCAGGGCGAGGCCGCGCAGGGTAGCCGACCGCATAAACTGACCCGGTGCCGATGGGCTGGTGGCCCGCTGCTGGGCGTAGAGTTCCTGAAGCAGAAAGAGCGAACCTGTTACATTGGCCGAGGCCATACTGGTACCGCTGTAGGTGCCGTAACTGGCGTTGCTACTACTCATCGACGAGTAAATACGGGTGCCCAGACCCATCAGGTCGGGTTTGATACGGCCGTCGTCGGTCGGTCCCCAGCCGCTGAAGTCGGTTGTGGTTACCTGCTGAACCCCCTGGGTTATGTCGGCAGCGCCTACCGTCAGAACATTCTTGGCCGTGGCTTCGGCTGGAATTACGTCATAGGCGTCGTTGCGTTGGCGGGGCAGGGTACTTTGGTTGTTGGAATCGCGCAGGAAATACGGGGTTCCGGCGGGTGGGCCGGTATCGACCCGTTTGTTATCGGCCGACCGGACCATGAGCAGAAACGGATTGTTGTAGGCGAGCCGGTCGAGGTCGCGGGCTTTGGCGGTGTAGAAACCGAAGAGGTAGTCATCGGTAGCGCTGATGGCGGTGTTGCCCCACCATTCCCACTTCAGATTGGGGTCGGTGCCGGGGCGCGACGGGTTATAGACCCAACCCGTTACGGGGCCGTAGGCATGATTGGACAATAATAGTTTCGGAGCCGCCGAGGTTAACTCAGACAGATCATTGGTATAGTCCCAGACGGTAAGTTGAGCACCGTAGGCCATACCCCTGGCCCGGCTATCTGTTCCATTGCCGATGAGGGTTCCGGCGAGGTGGGTGGCGTGGTCGCTGAGTGGGGCCGAGTTATTATTTTGCTGAATACGAACCGGGCCCAGTTCCTGATGCGTAGCCAGCACGCGACCGCCATCCCACAAGCCGAGCCGCCCGGCCATGCGGGCTGAGTTGCCCACTAGCGTGACCGGCAGAGAGCTGCCACCGTATAAGGCCGTGGTATGGGTAGCGTCGGCGGCTTCGGCATTATGGAGCCGGTAATAGACGGGCTGCCCCGTATCATCGACGTCCTGAAGGCGAAAGGTCTGCTGACCGGAATACCGTTTGATGAGGGGCCAGCCATGCTGTTTCGCCAGCCGGGCGGTCCGCTGCTGCCGGGCCGTATACTGCCGGAGTAAGTCGGTTTGCCAGGCAGGTGACTGCGTTGCCGTACGCGGCTGGGCGCTGACGAACGGTTGCAGAACCGGCAAACAACTGAGCAAAAAGAGACTCCTGATCCGGCTCCCGACCGGATGATGGACTAATCGATTGATACAGGCAGCTGCCTGCCGCCAGAATAAAGTACGCAGATGAGGTAATGGTTTATTGCTTACTAATACGTTTCACCCGAACGCGCTCGTCGGGCCCGTTATCGACTACTACAAAAAACGTACCGCCGGGTAAATCGCCCATCTCCAGAACGGACCTGAAATTTTTCCCGTCCCGTTGCAGCGGGGCCGACCGAACGGTGAGACCCCGGCCGTCGGTGAGCCGAAGACGGGGGGCGGTTAGTCCCTCGGCCGATACCGATACGGTTAGCTGACGGGTGACCGGGTTCGGATAAGCCTGTATCGACAGGTCGTCGAGGGTGGGTTCTTCGGCCAGGATGGTCAGCACGACTTCGGCGGAGATACCTTCGCCACAGCCGTTGACCCCGCCCCGGATCGAGTAGCGCCCCGCCCGAACGGCGGTATAGGTCGGGGCCGTAGCGCCCGCAATCGGAATGCCATCCAGCAGCCACTGAATGTTGCTGACGGCATTGGTAGTCAGGGTCAGCCCGCTGGTTGCTATCGTCGGAATTTCGGCCGGGCGTACCGTTACCGGCACCGCAGCCGAAAGGACCGGGAGGCAGGTTCCGGTAACCCGAACGGCATAACTTCCCGTTGCTGACGCGGCTAGGGTACTGCTGGTGGCTCCGCCCAGGGCTTGCCCGTCACGAAGCCACTGGTAAGCCAGTCCGCTGCCCGTATTGGCCTGGAGGGTAACGCTGCTTCCTTCGCAGAGGCTGGTAGAGCCACTGGCTGTAATCGCGGCCGCGGTGGTGGTGCCAGCCGTTGGCGTAACCGCCACCCGGGCCGGGGCGGGGCAGTCGAGCGATCGTACCTTCAGGTCGTAGAAATAGTACCAGGCCGCTGTCAGGGTATCGGTAGTCGTGCCGTTGTTGAACAGCGAGCCCCTGATGGTCACGACGGGCTGGCCGGTCTGGGTTCGGAGCTGGAACGGAAACCCCGATACACTTAGATTACTCCGGAAGATAGAAGCCCCATCGGCATAGTCGATCGTGATCTTATACTGACCCGCTTCGGGAAGGCGCAGGTTGAGCGGATAAACGGCACCCCGGTCGGCGGCATCGTCGGGGTAGGTGCCGCCGGTGAGGGTAGTCACGCTCTGGCCACGGGTCGGCACTACATCCAGCGTCACACTCGACACGGGGGTATCGTCGTAACGCCGAACGGTGAAGGTCAGCTGTCCTGCCGATCCTATGTAGAGCCGGGCACTTTCGATCAGGAGCGGTACGGCCGTAGTCACGAGCGGAGCAGGCTGGAAACCGGTGCCGTAGGTCCCCCCGCCGAACGAGCGCTTTTCGACCGGGCCAATACTGCCCGAGAACTCGTTCAGGCTGGCGTAGAACTGGCCGCTTGCTGGCAGGGCCTTCACGTCGGCCCGGTTACCGGCCGCCAGCAGGTTGCCACCCGTGGGGGCATCGTACCAGAAAGCAGTGCCACCGCCGGTGTTGCGGAGGGCAATGGCCGTATCGCTGCCGCAGCGTACTACCGCAAACAGGCCGGTAGGGGGTTGGGTAGCGGCTACGCGGGTTTCGGAGAGGATGTTGTTGGCGGGGTTCAGGTCGGTATCAAGCCCCGTCGATACCGTAAACCGATACGGCTGGCCCGGCGTCAGTACGGTCGTAGCCGGCAGGGTAAGGGTGAGCTGGGCCTGCCGAAATGCCGACAAAAGCGGTAGCGTACTGGTCAGGGTAGCAACGGGTGTGTTCGTCGTGGTATCGGTAATCGTGACGCTGACGGGTATGTCGCGCTGGGTTGCCGAGCCGAAGTTCCGGATGCGCACCGTTACCAGGGTTTCGCGGTTGGTTTGGCCGCAGAAGCCGCTCTGGGGCGATAGCAGCGCCACGGTGCCGATGTCGTTGACGGTCTGTATCACCCGCAGGCCGTAATCCTGCGTTTCGCCGTTGCCGTACGTGCCACAGGCGCTGATGGTGGCTGCATCGGCGGTTTCGACGGCCACGATACGGAGCCGGATGAACTGGCCGTTCTGCGCCGTAGCCGGAATGCCGACCGTGGTCGAGAAAACGCCCGTGTTGGTCAGTGTGCCGGACTGGGCAATGGTTTCGCCGGGGTCGGTAAAGGTGCCGTTCTGGTTCCAGTCGGCAAAGGCTTTGAGGATTACGGTGCGCGCTTCTCCGCAGGTACCCAGCGATACGGTGAGCGGCAGTTGCTGACCGGCCTGTACCGACGTAGTGGTCTGCGAAAAATCGGAGTAGGTCGTACAGTCGTTGCCGCCTGCCTGATCGATCGTGCCGAGCTGTACCCGGCTGATCTTGCTGTTGGCCGACGAACTGGGCCCCGATGCGCAGTAGGCCTGGCCGCCAATGCCGCTCACGAGCAGGGCGTAATCCTGCCGGGTGCCGGACAGGCTGCGTTTGTGCGACACGGTGATGGTGTAGGACTTGCCCGGCTCCGGACTGGCCAGCAGCACCTGTTCAACGTTGTCGCGGCTGTTGTCGCCCCGGGTTGCGGAGGCTGCCGGATTGGCGGGGTCCAGTATCCAGGGTAGCGTACTGGTCGGCCCGTCGCTGATCCGGATGTCGAGGTCGTTGACGAGTTTGGGGGTGCGGTCGTTGAGCGTAACCGGCGAGGTTGTGGTACCGGCGGGGTCGTTCCAGGCAATGGTTGCCACGAGCGGACCCCGGCCCGAAGCGACTACGGCCAGGGTGTACGACTGGCTCTGGGTCAGGGTCTGTTCGCTGACGAGGTAATTCCGGTCGGTGTTGAGGATGGCCCGGCCGGCGCGTTCGGCGTTGAGCAGGCCCCAGCCGTGGCGGTAGTCGGGGCCGGGGGCCGGGCCGGCTTCGTCGGCGGTATGGATAGCCAGCCCCTTCAGCGTCGACGCCCGCATGAACTGCCCGTTGTTGCGCTGGGCGTACAGTTCCTGAAGCAGGAGCAGCGTTCCCGATACGTTGGGGGTCGACATGGACGTGCCGCTGAGGGTGGTGTAGGCACTGTCGCTGGCCGAGCTGGTCGATAAGACGCTGACTCCCACGCCCACCAGATCGGGCTTGATGCGGCCGTCGTCGGTGGGGCCCCAGCTGCTGAAGTCGGCAATCTGTACGTCGCCGGGCTGATTGTAGCCCGCACTCAGGTTACTGACGGCCCCGACGGTCAGTATATTTTTGGCGTTACCCTGGGTCGGAATGTTGTCGTAGCCGTTCTGGCTGGCGCGGGCCACGGTACTGATCGTGTTGCTGTTGCCCAGGTAGTAGGGCTGTCCGGCGCCCGGCCCGTTGCTGCCGTGGTTGTTACCGGCTGATTTGACAATCAGATAATAGGGCGCATTGGCCATGATCTGATCCCAGGTGCGGACCGAGCTTTCGTAGAACCCAAACTTATAATCGTCGGTCTGGCTAACGGCCGTATCGCCCCACCATTCCCATTTGGTGGTGGTTGTGCGGCTATCGTTGAACCGCCAGCCCGTTATGGTGCCGTACGAATGGTTGGAAACCAGCAGGTTCGCGGCTGCGCCGGTCATCTCGGCCGCATCGTTGCTCTGGTTGTACGATTGGAGATTGGCGCCATAGGCCATACCCCGGGTGAGGGGGTTCCGACCCTGCGCGATCATGATGCCAGCTACGTGGGTGGAGTGAAGTATTTCATCGGGCGAGGTAGTCTGTCCCACATCGATCTGGTTGATGCGCCCCCCCATTTCCAGGTGCGTGGCCCTGGGTAGCCCGCGTACTTCCCACATCCCCAGCCGGTTCTGGACCGATTCGCTGCTGCCCGACAGGTTGAGCCCGAGTGAGCCGCCGGTATACAGGGATGAGGTGCGGGTCGAGTTACCGGCCCGGGTAGCGCTGGTGGTACCGACGTAGCGCAGATTACCGGTGTCATCGAGACCGTCGAGAACAATAACCTCGCCCCGTCGGGAGGTCTGGACAAGTGGTCGACCCAGCCGGTTGGCCAGTTGAACGGCCCGGTTGTAATTGTCGGTGCGTGCTGACTGAACCAGTTGCTTCAGCGACTGAAGCTGCGCCTGCTGCCGGGCGTTATACTGAGGCAAGGGCTGGGCTACCCCGCTGTTCACAAAACCTATACCCACAAAGCCGGTAAAAAACCACCAGGCCAGAGACCGTAAACGTTGATGCATAGTAACCAGAACAAGCAGAGACAGATAACCAGCGAAGGTATAAAAACGATACGTGATTTCGGGTTGTATCGTTGCGGATCAGGATAAGTTTATCTACCCAACTTCAACTAATGTATAAACAGGATTGTACAAGCCGCATTGCCTGTGTGGGTGGGCTGAAAAGAGGGTAATCTGGCAGCATTTGTCTGGGGGATCAATGCACAGGAGGAACCTATGAACCGTACTTCTGCCGCATAGGGTCATTCTCCGGACTCGTCGTGTTTGTCGCTAAACCAACCGCATTACGGAGCTACTTGATCAACAGTCAGCTGGTTCGTGGTAACTGGATCAGATCCTGCCAGCTACTAACGCGGTTCTGCAACGTCTAACTCCAGCTACTGGACGAAACTCAGCACGAGCAAACCACCTGCCCTTAAACGAACCGTGCGATGACTACTTTCCTGTTACTGCTTTTAACGCTATCAAACGACGAATATGCGTTGATCCGGGATACCCCACCTCGCGTGGATTCGACCTTCCTGGTGCAACTAGACAAAGCGCATACGGCTGTGATCAGGCGCTTCATCAAAGCCAATCAACGGCATGGTCTTCAAAAAGACACGACGGTGATATCGATGGCTAACCACTCCAAACCACTATGAAGATAAGCCTGGCCATGTCTGTTTTTAGGTGGGGCCTGGCGGTGGCCCTGCTGGGGCTGCTGTTGGCCAACCGGGCCACCGCCCAGCGCGCTGACTCGCTGCAACTGCAGCAGGCGGCTATCCAGGATACGTTTCTGCTGCGCATCATTCCTGACTACATCAATCGGCGCATGAACGAGCCCAGGGATAAGCGATTCCATCAGAAAGGGGTGATTTTTGTAATTGTGCCCCGGGTCAGGCGCGATACTATGGTGTGTTACCGGCTTTATACGACATATGAAAATTATGGTTTTCTAAAATCAGCTTCGCTGGCTCACCCGCTGTTTTACACGCAGATCATGGGTCGGTATGTGGTGGTGTGCGACGAGTGGACGGGCTCGCTGGTGGGTCTGTCTCAGCGCAGTTTGCAGCGGGCCATCAATCGGTTCACCCGGGCCGGTTGGCTTTACTCGGTTAGGAGTGATCTTGAGAGTATCACTGAACTTCACAGCCTTGTCTATTGCTGGCGGCCCAAGCCCTGGGAGGGAGAGCGGTAATGCGTTGGTTGACAAACCGGCCACGGAATAGGAAGATAGAAACTCGTTCTCTGCTCTGTTGCTTTGTAAACAGCCTACGTTTACAGACCTGTTTACCGGTTCGTACTGACCCCCAAATCCGCAAAGAAGACTTGATCGGACCTGATCTGGATCCGAAAAGCCCCCTTCAAGGGATGTTTAGTGAAGAGTTGTTAAAAAGATAAAACCGTGAAGAGACCCGATTTTACACCCCCCAGCCCCCTAAAGGGGGAGAAAAAACGGCGGGGTTAACTCCCCCTTTAGGGGGCTGGGGGGTGTAAAAGGCAGCCCATCTAGCCGACTAACGTCCGCAAGTATGTTCCCCAAACGAGCTCTCAGGGGATGTAGGGGTGATTATCGGATGGCGCCCCTACATCCCTGACAAAAAGAAAATTCTGAACAGCGTCTAAACCTTGCTCAGGCCGGTTTGTCCTATCAGCATAGCTACTCGCTGAACCGTATGGATAAACTTACCAAACAGCAGCAACGGAAACATCTGCTGGATCGGGCCGCGTTTGGGGCTACCCCCGCCGAACTGGCCGAAGCCAGCCGACAGTCACTCCCGGCGGTAGTGCGTCGGCTGATGGGACGGCCCGATACCCTGTCCGAACTGAAGGTAGTCGACCCCGAGACGGCCGTAACGAAGCGGGGCCTGCGGGGCATGGTGCGCGATGGGCAACTCGACCGCGATGCGCTGAAGGAACGTATTCGGATGAATGCCGAAAAAGTGCGCGACCTCAACCTGCAATGGCTGGATCGGATGGCCTCCGGCGAAAACGCCCTCCGCGAGAAAATGGCGCTGTTCTGGCATGGCCATTTTGCCTGCCGGACCATGGGCCAGAACCCCCTGTTCATGCAGCTGTATGCCAACACCCTGCGCCAGCACGCGCTCGGTACGTTCAGTGATCTGCTGATGGCGGTATCGAAAGAACCGGCCATGCTCCAGTTTCTGAACAACCAGCAGAACCGCAAAAACGCACCCAACGAAAACTTTGCCCGTGAGGTCATGGAGCTGTTTACCCTGGGCCGGGGCCATTATACCGAGCAGGATATTAAAGAAGCGGCCCGCGCCTTTACGGGCTGGCAGTTTACCCTCGACGGGCAGTTCGTGTTTCGCGAACGGGTACACGACGAGGGTGAAAAAACGCTGTTTGGCCAGACGGGGGCGTTCCGGGGCGAGGACGTGATCAGGATGCTGCTCGACAAACCGCAGACGGCCCGCCACATCACCGCCAAAATTTACCGTTTCTTCGTCAACGAAACCGAAGACAAAAAACGGGTCGACGAACTGGCCGCCCGGTTCCGGAAAAACGGCTACGACATGGCCGATCTGATGACGCATATCTTTACCGCCGACTGGTTCTACGAGCCCCAGAACGTAGGGACGCACATCAAATCGCCGGTTGAGCTGCTGGCCGGGATGCGCCACACGCTAAACATCACCTTCGATCAGCCGCAGCCGCAACTCTTCGTTCAGCGCACGCTGGGGCAGGTGTTGTTTTATCCGCCCAACGTAGCGGGCTGGCCCGGCGGAAAAAACTGGATCGATTCGTCGAGCCTGTTGTTCCGGATGCAGCTGCCCAACTACGTGCTGAAAGCCGCCGACGTACCCGTTCGTCCGAAAGAAGACGGCGACGTGAATACCGAAGCCCTCGCCCGCAAAGGAGGCCAAACCTTTCGCACTACGGTCGACTGGGCGGGTTTCGAGGAGTCGTTTGCCAAAACCCCCGACGCTGACCTGCCCGACGCGCTGGCGGCCGTACTGCTGCCCCTGCCGCTCCGCGCCGAACAACGCAGCCTGATCGGGAAGCCGAACCAGCCCGGCCAGACCCGCTCCGAACGCATCCGTGCCCTCACCACCGCCCTCATGAGCCTGCCCGAATATCAACTAACGTAAAATATTGAGTGATTGAGTGAATTGGTGATTGAGTGACTGATTAATTTACTCAATCGCCATTCACTCAATCGCTCAATAACACACTAACATGAACCGACGCGATTTTATCAGACAATCGGCTTTTACGACGGCGGGAACGATGCTGATCCCGCAATTTCTGAAGGCGTACGAAGCCCAGGCGATGGGCCAGACCATGGCGCCGTCGGGTAAAATTCTGGTGGTGGTACAACTGTCGGGCGGAAACGACGGGCTCAATACGGTGGTCCCTTTCCGCAACGATATCTACTACCGCGAACGCCCGACCATCGCGATCAGGCCCGAGAACGTGCTGAAGCTGAACGATGACATAGGCCTGCACCCGGCCATGACCCCGCTGAAAGCGCTCTATGACGAGGGACTTGTTACGGTGATCAACAACGTTGGCTACCCCAACCCCGACCGGTCGCACTTCCGGTCGATGGACATCTGGCAAACCGGCAGCGACTCGGACCAGTACTTGCAAACGGGCTGGCTCGGTCGTTATCTGGATAAAACCGACAAGGCCCGACCCTATAACGCGCTGGAGGTCGACGATACGCTGAGCCTGGCTCTGAAAGGCGACCGGCTGAACGGACTGGCGGTGCTGGATCCCAAAAAGCTCTACAACCAAACCCGTAGCGGCCTGGTCCGGAACCTGAGCCAGCAGCACGACCACGACCACGAAACGGTAGGCTACCTCTACAAAACCCTGGCCGAAACGGTATCGTCGGCGGAGTACGTGTTCGACAAGGCAACGGTACGGTCAACGATGGCAACCTACCCAGCCCATGAGCTGGGGAACCGACTCAAGACGGTGTCGCAGCTGATTCAGTCGGGCGTGGCTACGAGTGTCTACTACGTCTCGATCAGCGGGTTCGATACGCACATCAACCAGCCGGGGCAGCAGGAGCGACTGCTGAAGCAATATGCCGAAGCCGTTGGCGCGTTCATGGCCGACCTGAAAGCGGCCGGTCGGCAAAACGATGTGATGCTGATGACGTTTTCGGAATTTGGCCGGCGCGTGAAGCAGAACGCCAGCAACGGCACCGACCACGGTACGGCCAGCAACGTGTTTCTGATTGGCGGTGGCTTACCGTCGCAGCGGGTGCTGAACGAGGCTCCCAACCTCAGCGACCTTACCGAAGGCGACCTGAAGTACACGGTCGATTTTCGGCAGATCTACGCTACGCTCCTCCGCCACTACCTCGGTGCCGACGATGTAGCCATCCTGGGTCGCCGGTTCGATGCGTTGAAGCTGGTGTAGGTTTATAGTGTGGGCTTGATGTGCGGTTGGCGGGACCACCGTGGTCCGGATGGTTTTGCTGACGCGTATGAGACGCAATGTAGAGACGCAATCCCTTGCGTCTCTACATTGCGGTCCTCATCGTGTTCCATGTCCTCACCGGGACGCGTAGTCGCGAGCGACGGGTAGCCTGTGAGTTTACCGCCAGTCGAACCAGACTTTCATGGGGCCGGGCTCCCGGTTGGCCCAGGCATAGTAGGGGATGAGGGTAAACGATCCGGTTGGGTTGGTGGCCCGAATGGTCGTGATGCCCCCCAGCAGGCTGGGCTGGCGCTGGGCTACGAACTTTGTATCGGCCGAAATGATCGCGTCGGTCAGGCTGGTATCGGCGGGGTTGTCGGCGGCTTCGGCGCAGTAGACCAGTGGCCCGCGCCGGATGGCCCGCTTACCGACGTTAGCCTGCACGCGCGGGTCGTCTTCGATCACCTCAACGGGCATATCGAGGGTCAGCGATACAACATCCCCTTTTTTCCAGGTCCGGTTCAGCGACAGATACCCCTGGCTGGTTCGGGTCGATGTGGCGCGGCCGTTTACGCGAACGGTATGCGAGCGGCACCAGTCGGGCAGGCGCAGGTTGAGCACAAAGGTACCCATCGTTGCCGGGTCGATCCGAACCGTAATAGCGCCGTCCCAGGGGTAGTTCGTTTCCTGCCGGACCCGCACCGTGCGCTGGCCCACGCTGGCCGTTGTTTCGCTGCCGACGTAGAGGTTGACATAGAGTGAGTCGCGGCCGGCGGCATAGACATACCCGCCCAGCGAAGGCAGCAGGCGCGATACGTTGCTGGGGCAGCAGGCCGTACCATACCAGGGTTTGCGATGGTGTTGCCCGGCCGACGCCAGTGGGTTTACGTAGAAAAAGCGGTCGCCGGTTAGCTGCACCCCCGCCAGGGCCGCGTTGTACAGCGACCGCTCGAGCACGTCGATGTAGCGGGCGTTGCCGGAGTAAAGATTCATCCGCTGGTTCCAGAACACCATACCGACCGACGCGCAGGTTTCGCAGTAGGCCGACTCGTTGGGCAGGTCGTAGTCGTGGGTGAACCCTTCGTTATGAACCGACGAGCCGATGCCTCCTGTCACGTACATATTTCGGCCGACCACATCGTCCCAGACGCGGCTGGTTGCGGCCATATAACCGGCATCGCGGGTTTCGGCGGCTACGTCGGCCATGCCGGTATAGAGATACATGGCCCGCACGGCATGGCCTCTGATGTCGCTGATCTGCCGCACTGGCACGTCGTCCTGGCAGTAGGCGGCTCCCCAGGTTTTGTTGTTCCAGATAGCGCCTTTGCCATGGCCGTGGCCGCGCTGTTCGAGGTACCAGTCGGCTAGTTTGAGGTACCGGTCCTGCTGGGTAGCCTGGTAGAGCCGGACCAGCGCCAGTTCGATTTCCTGGTGGCCCGATACCCAGGGGCGGTTGGCCTGGCGGAAGGTCTTGTCGAGGTAATCGGCCAGCCGGGTGGCTACGGTCAGTAGTTTTCGCTTGCCGGTGGCGTCAGCGTAGGCCACGGCCGCTTCGATCAGGTGACCGGCGCAGTAGTCCTCGTGCTTTTCCATATCGGTCCAGCGCTGGCTGAGGTCGCCGAGGGTGTAGTAGGTATTGAGGTACCCATCGGGCCACTGAGCCGCGGCAATCTTGTCGATCCAGGCATCGGCTTTCTGCTCAAGCGCGGGGTCGCGGTTGGTTTTGAGGGTGTAGGCCATGCCCTCGATCACCTTGTATACGTCTGAATCGTCGAAATAAATGCCTTCGTGTTTTCCCGCGTTGCCGGTCCGGATTTTCTCGGCGGCCCGCTCAAAATTCTGCATGCGGGCGGTTTTGACTTCGGTTTGTTCGATACAAACCGGCAGGGTAGCTGTCTGCACCCGCTCCATGCGGGGTCGCCAGAAATTATCCGAAATCGTTACCTGCGAAAAATTCACCGGACGAATGGCCCGCTGCGCCTGGGCGTAATACCCCGGGCAAAGAACCAACAGGAGGAAGATGTAGCTGCGACGGGTAAGCATATCGATAGACGACAATCTATCGATCAAAAGCGGCTGAACCGGTAAGAACTACTTGATGGTGATGATGCGCTGATGGGCGCCATTGCCGTAATCCGGGACGCGTAGTCCGGATGTGTTGCTGACGCACGAGTGGTCCACCACCGTGGTCCGTGTCCTCACGGACCACGGTGGTGGGCGCTATCACAGTGTTCTGTGCTGTCTCTACCGTAGTCCGTGTCCGGATGTGTTGTTGACGCGGACCACGGGTGGGGAGGAGCTACTTTTTAGTTGTTATGGCGATGGTGCCTTGCTCTTTGTTGACGTCCATGCGGACGATGGTCGCTGGGGGAATTGCTTCCAGCTCTGCTTTCGTGACCTCTTTGCCGTCGACGATAAAGTACCTGATGCCAGCGTACGGCTCCGTTTTACCGGCCGATGGCGTTGGCGTGTCGTTCAGCTGAAAGTTGATGGGGAGGTTGAATTTCAGGTTGACGGGCTGACCGTTTTGCCGGGCGGGTTCCCAGCGGGGCATCTCGGCCACAACGCGCATCGCTTCTTCATCGGCGCCGTAGCCAATGCCTTTCAGCACGTTTACGTCGGTAATGTCGCCGGTTTTGGTAACGACGAAGCTGACAAATACCCGGCCCGTAGCCTTTGCTTTCCGGGCAGCGGCCGGATAAGTCAGATGCTCACCCAGGTAGACGCTGAGTTTTTCCATGCCGCCCGGAAAAACCGGGGGCTGCTCAACAACGGTAAACACCTCACCCTCGATCGGGCGGGCGTTGGCTCGCTCAACGGCGGGGCTGTGATCCGGTTGCGTGCATAAGCTCAGCAGGGCCGCCAGGGGCAGAACGAGAACATAACCGAACAGAGCCCGGCGGCTGGAGTGTGATTTCTGTAACATAAGGATACGTTGTTTTAGGGTTGACGCAGACGCAAAAGGAGTAGTTAAAGCCGTAGGAGTAACATCGAGCGCGTAGGCTACCAGCGCGCGGGCGTAGTCGGCCTGAAGGGTAGCCGGCGCTTCGGCGGTTCGTTCTGACGCGGCCCGGTCGGCCAGAAATTCGTGGACTACCTGCAGGGCGCGTTTGTAGAACCACAAAATCGGATTGAACCAGAAAGCGGCTCGAACAATCTCCAGAAACAGCACATCGACTGTATGACGCTGGGCGATGTGCGCTTCTTCGTGGCGCATCAGTGCGCTGGGTTCGGTCAGGGCGTCGGCATGATTCAACACCAGATACCGACCGAACGAGAACGACGGATGAGGGCCAGCCAACCCGGTATGTTCGGGCAACCGGACAAGTGTGTAGCCGTTTCGGGCTTGCGCCACGCCCGAACGGATGAGCTGAAACACGGCCCGCAGATGCATAAGCAGCCGAGTGAGCATAGCCAGTACACCAAGCCCGTATACCAGCCAGAACCACTGATCGGCTGTCAGCCCATACAGGGTGTCGGGTGTGTCGGGCCTCACCGAGAAGGCAGGCAGAGTAACCGACTCCATGACCGCCGGGCTGTCGGCACCCATGAGCCACGAATCGGGCAGGCTGATCAGCGGCAATGTCAGTGATAGCGCGACAGACGCCAGCAGATAGGCGCGATTGAGTCCGAAGAAGGTATTCCGGCGTAACAGGAGCCAGTAACATCCGTAAAACAGAATCAGAAACAGGCTGGCTGTGAGGAAGTAGGGGAGCGCGTTCATAACTCTTTCTTTTGGTTGAGGAGCCGGATAATCTCATCCGCTTCGGACAGGCTGACATTTTTCTCGCTGACAAAAAACGACACCAGCTTCTTCAGCGACCCGTCGAAGTAGTTGGTCATCAGCTGCTCGGTCTGGAACCGCCGGTACTGCTCCTCGCTGATCAGCGGAAAATACTCGTGCGTTTTCCCGTAGGCGGTATAGCCTACCAGTTCTTTCTTCTCCAGAATCCGGATAATGGTCGATACGGTGTTATAGGCCGGTTTAGGGTCGGGTAGTTCGGCGAGAACGTCCTTCACGAACCCTTTGCCGATCTGCCACAGCACCCGCATAATTTCTTCCTCGGCCCTGGTCAGTTCGCGTATTGGCATGATGGTACGGTGCAATTTCTATCCTAACCCAAAGCTATGACTAATAGTTTAGTTTTACAACTAATTTATTAGTTATTTATGATACGTAGAGACGCGACCCCTCGCGTCTCCTGTGCGCCAGCCATTTGGTGTCTCCTGTTCAAGTGTTGGGTGGCTGACGCGAATGAGATGCGAGGGATCGCGTCTCTACGGGTGTAGATCTTTGATGTTTAGCCAGTACAGGCCGGCGAAGAGGAGGCTGAAGAAAACGCCGAACGAGGTGTTGAGGGCGCCGAAACCGGCCAGCGCTACAGGGGCTACGATGCCAACCAGCACCCCCGCCAGGTAAACCCAGAAGCCAATCCGGCGCAGGTTGAACATCAACACCGCCCCCAGCAGGGTCAGCAGCGAATAGGCAAACTGCGCTACCGACAGGGCCCGAATCTGGTCAGGGTCGCCGGGCATGGGCGCATCGCCCGACGAGCGGTCTTCGAAGTATTGTTTGGGTTCGTTCTTTTTCTCCTCGGGGGTCAGCGTACGCTCGATCAGGGGTGTTTCGGAGACGGCATCGGTCTGCGCAAACGACACCACCGCATCAACGAGGCCCCAGGCGCAACTCAGAAAGGTCAGTACACAAAGCAAAGTCAGAAATTGAGAACGCATAGGGAGCGAGCGGCTTTACCCACTCGGTTTAAATAAGCCAGGCGGACCGCCTGCGCAACCGGAAAACCTTATTTTCGCGGCACAGTTTACAAAGAAACGAGAAAACAACATGACCTTACAGGAACTGACCGAACAGATTCGGACCAAAGCCACCCACGCCGACAGCCTCAACGCGACGGCCAAGCTCGTCACCGATCAGGGTGTCGTGTATATCGATGCTACCCAGTCGCCCGCGGTGGTGTCGAACGAAGACAAACCCGCCGACTGCGACCTGCACGTGAGCGTAAACGATCTCGTCCGGATGGGTACCGGCGATCTCAACCCGATGATGGCCTTCATGTCGGGTAAACTCAAGGTAAAAGGCGACATGGGCATTGCCATGAAAATGGGCCAGGTGATGGCGTAGTACCCAGTGACTTATTGGGCGATTGAGCGAGTTGTTAATTGAATGATTTGTAGAATCCGTTGGATTCCTGCCGAAACATTCGCTAATTCGCTCAATCACTCAATGACCATTTCGTACAATGACCAACCCAACCCGTCGCAAATTTCTGCAAAGCAGTGCGTTAACGGCCGCGGCCTTTTATATCGTACCGAGACATGTACTAGGTAAAGGATTTGTAGCGCCGTCGGACAAACTCAACATCGCGGCCATCGGCTGCGGTGGTAAAGCCGATTTCAATATTCATCAGGCTTACAACGGCGGTACCGATAACATCGTGGCCCTCTGCGACGTCGACGACCGGCAATCCAAAAAATACCGCGACCAGTTTCCTAAAGCGCCTTACTTCCAGGACTACCGGCAGCTGCTCGATAAAGCAGGTAAGACCGTCGATGCGGTAATCGTCACCACGCCGGACCATATGCACGCGCCCATTGCCATGGCCGCCATGCAGCTCGGTAAGCACGTGTACGTCGAAAAACCCCTTACCCACGATATTTACGAAGCCCGGATGCTGACCGAAGCGGCCCGGAAGTACAAGGTCGTGACGCAGATGGGTAATCAGGGCAGCTCGGGCGATGACACCCGCGTGATCGAAACGGCCATTCAGAAAGGCATGATCGGCCCGGTGCATACGGTCTACTGCTGGACCAACCGCCCCGTATGGCCGCAGGGCGTTCAGTCGCCGAAAGATAAAGGCGAGAAACAGCCCGTTCCGGCCGAGGTAAACTGGCCACTCTGGCTCGGTACGGCCCCCACCCGCGATTACCACGAAGCCTACATGCCGTTCCGGTGGCGCGGGTACTGGGATTTTGGCACGGGCGCGCTGGGCGATATGGGCTGCCACTTCATGGACGTCCCTTTCCGGGCGCTGAAGCTTAAGTATCCAACCTCAGTAGAGTGTAGTGTCGGCTCGGTCTACGCCGACTTTTTCAAGGAAGCGTACTTCGACGATGTATGTCCGCCGTCGTCGGCCATTCACCTGACCTTCCCGTCTGATCATAAAAAGGTAAAAGAAATCCGGCTTTCCTGGTTCGACGGGGGGATCAGGCCCCAGCTTCCCGAGGGCGTTGCCTACGAAGACGTTTTCCAGAGCATCGATGGCGGTATGCTGTTCATCGGTACCAAAGGTATGCTGACGGGCGGGCTGTTCGGCGAAAAACCGAAGCTGCTGCCCACGGCCAAGTTCGCCAATACCGCCCTGCCCACGCCCGAAAAACCCCTGGTCGAAGGTAAAACCGAAGGTCACCAGCAGCAGTGGGTGAAAGCCTGTAAGCAGGGCTATGGCGCCTATACGTCCTCATCGTTCGACGAGGCTGGTCCGCTCACCGAAACCGTACTGATGGGCAATCTGGCCACCCGCTCGTACCTGGCCCGCGAAGACGGCAAGTTCACCGGTCGGAAGAAACTCCTCTGGGACGGCAACGCCATGAAAATCACCAACTACGACTACGCCAACCAGTTTGTCAGACGCCAGTATAACGGCGGCTACACCCTCTAACGGCCAGCCCCGGGCTGGAAGCCGGTAGTCAGCGTCCAGCCCGGGGCTGCTGAGCGTACGCTCATGGGTAATCAGTGGCCTACCAGGTGCAGGTCCGTAAAGTAATAGGTCGACCGCTGTCCGGCGCCGGTGTCGGTCTGGTAGGTGTAGTGCTTCTCTACCGTCTCGCCGGTCTGGAAGCGAATGGGCTCGCTGAAGTACGGGGCCTGGTACACAAACGTATGGAACTCGCCGTTTTCGCCACAGGGGTCGACCGCTGGCGGCAGGTCGCTGACAAAACGCCGGTCGAGCACCCGGCCGCAGAACGACGCATCGAGATACTGGCTGTTGACGCTGACAACGACTGTCCTGAAACCAGCCGCCCAGAACGTTTCGAGCAGCTGGAGCGACGACTGCTGCCAAAGCGGAAAAACGGCCGTCAGTGCCCAGCGGGCCAGCTGCAGCTCCCGCCATTGGCGTAAATCGTCCAGAAAAATATCCCCGAAAACGGCGTGCGTAATCCCCGTTTCGACCAGCGGTGCCAGGGCGAGCCCCATCTGCTCCTGGTAGCTGGCCATACTGCTGTCTTCGGGCAGGAACAGTTTGGTCTGCGGCAGTCCGATTCGCCGGGCCTGCGCATCGAGCAGCGCTTCCGGTACGCCATGCATGGAAATACGACGGTTGGCCGCGTTGAGCGTGGTCAGCAGCGTTTCGACCTGATACTGGCCGCTCTGCTGTACCTGCCACAGCGCCAGCGCCGAATCCTTACCACCACTCCAGTTCATCAGTGCCCGATTCATAGTAGCGGTTGTTTAAGGGCCAGGGGCAAACCGCTGACCATGAGTGTAACGGCGTCGGCCCGGCTGGCTACGTACTGGTTGGCCCAGCCCTGCAGGTCGGTGAACGCCCGGCCCACGGCGGTTTCGGCATGAACGCCCATACCAAGTTCGTTGGTGACAATGATAAACTGTCCGGGTAAGGTCAGCAGCGCGTCGATCTCCTGCCGGAACAGGGCCAGCGATTCATCCACATCCTGCCGGGTATCCACGAAAAACGTAGTCAGCCAGAGCGTTACGCAGTCGATCAGGACAACCCGGCTGGCCAGGGGTAACCGGCTAACGTGTCGGGGTTCTTCGAGTACGGTCCATTCCGGGCCGCGGTCGTGCCGGTGGCGATCGACGCGCCCGGCAAACTCGTCGTCCCAGACCTGGGCAGTCGCTACATAAACCGGATTGGGACTCCAGGCCCGGGCGAGTTGCTGGGCATACCGGCTCTTACCGCTGCGGGCTCCACCCGTAATCAGCTGTAGAAAAGTGGGTTGAGGTGGCATAAACCGGATGAATTTTGGCCTGCAACGCCGTTGGCACGCTGAACAGGTTGGGATGAAAACAGGACGCCAGCAGTTCGATGCCGTCGACGAGCGTAGCCGCCGAGGGCTGGGTGAACAGGTCGAAGTCGGCAACGTAAACGGCCTGGTCGACGACCGCCTGTAGCTCATTCCAGCCGGGCAGGTGCTCGAGCAACGGAAACTCCTGGAGCGTTCGTTCGATGGCGAACCCGCAGGGCGCTACGACGAGGACTTCGGGGTCGTACCGGCGCACCTTTTCCCAGCTCGTTACGATGCTGTCGCCCGAGGGGTTGCCCATCATGTCGACGCCACCCGCATAGGCGATCTGGTGCGGAATCCAGTGGCCACAGTTATAAATCGGCGCCATCCACTCCATAACCATGACCCGTTTGGGCAGGGCCCGGCTGGCCCGCAGCCGATCGACTACCGCGTCGATGCGACTACGCAGCTGCTGAAGGTAGGTATAGGCAGCTTCTTCACGGCCCAGAGCCGAGGCAATGGTGATGGCCGAATCGAAGACGTCGCTCAGGCTCTGGGGCGTCAGCGCCACGACGGTCGGCTGTTTCGGGAGCCGGTCCAGTACCGCCTGCGTGCACTTGGTGTCGATCTGACAAACTTCGCAGACGTCCTGGGTGAAGATTACGTCGGGGGCGATGGCGTGCAGCGTTTCTTCGTCCACGTAATAGAGGCTGCGCCCTTCGGCTTTCGAGGCCGAGAAAATGCGGTCTATCTCCTGACTGCTGTAGTCGTGACCTTCCAGCACGCATCGCACCAGAACAGGATGGTCGGCCCGGGCTGGTTCGGGGCATTCAAACGTAACCCCATGCAGCAGATCCTGCAGACCCATGTCGTAGATCATCTGGGTAGCGGCCGGCAAAAATGAACAGGCTTTCATCGTGAGTAGGAAAACCGCCGATTCCTGTAGCAGGAATCGACGAATGAAAAGAGAACCATAAAGAGCGGTACTGGTCAGGCCAGGGCCAGCCGGGGGTAGCGCGTCTGCAGCCACTCGAACCCGCCAAACAGGATCGTACTATAGACGAGTGTACCGGCCAGGAAATTGCGCATGAACGGAAAACCCTGTAGCAGACACTGCTGCCAGCCGGCCAGATCGCGGCTCAGCGGGAGCTGGGTGCGCAGGTCGATTCCGCCCGTGAGCCATACGCTGGTGTCGGCCAGGACCCAGTGCGAAACCGAAGCCACCAGGGCGGCCAGCAACACGTTCCGAATCGACACGGTCCGCAGCAGCACCTGCCCGTACCAGACCAGGAGGGCAAAGATGCCGTAGATCCAGTACCAGCCGTCATACATGATGCCGTACCGGCCTCCGAGCAGCACCCCGTTGATAACCAGATCGCTGATCCATAACGTCAGCAGTGGCAGACCAAATGCTTTCCAGCGGTTGCTGAAGTACGAGCCGCCAAACAGGGCCATGGCGCCCAGCGGAGTAAAATGCGCCATCGGCGACCAGTCGGTCGAGTTGGCGATGCGCAGGGAGGCCGCCAGACCAATGAAGAGCAGCAGCACCAGCGAGCGGGGATTGAGGGATTGTTTCATACGTACGAAGCGAAAAATTACCAGGTAAATCGAATACCCGCGTTGGCGTTTCGGCCGCGGGTGTTATAGCCGTATATGTCAAAGTAGGTGGTGTTGAGGCTGTTCCGAACGTCGGCATAGAGCCGGAGGTGGGGCGTCAGCTTGCCTTCGGCGTAGAGATCGATAGTAGTGTAGGCCGCCAGGGTTACGTTGTCGGTCCGGAAGGTTTCGTCGTTGTAGAACCGGTCGGTACGCGCGCCCACCGTACGGCCCGCCACGCTGACAAACAGCCGGGGCGTGAGCTGGTAGCCCAGGCTGATGTTAAGCTGGGTTCTGGGCCGCCGGAACAGGTTGTTGTACGTGGTATCCCGGCCGGCTGCCCGGGTGGTGACAGCGCCCGTAAGCAGGGTCAGGTTACCCGTTACCGACAGTCGGCTGAGCTGCGTCTGCGCTTCGAACTCCCAGCCGCGATCGTGCTGCCGGTCAAAATTGATATACCGGCCAAAAGGAGCCGTATTCAGCGACTCGAAAAAGATAGCCTGCTGAATTTGTCGGTCGAAGTAAACGGCCCTGACCCAGGCGTTCCGGCTTTTGCTGAACAGTTGCAGACCTACCTCCGTCGACCGGCTACGCTCGGGGCGGAGCGCCTTGTTGCCGTAGGGCGAGAAAAGCTGGTAGAGGGTAGGCGCCCGGAACCCCGACGATGCATTGATAAACACTTTGACGCGGTCCGCCAGCAGATAGGAGGGGTTGATCGAATAGGTGAACACGTTGCCGTAGAGCGAGTTGCGGTTGTAACGACCACCCAGCTCGACCGAGAGACCCCGGTAGGGCGTCAGGATGGCGGTGGCATACAGGCCCAGCTGCCCGATGCGGGCGGTGTCGGCTCCGATTGGGGGCGCTTCGTAGAGGCCGAACGAACTGATGGACCGGTAGGTCTGATCGGTGTTGCTGAACCGGTAGTCGGCCCCGGTCAGCAGTTCGCCCCAGCGCCCTACGGTCAGCGTATGGTAAGCTTCGGCGAAATGAGCCAGCCCGCCATAGGCCTGCTCCGAATACCGCTCCGACGCGTTGGGTTCGATGGCCGTCGAGTCGTTGCGGTAGGTACGGCGGCTGTCGCTGAGGCCGTAGTTGACCGTCAGCCTGCCGTGGTTATGCCGATAGTCGAAGCCCGTAGCCAGCTGCTTAAACTGATTGCGGTAGGTGAAGTCTTTCTCATCGGCAAAGGCACCGGCATCCAGATCTGCCGAAAAGGCGGTTGTGATGCCGCGCAGTTTCCAGCTAAGCCGGGGACTGACCTGCCAGCTCAGGTTGGCCAGCACCGCGTTTTGCCGGTAGCCGTCGGGGTCGAAAGCCTGCTGGCCGGTCCGGTCCGTAGCCGCCGAAAACCCCGCCGACGATAGCCGGGTGTACTGAACGGCGTAGGAGAGTTTATCGGTCTGTCCGGTCAGCCCCAGCGTTCCGCGAAACGTCTGGTAGGTGCCGTAGTTCAGCGAAGCCGTTACGCCCAGCGCTTTCCGGGCGTCTGCTTCGGTGCGGGCCTGCCGGGTCGAGATGCTGATGACTCCCGCTACGGCGTCGGCCCCATAGAGGGTAGACTGAGCGCCCCGCAGAATCTCGATACGCTCGCATTCACCCACCGTCAGCAGGTTCAGGTCGAAGGTGTTGGCCGTGCCCGACGGGTCGTAGACCGGAATGCCATCGAGCAGAATAAGGGTGTTCCCGGCCGACGCCCCCCGCAGGTAGATGTCGGGGTTAGTACCTAACGGACCGTTGGCGCCAACAATCTGGAGGCCGGCCTGCCGCGTCAGCAGCTCGCTCACCGACTGGGTGGCGTAGCGCTGCAGCACCGAGTCGGGTAGTACCGTTACGACTTTGCCCGTCTGGGATAGTTTCTGCCCGATGCGGTTGGCCGAAACGGTGACCGCGTCCAGTTGCAGGGCGCGTGCTAGGGGGGGAGTGGGGTTGTCTTGCGCCAGGGCGGGCAAGGCGGATGCGGCCCATACGACCGACATCAGGGTGGTAAACTTGCTCATCATTAATCGGATGGATTAAGTAATGAGCCGTCGGAAAGAGAAAATAAAAGACAGACAGGCCAAACGCCCATCGGTGACCGCCGGGCGGCCACGCCATTCTACCGAAAAACGTCTTTCATTCCCGGCTTTTTACCCGAAAGCTCGATCATGAATTCGCTGGCGGCAGGTCTTCTGGCTTGTTCTACCGGCAACGCCTTCCCGCTGGTGGCAGTGGCTTGTTGTTGTCGGCCTGGTACTAGAACTTACAGCTACGGGTATAGCCCCGGTTTTGCACCGGTGTTCCCTTTTAATTGCCCTTGTTGAGGGGGCAAACCGTAAACGTGGCCCAAAAATAAACACAGAAACGGTATTTGTTGGGTTTTATCCGACAAATACCGTTTCTTCTATAGACAATAAACTTCTATATGCCGATCTACAGCAGCCTGTCGAGCTGGATCGGTAGGTCGTGGATGCGCTTGCCGGTGGCGTGGAAAACGGCGTTGGCAACGGCGGCCGGCATGGCTACCAGACCCACTTCGCCCACCCCTTTTACCCCGAGCGGATTCACGATATCGTCGACTTCTTCGACAAAAATGACGTCGAGGTCGCGCACATCGGCGCAGACCGGAATGTGGTATTCGGCCAGGTTTTGGTTCATGTAGCGACCGTAGCGATGGTCCATGACACTTTCTTCCTGCAGGGCCGAGCTGATGCCCCAGACCATACCGCCGATGATCTGGCTGCGGGCCGTTTTGGGGTTCAGAATCCGACCGGCCGCTACGGCGCTTACCGCCCGCGTAACCACCACCGTTCCGAAATCTTCGTCGACTTCTACTTCGACAAAAGCGGCTGCGTGTGCGCTGCGCGAATAGTCTTTCTGTTTGAGCATGTTAGGCAGCGAGGTACCCGTTTCGCTGATGGCCCGGCCGCCGGTCTGGTCAACGATAGCCTGCAGCGGAACCGCTACACTGGGGTCGCGCCGGAGCCGGATGTGGCTGTTGGCGAAGAACACATCGGTGAAGTCGGCACTGGCCAGGGGCGAGCCGGGCATCTTTCTGGCCAGTTTAAAGAGCTTTTTGGCGAGCGCTTCGCAGGTGACTTTTACCGCCGATCCTACGGTGGCTGCGGTCCACGACCCGCCCTGGATGGGGGCCAGTGGCATATCGGTATCGCCGAGCCGGAAGATTACGTTTTCCAGGGGCATACCGAGCAGCTCGGCCGCAATCTGGGTCATAATCGTATAGGTGCCGGTGCCGATGTCGGCGGTAGCGCTGCTGACACGCAGTTTTCCATTCACGGTCAGTACGGCCTCGGCGCGGGCGGGTACCTGGTTGGCGTCCCAGATACCGGTTGCCATGCCCCAGCCGATGAGCGTATGGCCCCGACGCATGGAGCGGGGTTCGGGCGTACGGTTGCTCCAGCCAAATCGTTCGGCTCCCTGGGTAAAGCAAGCCCGCAGTTCTTTACTCGAGAAGGGCTTATCTTTCTCGGTCCAGTCCTTTTCCGAATAGTTTTTGAACCGGAAGTCGAGCGGGTCGATACCGGCGTTGTAGGCGAGTTCGTCGATGGCGCATTCGATGGCGTGAACTCCCGTTACGCCACCCGGTGCGCGCATGTCGAGGGGCGAATACATATCCAGCGACTTTACCTTGTAGCTCAGCGTTGAGTTGGCGCAGTCGTAGAGCTTACCTGTCCAGTTCACCACGGTTTCGGTATAATCTTCAAACTGCGAGGTTTCGGCAATGGCTTCGTGCTCTACCGCGGCCAGCGTACCGTCGGGGTTGGCGGCCAGCCGGATGTTCTGTACGGTGGCGGGGCGGTGGCCAAAGCTCCACATCTGCTGGCGGGTCAGCGATACCCGAACCGAGCGTTCCAGCGCGCGGGCCGCCATAACGGCCAGAAACAGCTGATACTGCGGCCGTAGCCCCGACCCGAACCCACCCCCGACATAGGGCGATATGACCCGCACCTGGTCGAACGGCAGGTTGAAGGCCTGCGTAACATACAGCTGGCTGTTGGTAGCGCCCTGCGTTTTGTCGTAGATGGTGAGGTGGCCGTTGCGGCCGTACTCCACCGTGGTCGCAAACATCTCCATGGGGTTGTGATGCTGCATACCATGAATGTACCGGGCCGACATGCTGACCGGCGCATTGGCATAGGCCGCTGCCGAATCGCCCCGGGGTTTGGGCGGGAGCGGTTTCAGCAGATTGGCCACGCCCGACTCCGGGTCGCGGGCTTCGTGCAGGTGTTTGAGCAGATCAGTTTCGCAGGGTTCAGCGTCGTAGTCGACCTCAACCAGTGTGGCGGCATAGCGGGCTACCTCGAAGGTGTCGGCCACGACCAGCGCAATGGGCTGACCGTTGTACTTCACCTGGTCGTTGTGCAGCGGCCGGAAAGGCGAACCCGGTGGGGAATCCTGGTCTTTGTAACTCATGTCGAACCAGGCCGTTTTGGGACGGTTCTTATGGGTGAATACCTCCAGAACGCCATCAAGAGCCAGCGCTTTGCTGGTATCGATACGGGTAATGGTGCCTTTGGTGATGGTGCTCGACACAACGACGCCGTAGGTCAGGTCAGGCACGTTAAATTCAGCGGCATACTTAGCCTGCCCGGTCACTTTTTCAGGACCGTCGACGCGGCTTATGGGTTTTCCGATCATAAGATAAAGAGTAGATGGATGATTTGTTTGGCGTATGGGTACATCCCCGTTAGTGGTCGAAGACCCTAAGGGTGGATGTACCCGCGTGTCGATTTACCACCGCCTTACCACCGCCAGGGTCTTCGACCACTGACGGGGTACTAACGGTGGTACAGACCGTTACTCTACCGCACCATTATCCAATCCGCTTTTCAGTACGGCCCGGATGATGGCGCGGTGGGCCAGCTCGATTTTGAAGTCGTTATGACCGTAACCGCGGGCACCGGCCAGCAGCGCGTCGGCCACGGGACGGATCGTTTCGGGCGAAAGCGTTTTGCCGATCAGGAGCTGCTCGGCTTCGGACTTACGCCAGGGCTTATGGGCCACTCCGCCGAGGGCAATGCGGGCGTCGCGGACAACATCGCCGTCCATCTCCAGTCCTACGGCCACCGATACGAGGGCGAAAGCATAGGACGATCGGTCGCGCACTTTTATATATGTGTAATGATCCGGGAACCCGCGGGCGGGCAGGTCGATGGCCGTGACCACTTCGCCGGGCTGGGTCGTATTGTCGCGCCAGGGTTCGGCACCGGGTAGCCGGTGAAAGTCAGCCATGGGAATGCTGCGGTCGCCGTTGGGGCCGGTAACCTGCACCACGGCGTCGAGTGCGGTCAGGGCTACGGCCATGTCGGATGGGTAGGTGGCCACACAGGACGACTGTCCATTGGTGTCGTCGGTTGTACCCAGGATGGCGTGGATTCGGTTGTAGCCTCCATAAGCCGCGCAGCCGCCCGGCCCGTTGTTGGTAGCGGCCCGTTTGTTACACGGCATGGAGGTGTCGTAGAAGTAATAGCAGCGGGTTCGCTGAAAGAGGTTGCCGCCGTTCGTAGCCATATTCCGCAACTGGGGCGAAGCACCGGCCAGGATCGTCTGCGACAGGAGCGGATACCGCTGCTCGACCAGTGGGTGATAGGCCGTGTCGGCATTGGTGACGAGGGCGCCCAGCCGCAAACCGCCGTCGGGTAGTTCGTCGATGGTGCTGAACGGAAGCCGGTTGATGTCGATAAGCTGGGCGGGCCGCTCCACGTTCTCCTTCATCAAATCGATGAGGTTGGTGCCGCCCGCAATGATCCGGCTTCGGCTGCTCCCGGCCAGCTCGTTGACCGTATCCGCCAGCGACGCAGGCCGACTGTATGCAAATGGATTCATAAGTATGTTGAGTTTGCGTGTACGGTATATTGGTTTCCTGGCCGTGGTCTTACCGCTCTTATCACCACGGTGGCACAGCGCCGACCGCAGGGACCACGATCTTACCGGTCTTTGTTCATTACCTCCTGAATGGCATCGACGATGTGGGGATAGGCTCCGCACCGGCAAAGGTTGCCACTCATCAGCTCGCGAATCTGATCGGCTTTGTTTTCGACTTTGCCTTCGTTCAGCATACCAACCGCCGAACAGATCTGACCGGGCGTGCAGTAGCCGCACTGAAAGGCGTCATGGTCGATAAACGCCTGTTGCAGTGGATGAAACTGCCCCGTGGCGGAGTCGGCTAAGCCCTCGATGGTGGTGATGGCATGGTCTTCGTGCATGACGGCCAGGGTCAGGCAGGCGTTCACCCGCTTTCCGTCGATCAGTACCGTACAGGCCCCGCACTGGCCGTGGTCGCAGCCTTTTTTGGTGCCGGTCAGGTTGGCGTATTCGCGGAGGGCGTCGAGGAGGGTTGTCCAGGGTGCGAGCCTGAACTGACGTTTTTTGCCGTTGATAGTCAGCTCGATAGGCCGGGTGGCGGGCAGGGCGTCGGGCGCGTTGGCCACGGGCAGCGTTTCCGTTAGCATAGGGGATGAGTAGTCGGGTTGATAAGAGTCAAACCAGCGTAGCCCCGAATGAACACGGGTATATTATTGTGCGGGACAGATTCGCGCCGGGCAACGCTAAAATCCAACACAAGTCCGGGGCTGCGTGTTGTAGGGTAAGGGGCTCCGGTTCGTTGGCTCCCTCCTCAACGGTTGTTTAACAGACTCAACATTATGTATAACCCGGTCTCTACGTACCGCTTTCAGTTCAACAGCACCTTCACGCTCAGCAAGCTCGACCGCCTTTTGCCCTATCTCGAAGCCCTGGGTATCAAAACCATATACGGGTCGCCGATCTACGTATCGACTCCGCAGAGTTCGCACGGGTACGATGCCGTAGACCCCACCCGCATCAATCCCGAAATAGGTACGGAAGCCGAGTTGCGCGCTATTAGCGAGCGGCTTCGGGCGGCCGGCATGGGCTGGTTTCAGGATATCGTGCCTAACCACATGGCCTACCATCCGACCAACGAATGGCTGATGGACATGCTGGAGAAAGGCGGTATGTCGCGCTACGCCCGCTTTTTCGAAACATCGCTGAGCAGCTCGTTCTTTCGGGGTCGTATCGAAGCACCTTTTCTGCCCGGCCCGCTCGATCAGAGCATTGCCGACGGGGCGCTGACGCTGGCCTATGTCGACGATCGGCTGGTGCTTCAGGTGCAGGGCAACACGCTGCCACTCAATCCGGGGGGCTATGCGAAAGTTATACGAGCCGGGGCGGGTGAGCCCAATACGGCCCTCCAGCAGTTGCTCGACCTGATCGATCAGCTGAAACATAACGACGAACCGGAAGCCTACGCGGTGGCCTGGGATGAGTTCCGGCAGCAGCTGGTGGCGCTGATGAAAAATGAAGCTACGGCGACCTATATACAATCAGCTATCGATCAGATCAACGAATCCTCGGAGTTGATGACCGACCTGGCCACCAGCCAGTATTATCAGTTCCGGACCGAACCGGAAACGCGACGGGAGATGAACTACCGGCGGTTTTTCACCGTAAACGGGCTGATCTGCCTTAACATGCGCGACCAGGCTGTCTTTGATGCGTACCATGCGCTCACCAAGCGACTGGTCGACGAGGGCCTGTTTCAGGGGTTGCGGGTCGACCATGTCGATGGTCTTTATGACCCGACGCAATACCTCGACCGGCTGCGGGAACGAATGGGGCCTGACACGTACCTGATCGTCGAGAAAATCTTGCAGGCCGACGAAGACATGCCCCACCACTGGCCCATCGAAGGGGCATCGGGCTACGAGTTTCTGGCTATGGTCAACAACCTCCTGACCGACACCCGCAGCGAACCGGCTTTCCGGGCGTTCTACCGGCAGCTGGTCGGCAACGAAACGTCGGTACACGATCAGGTTCGGGACCGCAAGGCGTTTTTTCTGGCGCAGTACATGGGCGGAGAACTCGATAATCTGTACCATTATTTCCGGTCGCTGAATCTGGCTGACGAAGCTGCCCTGGCTCAGCTGCGCGAGGGCCAGCTGAAACAAACCATCGGGGAGGTGCTGGTACGCTGTCCCGTTTACCGGTACTACGGCAACCAGTTGCCCCTGCCGACCGACGAAGCCAACGCCCTGCGCGCTATTCTGGCCGAAACGCTCGAGAAACGACCCGAACTGACCGACGCGGCTGCGCTGCTCGACGACGTTCTGCTGACCCGCCCCCAAACGGCCGATGCGGATTATAACGGGCGCGCCCGGCGGTTCTACCAGCGGCTGATGCAGTTTTCGAGTCCGCTCATGGCCAAGGGCGTTGAGGATACGCTGCTCTATACCTACAACGCTTTCGTGGGTCATAACGAAGTGGGCGACGCGCCCGAGCGGCACGGTATGCGGCCCGACGCCTTCCACCAGCTCATGCAGCACCGGCAGCAGCACTGGCCACTGGCCATGAATACGACCACGACCCACGATACCAAACGGGGCGAGGACGTGCGGGCCCGGCTCAACGTGCTGACCGATCTGTCGGACGAATGGCTGACCGAGGTGCAGCAGTGGCTGGCGATACTGGCCGAAACAAACTCCAGCGCCGATGCGTATGCCGGTGTGCCCGATGCGAACGATGCGTACTTTATGCTGCAAAACATGATTGGCGGCTATCCCATGCCCGGTCAGCACGACGACGACTTCCGGAACCGCTTCGGGCTGTACATGGAAAAAGCGCTTCAGGAAGCCAAACGCCATACGACGGGCTGGACGGTTGAGGAGACTTACCACGAGGGAATCCGGCGGTTTATTGACCGGATGTTCGATCAGCAGAGCGAGTTCTGGCAGCGGTTCGAGCCGTTTCACCGGCGCGTGGCCGACCTGGGGGTGCTCAACTCCCTGGTACAAACTACGCTGAAATGTACCTGTCCCGGGGTGCCCGATGTGTACCAGGGGGCCGAAAACTGGGATTTGAGCCTGGTCGATCCCGACAACCGCCGACCCATCGATTTTGACCGTCGACTGAGGTTCCTCGACGCGCTTGGCGAACCCAGCTCCGCCGACTGGGCCGACCTCTGGGCCAACCGGTTCGACAGTCGTATCAAGCTGGCGCTGCTCCGGACGCTGCTGCATCTCCGGCGTGAGCACGAAACGCTGTTTGCCGAGGGTGCCTATCTGCCGTTACCCGTAGCGGGTACGTATAGTGACCACGTGCTGGCCTTTGCGCGGCAGCTGGATACCGACTGGTGCGTGGTTGTCGTGCCGCTGCACGTAGCCCAGCTGGTTCGGCAACAGCAGCAGCCCGATGCCCGGCTGCTCGACTGGCAGGACACCCGCATCACCCTGCCTGCCGACGCCCCCTCTAGCTGGACAAGCCGCCTGACGGGCGAGTCCGTATCGGAGCTATCTCTGCAAACCCTGTTCCGCGCCCTGCCCATATCGGTGTTGACATCGTAGGGCCCGGTCCGTTGTTACGGCGACCCCTCGCGTCTCTACAGGCAATCCGATAAAAATTAGGGGCCTTTCTGTCATACTGTGCCGCAATCTGCGTTATTTCGCAGACAGTCAACTTTATCCACCCCCAATGGTAGGTATTATCATGGGCAGCCTCTCCGATCGAAACGTGATGCAGGAGGCCGCCGACATTCTGAACACCCTGGGCGTTGCTTACGAAATGGACATCGTTTCGGCACATCGCACGCCCGAAAAAATGGTCGACTACGCCCAGAGCGCCCGGGATCGCGGGCTGCGCGTGATCATAGCCGGGGCGGGCGGGGCCGCTCATCTGCCCGGTATGGTAGCGTCGCTGACTACCCTGCCCGTTATTGGTGTACCGGTCAAATCGAGTAACTCCATCGATGGCTGGGACTCAGTGCTGTCGATTCTACAGATGCCCGCGGGCGTTCCGGTAGCGACAATGGCCCTCAACGGGGCCCGCAACGCCGGTATTCTGGCTGCGCAGATCATCGGTACCGCCGACGAGACGGTGGCGCAGAACCTGGCCCGGTTTAAAGAAGAGCTGAAAGCAAAAGTGGCCGAAATGAGCCAGCAGCTGCTGGCAACCAAGTGAAAACGAACAAGGCTATGGAAGAACAACCCAAAAATCCCCGGCCTACGGGCAGTAACAGTTTGCCGGCGCTGACTCTGGTCGTGCTGGTGGGGCTGATTGCTGCTCTGCTGTACGTAGGCTACGATTATTTTGTCGACAATACCGACGGCTCCGACGAGCTGACCAATGTGGCGCTGGACACGACCTCGCAGCAGCCCCTGGCGCAGACCGATCCGGACATGCTGATGGCTCCCGAAGAAGTCGATACCTCGTCGCAGCCCGCGCCGGTCGATCTGTCGCAGGCCGAGCCGCCTGCCGGGGTGGCCGATGCCAGTGCCCAGCCCGAAGAAGTGGCCGAAGACAACCGCGAAACCACGGCCGGCAAACCCGCTCCGGCCGACGAGAAGCCGGCAGCCGCTGCGCCGAAGCCCGAAAAACCAGTCGAGAAACCGAAGGACGAGAAGCCGAAAGACGAAAAGCCTAAGGAAGAGAAAAAGGTAGAAAAGCCGAAGACCGAAGTGGCCGTCGTGGAGAAGCCTAAAGTGAAACCCGGGGGCGTTACCAACACGCATACCGTCGGGTCGGGCGAGACGTTCTATGGGGTGGCCAACCGCTACAACATGAAGATCAACACCCTGAAAGAGCTGAACCCGGGCGTTACGGAGCAGCAGATCAAGGCCGGCGTGACCAAACTGAACGTGAAGGTCATGGCCGTCCATACGGTCGGGCCGGGCGACGTGCTGCGGGTGGTGGCGCAGAAATACGGCGTCAGCAAGGAAGCCCTCATGCGGGCCAACCGAAAAGACAAGGACATAGCCACCCGGGGTGAGAAACTAATCATCCCCTTCCCCGAAAAACAGTAACGATAGGCGGCCATTGGTCGCCTATTTTCGTTCGTAGACGAGCCCGGCCGTGAAGCGCAGGTCGTTGTTCTGACGGCCGGGGGCCACGACGCTCTCGTAGGCATTGGCCAGCGACGAGCGCAGACTGATAACGGTATTCAGCTTGATGGACAGGCTCAGGCTGGCATTCCAGCGAACGTTCCGCTGGTTGAGGGCGGGCTGGTAAAAAGCCGTATGCGTCAGGGTCCAGCGGTCGCTCCCGAAGGTGTATTCGCCAAACAGCCGCGTCGAATTCCGGATGACGTTGATGTTGGCCAGCTCGACAAAATTGGTGTACTCCTGCAGCACCACGTTGGTAACCGACAGATAAGCCCGTTTGCGGTCAACGAGTTTGTAGCCGGCCCCGCCCGCAATGGTCCAGCGGTGGCTGATCTGCCGCAGGTTACTGCGCTCGTAGGAGCCGAAGGCCAGGTAATACAGGCGTTTTTCGGGTCGGTACGTAGCCCGGAAATCGCCGAACCATTCGCGCTCGGCCAGGATGCCGTTCTGCCGCCCGTATACAAACGAGGGGGTGGTCGATAGTTTGAACAGATTGCTCAGCTGATAATCGACAGCGCCCGCCAGCTGCACCAGCGCCCGGTTGATGTTGCCGGCCGTGAGGGTCCCGTCGGCCGCCAGGCGATATCGGACAATCCGGGTAACCGGTTTGGGGGCGGCTGGAGCGGGCGTTTTGGCCAGTGTGCTGTCGGTCTGAACCGAATCGGCGGTGGCCTGGGTACTGTCGGGCGTAGAGGGGCGAAGCGGGTCGGGCTGTTCCACAATCTGGGCCAGGGTCAGGATCGGGCTCAGTAAGAAAACAAGCAGGAGAAGCAGATAATGACGTTTTTTCACAACGGAAGCCAATGGTACAGGCCGCAACTTAGGAAAAAAGGATAAATTCAGCCGGTAAAACCTATCGACTGAAGATTCAGCACTAACCCTATTCGTTATGACCCGCTGGGGAATTCTGGGACCCGGGCGCATCGCCCACAAATTTGCGCAGGACCTGCTAACCGTACCCGACGCACAACTCTACGCCGTAGCGTCTACCGATCAGCAGCGGGCCGAGGCCTTTGCCGGGCAGTATGGCGCTCCGCATGCACTCGATAGCTACGAAGGCCTGCTGACGTTACCCGATCTGGACGTGGTTTACGTGGCTACCCCCCACGTTAAACACTATGAAAACGTGATGATGCTGCTCAACGGGGGCATCCCTGTGCTGGGCGAGAAGCCATTCGCCATGAACAGCCAGCAGGTGCAGACAATGGTCGATACGGCCCGGTCGAAGTCGGTTTTTCTGATGGAAGCGTTGTGGAGCCGGTTCATGCCGGTCCTGCTGCGGGCCAAACAGCTCGTCGACGACGGCGCCATCGGAACGGTTACGGGCGTGCGGGCCGATTTCGGCTTTGCGGCTCCGTTTACGCCCGACGGCCGGCTATACAACAAGGCACTGGGGGGCGGCTCGCTGCTCGATATCGGTATTTATCCGCTGTTCTGGTCGTACCTGATGCTGGGTATGCCGGCTTCGATCAAAGCCTCGGCAACGTTCGGAACAACGGGCGTTGACGAACAATGCGGCATGGTGCTGACCTATCCCAACGGCGAACTGGCCCTGCTGGATAGCACCCTGCGTACAAAAACGCCCTGCGAAGCATTCATCCACGGTACCGAGGGGCAGATTCGCGTACACGGCCGCTGGCACGAAACCGAGGGGCTTACGCTGGTGCGGAACGGACACGAACCCGAAACGTTTACAGCTGCCCGTTCGACCTTCGGCTACGAGTACGAAGCCCAGCACGTGATGCAGTGTCTGCGCGACGGCCGTACCGAAAGCCCCCTCTGGTCGCTGACCGACAGCCTGAACCTGATGAGCCTGCTGGACAGCGTTCGGGCCGAGGCCGGTATAGTTTACGAATAACGTCTGGTCTCTACTCAACCTGTTATCATGCTCCGCCTATTTCCTCTGTTCATGGCCCTGCTGGCTTCGTGGCCCGCGCTGGCTCAATCCTGGAAACCGTATCACGAACTCGGCGACCTGTACCCATCCTATGCCATAGCGGTGGCGAACCTGGTTCCTGATGAAGACAAACGGGCCTACTCGCTGGGCGATCCGAACGGGTTTATGGGCATTACCCTGACCACGAACCAGCCCAACACGAAGGTGCGGCTGGAACTCCGCTCCGACGATGCCCTGAACCTGTTTGCGCCCGTGGTGCTGGAGGTTACGGCTCCCGAAGCGGGCCAGGAGTATCTGATAACGCCCCTGATCCCGTTCAGCCCCAACCGGCTGGCCGCGCTGCGGCAGGCTACAACGACCTATGTTACCTACCATGTAACCATCAACGACCAGCCCCAGCCGCCCCGTACCGAACGGCTCCGCGTCCGGTCCATCAACGACTGTCCGTTTGCGGTGGTCGGCGATGACGACGAGCTGGCTATCGACTTCATGTTTGCGGCTTATGTGAACGAAGACCACCCCTGGATTCAGGAACTCCTCCAGGAAGCTCTGCGTAAAAAATACGTCGATGCATTTGTTGGCTACCAGGCCGGACCGAGCGCCGTTTACCGGCAGGTGGCGGCTATCTGGCGGGTGTTGCAGGAGCGGGGTATTCGGTACAGCAGCAGTCCGGCGGTCGTTCCGGTGCAGAAAGGGGTTGCCTCGCAGCCGGTTCGGCTCATCGACGACATGGCGCAGTATACCCAGGCCAACTGTGCCGACGGCTGTGTGCTGCTGGCGTCGGTGCTGCGCCGGGTGGGGCTGAACCCTACGCTGGTGGTGGTGCCGGGGCACATGTTTCTCGGCTTCGACCTCGACGATGACGGTGAACAGCAGGCGTATCTGGAAACAACGCTCCTGGGGGCCGACACCCGCCGAACCGCCATCCAGAACAATGCGCTTTATAAAACCCTGCTGAACGGCCAGGCCACGCTGGGTGCGCAGCTGGCCATGAAGTCGTTCGTGGCGGCTGTCGAAGCCGGCAACCGTACGTTTGTCAACCACCAGGATTCGATCGAGAATGAAGAAACGGGCTATGCGCTGGTCGATATCGGGGTAGCGCGTGCGGCCGGTATCGTGCCCATTAGCTACGTTGCTCCGAAGTAGCTGGTAGTCTTTTAAAAATCAGCAGGATGTATATAAAAACAGCCGGGCTAGAAGCCTGGCTGTTTCCGTTAACACCCCAATATCAGTTCACACTGATGGTCCTACACTTTTCTTTTAGCCTTACCTGTTTTGTTGTGGAGCAAAGGTGCGTAACAAGCGTAAGAGGGAAATTAGGAGATGGTTAGAAAACGATTAGAAATTACTGGCACTGGTATAAGCCGCTGAAAATAACGGTTGACTGGCCGCTTTTTCCTGTTCATCGGGGAAGGGGTTGAGCGCAGGGGGGGCGTTGGACAACTTTGTTCCACCAAACAACGACTACTCATGACAACACCCCCACGCATCCTCTTTGCCACCATGCCGATGGATGGCCATTTCAGCCCCCTGACGGGCCTTGCCGTTCACCTTCGCGAACTGGGCTACGACGTCCGCTGGTACGTAGGCGGACACTACGGCGACAAGGTAAAGAAACTGGGCCTGCACCACTACCAACCTGTTCGGGCCAAAACCGTCAATCAGGAGAACCTCGAAGCCCTGTTTCCCGAACGGTCGGCCATCAAAGGCACCGTAGCCCGCCTGCGCTTCGACATCAGCCAGGTGTTTCTGCTGCGCGTACCGGAGTTTATCGACGACCTGCGCGAGATTCACGCCCGCTGGCCGTTCGACCTGATCGTTCATGACGTGGCCTTTATGGCTGGGTCGTTCCTGCAGGAGCTGTTGCCGGTCAAAGCCGTTGCCGTTGGGGTGGTGCCGCTGGCCGAATCGGACGAGCTGGTGCCGCCTTCGGGTATGGGCAAGCTACCCGCCAAGGGGATGGTGGGGCGCTGGCTGCAGAGCCTGTCGCGGTTTGTTGTACAACGGATTCTGTTCAAGCCCTGCAACGACCTGCACAACGAGCTTCGCCAGCAGTACGGCTTGCAGCCGGTGCCGGGCTTCATGTTCGACACCATGGTTCGGTCGGCCGATCTGTACCTGCAGAGCGGGGTGCCGGGCTTCGAGTTTCCGCGCAAACGCATCAGCCCGAACGTTCGGTTCGTGGGGCCGCTGCTGCCTTACAACTCGGGCCGGAAACAGCCGTTCGAGTATGCCGCCAAAGCGCTGAGCTACAAACGGGTTGTGCTGGTAACGCAGGGCACCGTAGAACGAAACGTAGAGAAAATCCTCGTTCCGGCGCTGGAGGCCTTTAAGAACGATCCGTTAACGCTGGTCATTGCCACAACGGGCGGCTCGCAGACCGACGAACTCCGCCGGCGATTTCCGCAGGACAACCTCATCATCGACGATTTTATCGATTTCAACGCCGTCATGCCCTATGCGCATGTGTACGTGACCAACGGAGGCTACGGGGGCGTTATGCTGGCTCTGCAACACCAGCTGCCGGTCGTGGCGGCCGGGGTTCACGAGGGTAAAAACGAAATCGCAGCCCGCATCGGCTACTGCCAGGTCGGAATCGATCTGAAGACCGAAACGCCCAGCTCGGCGCAGATTCAGAAGGCGGTTCATACGGTGCTGGCCGATGGGCACTACCGCCAGGCCGTGCATACGCTGGGCCTCGAGTTCAGCGCCTACCAGCCTAACCAGCTGGCCGGGCAGTATATCCAGGCGCTGACCGGGACCCCGGCCGCATCGGCTACGCTGGTTAGTTACTAGTTTCTGTCTAGGCCAACGATCCTCTTTCACCCGAAAATCATGAAAAAACTGCTCAAACTAACCGGTCTGTTCCTGGGTGGGCTGCTGCTGATGGTAGCTGGCTTCTGCGCCTACGTGGCCCTGTCGGGGGTACCTACCTACGATCCGCCAACGATTCCGGAGCTATCCGTCGAACGTACGCCAGCGCGCATTGCCCGGGGCGAAGTCATAGCCCAGATTCAGTGCGCGGCCTGCCATGCCGACCGCGACAACCGGCTCACGGGTAAACACATGGCCGATGTACCGGCTATGTTCGGAAAAATCTACACCAAAAATATTACCCAGGACAAACAGAAAGGTATCGGTAGCTGGACCGACGGTGAGATCCTCTACTTCCTGCGGACGGGCGTTCGGCGCGACGGTTCCTTTGCGCCCATTATGCCGCAGTACCCCAACATGGCCGACGAAGACCTGAAAGCGGTGGTGGCCTGGCTGCGCTCAGACCGGTTCCCGGTGCAGCCGTCGAGCCGGGAAGCGCCCCCTTCCGAACTGAGCTTTGTCTCGAAACTGCTGACCCATACGCTGATGAAACCGCTGCCGTATCCGCAGCAGCTGATCGCTTTCCCCGACAGTACCAACCCCATTGCGCTGGGTCGCTACACGGCCGATGCCATCGGCGACTGTTACGCCTGCCATTCGGGCGATCTGATCGACCAGGATAAAGTACATCCCGAAAAAACCAAGGGGTATTATGGGGGCGGTATCGAGATGACCGGCGACGGAGGACAGCCGATTATCACGGCCAACCTGACGGCCGATCAGAAAACCGGCGCCGTGGCCCGATATACCAAAGAGCAGTTTATCCGGATGGTAAAAGCCGGGGTTCGTCCCGACGGGAGCGTAATCAGATACCCGATGGAGCCCAAACCGATGCTGTCGGACCGGGAAGTCGGCGCCATTTACGAGTACCTGAAAACGGTGCCCAAAATCCAGAACGATATCGCCCGGAAAACCGCGGAACTGCAGCTGGCGAAGAAGTAAACGAGTTGCGTCTGTTCAAACCCGCTATGATTCGGTTCATGGCGGGCTTTTTCCGTTTCGGCAGGTCGGGTATTGGGCCAGCGCCCGCCACCGCCCACTTTTGCAGCAACCCAAACAACATCTACCCATGACACCCCGCAATGCGACCCTGCTGCTGCTGGCTGGCGCTACGCTCTGGCTGGCGGCCCGCCCCGCTGACGTACTGACCGAGCTGAAACTGACCACCGAAGCGGTACACGATCAAACATTTTATCAGCTAACGACCGAAGCCGCGTCGGTCGATCTGCCTTACGAAGCCCGCCAGGTTGGCAAACGGCTGTCGGTCAGTGCCCGTACCTCGGCGGTTCGGGCCATGGGGGCTGTAGTTCGGACCTATGTTCAATCGGCCGGGTTCCGGAGCCGCTACGATCGCTGGCTACAGGAGCAGTACCAGGTCAGCGATCAGCAGACCGCCGACGCCCGCCAGACGGGACAGACCTCCATGGCCAATGTTCGCGCCCTGGCCGACCAGCAGGTAGGGCAGACCAACGCGGCCTTTGCGCAGATGCCACCGGCTACGCTGGCCATGATGCTTCAGCAACAGATGACCCAGCTGCAGCAGCAGATTGCCGACGCCGATGCACCCGCCAAAGCCGCCCTGACCCGCGACCTGATGGTCTTGCGGCAGCTACAGCCGCTGGCAACTACCAAACCGGCCGAGTTCAAAACGCAGTACATGGCTTTCCTGAACCGGTACATGGCCCGCCAGATGAGCCACGGGCTGGACAACGAAGAAACGCGCCTGGCCGACAGCAAAGCCAAAGCCGCCGATTACCGCAGCCGTCTGGCGCAGTACCAGGCCAACGCCAATCCCAACCCGCTCCTCAAAAAACGGCTGGCGGCATTCGTCGCCCTGGCCGAGTCGGTAGATTTCGATGCGAAGGTCAGTCGACAGGGCGATAAGCTGGAATTTGTCCGGGCCGACTACCGCCAGCAGTCCGACGACTGGAAACTGCTCTACCGGATCGGTCGCGAGCCGGTGATGGCGGCCCGCGACATGGCCCGCGCCTGGCTGAAGGATTTGTCGTAAAGAACTGACTCCGAATCGGTTCGGTTTCTTCAACCTGCCAGCGGGCCGGAGGGAGTACACCACGGCTGGGCGTAGTGACCGATTATGAAGTATAGTTGAGTACCTGACCAGGGGAGTCGTATATTTAACCTGCCTGACTTAAAGCCTTAACCCCTTGGATACTGTTAACGATAAATGGCTGCGTGTGATCGGCATTACGCTGCTGTTTCTGATGAGCGTACTGGGCAACGGCTTCCACGAGCAACCGCTGACGGGCTTTGTCCTGCTCCGTATGCTGATCAGCCTCGTGTCGATTACCGTTACCTGGCATGTGATCCGGGCGCTGATCATCTATTTCCGACGGCGGTTTTTTGCCAGACACGACACCGGCAAGCGATTGCTCCTGACGTTTCTGGCCGGTAGTATAGCCAGTACCGTTATTACCTGGATAACCAGTGCGCTACGGTACCTGGCGCTGCATGGTAACCTGGACAACTTCCGGGATTCGGGGCAGATGGCCAGCATAACGGTCAACAAAATGACCATTGCGCTGAATCTGTACGGGTTCGACTTTGTGCAGGCCACCACGAACTTCATTTTCTTTCAGGCCATTTACGAAACGCTGTTCTTTGCCCGGGATTCGTCGCAGTACCAGAAACGGCTCAAGCAGGCCGAGGTCGAGAAAGAAAAGCTCCGGACCGCCAATCTGCAAAGCCAGCTCGATGCGCTCAAGCAGCAGGTCAATCCCCACTTTCTGTTCAACAGCCTGAACGTACTCGACTCGCTCATCGAAGAGGACCCGAAGCAGGCCCGCGTTTTCCTCGACGAGCTGAGCACGGTCTATCGCTACCTGCTGCGCTCGAACGACCAGCACCTAACCGAACTCGACTCTGAACTGGCCTTCATTCAGTCGTACTACCATCTGCTCAAAACCCGCCACGGCTCGGGCCTGACCATGAACGTAAACGTCGATGCGCGCTACCAGACCTACCGGCTGCCTCCCCTGACGCTGCAACTGCTGGTCGAAAACGCGGTTAAACACAACGTCGTTTTGCCCGATCAGCCGCTGATAATCAACATACAAACCGATGCGCAGGCGCAGCTACAGGTGCGGAATAACGTACAGCGTAAGACTGTACGGGTGGCGTCGACCGGCGTCGGCCTGTCGAACATCTGGTCGAAGTACCAGATGCTGAACCTGCCCGAGCCAACCATCCGCGAAGATGAAGGGCAGTTTGTGGTGACGCTGCCGCTGGTTGGCGCTACGCCTTAGGACCGCCTGCCCGCTAACGTTTGCCGAAAAAGCCGCTTCACCAGCGGCTTTTTCCGTTTCAGCCGACTGCTGGTTTCGGAGCCCAACGGGGCCGGATACTTTTGGGCAGGTAAACACAAATCACCCCTCTTTTTTATGAAAACCAGTCAATACATCGCCCTGAACATTCCCGTTCCTGTTGCCTCGCTTGCTGTCTCGTACGCATCGAGATTCGTATTTATCGCCCTGATAGCCAGTCTGTTTCTGATGACAGGCTGTAAGAAAGATACCGAAGTAACGCCAGGCGGCTCGGTCGTGGCCAACGCCGGGCCCGACCAGTCGGTGCAGGTTGGGCAGCTCGTTACCCTCGATGGCGCCGGTTCGCTCGACAGCGATGGCAAGCCGCTGACCTACCAGTGGACCCTGATCCGTCGACCCGCCAAAAGCAGCGCAGCGCTGAGCAGCCCCGCCACCGCCAAACCGACTTTCAGACCCGACGAGGTAGGGGAGTACGAGCTGGAGCTGACCGTTACGAGCGCCAACGGCAAAAGCACCGACAAGGTAATCGTGGCGGCTTCGGTGGCCGAGCCAATCGCCATCAGCGCCAACATCACGGTCAAAACCGTGCTGGTCGACCGGATCGTCAACCCCGACCTGCCCGACTATATTGTGACCAAATCCGTCGATGTCAGCCATGAACTGACCATCAACCCCGGCGTGGTTATCGCCTTCGAACGCGACGTACGTCTGAACGTGAATGACAACGGCGGCCTGCTCATCGCCAAAGGCGAGCCCGAGCGAAAAATCAGGTTTGTTGGGGTGCAGAAAATCAAAGGTTACTGGCTGGGTATAGCGCTCTATTCGGGCAGCAACGCCAACCTGATGGAATACGTAGAGGTGATGCATGCGGGAAGCCGGCCTATCTACAGCACCACCAAAGCGGCCCTGTTCCTGTCGGGCGGCAGCCGGGCCCAGATAGCGTTGAAAAACAGCCTGTTTACCCAGAACGACGGCTATGGGGTTTACGTCTACGACGGCGGTATCCTGCGCGAGTTCGAGAAGAATACGTTTACCAGCCATACCGAAGCAGGTATGCTGCTGGATGCGGAAAACGTGCGGAAGCTGGATGCGGCCTCGACCTTCACGGGGGGGAACGGCCGAAACGTAGTCGAGGTCACGCCCTCCTCGGTCAACGGCACCAACGAGGTAACCTGGATGGCCTTCGCCGACAAAACGCCTTACCGCATCAATGGGGAGTTCACGATCAATACGGGCTTCCGGCTGAGTCCGGGGGTTACGATGGAAATGAACCGCGACGCCGTTATTCGGGTCAACAGCAGTGGGTACCTGAGTGCCAAAGGAACGGCTACTGAGAAAGTCGTGCTGACGGGTGCCGAGCGCACGGCCGGGTACTGGCGGGGCCTCATCTGCTACTCGCAGGATTCGAAAAACGTACTCGAAAACGCCGAAGTAACCAATGCCGGCAGTGGCATCATTGTGTCGGGTAAAAAGGCGAATGTGGCCATCTACGGCACAAAAGCGGCCATGACGATCCGCAACACCCGCATCAGCGGCAGCGGTGGCTACGGCGTCTTCGTGAGCTACGGCGCATCGGCCAACACCGACCTGATGACGGTCAATACCTTCGAAACCAACGCTCAGACCAACGTGCTGATCGAGAAATAACCGGATCAACGAAACAGGCCAGGCGCTGCCCTTACGGGTGGTTCCTGGCCTCTTTATTTCCGCCACCCGTGCCCGTGTCCCCACGGACACCTATGCGTCAGCCGGAAAACCCCTCCGGTCAGGTCGCGGACTACGCGTCCCGGTGAGGACACCGCGACGGGTGGGTGCGATGACTTCACTTCATCCGTGGTTTTCGGCGCTTCATCTGGTAACTCATTGATAGCTGGCGCCCAAAGGCTGATCTTTACTATAGTAAACAACTCCTAAACAGGCTGTCGCGCAGGCTGCCTCTTCCCTTATGAAACTCCTTGATCTTGATCTGTACACAACCGATCTGACCGCCACCCGGCACTTTTACGTTCGTCGGCTGGGCCTGCCCGTCCTGTCGCGCTCGTATGACCACCTGACCCTGATGATCGGCTGGACCCGACTGACCTTTCACCTGACCAATCGACCCGTAGCGCCGTACCACCTGGCGATCAACGTACCCCGTAGCTCGCTCGATGTGGTCATGTATTATTTCGATCTGGATTATCTGGATACCGACAGACCGGACAACATCATCGCCGATTTGCCGGACTGGCGCGCTAAAGCCTGCTACTTCTACGATGGCACGGGTAATCTGCTGGAGTTTATTGCCCGTACGGACCTGCCGCTCGACGATCCGAACCTGACCATCAATGACCTGTTTCAGGGCGTGAGCGAGATCGGCATCGGCACCGAAGACGTAGCCAGTACCGCCTGTCAGCTCCAGCGCCGGTTTGGGGTACCGCCTTTCAGCCGGTCGGCACCCACGGCCGATTTCACGGCGCTGGGCGACGATAACGGCCTGTTTATTCTGTCAAAAGTGGGGCGCAACTGGCTGTTTACCAGTACACCGGCGGGACTTAACTACTGCCGGGTCCGGTTCGTGAATGAGCCGGGTGGGGTGGTGCATGAAATGACGTCGTACGAGGTGAACCAGCTGCCGATCGGTAAAGTCGTGTCGGCGTTGTAAGCGCAAGTGAGTGTACAGGTACACTTACTTGCCCATCCATTTCTTAAAATCAGTGGCCCGTTCGCGGCTGACCAGAACTTCGTCGTCGGGGCTGGGTTTCAGGGTCAGTTTCAGTTTGTTGTTGAAGTAGGGGTGGATTTGCTGTACGGAATTGATATCGACAATAAACTGACGGTTGGCCCGGAAAAACTGGCCGGGATCGAGCATCGACTCCAGCTCATCGAGGGTATAGTCGACGGAGAATTTCTGGTTGCTGCGGGTGCGGAACAGGCTCACCCCTTCTTCCGAATAGAAATAAGCGATATCGCTCACTTCGATGGGTACCCACTGCGACAGATGCCGGACCAGGAACCGGCGCCGGTGTTCGGTGGGGGCTACCTGTTTGCGGAGCTGCTGCACCAGGGCGTCGATGGATACCTGCGGGGTGGGGTCGGTGGCGGCTCCACTGCTGAGCCGCCGGTGTTTTTCGAGGCTGGCTTCCAGCTCCTGCCGTTTGATGGGTTTCAGCAGGTAATCGATGCTGTTGACTTTAAAAGCCCGCAGCGCGTATTCGTCGTAGGAGGTTGTAAAAATGACCGGCGCCGTAACGGTCGTCTGCTCGAAGATTTCGAAGCTCTGCCCATCGGCCAGTTCAATATCCATCAGAATCAGATCCGGCGCCGAGGGCTGGCCGGGTGCGTTGGCCTCGAGCCAGCTGACCGAAGCTCGTACGCTGGCGGCTGTGCCCACAACGTGCAGGGTAGGGTCAACGTCCTGTAGCAGTTTGGTCAGCTTGCGGACGGCTAATTCTTCGTCTTCGATAATAAGTACATTCATGGTCAGCAAGGGTTTACGCAAAAGAGGTAAAGACTAAAAATACGGTACGGGCCAATGCCGGAGCAACCTGACTCGCGGCCAACCCGCAGAAACAGGCACTGAACCCACCCAAACGCAGCATCAGCCGTCAGGCTTCGCTGAGCAGGGTGGTTTGGCCGAGCAGGGGCAGCGTTACCGTAAACTGCCCGTTGGTTTCTTCAATATGCACGGCTGATCGGCTCAGCAATCGGTATTTAGTGGTAATGTTAGCCAGCCCGACGCCGTTCGACAAGACGGTCTGGCGGTCGGTGCGGGCCGGTTTGCGCTGCAGGTTGTTGCTAACGACCAGGCAACCGGCCGAATTGGTGGCCAGGCGGATGTGCAGCGGCTGATCGGCCGAGACAATATTATGCTTGATGGCATTCTCGACCAGCAGTTGCAGCGTCAGGGGCGGTATGCGGGCGTCCAGCCAGGTATCGGCCACGTCGATCTGCATGGTCAGGCCGTTGCCGTAGCGGGTGCGCTGCAGATGGAAATACGACCGGATAAATCGCAGTTCGGTAGCCAGGGTGGTCAGCTCGTCGGTGTTGTTCTGAAGCAGATAGCGGTATACGCTGGCCAGCTCCGCTACGAACTCTTCGGCCCGCCCGGGGTCTTCGTCGATCAGCGACGAGAGCGAGTTGAGGCTGTTGAACAGAAAATGCGGGCTGACCTGCTGTTTAAGTCCGTCGAGCTGGCTTTGCAGGTTGGCTTTTTTCAGTTTCTCGGTTTCGTTCAGCGCCTGCGACCAGCGCTCGAAGGTATAGACGCTCTCATGAATGACGTTCACGATCACGTTGCCAACCACGCTCAGCAGCAGCGCCCGTTGGAGCCGCCCCGGATCGAACGTATAACCCGGAAAACCGATCCAGTCGTAGCCGTAAAAGAACAACAGGACGACAAGCCAGCTCATCACCACATGAGCCAGCAACGACAGCAGCATCCGTTGCCAGGTTTGGCGAATGGCTGGGAGCCGCTGGCGGAAGTAGAGAGCCGGTATCGCGTGCAGAAAGTAAAGGGGTGTCAGAACCAGTACGATGCTGAGCGTGGCGTAGACGAACACATCGAGCCGCCGGACATAGGTCGCGCCGAACAACAGGTAGTTGAAGAGCAGGTAGTAACAGGGCAGCACGCCTAACGCAATCAGATTGTCTCGTCTGGTATAGGCCGTCGTCTTCATGGTCGGGAGCAGGTTAGGTCAGACTTTCAGCAGCACCGCACTGTCTACACTTTTGGCAACGAGCGGCAGCCGAACGCTGAACAGAGAGCCATCGTCGACGATCTGGGGCGGGGGCAGATGCAGCACAAGGTATCGGCTGATGAGCCGATCCAGGCCGCCGGGCTGGGTATCGAGCAGGCGGGTTCGGCGCTGGAGGGTGTTGCTGACTACCAGCGTGTTATCCTGGGTGTAGATACGGATGCAGAGCGGTTTGGCGGCCTCGATGATGTTGTGCCGAGTGGCGTTTTCGACCAGCGTCTGGAGCGTCAGCGGGGGCAGAAGCCGGTCGAGCAGGGCGTCGTCAACGTCGATCTGATACGTGAACGCGGCTCCGTAGCGGGTTTTGAACAGGTAGAGAAACGACCGGATAAAGGTAAGCTCGGTCTTTAGCGGCACCAGCTGCTGTTTCTCGGTCTGGAGCAGGTAGCGATACACGGTGGCCAGCTCATCGAGAAAATCGTTAGCGCGGGTTCGGTCTTCGCTGATCAGGGCCGACAGGGCGTTGAGGCTGTTGAACAGAAAATGGGGATTGACCTGGCTCCTGAGGCTGTCGAGCTGGCTTTGCAGGCTGGCCTGCTGTACGGCCTGACTCTCGGCAACGGCCAGCCGATAAAGCCGGAGGTAGTAGATGATTTCGTAGATAGCCCCCACCAGAACCGTTGCGAAAAAGCCAACCAGCACATTGACGACGTAGGAGCGGATGGTCAGCGGTTTAGCAGCCAGACCCGAATGGTCGATGGCGGTGGTGAACAGCAGCTGCGACACCAGCGTGATCAGCACATAGCCGATGAAGGTGAGCACGATCCGGCGGTGCGTCTGCCGAATCCGGTGGTAACGCCGACGAACGAACATCAGCCACTGAACCACCAGCGCCCAGACCGGAATCAGGTATACGACCCCCACGGCTACCCAGCTGAAATACGTTACCGGATTGTACTGATAGTCACGCAGGTAAAACAGGTTCACCAGCATGATCAGGGCGGGTATACCCAGGCGTCTGAACCATTTGTCGTTGGGGCGCTCCACAAAAAATAAAGGAAACGGTTGCTAACTAATTCTTGCTCAAACTTGATCCATTTTGTACGAACCCCCAATTGGAACGCCGATGAATACGCAGGATTGGCGGTTGAAATGCAATTTATTCCGGTCTAAGGGCCGACTCTGCGCTCTGATCCGGAACAGCACTGGCAACCCGCCCGGGGGAGGCCACCTTTGCCCTGTCAAACGACAGCACTCTTTCCTCTAAAAATCAACAACAATACGATGAAACGCATGATAATTTTATTGCCCGGCGTTCTGCTGGGCGTTCTGCTCGGAACGGTAGCCTGTAAACAGGATAAGGCCAGCCCGGCACCCGGCAGCGCATCCGTAGCCGCTCCGGCTTTTGTTGGACCCCGCTGGCAGATGACGGCTTTCCGGCTCGATCCGCAAACCGATTTCGATGGCGATGGAAAGCTGGATACCGACCTGCTCTCGTTCATGCCCGCCTGCGACCGCGACAATGCGCTGGTGTTCGACCCGGCCGGGAAGCTGATTACGACCGACGGCCAGATCACCTGCGACACCCCCGAAACGGAAGCCGTGCGGGGCGGCAGCTGGACGTACAACTACGCCACCCGAACCATTACCATTACCCACGGCTCTGCCGGCAGTGTAACGACCTGGGAGGTGGCCGACCTGACCAGCCAGACCCTGACAATCCACGCAACCGTTACCGAAGAAGGCAAGCCGCTCCGGACCACCATAGTCTGGAAAGCCGTTCCCTAGCCGGCTCGTATTCTTCCTAAACCCGCCGAACCGACCCGTTCGGTTCAGGCCCCCGGTGTGACGGTTCATCGGGGGCTTCTTCCGGTTCATCGGGCCTGCCGTTGCGTTCACCTACCATTATTGGCAAATTTTGCTCTATTTCGCCTGACTAAGAGAAGTTCGCCATCATGACGTTTGCCACCTGGAATCTGCTGTTTACCGGCATGATCAGCTCTATTCTATTGCTGAACGTGGTGCAGTGGATTATCTACCGCGAGCGTATTTACGGGCTTTATACGCTGTACATGCTGGCCTGGCTCGTTTATTTCGGCCTGCGTGTCGACGAAATCAATGCCTACGTGCCGGGTTCGGTTTTGTATTTTGTCCGGGCTGTGGCACCCATGCTGGCTTACCTTATCTATTTCGATTTTGCCGATGCGTTGATTCAGCTACAGGCGCGGCTGCCGGTTCTGTTTCGGTTGTTTCGGCTGGCCCGGCTCGTTATCATACTCTATGCCATCCTGATCGGCGTGCTGTGTTTCGGCCTCGACACCTGGTACGCAGCCGTGTATGATACGGCTCATACCAGTATGCGGCTGCTGATTGTTGTCCTGGCCACGTTCGGTATTGTTCAGATTCGTGGGCTGAGGGGCGTAGTGCCGCGTTACGTATCGACGGGATCGGGGCTGTTGCTGATCGGTGGTATTACGGCTATGGTGCTGACCATGACCGGGCTACCCGCCGATACGCCCCTGCTGTTTCTGCAGGCTCCGCTGACTTATATGGAATTCGGGATTCTGGCCGAGTTGCTCTGTTTCACGCTGGTGCTGGGGTACCGGCAGCGTCGGGGGGCCATCAGGAGTGCCATTGTCGAGCAGCGAATTGCCCGCGAACACGAGTACCTGCAACGGAAACGGGTAGAGGCCGAGCTGGTTACGGAAAAGCTTCAGCAGCAGATGGCTACGGTACAGATGATGGCCCTGCAGGCGCAGCTGAACCCCCATTTTCTGTTCAATAGCCTCAACTCGCTCTCGTCGCTGATTGCCGACGAGCCTGCCAAAGCCGAACGGTTCGTCGATGAGATGTCGAGTGTGTATCGATACCTGCTCCGAACCAACGATATCGAGCTGACAACCCTGCAAACGGAGCTGACGTTTGTCGACTCCTACTACCACCTGCTGAAAACCCGCTACGGCAGTGGGATCGACCTGATCAGGGACATCGACGCTTCGTTGCTGGCCTATCGACTTCCGCCACTGACCCTCCACCTGCTGCTCGAAAACGCGATCAAACACAACATCGTCTCGGCCGACCAGCCGCTGATTATCCGCCTGTCGACCACGCCCGACGGTTGGCTAACGATCAGTAACACCCTCCAGCGCAAGCCCGCCAACCGGGTCAGCTCCACCCAGAAAGGGTTGCTCAATATCCTGAACAAATACCAGCTGCTGGGTCAGCGTACCCCCCGTGTCGAAGAAACAAACAACACCTTCGTCGTATCCCTGCCACTCTTGCCCCCAACCCCAGGCCAATAGGGTAACGTCGATACCCATCGCATCACCCATACCCCCATCCATCGTCCCGTAGGGACACAACAGCGCAGCGTCGGTAGGTACCCATCACCCCCATCCACCGTCCCGTAGGGACACAACAGCGCAGCGTCGGTAGTACCCATCACACCCCATACACAGGCCCGTTAGGGCCTTCACAGCGTAGCGTCGGTAGCGCAGGTAGCAAACGTTCAGGATCATCCACAGGTCCATAGGACCTTCACAGCGCAGCGTCGGTAGATACCCATCACACCCCGTCCACCGTCCCGTAGGGACATAACAGCGCAGCGTCGGTAGCGCAGGCGGTAGCAACACGTAACCTACCGGTGCATTAATCCCCATCGTCAATAAACGATACCCGACGCAGCAAGCCATAGCCCGCCAGACCGGCTACCAGAGACGCCAGCAGGATAGCAATCTTCGCCGAATCCTGAAGAGCGGGCTGTCCGTCGAAGGCAAGCAGGGTGATGAAAATCGACATCGTGAAGCCAATACCGGCCAGTACCGAAACTCCCAGGAGCTGAGACCAGCGTACATCGGCGGGAAGGGCCGCCCAGCCCAGCCGTACGGTACCGTAGCAAAGCAGAAAAACCCCCGCCGGTTTTCCCACGAGCAGCCCCGCCATAACCCCCAGTGCCAGCGGTTCGGTAAGCTGACCCAGCGTGGACAGATCGATGGTGATGCTCGTGTTACAGAACGCAAAGAAAGGAATGATAAAAAATGCCACCGGGCTGTGCAGAACCTGTTCGAGTCGCTGCGAGGGTGAGCTAATTTCTTCTGAAAGCGACTCCAGCTCTTCGCTGACATCGCGGGCTATACAGCTTTGGGTACCTACCATCGTCTGGATGGTATTCAGCCGTTGCTGTACGGCAGCGCGGTCGGTCAGGCGGGTCCGGAAAGGAATCGCCATGGCCAGCAGTACCCCGGCTATGGTAGCGTGTATGCCCGACTTAAGCGTCAGATACCACAATACCAGCCCCAGCAGCAGATAGACGTTCAGGACCCGTACGCCCAGCCGGTTGAGCAACAGCAGGCCAGCCCAGACCAGTCCGGCCCCGACCAGATAATCAACCGCGATAGACTGGGTGTAAAAAACGGCTATGACGAGTACGGCGCCGAGGTCGTCGACAATGGCCAGGGCCGTCAGAAACACTTTCAGCGAGAGCGGAACCCGGTTGCCCAGCAGGTTCACGATGGCCAGCGCGAAGGCAATATCAGTCGCCATCGGAATGCCCCAGCCGCCCGCCGTGGGGGTGCCCTGGTTGACGAGCCAGAACAGCCCGGCGGGAAGCAACATGCCGCCCAGCGCTCCAACCATGGGCAGAACGGCCTGCTGCACCGACGCCAGCTCCCCCTCCAGCACCTCGCGCTTGATCTCGAGGCCGACAATCAGGAAAAACAGCGCCATGAGCCCGTCGTTGACCCAGTGCGACAGGCTTTTTTCGAGCTGAAAGCTACCCACCGCTATCGAAAAATGGTTTTCCCAGATGGCCGGGAAATAGCGGCCGATGCCGACGTCAGTATTGGCCAGAAGAAGCGCTACGATGCTGCTCAGAAGCAGGATAATGCCGCTGGAAGCCTCCCGCTGGAAAAACTCGGCAAAGGGCTGTATCAGCGGCTTCCCTAGTCGCCGGAGTAAAGAACTGTTGCTCATAAGCGGCTATGTAGTCATGGAAAATTCACGCAAATAAACGTAAGTTCAACCTGTAAATCCGCTAGAGATGCTAAAACAAACTCAACTCTGTACCCATCTGTCGGCGCTGACCGACGTTCGTTCGGCTCAGGAATATGTCTGCGAGGAGTGCATAAAAACCGGCGACTCCTGGGTCCATCTCCGAACGTGCCAGACCTGCGGCACGACCCTCTGCTGCGACTCATCACCCAACAGACACGCCACCCGGCATTATCATACCAGCCAGCATCCGGTCGTAGCCTCGGCTGAGCCGGGCGAACGCTGGCTGTGGTGCTATGCCGATGAGCAGATGGCTGGCTATTAGCCCGGTAACCCGCCGTTTGTCCCCGGTACGTTCCGCTCTTCCGATAAGGATCGGGCTGCGGGCACTTGCCAGACAATATTTTCCTTCTGTTTCCGACTACCTGTATGTACGAACGAAACCGAATGTGAATCCAGCCCGTAGTAGTCAGTTTATCGACGCCCTGTCTCCGCAATATGCCCTGACCCTGACCAGTGCAGGATTGGGCGGTAATGAGGAGTTGGGGCCGACACGCCCGCTGAGCGAGACCGTTCGGCAGGAGCGGGCCCGGCTGCTGGCCTTCATACGCCGGCGACTGCCCGACCCCGACGATGCCGAAGATATAGTGCAGGATGTCTTCGTGGAGTTGACCGAAGCGTATCAGGCCGCCAAACCCATTGGGCGAGTGGCGTCGTGGTTGTTTGCCGTGGCACGTAATAAAATCAGCGACTGGTATCGTGGCCGGAACCGAACCCCCACCATTTCGCTCAGCGAGCCGCCCTATGCCGACGACGACCCCGACCAGCCAATCCTGGGAGAATGGCTCGCCATGACCGACGAGGCCGGACCCGAAAGCGAGTTCTTCCGCGAAACGCTCATGGAAGCCCTGGCCGATGCGCTGGCCGAGCTACCAGCCGAACAGCGCGATGTTTTTGTGCAGCATGAACTGGAAGGGCGCAGTTTTAACGATATAGCAGCCGCTGGTCAGGTGCCGCTCAACACGCTTCTGTCGCGCAAGCGTTATGCGGTGCTGCACCTGCGCAAGCGCCTGCGCGACTGGTACGACGATTTTTTCAACGAGTAATCACGTCTGGTGTCCGTAACGAACTATAACACCCTGCGGGTAACCGCATCTATCGACAAATGAAACGATTCTGGATTCGCCGGGCGGCCCGCTTTCTTGGCTTTGCTATCGTACTGGCCGGATTGGCTGGCCTGACCGTCATGACGCTCTGGAACGCGCTGCTGCCCTCTATCCTGGGTGTATCGGCCATTGGTTTCTGGCAGGCGCTGGGCCTGTTACTCCTCAGCCGCATCCTGTTCGGTGGGTATGGTGTTCGGGGCCGGGGCTGGGAGGGTGGCTGGAAAGGCCGCAGAGCCTGGAAAGAAAAGATGGCCGAGCGCTGGCAGCAGATAACCCCCGAGGAACGCGAACAGATGAAAGCCCGCTGGCGTGACCGCTGTTCCGGACGTGGCCGGTGGGGCAGCCCTCCATCTGACCCCCGCGCCGAATAAAACCGGACCGCCCAGAATTATCCAAAATAACAAAACCCCGATCCACCGGATCGGGGTTTTGCACGTAGAGACGCAACCGCCCGGCGGCCCGGCCCTTGCGTCTCCTGACCGGATGGGTTGCGTCTCCTAACCGGATGGTTTTGCTGTCGCACGAGTGGTCCGTGGGGACACGGACCAAGGTGGTGGAAACACGGACCCCGGATTCGGATAGTTGGGGCCCTTACTGTTTATCCCACCAGACACGGGTGTCGAGGTTGTCGGCGCCCTGCCGTGCCGAAGCTTCGCTTACGTTGGCCTGGTTGACGGCGATCTCGGAATCGGGATACGGAATCCGGTTGATGAAACTGCCTTTAATTTCCTTGCCCGGATACGGGTTGGGCGTCAGTTTGGGGAAACCACTGCGCCGGAAGTTGGCAAATGCTTCGGGACCGTTCAGGAACGAAGCGAGCCAGTACTGGGTGTTGATCTGCTCCAGACCCCGGGCGGCATCGTACGGATTCTTCTCCAGATAAGCGGTGATGGCTGCGGCCGGGACTGCTGCGGTAGCGTCTGCATCGGCAAGTTGCTGCATGTGGGCCGTAACACCCGCTTTGTAGTAGTCGGCTGCGCTGCCGGTTGTCCAGCCCCGTTGGGCCGCTTCGGCCAGCAACAGCTGGGTTTGGGCATAGGTGACCAGGAAGGTTGGTGCATCCAGCTTGCCCAGGCGCGTGCGGTCCAGCTGTGAGTAGTCGTAGAAGCTCGCCAGCTTGTCGGCGGCTACCTGCGTGGCTACGGTGCCGTTGTCGAAGCCGAGCGGCATACCGATCTGCACCGCCGGATCGCGGTTGATGCGGGCCGCTGTTTGCTCCGAGCCGCTCCGGGCCCCTACATACCGAGCCGCAATAGACGCTAGGCGGGGATCGCCAGTTGTGCGGAGGTAATCGACAAAATAGCGGGTCAGGTAAAAGTTAGCCGCTTCGGTCGAGTTCAGTAGCGATCCTACCAGGTTGTTGAAGGTAGCGTTGTTACGAACGATACCGTTGTCGGCATTAGACTGCATGAGTCCGCCGGCAATGGCCTTCTGGGCCGTCGACTGCGCCAGCGTCGGGTTGACTTTCGTCAGACGCATACCGGCCCGAAACAGTACCGAGTTGCCGAACCGTTTCCAGCGGGGAATGTTACCGCCGAACATGACCTCACCGGCTTCGGTTGGTTTGCTGGCGTCCAGAGCCGCTGTGGCCTCGGTGAGTTCTTTGATGATATCCTCATAGATAGCCTGCTGAGCGTCGTATTTGGGTCTGATGTTTCCGCTCAGATACCCTAGTCCAGCCTCTTTGTACGGCACATCGCCATAGGTATCGGTCAGGACCATGAACGCGTAGGCTTTCCAGATGCGGGCCATGTGGTACAGGTTGCTCCGGTTGGCATCATCCTTCGTTTTAGAAATCACATCGACCACGTACCGGATCACGTCGCGGTAATACCGTTGCCACATGCCCGCGTTTTGGCCGGTAGGGCCGGGGTTCCCAACGTTGAAGTTGCCGCCGGCCAGTACGCCCGAGTTCGGTGAGTACATATACTGCACAATGGCATGTTCAAAAACGAGGGTCGACGTCGGGAATGACGTGTTAACGACGGCATTGTTGAAGACAAAAACCGGGTTAATCGTGGTAGCCGCCGTAGGGTTCACGTTTAGCGTGTCGAATCCTTCTTCGCAACTGCTCATCCAGGTCAGGAGGGCAACCAGCGTGAGCGTAAGGCTTATTTTTTTCATGGATGCTGTCTGAGAATTAGAATCTGACATTGAGGTTGAAACCGGTGCTCCGGGTTATGGGTAAGCCTGTCGATTCCAGACCGATCAGGTTGTCTGAGCTAAAGCCGAATTGCTCCGGGTCGATATTGGGGACCCACTTCTTCAGCACGGCTACGTTGTTCGATACCACGTTGAGCCGGACGCCCTTGATAAACAGATTTTTGGGTAAGAACCGGGTGAAGTCGTACCCGAGCGAGATCTGGCGCAGTTTCCAGAAACCGGCGTCGTAAACTACCTGCTCGCCCAGACTTCTCGACCGGCCCACCGAATAGTAATCCTGCACGAAGGCACGAACCGCGTTGGTTTCGCCTTTGTCGTTCACGCCTACGCCCACCATCTTGTTGTCGGCGTCGCCCCGACCAACCAGCGACTCTTTATGAAGGCCATGCCGGTAGGCGTTCAGGTTGGTGCCCGAAATCATTTTTCCACCCAGCTTGAAGTCGATCAGGACAGACAGGTTAAGGCCTTTGTAAGTGAACGCGTTCGTGATACCGCCTACGTACTTGGGCAGGGCTGAACCAAACGAGATGGGCGTTGCCGTACGGGCGGGTAGTCCGCTGCCATCGTGCACAATCCGGCCCTGCGCATCGCGGAGGTAGCCGAAGGTATAAAGCTGACCCAGCGGCTGGCCCACCACGTGGCGCAGCTCACCAACATAGATGCCGTTACCGACCACGATCTGTTCGGCCTGCTTGTCTTTGTTGTAGTCTTTTTCGGGGCTGCCGTCGTCGTCGGTCAGCAGCTTGAGCAGCTTGGTCTCGTTATACGAACCGTTCAGGGTTATGTCCCACTTGAAATTGGTGCTCTGGATCGGAGTCAGGTTCAGCAATACTTCGATACCCCGGTTGCGGCTCTGCCCGCTGTTGATCAGGGTGCTGGTATAGCCCGATGCGTCAGACGACTGAGCGGCAACAATCTGATCGCTCGTTATTTTGTTGTAAACGGCCAGGTCGAGGCCAACGCGCCGGTTGAACATCCGTAACTCAAGGCCTAATTCGGTCTCGGTGGTCCGGCTTGGTCTCAGGCTGGCGCTGGGAATGGTATTGGAGGTAACGAACGCCAGCGGCTGTCCCTGAAACAGGTTGGCATTGACGCCGTAGAACAGGTTGTTGGAATAGGGCGCTACGTCCCCGTCGCTACCCACCTCGGCATAGGCGCCCCGGAGCTTTCCGAAGTTCAGCCAGGAAGGCAGGTTGTTGAACGCCTGCGAGAACACGAAGCTACCCGTTACCGACGTGTACAGGATACTGCGGTTGGCGGGGGCCAGGGTCGAGAACCAGTCGTTGCGGCCCGTAACGCCAAGGAACAGGTAGTCGTTATAAGAGAATTCGGCGGCTCCATAGAGGGAGTTAACTTTCCGCTCGCTCAGCCCGAAGGTGGGGTCTTTCAGACGGCCGTTCTGGGGGGTATACAGATCCCGGATAATGAAGTCGGTTACCTGTACGCTGTTCAGGTCGCTCCGGCGGTAGAGCTGGTTGCCGCCCGCTGTCAGGTCAACGCCAAATTTGCCGAAGGTCCGGTTGGCCCCAATCAGGAAGTCGCTGTTGAGTTCGCGGAACCGGCGGGCCTCCTGCACGTAAGCCCCGTTAACAAACCCGGCGGGTGCGGCAGAGAGCGATGCCTGTCCGGTCGGGAAGTTGTAGTCCTGATCCCGCGACCAGTAATCCTGACCAACCCGAACCTGCGCGTAGAGCCAGTCGGTGAAGTTATAGCGGGCGGTCAGGTTGCCGAACAGGCGGTCGCGCCGGATGGTCTCGAATTTCCGGTTCAGCACGAAGTACGGGTTGGTCCGGTTCTGGAAGCGCGAGTAGATAAATTCATTGCCCGTAGCCGGGTTGATCTGGTTGGCTTCCAGCACGTCGAGCGGCATCGAGTTGGCCAGGGTGTAGATAACCGTAGGGGTACTGTTATCCTGCTGGGCGATCTGGGGCGGGTTTTTGTTGTACTCGTTGGAGTAGTTCAACGTTCCCGACACGTTCAGCTTGGGCGCGATATTATAGTTGAAGCCCAGGTTGATGGTTTTCCGGTTGAAGGTGTTGTTGCGCACAATACCCTTGTTGTCGGTATTGGAAACGGACAGGTTGAACCCGCCTTTCTCGCTGCCCGACGAAACCGCTACCGAGTTGGTCCAGGTAGAGCCGGTGCGGTAGAACTTGGCGATCCGATCCCGAACTGGCTCGTAAGGAACGGTAACGCCCCCAAACAGCACCTGGGTCTGCCCCGCAAACTTTTCGCCGAAGCTCCACACGCCCGATGTTGGGTTAGGTGCCGTTGGCCGTACGCCGTATTCGCCCTGGCCGTATTCGTACTGATAATCTGTAAAGTCGAGGGGCGTGTCGGTGGTGAAGTTGGTGTTATAGGTAACGCCGATACCCTGGCCGCTGGCTTTTGTTTTGGTGGTAATCAGGATAGCGCCGTCCTTGGCCCGCGAGCCGTACAGGGCCGCTGCGGTACCACCTTTCAGCACGGTCATCTCCTGAATATCGTCCGGGTTGATCGACGACAGGCCATCGCCCCCGTCGGAGTAGTTGCGGTCGCGGTTGCCGATGGAGTTGTCACCGCCGGTGTTGCCGTTGTTCTGGCCAAAGTTCGTATTATCGATCGGTACGCCGTTCACTACGATGAGCGGGCTGTTCTGCCCCGAAAATGACGACTGACCCCGAATCCGGATCTTGCTGGTGCCCGCAGCGCCGGTACCCAGGCTGCTGATGTTAACCCCGGCAATTTTGCCCTGCAGGGCGTTCATGAAGTTCACCGTCCGGTTGGTCGTTACCTGTTCCGGGCTCACCGTAGCGGTGGCGTAGCCCAGGCGTTTGGCTTCTTTCTTGATACCGAGTGCCGTTACAACGACCTCGTTCAGGTTCTGTTCCCCTTCCTGCAGGCTGACATTCACTTGCGACTGGTTACCGACGGCTACCTCCCGGCCCACGTATCCGATGGCACTGAAGACCAGCGTAGCATTTGGCGAGACGCTCAGCGCGTAGTTGCCGTCTGCATCGGAGGTAGTACCCGTCTGGGTGTTTTTGATCAACACGTTAACGCCCGGAATAGGCGTCTGATCTTTTCCGGAGGTTATGCGGCCTGTTATCCGGCGGTCCTGTGCGTGCGTAACAGCGGTGGTGAGCAGAAGCAGCGCCCACAGCAGCGCACGCAACGTGCCTGTTGATTGGGTTAGTAAATGGTATTTCATACAGGGTTATTTATAAGTTACTGTTCTCTTGTTTGAATAACGCAACTATTTCTTGGTAGATTACCAAGCCAGATAAAGCCCCTGTGCACGTATTTTCTACTATAGTTCGATGAGTAATTTCAGGAAAAAGCTGCGTATAGCTCACCTGATGACAAGCCTGTTACCAAAAAACGCCCGAACCTACAGGTCCGGGCGTTTTTGCCGCATAGTATCGTTTTTTACAAGCGGGCTGTAGCCACGACCGTTCAGGGCTTGGGGGCTCCGGCTGATGAGCTGCTGCCAGTCGTTGACAGCGAGTTGATCCAGGCCGCAATCTTGAGCGCATCGGCTTTCGGTACCTGCGGCATAGGCGGCATTTCGGTAGCGTAATCCGGCCAGTTTTGTGGCTTGGGGTTGTAGATCAGGTCAACGATCTGATCATTGGTGTATTTCCGTTTAGCCACGTCGACATAGGCCGGACCGACCTGCCGTTTGTTGGTCTGGTGGCAGGCCAGGCAGGTATGGCGGGTCAGGAGGCCTTTTACCTCATCGTAGGTAGGCGCTTTGGCCATCGTAACGGCCTGCCCTTCTACCAGTTTGGGTTTGGCTCCACGCGTGGGGTCAGCTTTGGTGCCTGGTTTGGCAGGAGTCCCTGCTTTAGCCGGGGTGGCTTTCCGGCCAGCTGGTGCCGCAGTCGCGGGGGCAGCTGCCGGTGCCGCGGCCGAGTTGGTCGTACTCACTTCGCTCAGGGCCAGTTTCTGACCGTCGGGAATGTTGTTGAGCGTGTAGTACGCAATCGGATGAACGAGCGAATAGGAACCCTGGGCGCCCCGAACGCCATCGAGCGTCAGCTGGTGGATGTAGTACCGACGCAGGTCGCCCACGATCAGCCGGGCCTTCATGCCGTCGGCCGATACTTTTACCCCTTTCAGCGGCAGTGCTTCCTTGTTGATGGTCGGGCTACCGTATACAGAATGGTATTTATAGATGAAACTCTCTACCCGGTACGATGCCAGATCCTCGGCCGACTTGCGGTCAACGGGCGAGGTGAACTCCACTTCGAACCCGTCGGGCATGGCCTTCACTGTGCGCATTTCGAACGGCAGGGCGTTGTTCCAGACGAGTCGCTGCAGACCCTCGTTGGCTTCGCCGGCCGATCCCCAGCCCCGGTTGGTTTCGCCCACAAACAGCGAGCCGTCTTTACCCCAGGCCATGCGCAGTACGCCCGACCGGAACCCGTTGCGGAACTCGATGGCACCGCCCTGGTACTCGCCGTTTACCTTCTCCATAAACACGCGGGAGATCTTGCTCATGCCCTGATCGCCCACCAGCAGCTGACCCGCAAACGGCCCGAACGTACCCTCCGGAATCTCCAGAATCTCCGAGTTCGAAATGCCCAGAATACCGTGCGGTAACCAGACCGATGGCGTTTGGATGTCGGCGTTCGGAAACTGATCCTTCATCGTATAGAGAAGGGTGGGCGTTTCGTTCACTACGTTTTCGGGTTTGATGGCCCGGCCATTTTCGTCCCGGCGCCGACGCTCGTCGATCTTGGCGTTGAACTGCTCGGCGGTGAGTTTCACGGGTGAGTTGGCGGCACCGGTCCAGCGCAGACCGGCAGGGTGGCCCACAAACGAGCCCCGCTTCACGTGAACAATACCGCCCGATCCCATCCAGTCGCCCTGGTTGTCGGCGTAGAAAAGCTCACCGTCGTAGATGCCCAGCCCGCAGGGAGAGCGCATCCCGGTTGCCCAGGGCTGCATGCTGCCGTTTTCGCTGATCTTCATCGTCCAGCCGCGCCAGGGAACCCGGCTTTCGCCCCGCCACCACTCTTCGTCACCGAAGGCTACGTTACCCGTTACGAAGAACTGCCCGTCGGGTGCCACCTTGGGGCCGAAGCTATACTCGTGGTAATGGCCCGAGAGCGGCCAGGCATAAACGGTCTCGAAGAGGTCGGCTTTCCCGTTCTGATCGGTATCGACCAGCCGGGTCAGTTCGCCCCGCTGGGCGCAGTAGAGCGCCCCATCTTTATAGGTAAGCCCCAGAATCTCGTGCAGACCCGATGCAAACTTGCGGAAATAGGGTTTGCGGCTCGTCGGGTTTTCAACGATCCAGACGTCGCCCCGGCGCGTCGCCACGCCCAGACTCCCGTCGGGCAGGGTGGCCAGTCCACCTACTTCGAGCAGGGTGCCTTCGGGGGCCGTAACCTTAAGAATTTTAAAGAAATCCTCTTCCTTGGGCGACTCCTGCGCCCGAACGGCTGCCAGACTGGCAACGGCCAGGAAGGTTGTGAGTAATTTTTTCATGGTACGTAAGATGGGGGAGGAGTGGTTTAGAACAGGATCGAATAAACCACTTTGCCTTTTACCGGTACAATCAGCTCCTGTCGGCCATTGCTTTCGCGGACGGTCGGTTTGGCACCGCCGAGGTCATCGATGCGGACGTAGTGCTGGTCGTCAATAACGTACAGGCCGTTTTCCAGGGCGCTGATGCGCATGCCGCTGGCCAGCCGGGCGTAGAGGTTGCTGGCCGGATTGGTAATGGTCACCTCCCGCCGAACGCCCTGTCCTTCGGGCAGCACCCGAATCTTATCATCGACCGATGCGCCGAAACTCTGGTAACGGAAGGTCGGCAGATCGCTGGCGTCGAGGGCGTAGCCTTTGGGCCGGAAACCCGAACCGGTCGTGTCGGTTGGCCAGGCCATCTGGGTCGATGCCAGCTGGGTCAGAAACAGCACCGGTGCTCCCAGGCGCTGTACCATACCACGGGGCCGCGACGAACCGTCGCCCCGGTCGTGCCACATGGGCGTGGCATCGAGAAACGCCCCCCGCCATACCTGGGCCAGGGCGCCTTTGTCCAGATCGTAGGTATAGTGTACAATATCCGGGCTGCCTACCGATACGGCATGGGTAATGCGCAGGGTGCCGCCCTGGGCGTTTTTCTCGCCCGGCATATCCATGAAGCTACGCAGGACGGTGCTGGTCGGTGCATCGACTACGATCGGGTCGGTTTCTTCGCCGTCGCCCCCGTTTTGGTCGCTGATGACGTACTCCCGAATGCCGGGACCCGCAACGGTCAGGCCCAGCGCGGGCTTGGTCCAGTCGACGAACTTGGTATACATCAGTTCAAACGGCAGATCGCCTTTAGGCAGGGTAGCTTTTCCGCTGCCGTTCCACTGGCCGGGCCCAATGAGCTGCTGATTGTTAATTTTCAGCAGACCCCCACCCCCTGGTACGCCCAGGTTGAAGCGGTACTCGCCGGGTTCGCTCACGCGCAGGGTGCCCGTATAGCGAATCAGGAACTCGTTCGGAATCCGGCTTACCGACGATGACAGTATGGTTGAGGTGCCCTCCGACTCGGGGGCGGTTTTGTCGTACTGGGGTTCCTTTTCGTACTTGCCTTTGTAAACCGCGTATTTCAGGTCACGCAGTTCGGGCCGGGGTTTATCGTAACTGACGTACCGGATGTTGCGGAACGCCACGGGGCCGTGATCACCCTGGAGCATCAGCGGGCCGGTCGGTTTCTCGTCGTCGAAAGCGGCTGCGCGGGTAGGGCCGGTCAGTTCAACATCTTCGTGAATGACAACCCCGTTCAGTTCGACCCGAACCATGCGGGCGTTCTGGGTTTTCTGGCCGTTGGCGTTGAAGCGCGGAGCCTGGAACGATATTTTCAGATGCTGCCACAGCCCTGGTGCGCGGCTGGCGTTCTGGCGGGCGGGGTGGCCGTCGTAGCCATAGCGACCTTCGCCCCGTTTGGGATCCCAGCGTTCGTAGATCGAACCGTTGTCGATGGTTTTGGGGGTACGGATATCCCAGCTGTCGAACAGCTGTACTTCGTAGCGGCCCTGCAGATAAACGCCCGAGTTGGATTTGGACGCCAGCAGGTAATCGAGTTCGACATCAACGTCGCCGTGGTCGAAGGTGGTAAACAGGCTGGCCTTCGGGTCGGTTGGCTGACCGGGTTTGGCGGGGGTTGGCTGAGCCACCACAATACCGGTTCCCTTGTCGATAATGAGCGTATTGGGTTTGTTCAGGTCCGCGCGAACGGCACCCACCACTCGCCAGTGAGCGGCTGCGGGTTTAAACGCACTGAGGTCGTTGAGCGTGAGCGGAATACCGGGTGTGGGGGCGGGCTGAGCCGTAAGAAGCCCCGTGCTCAGCGTCCAGCCGATACCCATCAGCCCGCCGAAGCGAGCCATTCGTGAAAGTTTGATCATGTAGCAATTGGAAAAATTTGGGGGCTGAAATTTACCAATTTTTGAGGAAAAAAAGCCGTAATGTGCCTTTTACCCTATCTTTGAATGTCAATTAACCCCCTTTCTTTTTCCATGAGAAATGTGCCCACATGGCTGGTTTTTGGTGTAGCCAGCTTATTCGTAATGAACCAGGCTTCTGCCCAGACCGAACCTAAAAAACAAACGCCCGAGTCGACCGAAATCTGGGAACCCGTTCCGCCCGTTGTGACACCCGGCACCTACTCGGGCAGTACGGCCGGTACCACCCCGCCCTCCGACGCGATTATCCTGTTCGACGGTCGCAATGCCGATCAGTGGGTCGCTAACAAAGGCTATAACCCAACTAATAGCACGGATCCGCTGAAGTGGCCGGTGCGCGATGGTGTCCTGTACTCGTCTACAGCATCGTCGGCCAAAACCAAGCAGGAGTTCGGCGACATGCAGCTGCACATCGAGTTCCAGACGCCCGCCAAAGTAGAAGGCAACGGCCAGGGCCGGGGCAACAGCGGAATCTTTCTGCAGGGCCGCTATGAACTACAGGTACTGGATAACTACAACAACCCAACCTACGTAAACGGGATGGTTGGCTCGATCTACAAGCAGGCTATTCCGCTGGCTAACCCCAGCCGCAAGCCCGGCGAGTGGCAGAGCTATGATATCATCTATACGGCTCCGCGCTTCAACAAAGCCGGTCTCATGCTGGAGCCTGCTTTCGTAACTGTACTGCTGAACGGCGTACTGGTGCAGAACCACGTAGCCATCCGCGGCACTACCGAATACATCGGCTACCCCAAAGTGCAGGCACACGGCAAAGGCCCCCTCATTTTGCAGGATCACGGCAACCCCGTTGGTTTCCGCAACATCTGGGTACGTGAGCTGTAACCCCAGCCTATAGTCTGTCAAGTAAGAGTCCCTGGTTTACAGCCGGGGACTTTTTTTTGTATCATTGTGAGACAAAATGGTAAAAGAACGATGCGCTTTATCTACGGATTACTGATCGGCTGCTGGCTGGCTACGGGTTGCTCGACAACTACAGTTTATGTGGTGCGGCATGCCGAGAAAGTGGACGAAACCGACTCGACCGACCTGAGCCCCGCCGGGCGCCAGCGCGCGCTGGCCCTGGCCGATACCCTGGCCCGCGCGGGAATCGACTCTATTTTTACGACGCCCTACCGGCGCACCCGCCAGACGGCCGAACCGCTGGCCACCCGGCTCCGGCTCCCCATTGTCAGCTATTCGACCAAGTCCATCAGCGATGTGGCGGGGCGGGTTAAACGCATCCGGCGGCAATCGGTGCTGGTAGTAGGGCATAGCAACACCATTCTGGAGATTACGCAGGCGCTGGGCGCGCAGCCACGGGCCACTAAAATTGCGTCGGGCGATTACGACAACCTGTTTCAGGTTCGCATCCGGCGCGGACTCTTCGGACCGTCGGTGAGCCTGACCGAAAAAACGTACGGCGTACCGACACCCCCCTGACGGCTGATACCACCGGGCCACTTCATAGCCGCTGAAGTACGGTTCCTGCGCTTATTCAGTCGATTCATCCGGGTACGTATTGGCGAAGGCTGACCCTATATATACATTTGTCGATAACTTCCTGATTCACTCGTATGCAACGCCTTGCTTTACTGATTGCTGCTTTGGGGGTAGGTCTGTTGGCTGCACAGAGCTGTACGAAGCGGCTGGCAACCCGACCCGACAGCTATGCCGGGCGGCAGCTGCTGGCCGGTAGCGGGGGCGGGTTTACGGGCTTTACAACCACCTATATCCTGCTCGACAACGGACAACTTTTCCGGAAGCACCATGGGGATACGACCTATCTGCCCCTCGGCAAGCAGAAACGCGCGCTGGTCAGGCGGTTCTTCACCGCTGCGGAGGATACCTGCCAGATCAAAACGACCCGCTACGACCAGCCCGGCAACCGGTCGCGGTTTGTGGGCTGGCAACAGGGTGAACAAACGTATCGGGTGACCTGGTCCGTAGCCGACACAGCCGTACCGGCCGCCTATCCTGCCTTGTATAACGCATTTATGGCCATGATTCCGGATTCGGTCCGGCTCAACTAACGCTTATCCATGAAAGCACCTGTACTTTTTCTGACCCTGCTCACGGCATCGGTCGCGCTGGCTCAGCCACCCAAAACAGGTTTCAGCCGTAAAACCAAAACATCGGTCCCGTCGGTAAACGTAGCTCAGCGGCTGGGGGCACAGGTTATACCGACGCCTAAGAACCGGCTGGGGCAGCAGACGCTGCTGGCTACCGGACTCAGTCGCCCATCGGCCGAACCGCTGCGGCTGCGGGTCATCCGCGACACCAGTACCGGACTGCCGGTATTCATTGAACGAACCCTGAGCAAACGACAGAAGCTCAACCAGAACGCAGGCGCCCGGCTGTCGGCGGCCGCGGCTTCGTCGGCTGCGTTTCAGTTTATGGGCCAGATCCGGGGCCTGTTGCAGATCGACGCACCGGAAGCCAGCTTCACCGTGGCCAGCACCCGGGCCGATGAGCTGGGCCAGACCCACGTTCGGCTGACGCAGCTGCACCGGGGCGTTCCTGTGGTGGGGTCAGAACTGGTGGCCCACCTGACCGGTACCGACGTGACGGTGCTCAACGGCCGTTACCAGCCCATCCCTAACGAACTGTCGACCCAGCCGAAGCTGGCCCTGGCCGAAGCCACCAAACGGGCCCTCACCGATGTACGCCAGGCCGTGCGCGTTCGCTCGTTTGGCGACAATATCCTGAACGTACAACCAATCGAAGGCTCGCTATGCGTGTATCCGATGGCGGGTGGGGCGCGGCTGGCCTATCAGCTCACCGTTCGACCCAACCTGCTCGACCGCTGGGAATACGTCATCGATGCGCAGACGGGCGAGGTGCTGGACAAATACAACCATACCTGCTCCATCACCCGGCCGCTGGTTCCGGTATCGGCCGGTGCGGACGCAGCCACTGCCGAACGCCCGGCAGCTGCTCCGCTGCTGGTGGCGGCTTCGGGACGCGACCTCAACGGGGCCAACCGCACGTTCCAGACCTATCAGCAGGGCGGGACTTATTTTCTGATCGATACGTCGCGGCCTATGTTCAACGCTCAGGCATCGACCATGCCCAACGAGCCGGTAGGGGCGATCTGGACGGTTGACGCGCAGAAAACCTATGGCGATAATCAGAAGGTGTACCAGATCACCTCGGCCAACAATACCGACTGGTCGCCAACGGCCGTATCGGCCCATTACAATGCCGGTATCGCCTACGACTATTACCGAACCACCTTTGGCCGTAGCGGCCTGAACGGCAGTGGCGGCACGATGATTTCGCTCATTAACGTAGTCGACGATGACGGTGCTGCGCTGGATAATGCCTACTGGAACGGTAAGATCATGGCATACGGTAACGGAAAGCTGCTGAAACCCCTGGCCGGTGCCCTCGACGTGGCGGGCCACGAAATGACGCACGGCGTTATCCAGAATACGGCTAACCTGCAATACAAAAACCAGTCGGGCGCCATCAACGAGTCGATGGCCGATGTGTTTGCGGTGCTGATCGATCGGGACGACTGGCGGCTGGGTGAAGATGTGGCGCAACCCAACGTGCTGCCGTCCGGTGCCCTGCGCGACCTGTCGAACCCGAACCAGGGCGGCCCCACGGCCGACCCCAACGGCTACCAGCCCGCTACCATGCTTCAGTATGACAACACGACCGAAGACAACGGCGGGGTGCATATCAACAGCGGTATTCCGAATTTTGCCTTCTATAAGTTTGCGACGGCCGTTGGGCGCGAAAAAGCCGAGAAAGTCTATTATCGGGCGCTGACGACCTACCTGACCCGCAGCTCGCAGTTCGTTGATCTGCGGCTGGCCGTCATCAAAGCCGCTGCCGACCTGTACGGAACGCCCGGCGCTGAGGTAACAGCGGCCCAGAACGCGTTTACGGCCGTTGGTATTCTGGACAGTGCGCCCACGACACCAACCCAGCCCGACGTGCCGATAGCCTCTGGTCAGGATCTGCTGCTGCTGTCCGATGCCGAAAGCAGCCGGCTGTATTCGACAACGGTAGGTACCTCAACGGCCAAGTTCGACCAGAAAACCAGCTCGTCGCTGCTCCACCGCCCCAGCGTAACGGACGATGGCAAAGTGGCGTTTTACGTGTCGTCTGACAAGCGGATCCGGTCGGTGAACCTGACCGGTACGCCCGTCGAAACCATTATTTCCGACGAGCCGATCTGGGATAACGTGGCTATCTCGAAAGACGGTACCAAGCTGGCGGCCCTGACCGCCGACCGCGATGGCTCGATCTATGTCTACAGCTACGCTAAAAAGAAGTGGGCCGAATTTAAACTGTACAACCCTACGTATACAGAGGGCGTTGAAACCGGCGATGTACGCTATGCCGACTCGTTTGAGTGGGACTTTACGGGCGAGTTTATCGTATACGACGCCTTCAACGAGCTGCAGAACGCCAGCGGTGAAAACATCGACTACTGGGATGTGGGCTTTATCAACGTCTGGGACAACAAGGCGAATGACTTTGCTACCGGTACCATCGAAAAACTGTTTAGTGATCTGGACGAGGGCGAAAGCATTGGTAACCCGTCTTTCTCTAAAAACTCGCCCGGCATCATCGCGTTCGACTACGTGCAGGAAGCGAATGACATCTACTACGTGGTGGCCGTTGACCTGAGCAGGAACGCCGATAACCTGCGGGGTATTTACCGCAACAACACGCTCGGTTTCCCGAGCTACTCGCGGCTCGACAACCGGATCGTGTTCAGCACCGAGTCGGGCACCAGCGAAGATGTGGCCGGCATCAGTCTGGCAGCCGATAAGCTTACGCCCTCCGGCACGGCCCAGGTGTTGTATACCGGTGCCAAATGGCCCGTCTGGTATACGCAGGCTACGCGGGTGCTGCCAACCAAAACTACCCAGACGATAACGTTCGACGCTATTCCCGACCGATATACGGATCAGGGCGATATGACGCTACGGGCTACTTCGTCGGCCGGGTTGCCGGTTGGGTTTCAGGTGATAGGTGGTCCGGCGGTTCTGACCAGTGCCAATATATTGAAAATCAACGCGGCTGGGGCCGTTAAGGTGCGGGCCTATCAGGAAGGGAACACGCTGTTTTATGCCGCCACACCTGTTGAGCGTACGTTTACGGTGCTGGCCGTTACGGGTACGGAGCCGGCCTGGTCCGAGGCCATGTCGGTATACCCGAACCCGACCCGCGCCACGCTGACCGTCGACCTGCCTGCTTCCGAAACGCTGGAGGCCATATCGCTCCGGTCCGTAAGCGGGGCTATTGTTACGCAGCCGGCCATTCGGGGTCGTCAGCGAACCGCCACGCTCGATCTGCAACACCTGCCCAAAGGCTTGTATTTTCTGCACGTTCAGACGCCCAGTGGCACGGCTCACCGGAAGGTGATGAAGGACTGATCCCGGCCTCCAGCCTGGGTTACTCGACCCAGACGGTCTTGATGTTCACGAACTCCCGGATGCCAACGTCGGACAGTTCGCGACCAAAGCCCGACTGTTTGATCCCGCCGAAGGGAACCCGAACGTCGGACCGCATCAGGCCGTTGATGAACACCGACCCGGCTTCGATCTGCCGCGCCAACCGGTTGGCGCGGTCGAGGTCCCGGGTCCAGATGGCGGAGCCAAGGCCGAAGTTCGACCGATTGGCGAGCCGGATGGCTTCCGCTTCGTCTTTGGCATCGATCAGTACGGCCAGCGGTCCGAAGGTTTCTTCGTCGAAAGCCGCCATGCCGGGCCTGACCTTGTCGAGCAGCATGGGCTGAACGTTGCAGCCGTCGCGTTTCAGGGCACCCGTCAGCGATTTGGCCCCCTGTTTCAGTGATTGATGATACTGCCGTTCGATCGAGTCGGCCAGGTCGAGCCGGGCCATCGGTCCCATGGTCGTTGTATCCTGGGTTGGGTCACCCTGCCGGATCTGGCTGATGTGTTCAACTACCCGTTCGGTAAAGGCCTTTTTCACGGACTTCTCCACAATGAACCGTTTGGCGGCAATGCAGCTCTGGCCTGCGTTCTGCATCCGCGACTGCACGGCTGTTTTAGCGGCCTGATCGAGGTCAGCGTCGGCCAGCACGATAAGCGCATCGGAACCGCCCAGCTCCAGTACCGATTTCTTGATAGCTTTGCCGGCCAGGGCCGCTACCGACGCCCCCGCCCGTCCGCTGCCCGTCAGTGTGACGGCCTTGACGCGCTGATCGTTTAGCAGCGTTTCAACGGGTCCCACATCGATCAGCAGCGACTGAAAAACGCCGTCGGGCAGGCCAGCATCCCGGAAAACCTGTTCAATGGCCAGCGCGCAGCCGAATACGTTTGGCGCGTGCTTCAATACCCCAACATTGCCCGCCAGCAGCCCCGGAATGGCGAAGCGGAATACCTGCCAGAACGGGAAATTCCAGGGCATAATGGCCAGTACCGTTCCCAGCGGCTGGTACGTGACATAGCTCCGGCGGGCGGGACTTTCTATAACCTGATCGGCCAGGAACGACCCGGCCTGGTCGGCATAAAACGCGCAGGCATCGGCGCATTTCTGAATCTCTCCTTCGGCTTCCTGCCGAATTTTCCCCATCTCGGCCGTAATCAGTTCGGCCAGTTCTGACCGGCGGTTTGTCAGCTGGGAGCCGACCCGGCGCATAAAGTCAGTCCGCTCCTGAAGCGACAAAGCTGACCAGTCGGCAAAGGCCCGGTCGGCTCGTTTGAGTTTTCGTTCAACAGTTGCCAGACTGTCGGCCCGATACGTCTTCAACCGACGCTGATTGTAGGGGTTGATGGAGGCAAACATAATTAAAGGACGATGAGTAAGTTGTGAATGATGAGTGATGAGCGATGAGTTATGAATGAGTACTTATTACCGTGGTCCGTGTCCTCACGGAACACATGACCGGATGGTATAGCTGACGCACGAGTGGTCCGTGGGGACACGGACCACGGTGACGGCGCCCGCACCACGGTGACTAACCACTCATCGTTCATAACTCATAACTCATTCACTCTCCGCTCGTTGGGTTGTCGGCTTCGAGGACGGTGACAAGTTCCAGCAGGGTGTCGATGACCTGATCCATGCGGTCGTGTCCCACGATGGAGTCGAACTGGTCGCGGGCCTGCTGCATGCTGTCCTTGAGCGCCATGAATAGCTCTTTGCCCCGATCGTTCAGGAAAATGACGCTGGAGCGCGAGTCCGCGGGGTTTTTCTGGGTGTATATATAGCCGTCGGCTTCGAGCAGGCCGACAATCTTGCTCATCATCTGCTTGGTAACGCAGGCCCGTTTGGCCAGTTCGTTATTGGTCGTTCCCCGTTCGCCGATGTTAGCCAGGAACATCAGGTAACTCATTTTAAAGTCGGTGAAGCCCTGCTGGTGCAGACGGGGCTCAACGAAGCTTTCCATGTACCGCTTCATCCGCCAGAGCAATCGGCCAATAGACCGTTCGCGCATGATGCGGTATTGTTCAAAATCAAAGGAATTTTTATCTGTTTCCGTGGTCATAGACACAAAAATAATCTTTTCAATCAATCAAAGTGGGGTACATAAACAAATATAGTCAACTTGTTTGACTTTATAGTCAACCTGGTTTACTTTTGTACCCATCAAAGCCAACACTTATTAACTGTTTCATGGCTATTTCTACTACAACAAACAGCAGCCCGGATATTGCTCAAAATAATGGCGTACGGGCTTATTTACCCCGTATCATTGTTGTTCTCGTGCTGCTGGTCGGGGGTTATTTCGGGTACAGCGCCTACGTACACGGCCGGCAATACGAATCGACGGATAACGCGCAGATCGAAGGCAACTCGGCGCCGGTACTGGCTCGGGTAGCGGGCTATGTGCAGGCTGTCAACGTGGCCGACTATACCAACGTGAAAAAGGGGCAGCTGCTGGTCACGATCGATCCGCAGGAGTACGATGTGGCGCTGGCGCAGGCCGAAGCCGATTATCAGCAGTCGCTGGCCGATCTGCAAAACGCCCGCGCCGATCTGCAGAACGCGCAGGCCAACGCCCGTAACGTGGTGCAGAACGCCCGGGTAGCTCAGTCAAACGCAGCGGTGCAGGAGTCCCGGCGGAGCAAGGCCCAGCGTGATTTGCAGCGCGATCAGAATCTGTACAAAGAGCAATCGCTGACGCGCAAACAGCTCGAAGACAGCCAGAACAACGTTGAGGTGCAGAGCCGCCAGTACGAGGCTAACGTAGAGCAGATCAATCTGGCGCGTACGTCGCAGGGGGTAGCGCAGGCGGGTATTGCCAAAGCCCAGGCCAACATCCAGAAGATCGAAGCCGTACTGAAGGTCAAACAGGCCGCCATCGATAACGCCAGACTGCGGGTTGGCTACGCCCGGCTAACGGCCCCCATCGACGGGAAAATAGGTCGTAAGAACGTGGTAGCGGGTCAGTACGTACAGCCCGGCCAGAACCTGTTCACCATCGTAGCCGATTCTACGTTCTGGGTCGTTGCCAACTTCAAGGAAACCCAGCTCGAGAAAATGAAAATCGGGCAGGAGGTCGATGTAAAACTCGATGCGTATCCCAACCTCGCTATCAAAGGCCGGGTAGCCTCGCTGTCTGATGCAACAGGTGCTCGTTTCGCGCTGCTGCCGCCCGACAATGCCTCGGGTAACTTCGTCAAGATCACCCAGCGCGTGCCGGTCAAGATCGAGATCGTGAACCCCGAAAAGTACCGGAATCAGCTGCGGGCAGGCCTCAGCGTAGAGGCCGAGGTGCGGGTTGCTGACTAATGAATACTATGTACGGGTTTGTCCGTGAGGCCGGTGCCCGGGACAAGACATGCTACCTGTTTCAGGCCTAGAACATGAATCAACCAACCGGGTTTCGTCGGTGGATCGTGGTGATCACGGCCATTTCGGCAGCTATAATCGAACTGATCGACATCTCGATCGTAAACGTGGGTCTGACCGACATTGCCGGTAATCTGGGCGTTACGATCGAGGATGTATCGTGGGTGGTGACGTCCTATGCCATCGCCAACGTGATCGTTATTCCGATGACGAGTTTTTTGCAGCGGTACTTCGGCCGCAAAAACTATTACATCGGCTCCATACTCCTTTTTACGCTGGCTTCGTACGGCTGTGGCCTGTCCGACAATTTGTGGATGCTGGTGTTTTTCCGGTTCCTGCAGGGCGTTGGCGGGGGAGCGTTGCTGTCGACCTCGCAGGGGCTGATGTACGATGCGTTTCCGCCTTCGCAGCGGGCCACGGCGTCGGCCCTGTTCGGGATGGGTATTGTACTGGGCCCTACACTCGGCCCTACGCTCGGTGGCTACATCATCGATAATTACCACTGGAGCTGGATGTTCTACATCAACGTGCCGATCGGGATTGTGGCCGTCATGCTCAGCTCGGCCTTCATCGACAAAAAAGAAGAAGAGCTGAATATTAACCGCGCTGCTATCAAAATTGACCAGTTCGGTATTCTGCTGCTGGCCGTTGGGGTGGGTAGTCTGCAGTACGTGCTGGAGCGGGGCGAAGCCGACGACTGGTTCGATAGTTCGCTGATTACGGGCCTGACCCTTGCCGCTGCGGTGACGCTGCCGCTGTTTGTCTGGTGGGAGCTGCGGGGCACCCGCGAGCCGGTAGTGGATCTGCGCACGCTCAAGAACCGAAACCTGGTGGTTGGCTCGCTGCTGATCGTTGTGGTTGGCTACGGGCTGTTTACGTCGGTATTGCTGTATCCGCTGTTTGCGCAACGAATTATCGGCATGACGGCCACCCAGACCGGCAAACTCCTGATTCCGGGCGGGCTTATCACGCTACCGATGTTTGCGCTGACGGGGCGGCTGCTGGCCAAAGGAACCTCACCCCGGCTGATCGTGGTCTTTGGCTACATTGCCTTCGCTGCGTTCTGCTTTACGATGTCTACCTACAACATGGACGCGTCGAATGGCGATTTCATCGGGGCGCTGATCATTCGGGGCATCGGCCTGGCGCTGGTCAATGTGCCGCTTATCAACCAGTCGGTATCGACGCTCGAGCCGCGCCAGTTGCCTACGGGTATCGCCATCGTAAACATGATGCGGCAGCTGGGTGGGGCCTTCGGAGTCGCCATCACAAATACCTACGTCACCCAGCGCAGCGCCGTTCACCGGGGCGACCTGGTGTCGAACCTGCAACCCGGCGATCCGCTCCTGACCGAACGGCTCAACGCGCTCACGCAGGGGTTGATTGCGCGGGGCGTCAATGCGTTCGATGCCACGACGGGGGCATACCGAAACCTCGATCTGATTATTCAGAAGCAGGCGCTGATGGTCTCGTACCTGGACACATTCCGGCTGGCGGGGCTGTTCTTCGTGGTGTCGTTTCCGCTGCTGTTCTTACTGAAAAACAAAAAAATGGACCCGGCCGCTGCCAAAGCAGTAGCCGATGCCGCTCACTAGTACTTGGCTCCCGGGAGCGGTATGCATGGCCGTATATCTCATAATGCCGCAACCCGCCGGGGCTGACAAACACGTATTCGTATGCAGTTAAATTACCTTGCCTGTATAGCCCTACTAACGGCCGGTGGCGTTCGGGCGCAGCAGCCTCAGCCGGTTCCGGTGCCTGCCGATCTGCGGGCGCTGCTTCAGCAGGCCAACACGAACTACCCCGTACTCCGACAGCAGCAGGAGCTGATTCGGGCGGGCGAGCTGCGGGTCGATATTGCCCGTACGGCATTACGCCCCACCGTTAACCTGAACGGTAGCTATACCTACCTGACCCCCGTTCCGCAGGTGACTTTTCCGGTCAACGGGCAGGATGCTACGCTAAAGCTGGCGCCCAACAACAACCTCAACGGCAACGTATCGATCGGGCAAACCATCTACGACTTTGGCCGAACGGACGCGTCGGTCCGGCAGGCTGCCGACAACGTGCAGGTGTTGCGTCGGGGGCTGGAGATTACGCAGCAGAACCTGGCCTTTCAGGTAGCGGCAGCCTATTATGGGGTGGGCTTTCTGCAGCGGAGCCTGGTTGTGCAGGATTCGGTAATCCGGACTGCCGGGGCCAACGTGCGGCTCCTGGCAACGCGGCTGCAGAATGGCGATGCGCTGCAATACGACGTATTGACGCAGACGGTTCGGGTAAAAGCCGCGCAAAACCGCCGGATCGAGATTCAGAACCTGCTGGAGCGGCAACTGGCTGCGCTGACCTTCCTGACTGGCAATCCCAGTCCGGACGTGAGCCAGGCCATTACCCAGTTCGACCTGACCGATGCGGCCAGCAGCGCCACCCAGCCCTACAACCTCGACGGCGACCTGGCTCCGGTGCTGGCGACTAACAAAGATGTGCAGCTGGCGCAGGACCGGCTCCGCGCGGCCGAAACCGAAATTCTGGTCAACAGCCGGGCGGGTAAGCCGAGCATCGGGTTCAGCGGGAATGCGGGGTTCAAAAACGGCTATCCGCTCAACGTAGAGCAGCCGCGTGCCAATCTGGCGGCCGGTGTTGCGGTGGTGGTTCCTCTCTACGCCGGTAAGCGCTATCAGTTACAGAACCAGGCCGCCCAGCTGAATCTGAACGCCAGCCGCTACGCCGTAGAAACCGCCAATGCGCAGCTTCGGCAGAACCTCGCCCAGCTCAACGCCGACATCCGCAGCAACCAGACCCGCCTGGCCAACCTCGAAACGCAGGTGCAGCAGGCGCGTCAGGCGCTCACCATCGCCAATGCCCGGCTGCGCAACGGAGTGATCACGAACGTAGAGCTACAAAGCGCCGAAACCGGCGTCGAAGAAGCCGAACTGGGCCGACTCAACTTCAAATACCAGCTCCTGCTCAACCAGCTCGAACTGAAACGACTGCTGGGAGAAGGGTTATAAGTGATGAGTTAGTAGTGATGAGCGATGAGTGGGACGCGACCGGCACCCGCTCATCGCTCATCACTACTAACTCATCACTCCCTTTACATTTCCATGGCTACGAGTGCGTTGCCGCGGAGGACGGGGACGACATCGTAGAGGTCATGCTGGAGGCAGTAGGTGATGTCTTTCTGGATGCCGAGCCGCTGGAGCCGGCGGATGTGTGAGGCATTGGCCATGTAGCCGACCAGGTTTTCTTTCCCGTCGCAGTAGAGCCGGTGTGCTACAATGGCGCTGTCTTCGGCCAGGGCGTAGCTGTCTTTGAGCCGGTCGATGAGGGCGCCGGCGAAGAGGGTGTCTTCCAGGTTGACGCGGCCTTTCCAGCCCGCGCATAGTACCATGACGTCGTAAGGCTCGGTTTTCAGGAAACGAGCCACCGCGTCGAGGTTCAGGAACGAGCCGACCAGCACTTTTACCGCCGACCGCGATTTGGTGATGGCCAGCGTACCGTTGGTAGTTGTCATGGCCACGTTGGCCCCCCGAATCTGCTCGTCCATATACGTGAACGGCGAATTGTCGAGTTCGAAACCGTCGACCCGGCGCGCGTTACGCTCGGCCGCGGCCAGATATCCACGCTCCTGCCACTGCTGACATTCTTCGATAGTCGCTACCGGTACAATGGTTTTTACCCCATAGGCAAAAGCCGTCACCATGCAGGAAGTAGCCCGGAAAACGTCGGCAACGACTACGATGGTGTTTTCAACCGTGTGTAGATGCAGCAGGTCCGGGGTTAAACAAACGTCAATGTGTTTCATGTATGTCGCTGGCCGATGAGCAGTAGGTAGTGTCACTACCGCCCATCGGTATGAGTTAGACCGTGTTTAGATGAATCGATTGGCTGGCGGCCGGGCCGTGAGGTCTCAGCGCCGGACAAAGGGGGGCTTTACGACTTCGGCCTTCAGGAGTCTGTCGCGCACGTTTACGAAGATTTCGGTACCGGGTTTGCTCAGGGCGGTAGGTACGTAGCCCAGGCCTACGCCTTTGCCGAGCGTGGGCGACTGCGTGCCGGACGTTACTTCGCCAATGGTATTGCCGTCGGCATCGCAGAGTGCATAGTGGCCGCGCGGAATACCCCGGTCAATCATGGTAAAGCCAACCAGCTTGCGCGGAACGCCCTGCTCTTTCTGCTGTTTCAGTACTTCGGCATCTACAAAGTCGTGGGTGAATTTGGTGACCCAGCCCAGCCCGGCTTCAATAGGGGAGGTGTCGTCGGTAATGTCGTTGCCGTAGAGGTTATAGCCCATTTCGAGCCGGAGGGTATCGCGGGCGCCGAGGCCGATGGGTTTGATTCCATAGGGTGCTCCGGCTTCCATAATCGCGTTCCAGACGGTTTCGGCCTGGTGGTTGGACACGTAAATCTCGAAACCACCCGCGCCGGTATAGCCCGTTGCCGACACGATGACGTTGGCCATGCCCGCAAAATCCGTTTTCTCGAAGGTGTAATAGGTCATTTCCAGATCGGCGGGGGTCAGCGATTCCAGCGCTTTGGCCGCCATCGGGCCCTGTACCGCAAACAGGCACATATCGTCCGATACGTTCACGAGCGTCAGGTTATCGGTGTCGCGCACGTACTGGTTGATCCAGTTCCAGTCTTTTTCGATGTTCGACGCGTTGACAACGAGCATGTACTCTGTTTCGTTGATTCGGTAAACGAGCAGATCGTCTACGATACCGCCCCGGCCGTTGGGCAGGTAGCTGTATTGCACCTTGCCATCGAAGAGCGTACTGGCGTCATTGGCCGACACCCGCTGAATCAGGGCCAGCGCGTCATCGCCTTTGACGATGAACTCGCCCATGTGCGATACGTCGAATACGCCAACGCCGTTACGGACGGTATGGTGCTCATCGAGGTCGGACGAGTAGCGAACGGGCATCTCGAAGCCCGCAAACGGCACGATCTTCGCGCCTAGTTGCTGATGAATATGATGAAGGGGAACTTGCTTGAGGGACATCTCGTGCCGGAGGTTATCGGGCAAATTTACGAACAGATGGTCGGCTTTCCACGCCGGATGTTTGTGACCACAATAACCGCCGGGTAGTTATCGGAACTTACAGGCTAAAGTTGATGGGCAGAACATACGTCACCCGCACAGGCTGACCGCGCTGATAACCCGGTGTCCAGCGGCTACTGCTCCATTTGACCACCCGTGCCGCTTCTTCATCGGTACCGTAGCCCAGTCCCCGAATTACTGTTATGTCGTCTACAGCCCCTTCTTCGCTGATCACAAAACCGATAACAACGCGGCCCTGTACTCCGCGTCGCTGTGCTTCGGCCGGGTAGCGTAACGTGTTGTTCAGGAAGTCGCCCAGTGCGGCCATACCGCCTTTGAAAGAAGGAGGCTGGTAAATTTTGGCATAGCGCAGGGTATCTCGCGTGCCAACCACCGCTTTGCCGCCCAGGTCTTCGCCTTTATCGTAACGGTCTTCGTAAAAAAATGACCCATCGGCATAACGCCCCGTCCAGACGCCATCACGGAAACCATCGGTAAAAGAACCTTCTTCCATAATGTCAATGGGAGGCTTACGAGGTGCTCTCGAAACGACGCGGGAGCGAATTATGGCCCGTCCGTTGCCCTCCGCCACCATCTGCTTTCCCGACGCATCCCAGATCGATTCGAATTTTTCGGCTTTGGCGCGCGATTGATTATAGCGATTGATGGTAGCGATGGATTCCTGCTGGCCGTTGCTGTACCATCGCCACCGCGTCTGTTGCACTGGCTCCTGACTGTTGGACTGGGCTATATCCTGTTCCGACTCAACCAGCATCCCATGCTGATCAAATCGATTAATGGAGGTTTGGTTACCATTGGTGAAGCTGCGGATAGCGATCCGGCGACCGGTCTCTGTATAATCATAGACCTGACCCTGCCATTGGTGATTCGGGGCTTTAAGGCCGATGCGGTATATCAACTGCCCGTCAGGCGATGTGTCGGACTGCTCCTCCCGAACCAGCTTAAGCGTTAGTTTTTCAGCCCAGCGTTTGCCATGGCGCTCATAAATAACGGCATCGCCCGTTGGTAAGCCCGTACTGTCCGGGTGCGATACTTCTTTGTACCGGGCTAGACTACTACCAGGCTGGACAGGACTGAATTGCTCGTCGAGATAGGTAGTACACTGACCGTCGGCATACTCGTAGAGCGGGGGGCCTGCCTTGATGATGAGCGGAAAAACAACCTCCTGACGTACCGGCTGTCCTGCTTTCAAGGCCGGTTTCCAGGCATTGAACAACTTGAAGACCCGCAGCGCTTCCCGGTCGCAGTCGGGCCGCAGACCGCGTATGATAATTGCGTTGCTGATCTGACCATCTGGTTCCGCAATACCACCCAGGATGATACGACCGCTAAGGCCAGCCGCTCCGGCTGCCAGTGGCATCTGAAAATTAGTGAGCAGGAAGGAATGAAGTGCTTCGGGGCCACCCTGGGGCCGGGCCGCAGTGTCGACCTCAAAAGACTTGTAAACCGGCCACTGGCAAAATCCGCATGCTGGTATCAGCAGCAGTATAAAAAAGCGTACCAATTTCATAAGAAAGGCGGATAGTATGAAGAATGTCAAATTACTGTATTAGTACACAAATTAAAAAATTGTATACTAATGGTCTTGCATCTTCACAGTCGACCTCTCGTTAAAAATTTGATATGTCAGGAGTAGATTCGGCTGTAACTTAGCCATCGCTCTATGGATACGACCGACAAATAAGCGCAGTGGGGAGGCTATCCGCAGTAATCTTACTCCAGCGCAAAATTGATGGGCATACGATACTGAACCCGCACGTTCTGGCCGCGCTGAGCCCCTGGTTTCCAGCGACCATTCATGGCTTTGACAACGCGCAGGGCTTCCTGGTCGATGGCGGGGTGTAGTGACTTGACAACTTCGTAATCACAGAGCGTGCCGTCGGTGCAGACCACGAAACTAATCATGACCTGGCCCTGCACGTGCGCCCGTTGCGCATCGGGCGGATAGCGTAACGTACTGGCCAGAAACTGGCCCAGCCCCTGCATCCCGCCCGTAAATTCGGGTTGCTGCTCGCGTTGGGTATACCGGACCGTATCCTGCCCGGCCGTCCTGGCTTTACCTGTTTGGCAAATACCTTTATCATACTGTTCTTCGTACAGATAAGACCCATCGGCGTAGCGGCCGGTCCAGCGACCCTCCCGCAGCCCGCCCGCGTAGGTGCCTTCTTCAATGAACAACGTCTGCCGGGTAGAGTCAAGCTTCGACTGTACCAACTCGGTAAAGGAGCCGCTGCCGTTGCCTTCGTTGACGAGCTGGCGGCCGGTGCTGTCCCAGTAGGCCATAACCTGATCCGGACTTTTTGGGGTTCCGGGTTTGGGTTTGTCAACGGTCCAGATCTGTTTGATCTGCCCGTTGGGGTGCCAGGCGTTGAAGACATACAGGCCATTGGCATCGTCGGAGCGCTGGGCTACCAGGCCGTTGCTGTAGTAGTCGAGCTGATAGCCAACCCGTTCGCCATTGTTGTAGAAGGCCTGCCTGACCAGCGCGCCCATTTCGTCGACATCGGCTACGCGGCCCTGCCACTGGTTGTTCTGTTGTACAACCCCAATCCTATAAATCGCTTTTCCGTAGCGGCTGTAAAGGTCGCTCCGTTTCCGGACAAATGGCAGGGTTGCCTGTTCTTTCCAGACCTGCCGTTTCAGCTGATACACCATGATATTTCCGTTGGGAAGCCCATTAGAATCGGTGGGGGTGAGCTGTTTGTATTGGGCTAGGTCGCTGCTGTCGGGCAGCAGGTTCTGATTGGCGTCGTAATAGCTGATCCGGTTGCCATTCACGTAGGGGAAGGGCTTGTTGGCTTTGAACGTAACCGGAAACGAAACGAACTGCCGCACCGCTTTGCCGTTTTTATAAGCTGGTCGCCAGGCCTGAAACCGGCTGAAGACCCGAATGGCTTCCCGGTCGCAATCGGGCCGCAGCGATTGAACGACGTTGATGTCAGACAGGCGTCCGTTGGGTTCTACGATGCCCGAGAGAACTACGCGACCGCCAATGCCCTGAGCCTCGGCTTCGATGGGTTTACGCAGATTCGTTTGCAGAAAGGTACTCAGCGAAGGCATACCGCCCCGGGGCTCGGCTGCGCTGTCGGTCTCAAAGCTTTGGTAAACAACAGGTTGAGCCAACGACGAGATGGTCAATAGAAAAAGAAGGGTAAAAGGAAAGAGTTTCATAGGATGAAGGCGGTGTAAACAAGGGTTAAAATAAGCCAAACGTTCTTTTCGGCCAAAAAAAGATGTCCCGATGATCATTCATGATAGCGAACGGTCATCGGGACGGGGTATGTATCGATTCTATTTACTGCAGTACTACCTTCACGGTTCGGGTCATGGTGGGGGTTTGGACCTGCAGCAGGTACAGACCTGACGAGCGGCCCAGTTCAACGGTCTGCTGCTCAATGGCTTCGGCCTGCTTTACCGCCAGGTCGCTTACCGTACGGCCCTGTACATCGCGAACGGTCAGCCGCAGGGGCTGCCCCTCCGCTCCACGCACACGAACGAGCACCTGATCTGCGGAGGTGGGGTTGCCTGCTACTGTGACGGTAAAGGCCAGTTCGGCTTCCGCAGCGGCTTTCCGGGCGCGGCTCACGCAGAAAGACGCGAAGTCGAAGGTAGTGCTGACGGTACGGTTACCCTGCGTAGCCTGAATGAACAACGGCTTCGGATCGCCCCGCAACTCGGCCTCAACCGTACCGGTCGGACTCGTTACCGACGCCCGACGAATACCGGGCGCAAAGAACGTAATTGGTGAGCCGTCGCCCCCGGCCGTTACGAACGTGATGGCTCCGGTCGAGCAGTCGTACGTGGGTGTCAGCAGCGTCAGGTCGTTGCCTGGGTTCTGACCGGCGCAGTAGGCGGCAAAATCGAAGGTAACGCTGACCGACCGGCCGCTCTGGGTAGCGGTAATCGTAATGGGTTTCGGGTCGTTCCGTAGTTCGGCTTCGACGATACCGGTCAGGCTCGTTGGCCCCGAACTGCGGATACCGGGCGTCTGGAAGGTAATCGGTGAGCCATCGCCCCCCACCGGCGTGTACGTGATCAGGCCCGTAGCGCAGTTGTAGGCGGGTTGCGCCAGCGACAGGCTGCTGGCCGGGCTGCTGATCTGATAGACCGAAACCGAGTTGCTGACCTCATTGGCCAGCAGCACCAGCCCTTTGCCGGTAGGGCTGTCGGCGGCCGCGATGTAGACGATGCCTTCGGCACCCCGGTCGTCGGTGGCGGCCGTAGCCGTAGGTGCGGTGCGGTTTACCGAATAGGTGATGAACTGCGGAGCGGTGGGTATCGTCACGTCGTAGACCATGACCCCACCAATGCGTTCGAGCGCAATGAAAGCATAGGCCCGCCCGTTGATGATAGCCGTTGTAACGCCTTCGGGCTCGGGGCCTTTGTCGTCGCTGCGATTTTTGACGGCCGGGTTGCCATCGGTATTGCTGGCGTTGAAGAGCAGGGGTGTCTGGGCGCGGGTGATGCGTTCGAGCTGATCGCCACTGTCCCAGACGAGGTTACCGCTAAGATCCCAGATCGAGAACGACCGGGCCCCGAACGCGTGAATCTGGTCGAAGTCGCCGTCGCTATCGAGATCGCCCGATTGGTTCGTCACGTTTAGGCGTCCCAGCAGCAGATTGTTTTTCAGGTCGGCCGCGTTCGGAAAAACCGTTGGGTCGAGTACATAGCCACCCGCTCCGGCCCGCACCACTTCGCTCAGGGCGCTGTATTCGCGGGCATCGCCTTCGTTGGCCGTAATCAGGTACGACTGGCCCCCCGAGGTAAACGTAGCAATTGCATCGGGCTGATATACGCCGAACACGGGCAGTTTCTGCAGCGCCGGTATGCCACCCTGGTCGGTCGGGTCAAGGGCGTTGCTGTCGAGGTTGTGGTTCTTGAGTCCCAGCGGCTTGATGGCCGATACCGTTTTGCTGGTCAGGCTGATGACGGCCAGCGCGTTGTTTTCCTGAAGGGTTACGTAAACCGTGCGTGAGTCGGGTGAGAACGTTACGTATTCGGGCTCGAGATCTTCGGCTACGCTGCTCCCGTTATCCACATTGCCTTTTCGCCCGTAGAGCCGGACGCCCGCGCTGCGGAGAGCCGCTTTCTGATCGTTAAACGCGGTGAACCGGACGGTGGTCACCTGGCTCTGGGTCAGTGAGGCTATGCCACCCGCCAGGTCGATTACCGTAACCGATCCGTCGGGGTCGACGCTGTAATCGTCGTTGGGTTCGCCTTCGTCGGCGGTTACTACATAGCGGCCATCGGGCGAGAACGCAACCATGTCGGGTAGTGAGCCGGTTGTTACTTCCTTCAGAATCTGGCCGTTCGGGTCAAAGAAAACCACTTTCCCGGGCAGCACTTTATTCGTGTTCTCAATGGCTGCTGCAACAAGGCCGTCGCGGGTGGCAACGCTGTTGATGCTACCACCCAGCGCAGCTACGTTGATTGACGTGAGCGCTACGGGGGCCGATGGGTTGGCGAAGTTGACAATGTCGATGCGGTTAGCTACCGAGTTGGCGATAAACAGCCGTTTGCTGGTTTTCTCGTAGGCCACAATCTCCGACGAACCGGCCGTTGGGTTGCGGTAGCTGGTCAGCAGTTGCAGGCTGAGCGCCGAACCGGGCGCCGGTGCCTGTTTGTCGTCATCGAGGATAAACACAAGCTGGGAGCTGACCGAGCCAAGCTGTACGCCACTGCCGTTCTGTAGCCGCAGCGTCAGGTATTCGTCGGCTTCGGGCAGGCCATCGTTAATGAGCGGAATCCGGTACGTGACGGCGCTGGTATTGGCCGGAATCGTAACGGTCACGGGCGCCGTGGCCAGCACAAAATCCTGACCGTTCTGGGCCGATGCGGAGCCGAGCGCCAGTTGTACCGATCCGGTCGAGCTGCCGGGGCTGGTTACGGCGAGGGTTACCGAAAGTGTACCCGACGCTTCGCCGACGCTTCGGCTGGCTGCGCTGAAGGCTACCGTCGGCAGCGGGCAACCGGAGCCAAACGTAAAGGCCGTCGTGCTGAATGGCAGATCAGGGGCAATACCATCGGTAGACTGATCGCCACTACTGTTGGGCTGTACCTGCCAGTTTACCGGGTTGTTCAGGACTACCGGATAACAGCTGCGGCTGATGGCCGTACGCGGACCGGTGTAGATACCCACCGCAATTTCGCCGGTTAGCGCCAGGGCTGTGCCGCCCAGCGTCAGTCCGGTTCCGGCCAGCGTGCCGAAGGTATTGGCCGCCACGCCGTTGTTCGAGATGGCGCCCAGAAACGTGGTCGGGGTATCGGCATCGGTGCCCAGGTAGGCAAACAGCGCATCGTTTTCGTTAGAGAGGCCCCGGTTGCCGCTGATGGTGGCCGAGCCGACGCTCACCACCACGGGCGAAGCCGGACTGGGGTTGATATTCGAGAACGCCACTACCGTACCGGCCGGAATAACGGTTCCGCCCGTGTTCCAGACCAGAATGCTTTCGCCGGTATTGAAGCCCGGGTTCTGCCACTCGTCGTCGCGGAAAAAGATAGTGGTGTTGGCCGGCAGGGCATCCAGGGCCACAATGTTGAAGTTGTCGGTTCCGTCAGCGTTGACACCCGTAAAGGCGATACTGCCCGGCGAGAGCTGTCCGAACGACAGAAGGGGCAAAAGGAGTAGGAGGCACAGGTAAAGTTTTTTCATGAACTTTGGGTCAGATTAGTAGTCGGTTAGAACTGACGCAAAGTTCAATACTGACAGATTATCAGTATTTTAAGAATGAATCGGGGGGCTTAATGTGCCGGTTATATTAATCCGGAACCGACCGGATGGCCAGCCGCTCAACCCCGGCCGCTACCAGCGCTTCCAGCTCGGACAGGGTAGCTCCGTCGGCCGCGATCTTGACGCCGACCGAGCGGGAGACCTCCTGCCGAAACCGAAGGGCGGCATCAAGCGAGAAAGTCGATGGAAAAGCGCCGGTCCGGTCTTTGAGGAAATCAGCACCGGCGTCGGCTGCCAGTTTGATCATCTGCTGGCGCTGGTCATCGGTTAGCAGGGCCGAGTCCAGCACAACCGTTAGCAGGCGTTCCTGCGCGTGAACCATGGACACCAGCTTGGCTACCTCGATTTTGAGCCAGACCGAAGCCGGCGAGAAGAGCGCTGATGTGTTCATGACCACCTCAATCTCGGTAGCGCCATCCTTGAGCGCGAGCTCAACTTCCAGCTGCTTGACCTCCGTCCGCTGGTACCCGAACGGGTAGCCAACCACCGCCGACAGTACCGCCGGATGATCGTCGCCGAGTTCCCGCCGGATTTTTTTTACCCAGAACGGCGCCACGGTCAGACCCGCCAGGCCAAGCTGGGTAACATCGTCCATCGCTTCGTACTGTTCATTGATCGTCACGCTGGCGTGTACCAGCGTCCGCTCTATGTACGGGAAGAGGTGATTCATAACTAGTGATTGAGTGATTGAATGAATGAGTGATTGAGTGGAAGCATCTACCGTTTTTCCACTCAATCACTCATTCATCTCAATCGCTAATTCAGGTATTTCAGCTTCACTACCTCTTTCGGGTCGAGGAAGCGCCACTTGCCGCGGGGGAGTTCTTTCTTGGTCAGCCCCGCAAAGGTGGTCCGGTCCAGCTTGGTAACCTCGTAGCCCAGGTGCTCGAACATCCGGCGTACGATGCGGTTGCGGCCCGAGTGAATCTCGATGCCAACGACCTGCGCGTCGGGGGTGATGATGCTCATCGAGTCGGGCTTGATGGGGCCGTCTTCCAGCTCAATCCCTTTGAGCAGCGTTTCGAAATCCGCTTCGGTAATGGGTTTGTCAATTTCGACCTGGTATATTTTGCGGATGTTGTTCGAGGGGTGCGTCAGCTTGTCGGCCAGTTCGCCATCGTTGGTCAGCAAGAGCAAACCGGTCGTTTTACGGTCGAGCCGCCCCACCGGATACAGCCGGAAATTACCGGCGTCGGCTACCAGCTCCATCACCGTTTTGCGTTCTTCCGGATCGTCGGTGGTGGTGATGTAATCTTTGGGCTTGTTCAGCAGCACGTAAACGAAGCGCTCGGGGTTCAGCACCTTGGTGCCGTACTTCACGGTATCACCGTCTTTTACACGGAAGCCCATTTCGGTTACGACTTTGCCGTTTACCGTAATGTCGCCTTTGCTGATCAGTTCATCGGCTTCCCGGCGCGAGCAAACGCCCGAGTTCGCGATGTAGCGGTTCAGCCGGGTCGTGTTCGGATCGCCCGGTTCGCTGGTGCGCGACCGATCGTCGACGGGGCGCGCCGGGGCTTTGCGGTCGGTACGGTAGGCTTTGGCAGAACGGTCGGCCGATGGGCGCGATGGTTCGCTGTCTTCCCGGCGCGACCGGCGCTCGTAGGGTCGCTGGTCGATATTGTAGTTGGGCGCTTTTTCGTAGCGGCCGGTGCGCCGTTCGCCCGATTCCTTGCGTTGCTCCGGCGTAAATTTATACGGTCCATCGGTCCGGTCGCGGTCGTTGCTGCGCGAATCATCGTTCCGGCGGGTGCTGCGGGTATCTTCATCGCGGCTGCGGTCAAAACGCGGCCGATCGTCGTTGCCCCGCTCGAACGAACGGTTACGCTCGTCGGCGTCGCGGTTGAAGCCGCCTACGCGTTTGAAAGCTGGTTTGTCGGCGCGGTCGGGCCGGTCGTTTCGGCCGCGGTCGAAGCGCGGGCGCTCGGATGCCCCTTCGTCAGACCGACTCCGCCGATCCGAAAAAGGCCGGGGCCGGTCGGTGTTGCGGTCGTCGCGGCCGCGGTCAACACGGGGCCGATCGCCAGGGCGGTCGTTGCTGCGCGAATCATCGTTCCGGCGGGTGCTGCGGGTATCTTCATCGCGGCTGCGGTCAAAACGCGGCCGATCGTCGTTGCCCCGCTCGAACGAACGGTTACGCTCGTCGGCGTCGCGGTTGAAGCCGCCTACGCGTTTGAAAGCTGGTTTGTCG
>NZ_MVEC01000024.1:0-107578 GCF_002006735.1 Spirosoma sp. 209 | reverse complement strand
CGCGGCATGGCTGGGTCAGAGTTGCCTCCATTGCCCAATATTCCCTACTGCTGCCTCCCGTAGGAGTCGGGTCCGTCTCTCAGTACCCGTGTGGGGGCCAATCCTCTCAGAACCCCTACTGATCATCGCCTTGGTGGGCCGTTACCCCCCCAACTAGCTAATCAGACGCAAGCCCCTCCTCAACCCATAAATGTTTACCCAAACAGCCAGGTGACTCCAGGGGACTATGCGGGTTTACCCCCGCTTTCGCAGGGCTATCCCCCAGTTGAGGGCAGGTTGCTTACGCGTTACGCACCCGTTTGCCGCTGGTCTTGCGACCCGCTCGACTTGCATGTATTAGGCCTGCCGCTAGCGTTCATCCTGAGCCAGGATCAAACTCTCCATCGTAAATAATTGTGTACCTGATAAATCAGATACGTTGTCATTAGCCTTATTTGGTGCTAACCTATTGATATCAATACGTCAAAGAACTGTCTCACATCCCTTTCGGGGGTGATTGAGGCCAACCGTTGTCGGCCTTCCTTATTGATTTGGGACTGCAAAGGTAGCAGTTTGATTTGCGTTACGCAAGACCTGCTTCAAACTTTTTTCTGTTTTTTTTCAGCTCTCCAGAAACGGATACCCGAAGTGCCTGGGACTCACGTAGGTTTCCTTAATCGTGCGTGCCGATACCCATCGAAATAAATTTAAAGCTGATCCGGCTTTGTCATTTGTTCCTGATGCGCGGGCTCCTCCGAAAGGTTGTTGACCCACTACCGCTCCTGTTGGCTTGTCGTTGATATAAAAGTTACCTGCTGCGTTTTGCAGCGCCTGGGCGACCCGCTCAACCACGTATTTGTCTTTAGCGAAAATAGATCCGGTCAACGCGTAAGATGAGGTACGATCAACGAGCTTGACGATTTCATCGAAGTCAGCCGGTTCATACACATATATGGATAGTACGGGACCGAATATTTCCTCGCACATGGTTCGGTAATTCGGGTCATCGACACGCAATACAGTTGGCTCTATGAAATAACCTATTGAATCATCATACGTGCCACCTGCTACTACAGACACCTGGGCGTTTTGCTTTGCTTCTTCGATATAGGCTGTAATCTTCCTGAAAGACCGCTCGTCGATCACGGCGTTGATGAAGTTGCCGAAATCTTCTGTACCGCCCATCTTCATCTCCCCTAGAAACGATTTAATTTTCGCTTCAACTGCTGGCCAGAGTGAAGACGGAATGTAAGCTCTGGAGGCTGCTGAACATTTTTGTCCCTGATACTCGAAAGCACCCCTGACCAGCCCCGTGGCTACCTCATCGACATGAGCCGACTCATGTACCAGTACAAAATCTTTTCCGCCTGTTTCGCCCACTATGCGCGGGTATGATTTGTATTTACTGATGTTCTCACCAATCGTCTTCCAGATTTGCTGAAACACGGCGGTGCTTCCCGTGAAATGGATACCGGCAAAGTCAGGGTGGCTGAAAATGATCTCTCCGGCTACAGGTCCATCTACGTAAATCAGGTTGATCACCCCTGCAGGCAGACCGGCTTCTTCCAGCACTTCCATGATCACTTTTGCCGATAGCACCTGTGTGTAGGCTGGTTTCCACACTACCGTATTGCCCATCAAGGCTGCCGAAGTGGGTAGGTTGCCAGCGATGGCGGTGAAATTAAAGGGAGTCAGTGCAAAGACAAACCCTTCTAACGGACGGTACTCGAGCCTGTTCCAGACACCAGCTGATGAGTTTGGCTGCTGCCGGTAAATTCCTTCAGCATAGTGCACGTTAAACCGCAGAAAGTCAATCAATTCACAGGCTGAATCTATTTCTGCCTGGTACGCGTTTTTCGATTGACCAAGCATGGTGGCAGCATTGATGCGAGCCCGGTATGGCCCGGCAATTAGCTCCGCTGCTTTTAAGAAGATACTGGACCGCTGTTCCCAACTCAGGTTCGCCCAGGCCTCTTTGGCCGTTAACGCTGCCTCGATGGCCTGATGCACATGTTCGGCATCACCTTCGTGAAAATAGCCCAGCGTATGCTTATGGTCATGGGGCGGAGCAACCCGTATCGTACGGTTTGTACGAACCTCCTGCCCGCCTATATACATGGGAATATCCGTTTCCTGAGCGCGGAAGTCGGCAATCGCCTGTATTACCGCGTTCCGCTCGGGCGATCCCGGACGATATTCTTTTACCGGCTCATTTGTCGGCATTGGCACATTTGACTGTCCGAAAGACATATGTATGCATGAGTTCTGGTAGACGTGTTGAACACAAAAAATAGGTCTACCGGTTTGTTTTGAAGCGTTTTACAGGTTGCAAAACTACAAAAACCCAAACTTATCCACAACGAACGCCAGTTTTCCACATTTCAAGTTCACCTTCTCCTTTCATTGAACTGATTTACCGTACTTTGTCTTTCGGTATCCTTATTTCGTATGCGTTTCTACAGCACCAATAGTCCACAGGTTACTGTGACAGCCGAACAGGCTCTTTTCAACAGCATGCCCGCTGATCGGGGGCTGTATATGCCAACTCCCCTGCCTGTTCTGGGTAAATCGTTTTTTGATACTATAGCCGGAGAGTCGTTAGCCGACATTGGTTTTGCCCTCAGCAAAGCCCTTTTCGGCGACGAAATCAGTAAGGCTGACCTGGAAGAGTTAACTCATAAAGCGTTCCCGTTCGAGACTCCTGTAGTTGACCTGGAGCCCGGTAAAGTATCCGTGCTTGAGCTTTTTCATGGTCCTTCCCTGGCCTTCAAAGATGTTGGTGCCCGCTATATGGCGGCTTTGATGTCTTATTATTCCGATCGGAACGAGCAGGAAGTGAATATTCTCGTGGCCACCTCTGGTGACACTGGTGGCGCCGTCGCGATGGGCTTTCACAATGTTCCTGGTGTTCGGGTGTCTATACTGTACCCGAGCGGACGCGTTAGTGATTTGCAGGAAAAACAGTTGACTACTCTGGGCGGTAATATTCAGGCTTTTGAAGTAGATGGTTCGTTTGACGATTGCCAGGCTATCGTCAAACAAGCGTTTGTGGACGCCGAGCTCAATGCAAGCCTTTCGTTGTCGTCGGCTAATTCTATCAATATATTTAGATTAATACCCCAGGGCTTTTATTACGTTAGTGCGTATGGCCAGGTGTGCAAGTCCAACAAATCAATCATTTTTTCTACGCCCAGTGGCAACTTTGGGAATCTTAGCGCCGGTGCTATGGTGCAACAGATGGGCTTGCCCGTCGACCATTTCGTTGCGGCAACCAACCTAAACCATATCGTACCGACCTACCTCAAAACCGGAGCCTACAGCCCCAAACCATCGGTAGCTACGCTATCGAACGCCATGGATGTGGGAAACCCCAGTAACTTCCCCCGCTTGGCTCATTTATATGGGGATAACTACGACCGGTTTGTGGATAACGTATCCGGTTACTTCTACGATGACGCAGAGACCCAGGCCGGTATGAAACGAATCGACGATACATATGGCTATGTGGCTTGCCCACACACAGCGATCGGCATTATGGGCCTTGAGGCTTACCTGGCAGATTCGAAAAAAGACGTTTACGGCATTGCGCTGGCAACGGCTCATCCCGCAAAATTTAAGCCTCTTGTCGAGGAAGTACTGGGTAAGTCAGTAGAAGTACCCGACCGTCTGGCAGTTCTGGCTGACCGCCCTAAGCAGAGCATCCGCATCCCGGCCGAATACGACGCCTTCAAAGAGTCGCTTCTTCAAACCTACTAGTTGATCACATCGCCACGCAGTAGCCGGAATCGTTTACGGGAGTCTGCTCCGTAGATGCTTCCGGGATACTGAGTCAGCAGCTTCTGGTATGCTTCCATAGCGGCCTGCTTGTCTTTCAGCCGCTCTTCGTAGATTTTTCCCTGGGTATACAAGGCGTCATCACCAAGAATATCCGTCGAAAACGAAGCGGTTATTTTCTTCAGATCGTCCAGTGCTTCGGTATGTTTACCCTGTTTCAGATAGGTATTGGCACGGAGCCAGAGTACTTCATCGGCCAGGCTGTGTTGTTCATATTTTTTCCACATCTGGTTGAGTTTATCCACAGCTTCGTCGGTTTTGTTCTGGAACAATAACAAGTCCACAGCGGCATACTCACGCATGGCGGCTTCTGTGCTATCCATACCCGTGTTATCCACAATTAACAGGCTAAGTTGTTCTGCGTCATTGGCTATCTCGCGGGATGTGGCCAGTTTCAACACGTCCAGAATATCTTTCGATACGGCAAAATCACCTTTGTAATAGTGTAGCTTGGCATTTTTAAGCTTGGCTTCGTACCCGAGCAGTTCTTCTTTCTGCGACTTCTCCACCTGCGAGTATAATAAGGTAGACTCCCAGGGTTCTCCTTTCAGCAAATAAATATCGCCCTTGTCCAGCTTGCACTTATCCACAAAATTCCGGTCAGTTTTCCCCAAATCGATAGCCAGGTCAAGCACTGTCAGGGCAGTGTCTTTACTGTCCAGGTAGTTTCCGTACAGGTTGGCGGTGCTTCGCAGGGCTTCGAGCGTTTTTACATTGGTGCCGATTTCCTGGAGCATCCGCTGGTAGTCGCCAATCAGCTTTCGAATTTCAGCTTTATCGATCGGGTATGTATTTTTCACCTGCTCTTCGCGGGCGTTGATCACCAATCGACGGGCAAACGGGTAGAGCTGCCCCTGTGGATAGGTCTGGGTGATGTACTCAAACGCATCGGCCGCTGATTTATATTCTTTATTATTCAGCGCCAGCATTCCCAGATCATAAACCCGGCTACCGTTCAGCTTCATTCGTTTATCGGTAGCTTTTTCCTGAAGCAGAGCCCGACTGAATTTCTGTTTCTGGACAAAGTACCAGATCAAAAGTTCGTTATAGGCCAGTTCGTTGGGTTCCTGCTGAATCCGGCTGTAGAGCGCTTTCTCTATGATTGGCTCTTCTTTAGTGTTCAGGTAGGGCTGCAAAGCCGCCAGCACCATTTCTTTCTTCTCGGGCTGTTTGCTGGTCGTAATAATTTCCTCTACGGTTTTTTCGGTTTGCCCCGTTGCCCGGTAAAGGGCTATAAGTTCTTCGCTGTACGCCGTTGGGTCTTTGCTAACCTCCCGGGCCGTTTCGAGCGAACGAAGCGCCCAGCGGGTCTCTCCGGCCTCTGAGAAGGCAGTTGCCAGTTTTTCCAGTTTGATAGTTGACCCTTTGCTTGATTGGAGGGCCGCGGTGTATTGTTTGGCGGCCTGTACCGTGTCGCCCTGCTGGGCGGCCGCCTGGCCGATCAGCAGATCGTAGTAAGACCGGTTGGCTTCATCGCTTCGCTGTTGCTTACGCATGAACTTCAGTGCTTCATCTGCTTTGTTGCTTTTCTGCAGGCTGTACACATAACGCGACAGGCGAGACCAGCTCACATCATTCTTCAACAGCTTGCCATACTCGTTGGCCGCTTTCTCGAACTCGCCGGCTTTGAAGTACTCATCAGCCAGCGTGCCTCCCCCCTGTCCTTTAGCCACGCACACAGCCAGCAGCCAAATCATCACAACAACGTTAGACCTTATTAACATTTTATATAAAAAGTCTTTTTAAGAAAACGTTATTACTCTTATTAAGGGTGTTGATAAGTGTATAAATAATTTGTCCACTTACCGCCCGTTCCGGTGTGGATAAGAAAGATAGGTAATCCACCTATCACTTTTCAGTTATCAACATTAAATCCATTGATTAATAAGTAAATAACATTTTATCCACAAAATGTTTGAAATCCCTTTGTGAATTTGTGCATAATTCTTATGCACAGGATAGAGTGAGGAAAAGATGGGTCATAGGTGGTAGATATGTTGCCGTATTTCCACATTTGCAGCCGCCCAATTTTCTAATGTGAATTACTAGTTAGGTAGTCCACACGGCTTCAGTTCCTTATCAACCCATTTCCCACATATAGGGTGGAGTTATGCACACAGATATGCACAGAAAAGTTTCACTTTTTTAATTTAGAATAGACCTGTTTTCCACCCCCATGGATAGACCAGCTTGTGATGACCCTACCAACAACTATTATGCCTTTTTGAATACGTATATCTGACTAGACGAGTGACCCTTCTGTCCTCCCTTTATATTGGAGGCAAGGCCAATCCGTAGACTCTCCACAAAATTTGTCTGGCCGCTTCTATACCGGCTGCTCAACATGGCAATGTAAAAGGCATCGAAGACCATAGGGCGTTTATCAGCCAGTTTAAATCCGTGCTTGTCGAATAGCTTCTCTATAGTATCGGGTGTGAAATGGTACAAATGTCGGGGTACATCATAGGCAGCCCAGTATTGCTTATAATAACTGGCGTCATAGGAGTCGCTGTTCGGTACAGCGATAAGTAATGTACCGTTGGGTGCCAGTCGGGAATGGATCTGCTCTATTGTCTCGTTTAACGTGGGTACATGTTCGAGGACATGCCACATCGTAATCATGTCTACCTGCTCCTGGTCGATTGCCGTCAGGTCGGGCTGGATGGAAATTTTTGTTTTCTGGCTGGCTATAGCGCGTGCATCCGGGTCGGGCTCCACCCCTTTAATCGCCCAGCCTGCCTGTTGACTCACCTCCAGAAAAGCACCCGTACCACAACCGATGTCCAGCAGTTTTCCGGTACCTCCAGTCAATGTTGTGATCAGTTGAAGCTTTTGTTTTAACGTAATTGTTCGGACAAAGCGATATACCGAATTAATCAAACCTCCTCCCTGATCATTATGGGACACGTACTGATCCGATTTATAATAGGCTCCGATCGATTGCTGATCCGGGCGCGGGCTTGTAAAGCGGAAATTACACGACTGGCACTGCTGAATGGTAAACTCCTGCTGGCTTACCAGATAATCTTTACAAACCAGAAAAGGCCTAAACTGAGAATTGCCACAGATGGGGCAGGTAGTTACAGTCTCCAAAATGATGAACAGAAAATAGTAGATACAATAAGGCTCCGAATATATGATATACCCGGAGCCTCTGGTTATTATCGGCCCATATAGACCAGTAATATAGATACATCGGATGGACTCACTCCGCTGATGCGCGATGCCTGTCCAATAGTAGATGGCCGTAAACGCTTCAATTTTTCCTTTCCTTCAAACGACAGCGCTTTTAGCTGATCGTAGTCGAAAGCAGGATTGATTGACAGATTTTCCCATTTATCAAGCTTCTCGGCATTCTGTTTTTCCCGGCTCAGGTAATCCTCATACTTAATCTCGATGACGGTCTGTTCCAGCGACTCCTCCCCTACCCCGGGCAGGTAGGGGATTTGAGAAAACAAGGAAATAACATCTTCCTGCTCAATTTCGGGGCGCTTTAGTAAGGTGTACAGGCTACTTTTTTCCCGCAGGGGTGAGCTGCCTTTCGTCTCCAGCCAATCATTTATGTCTTCAGGTTTAAGCTTTACTTTACGTATGGCTTCTGTGAGCGTAGCTACCTCCGTCCGTTTGGCAACCATCGAGTCATAACGATCCTGCGAGGCCAGTCCGATCGCATATCCTTTTTCAGTCAGGCGAATGTCGGCGTTATCCTGCCGAAGCAGCGTTCGGTACTCGGCCCGTGATGTAAACATACGATATGGTTCTTCCGTCCCCTTCGTAATCAGGTCATCGATCAGCACCCCGATATATCCTTCAGAGCGTTTGATGGTAAATTCGGCTTCTTCGTGCGCATTTCTATGTGCATTTATGCCTGCCATAAGGCCCTGACAAGCCGCTTCTTCGTAGCCTGTTGTCCCGTTAATCTGGCCGGCGAAAAAGAGATTTTGGACAAGCCGCGTTTCGAGCGTTGGCTTTAATTGTGTCGGCGGAAAGTAGTCGTATTCAACAGCGTAGCCTGGCCTGAACATGCGCACGTTTTCAAAACCCGGAATTTTTCGCAGGGCATCATACTGTACTGTTTCCGGTAATGATGTCGAGAATCCATTCACGTACACCTCCACAGTATCCCAGCCTTCCGGTTCTACGAAAATCTGATGCCGATCTTTATCAGCAAACCGGTTGATTTTGTCTTCTATGGAGGGGCAATAGCGGGGGCCTAGTCCTTTGATCCGACCGGTGAACATAGGCGATTTTTCAAAGCCTGTTTTCAATTCGTCATGCACATCCTGATTCGTGTACGTGATCCAGCAGCTTCGTTGCGTGGTTAATGCGGGCGTTGACGTATAGGAAAATTTGCCTGGCTTTTCATCGCCAAGTTGTTCTTCCATCAAATCATAATTCAGGCTTCTGCCGTCGACCCGGGGTGGTGTTCCGGTTTTCATTCGACCCGCTTCGAAGCCCAGTTGAGTCAATTGCTCCGTAAGCCCGGTTGCTGAACGTTCAGCTGTTCTGCCTCCACCGAACACTTTCTCGCCAATGAACATCCGTCCATTCAGGAATGTACCGTTCGTCAGCACCACCGATTTGGCCGTAAATTCGACGCCCAGTCCAGTTTTTACGCCTACAATTCGATTGCCTTTGACAAGAACTTCATTCACCATGTCTTGCCAAAAATCAATATTTGTATTGCTTTCGAGCGTTTTTCGCCACTCCCAGGCAAACATATTCCGATCGCTCTGGCAGCGTGGACTCCACATAGCGGGGCCTTTTGAGCGATTCAGCATTCTGAACTGAATCATGCTTTTGTCGCTGATGATGCCCGACATACCACCGAGCGCATCCACTTCGCGCACAATTTGCCCTTTGGCAACTCCGCCCATGGCCGGATTGCAGGACATTTGGGCGATGGTCTGCATATTCATAGTGATCAGCAACACACGTGAACCCATCGTAGCCGCAGCATGTGCTGCTTCACAACCGGCATGTCCAGCGCCCACAACTATAACATCGTACGAAGCGTGCATTCTTTATTAGATTTTAAAAAATGTTTCACGTGGAAACTTTTCACAAAATTGACTGGTGCCCAATTTTTACACCAAAATTATACGGATGAGTGGGTAACAAAAAACCGTACCTGTTTGTGCCACAGGTACGGTTGAATATAATTGGTTGAAAATTTACTTATTAACTCGTTGCAGATACTGGTTTGCTTCTTTCTTGTAAAAGAGATTATAATTAGGAGAAACCGAACGCAACACTTCTACCTGCTTCGCTTTCGTCTGTAATGAGGTAGTATCGAAGAAAGACGGTGTACTTTTTTTAGTTGATTTTGCCGTTTCTGCCTGACGTTTCGGGTCTTCTTCCTGCTGTTTCAGCGCTTTTTCGGACTCAAGCAAACGGGTCATAATTTCGTTCTGGCGGTTAATGGTATTCTGATTGATCCGTTTATTAACCAGATCTGTTTCAGTTTCATCCATTTTCTCCATCAACTCATTAACCTGTTTTTGCTGTTGTTTACCAACTTCAGTTCCTTTTGCGTTCTCCTCCATTTTTTTCAACATACTCCGAATCATGGCCTGCTGAGCGGCCATTCTTGATAACTCTTCAGAGAGTCCCCTACCCGACTGACCGCCTTTCTGGAGTTGTTTCATCTGGTCATTGAGCTTTCGCTGCATCTCGCTTATACCTTCACCGTCTTTCGGGTTTTTGCCTTTTTTTCCACCCGAACCTGACCCAGGCATGGCCATAGCGTTCATCTGCTGCTGCATGTTTTTCAACACATCGCTGAGCATCAACGCCAGATTGTTGATAGACGTCATCGCAAACTGCTGTTTAGAAGCGGCCATACTTAACCGGCGTTCCTTCAGTTGCTGCGTGCTTTCGTCCATATAAAATTTCATGTTGGTCAGCTCTCGCGTAACAAACGACTGAATCTGGACAACCCGACTTGCCAGCGCGTTAAGGCTATCTTCAATGATTTTGGCATCGTCCTGCAGCTTCAGTTGTTCCTGAGATAGCTTGGTAACGCGAGGGTCCTGTAAGCTCATTCCCTTGAAATCTTTCATCACCCGCTCCTGACCGAAAGAGAGCGTGATGAGGTTTTCGAGGATGTTACGCAGGTCGTCCATGTTCTCCTGAAGCTGTTCCATCTCTGCCGATTCCATCGACTCTTTCATGTTCTTGCTCATGGAACGCATGGACTTAGCCGCCTTACTTTTTGATGAAGCCGACTTCTTGCCCTGATTCTGTTTCATCTGTTTCATCGCTTCTTCCAGGGCTTTTTCAATCTCTTTCTGCTCCTGTTCAGACATCTCAGGCTTAGTAAGCTCATCTTTTTCGGCCTGTTTCTGAATCTCTTTCAGTTGCTCTTCCGTGTTTTTGAAGTCCTCCTGCGACTTCTCCAACTCCTTCTGCTGCTCCTGCGTGGTTTCGTCTTTCTTCGCGTCTTCCTGGGCCTGCTTCTCTAGTTGCTCGGCTTGTTTCTCCAGATTTTCGGCTACGTTGTTGACTTTCTGTTCGAGCTGCATCTGCTTAAACAGCTTCAACGCTCGGTCCAGATCACGCTCCATGTTCCGCTCTTTTCGGCTTAACCGGTCGAGTAGTTCAGACGCTTTCTCGTCCTGTTTGCGCTCGAGCAGTTGCTTGAGCTGTTCATAAAGTTGCTTCGATTCCGGGTCGAGCAACTCATTAAATAGCTTCTGAAGTTGGTCTAATTTTTCCTGAACAGCTTCATTTTTTTCGGCGAATCGCTGCTGGGTTTCGTTCGTTTTCTGGAACTGCTCCTGTAATTTCTGAACTTCCCGCAGCAACTCTTCCCGCTTTTGGAGTACATCCTGGAGTTGCTTTTTATCCTGAAAATCAGACGATTTTTTAGTGCGCATTCGCTCTTCCATCTGGCTCAGCTCTTTCTTGATAGCCTGGGTTTTGCTGAGCGCGTTGTTGATATCAGACTCGGTTTTCTCGGCCGATTTGTCAACCTGCTTCTGAATCTCAGCCTGCGATGGAATAACAAAATTCAGCTGATTGGAACGGCTTGATTTAGGACCGTTTACGCCATCATTATCCCATACCTGAACAAAGTACTCCAGTCGGTCTTCCTGTCCCAGTTTTAAGCTGTCTAGAGACCAGTTGTAGACAAAGTTCTGCGAAGTGGTGGACCGATTGATCGGGATGTCTTTGGTGTACGTAGGCGACGTTTTATCGCCACGTTTGATGGTGTAGTTCAGCTTCAGTTTCGAGAATCCGTAATCGTCTGAAACCAACCCGGACAGAGCAATGTAATTGTAGGTTACCGTGTCCTGAATCCGGTCGACGGAGATTTGAGGGAAGCGGTCCGGGATTACCTGTACGTTATACTGGATTGACGAAGGGGTCGAAATCTGACTGTTTCGTAAGGAGACGGTGTAGACCGTATTCTGCATCAGCCGCCGGTTGACGACAAAAGTATTGTCATCTATCAGCCGGGTCGGTATCGGTTGTTTATCGGTGTTGAACCGTAACTGTAGCGAGTCAGTATGGTCAGCGATAAACTCCCAGTTGACTACCGTCCCCTGCGGAACGAGCAGGTTTCCTACATTGGCGAGCTGTTCGCTAGGCTTGTTCAGATAAGCCGGATAATCAAGCTTTACATTAAACGACAACACAGCCGGCCGATCTACCAGGGCAACCGTATAAGCCGAAGAATTGTAGCCAGCGGCTTCCAGATGAAAGTCAAGATCACGTTGGAGGTTATCGAAGGTATAGGTAAACCGGTCGCCCGACTGGTCGAGCTTAAAGCGGGTGCCGTTCGCAACTACGTAAACAGCCTGGGGAATGGCGCTGCCGGTAAGTTTGACAGATAACGGAAAATCTTCATTACGGAAGGCTTTCAGCGATTTGTTTTCAACGACAAACTGAAACGGAGCCTCTTCGACAAACTCTTTATTATAGTTGACCAGCCGGGTCGATGACTTCGTAAAGAAAGCCGGATTCACAATCAGAATCAGCAGAATCAACGCCAGTGGCGGAATGGCATATTTCAGAAACTGCCGGTTACGACTGATCTGAATGGCATTCGCAAAACGGTTTATCAGCAGCTGTTGAGAACGCTGGTTCAGGCTGGCCTGCAGAAGATCACTCTGGTCGGACGAGATTCGCTGAAGCTGCAGCGTGTTCAGCAACTTATCCCCTACCTCCGGAAAAAAGGTGCCGATCTGCCGGGCGGCTTCGTCGTTGCTGAGCGGTTTGTTAAGTCCATAAAGGCTCATCAAAGGCCGCACAATCAGCAGGTACAGACTGACCAAAGCCATCAGGATGAAGCCGAAGAACAAGGCGCCCCGACCCACGGAGTTGAACCGGCCAATGAACTCGGCGGTGTTGATCAGAAGGTAGCCACTCCCTATCAGCGCTACGAAGAGTAAACTCCCCTTAACCAGCTGATTCAGAAAATAGCGTTTCTTGTACTCATCAATGCGCTGAATCAGCGTGGTGTAAGCGTTTATCGATTGCATATGAATACATGTTGAGTCGTTATACCAGCGCTGACTGGAAGTATTCAATAACGTGTTCCTTTAAAAACGTTTCCTGGGTCAACAAGTCGCCGGGGGGAACGGGCTTGGCCAGGATCCACTGGGGCCAGCCATCTTTGTCCAGCCCGTCAAACGTATAGTATCCAGACTGGCTTAGCACTTTACAAACCGCAATGTGCATCAGGTCTTGTTTGGCTTCCTTGGAGAAACGAATAGGGCCTTTTCCCAACTCCTGTACGCCGATCAGAAATAACACCGCATTCAGGTCTGCAGGCCTTTTGCCAACGAGTTGCTGCAGCTGATCGAGCAAGCCTTCCCACTGCTTATCTACATCTTTTTCATTCACGGGACTTGCCTGTTTATTGTTCTCTCTAAATTACACTATTTTTAGCTAACTAACGAACAGTCACTGTGTTTAGGTTTATTCGCATAGCCCTTTCCGACTTCGCAGACCTGCTTTTTCCAACCCTGTGTCTAGGCTGTAAGCGATCGTTGACGGCCAACGAAAAAATTCTTTGCACGCGCTGCCGGATCAACCTGCCGGAGACGGGGCAACACCGCCGGGCCGACGATGATCACATCCTGAATAAGTTTGCCGGTAAAGTGCCTATCCAGTTCGTGGCCTCTTACCTGCACTTCTCTAAGGGTGGAATCGTGCAAAAACTAATCCACCGTATCAAATACAAAGGCCAAAAAGAAGCGGCCCGAGAAATGGCGCTCTGGTACGGTGATTTGCTGAAACGGGAAGGAAGTCAGCTACCCGAACTTGACCTGCTGATCAGCGTGCCGATGTCTAAAGCGCGGTTGCAACAGCGGGGGTTCAACCAGGCCGAATGGATTGCCGCCGGCCTCTCCGAAGCGCTGGCTGTACCGATGCAGGCGGATGTACTGGTCAGGAAACGGTTCCGTAGCTCGCAAACCCGAAAGAACCGGATCGAACGATGGGAGAATGTGAAAAACGAATTTGTTGTTCGGCAGGCCGACGCCATTCAGGGGCTTCGGGTGGCACTTGTCGACGATGTGCTGACTACGGGGGCCACGCTGGAGGCCTGCGCCGTTGCGTTGCTACAGGCGGGTTGTTCGTCGGTTAGTGTGCTAACGCTGGCGGCTACACGCTAACAAAAAAAGCGGCTACCCCGCTGGAGTAGCCGCTTCCGGAATGTGATGCGGGTGGCTTATTTGTTACGACCAACGCCGATCATGGCGCAGCGGAAACCAATCATAGCCGTGGCTGAATCCTGATCCAGGAACCGGCGCGTACCAGGCGAGAGCCAGTACGCTACGTCGTTCCAGGAGCCGCCTTTGTAAACCCGAAGCTTATCATCGATCAGGCTGTTGTTGCCTTTTCTGTCGTAGTTTTTAGCGTCGTCGAGGTACCCGTTCCGCCGGATGGGGTTCAGGTCATTTACGTCTTCGTACGACAGTGGGCGGTATACGTCATACACCCACTCGTTAACGTTACCGGCCATGTTATACAGACCAAAATCGTTGGCTGGATACGCATAGATCTCGGCGGTGATGATGGCGCCATCGTTTGAACGACCGGCAATACCAGCGTAGTCACCCCGACCGCGTTTGAAGTTAGCCAGCATCTGACCCTGTTTACGACCTTTCTTGGGGTTCCGCACCGATGAGCCATCCCAGGGGTAAATACGCTGGTTGATCTGGTTCTCGTCCATATACTGGGTGCCGATGAGCGCTTTGGCGGCATATTCCCACTCGGCTTCTGTTGGCAGCCGGTAATCGGGCAGGATCATGCCACTTTCCAGACTCGGTTTGGTCGGAGCAGCTGAGGTTGCTTCGGCCAGAGCGGGTTCGGCGGCTTCTTTCTTCGATTTACGCTTGAGCGAGAAGCCACCCCCTTTTTTCTTTTTATCACCACCGCCTTTGGCTAACTCATTGTTCACCGCGTCGGTCCGCCACCGGGCGTAGTCACTGGCCTGAACCCAGGAAACACCAACGACCGGGTAGTATCGGAAAGCCGGGTAGCGCAGGTACTGGGTAACGTACGAGTCGTTAAACGAAAGCGGATTGGCCCAGACCGTTGTATCTGGCAAGGCAGCCCGTACTACTTCTTCTGACGAGTCGCGCGAGATGGCGTTCAGGTACTCGAGGTAGTGAACGTTGGCAATCTCGGTTTCATCCATATAAAACGACTGGATCGATACCGTACGCTCGCGGTTATCGCGCGTGTTCATCACGTCTTCTTCCAGCGCCCCCATCGTGAACCGGCCGCCTTCAATGAAGACGAGGTTCGGGCCTGCTTTCTGTCCCGCAAATTTCTTTACCTGGAAGCCATCCTTCTGGTTGTAAGCAATTCCTGTCGCCGTACTTTTCTTGCCGGGTTGTACGCTGGTCGGATGCTTGGACTTACAGGATGCCAGTGCCGCCGTTGCCAGTAGCACGTAAGCCACTCGTTGCAGGTGATACTTCTGAATCATTGCTGTATTTTGTGTAAAACGTAGATACAAAGTTGGGTATTAAATCGACATTGCCCCTAAAATTTCATCCAGCTGTTCGACCGAGTGAACGTCCGTATGGGTAAAAATAGGGCGGCTTTTTGACTCCTTCAGGGAACATTGGGCTGGGTTTCGCTTGATGTAGTCAATTACCTTGCCAAATTGGTCGCCGGTAAAGAAGGCATCATTCCCGTTAGAAACGAAGTATCCTTTCAGAATAGTATTCTTAAGCGTCAGTTTTTCAAGGTACAAGCGCTCGGCTTTCCACCGTACGTTCACCATCTTGATCAGGTTCTCGACTTCTTCAGGTAATGGCCCAAACCGATCGAGTATTTCCTGACGGAACGCCAGGAGTTCATCCGGGTTCTGAAGAGTATCCAGCCGGGTGTACAATGCAAGCCGCTCCGATATGTTTTGAACGTACCGTTCGGGTATAACGACGGTCAGGTCGGTTTCTATGACGGTGTCGGGCAGGGCCAGCTTGAAGTCGCCGGGTTTGGCCTCGAACAGGTCCCGGAATTCGTTCTCGCGCAACTCCTGTACGGCTTCGTCCAGTACTTTATGGTACATCTCGAAACCCAGATCGTTTACGAAGCCGCTCTGCTCGGCTCCCAGAAGGTTACCGGCTCCGCGGATGTCGAGATCGCGCATGGCAATCTTGAAGCCTTCGCCCAGATCTGAGAAGTCCTCCAGCGTCTGAAGCCGTTTCCGGGCATCGGCGGTGAGCACCGAAGGAGGTGGAGTCAGCAGATAACAGAACGCTTTCCGGTTGGACCGACCCACGCGACCCCGCATCTGGTGGAGGTCCGATAAGCCGAAGTAATGCGCATTGTTGATCAGAATCGTATTGGCGTTCGAAATGTCGAGTCCCGATTCGATGATGTTGGTCGATACGAGCACGTCGTACTCCCCTTCGATGAACCGGGTCATAACCCGCTCCAGTTTGTCGCCTTCCATCTGGCCATGTGCCACGCCGATCCGCGCTTCGGGAACGAGCCGCATGATCAGGTTTCCGATCGACTCAATGTCGTTGACCCTGTTATGGACGAAGAACACCTGCCCGCCCCGCCGGATCTCGTAACTGACCGCATCGCGAATAGTAGCTTCGTTGAAAGCATGTACTTCGGTGGTTACGGGCTGTCGGTTTGGCGGGGGCGTAGCGATGACCGACAGGTCACGGGCGCCCATTAGTGAGAAGTGCAGGGTTCGGGGAATGGGCGTTGCCGTCAGCGTCAGTACGTCGACCTCCACCCGCATTTCCTTGAGCCGGTCTTTGGTTTTTACGCCAAATTTCTGCTCTTCGTCGATAACCAGCAGACCCAGATCCTTGAACTTGATATCCTTGTTAACGATCCGATGGGTGCCGATCAGAATGCCGATCTCGCCCGCAGCAACATCTTTCAAAATCTCTTTCACCTTGGCCGCCGACCGAAAGCGGTTAATGTACTCGATCTTGACGGGGAAGTCGGCCATGCGTTCGCTGAAGGTCTTGAAATGCTGCATCGCCAGGATCGTGGTCGGGACCAGCACGGCTACCTGTTTGTTGTCGGTAACGGCCTTGAATGCCGCCCGAATCGCTATCTCCGTTTTGCCGAAACCCACGTCGCCACAAACGAGCCGGTCCATTGGGTGCGGCCGTTCCATATCGTCTTTAACGTCGTTGGTGGCTTTAGCCTGGTCGGGCGTGTCTTCATAGAGGAACGACGATTCTAGTTCGGCCTGCAGGAAACTATCGCGGCTGTAGGCGTATCCCGGCGCGGTCCGGCGTTTGGCGTAGAGGGCAATCAGCTCGCGCGCAATATCCTTGACCTGCTTACGGATGCGGGACTTCTTCTGCTCCCATTCCTGCGAGCCCAGCTTGCTCATGGTCGGTGGAGTGCCCTCACGGCCGCTGTATTTGGCGATCTTGTGCAAACTGTGGATACTGACCAGCAGCATGTCGTTATCGCGGTAAATCAAACGTATGGCCTCCTGTTCGTTTCCTGCGTTGTCGACCTTCTCCAAACCGGCAAACCGACCGATGCCGTGGTCAACGTGAGTTACGTAGTCGCCAGGCTGCAGCGTTTTCAGTTCGCGGAGGGTCAGCGCCTTCGACTTTGAGAATTTGTCCTGCACCCGGTACTTATAATACCGGTCAAAGATCTGGTGGTCGGTGAAGACCGCAATCTTCAGCGCGTCGTCCAGGAAGCCTTCGCGCAGCCCAATGTTCAGCGGTTGAAACTTAACAAACGGATCCAACTCTTCGAATATGGTGCGGAGCCGGTCGAGTTGCTTGAACGACTCAGCCGCGATAACGTTGGTATACCCCTTGGCCTGGTTATCGCCCAGGGTATCGACCAATCGTTTGAAATCTTTGTTGAACGATGGCTGCGGCTTGGAGGGGTACTGCTGCCGGCCTTCGGTTTTGAAGTAAAATTTACGGCCAAATTCAACCGTCCGAAACCGCTTCAGCTCGTTCAGAAACGACCGCCGGGTTTCGAACAGTTCGCCCGGGTCGGACACGATCTGAATGCCGCCACTGCTGGCCACCGTCGACTCAAAACTTTGTTCGGCTTTTTCGTAGCACTTTTCGACGATGTCGAGGGTAAACTCGATGTCTTTAGCCCAAACGGTTGTGGCTGCGGGCAGGAAGTTGAAGAATGGTTCGCGGGTTTCTTCAACGAGTTTGGTCTGGATGTTTGGGATAATGTTGATGAACTCAACGGCCTCGGTTGAGAGCTGCGTTTCGGGGTTAAACTGCCGGATGCTCTCCACCTCGTCGCCAAACAGATCGATGCGATAGGGAAACTCGCTGGCAAACGAGAATACGTCGATGATACCACCCCGTACCGAAAACTGCCCCGCTTCGTAGACAAAATCTGTTTTCTCGAATTCGTAATTCTGAAGCAGTTCAGCAACGAAACTGGTGTCCAGCTTCTCCCCCACCCGAATGGTCAGTGTATTGGCCTGTAACGATCGTTTGTTGATTACTTTTTCAAACAACGCTTCGGGATACGTTACCATCAGCAGCCCATCTTTTGGAGCCGGGTTCAGCTTGTTCAGGACCTCGGCCCGCATCAGTACGTTGGCGTTTTCAATCTCCTCGTACTGGTACGGCTTTTTATACGACATCGGGAACAGGAGCACATCGCGCTCGAGCAGGTTCTGAATGTCGTTGAAAAAGTAAGCCGCTTCGTCGCGATCGGTCAGAATGTACAGGTGATTACCGCCCACCGATCTGAACATAGTGGAGGCCAATACAGCGTCCAGGCTACCCGCCATTCCTTTGATCTGAAGACGTTGGGGTTCGCCATCGGGTTTCCGGCCAAACGGTTCGGCCAGCAATTTTATGAAGCTATCGTCGGCGTATAAACCGAGCAATTCGTTAGGTTTCAAACGTACCAGCAGGTTGTATTGTCAAATACGAAAAGCCGCTGGAAGAACGTTCCGGCGGCACGGTAGCATAACAGCACGTTTCGGCGATTTGTTGCAGGCGGAACCTAGTTTAAGTCGGCTATCTTTTTGTAGTCGATCTGCTCTTTTTGCAGCAGTTTCTGAATACGCTCACTGTCCTCAAAAACGACGATGATTTCCTTCTTGTCGTCAATTTCTTCATCATCGACCCACTTCCAATCCTCGGCCGTTGCATCAAGCATATTTAGAACACTGGCCATTTTGGCGGGGTCACGTTCTTTACTGATAAAGCTATTTGTATCGGTGATGTAGAGCACAATCCGGTCGTCTTCCAGCCAGTGTAAATCGTTCAGCGAATCGCTCAGATCATCGAGGCTGAAACCGAAATCGGGTATCTCCAGTACGTGGGCCATGGCCTCGTAAAACTGTCTCAGGGTAAGTGTTTTTGCCCCATCAATATGGGCGATAAAATCACTCCCAAAACGGGTCTTCAGGTCGGCTTCTGACTGGCTGATTAGTATGTTCGGACTCATGTAATACTGCTAAAAATAAGGGGTGGTTAGTCTATAGAAACTGTTCCACGTGAAAATTGAAAATCAGCAAGTTATAAACGTATGTAACCAGTTAAACCCTGGTTACTTATGCATATTTGGGTATAACGTACCCGCAAAAGTACAATTTTAATGTATAAAAAAACCCTCTTGGCGAGAGGGTTTTTCACGGTCTAGTTCAGCGAAAATAGCGGGATTCGGGCCGCCACCATGTTGTGAAACATGAGCTCAGTGATAAGGGGTGTCATGTACTTGACGAGCGGAAATTCGGAGATTGATTCCATCACTTCCAGCTCGGAGTCGGCCTTAAAAATGCACCAGAGTTTTTGGCGATCGACCGAGAGCGAGTAAGACAACAGAAAGCCTCGCTCCATTAATTCTTCTACCTTAAGCCGCTGAGCTGGAATCCGGTTTGTAAACTCTTCATCCATAACAGCCGGGAGGTCAAATTCAACCATATACTGGCTCATAAGCATTGCTGTTAATTGCAAACCGGTTTGTGGGATGGGCCACTTATGCGCCCCCGGTTATAAGCAAATTAACAAAGTTTAGCTCATCTTCGTTGATCGAGTGCGCAAAATTCGGATACAGCCTGGCCGTGACAGACGCCCCCATCTCCGAAAAAACACGTTCGCTTTCGAGCACCCGCTCTTTCGGAACGTGCGAATCGGTATCGCTGCAACCCAGAAAAACGGGCGTATTGCCAAACGATCCTTCGTACTGCCGGGGCGTGCCGTCGGGGCCGATCAGCCCACCGCTCAGACCAAAAATACCCCCGTATTCGGTCGCGTTTCGGGCCACAAATTCCAGCATCAGACAAGCCCCCTGCGAAAAGCCAAACCAGTAGATCTGCGGAAGCTTGAAATTGAAATCAGACTGAAGCCGGGCGCGCAAACTTGTCAGCACATCGAGCGCCGACGACAGGTAAGGTTCGTTCTCCGACATAGGCCGCAGAAAGGAGTACGGGTACCAGGTGCGGCCGTTAGCCTCGGGCGCAACGAACGCAAAATCATCGGCCTTGATGTACTCCGACAACGACAGTATATCCCGCGCGGAGCCGCCCCGACCGTGTACCATGATCATCACTTTGCTGGCTTCTTCAAGCGGCTTACCAGCCGTCACTATATTATTCGGGTTGTGTATCATAAAGAAACCTGTTTAGGACCCCGATCACAGCCGCTCATTCGATGAGCGGCTGTGATCGGGGTCTGACATTTACCGGACAACAATGGGGGGCAACGCCTGCTCCAGGGTGGCCCGGCGGGCTTCGTACTGGGCGGGCAGTTTCAGATTTTGACCCAGCTCGGCCAGGGGTTCGTCAACGGTGAAGCCCGGCGGGTTAGTCGCAATCTCGAACAGGATACCGCCCGGCTCGCGGAAGTAAATGCTGTGAAAGTAATTCCGGTCCAGCACCGTAGTCGGCTGAAAACCGGCCCGCATCAACTCATCGCGGATAGCCAGCTGGGTCTCGTCCGTATCGGTCGAGAAGGCTACGTGGTGAACCGAACCGGCACCCTGCAACGCCCTGACATCGCCCGGCGAAACCTGCACGTCGACATAGTTGCCGGGGCCGCCAGTACCGGCTTTGAACCGGAAGCGCCCCTGCTCCTCCCCTACCAGTGTATGCTGCATAGTATCGGTCAGCAGTTTGATGGTCCGGTCCGGGTTTTGCTCGTTTAGCGTAACGGTATGAAAACCGCGAACGGCGTACTCGGCCGGGATGTGTTTATTGTCCCAGCCCGGGCGTTGGTCTTCGTTGTTGAAAACGAGTTCGATACCAGCTCCGTCGCCATCTTCGAACCGAAGAACGGATTCGGAAAAGCGTTTGTAAGGACCCGCGTAGGGAATACTGCGCTCGTTGAGCCGATCCATCCAGTACTGCAGCGAAGCGGTGGGCACCGAAAACGCAGTGTACGTCAGCTGACCTACGCCTTTCCGGCCACGGGGCAGACCACCGCCGTAGGGGAAAAACGTCAGAATGGTACCGGGCGATCCGGCTTCGTCCCCGTAATAGAGATGATACATATCAGGCGCATCGAAGTTGACCGTTTTTTTGATCAGCCGTAGGCCCATGATGTCGGTATAAAAATCAACGTTGCGTTGCGTATCGCCAGCCAGTGTGGTTACGTGGTGCAGGCCATTGATAAGGGTTTCCATAGTGCAAAAAGTTATTTGTGAGCGTCTTTGTTTAATACGTGTAGATGTATTTGATGTATATACATTTAATTTTTAAAATTTGTTCAATAAAAAAAGCCCGACTTGTAAAAGCCGGGCTTCAGATGAAAATCAGTGTGGATTACTCCATGATGAATGGGTAATCTTTCTGAACGTAAACGTCTTTGTAAGCTTCCTCGGCCGGGGGGTACGGCGACTCTTCGGCAAACTTAACCGACTCATCGACAATACCTTTGATTTTTTGATCGATAGCGGCCAGATCATCTTCCGTTGCCAGTTTCTGCTCAAGGATACGGCTCTTGACCATTTCGATCGGATCGCGCTGTTTGTACTGTTCTACTTCTTCTTTAGAGCGGTACTTCTGCGGATCGGACATCGAGTGGCCCCGGTAGCGATAGGTCCGGAACTCGAGGAAGGTAGGTCCTTCTCCCGACCGGGCGCGGTCAGCCGCGCGGCTAACGGCGTCATGAACGGCTTCAACGTCCATCGCGTCGACCGGTTCAGCGGGCATGTCATACGATTCGCCGAGGGTGTACAGCTCCGTTACGTTCGAGGTGCGGGCTACGGAGGTACCCATAGCATAGCCGTTGTTTTCTACCACGAAGATGACGGGTAGTTTCCAGAGCATAGCCATGTTGAACGCTTCGTGCAGTGCTCCCTGCCGAACGGCGCCGTCGCCCATGAAACAGATGCAGAGGTTAGACGTCTTGTTGTACTTTTCGGCAAAGGCGATACCGGCGCCCATCGGCACCTGCGCACCAACGATCCCGTGGCCACCCATAAAGTTGACCGATTTATCGAAGATGTGCATCGAGCCGCCTTTTCCTTTCGAAGAGCCTGTTTGTTTGGCAAACAGCTCGGCCATGACGGCCTTTGGATCAGAGCCAAGAGCCAGCGGGATACCGTGATCGCGGTAGGCCGTGATCCATTTGTCGTCTTTTGTAAGCGCCGTGTATGAGCCCGACGATCCGGCTTCCTGCCCAATGTATAAGTGGCAAAAACCCCGGATTTTCTGCTGCCCGTAGAGCTGCCCGGCTTTTTCTTCAAACTTGCGTTGCAGCTGCATAGACTCGTACCAATACAGGTAACGCTCCTTAGGATGCTGCGTTTTGGCCGGGGCCGGGGCCTTCCCATTCTTGGGCTGACTGGCTGCGGCTGGGTTTTTGTCTTTTACGCTTGCCATGAGAAATGAGTTCTATTGGAATGGGCAGACGCAGGTAGCGGCTCACTCTGGGTTTATTAACCTAACAAAGCGACCGTATCTTTGTTGCCAATATCGACGGCTTACAGTTATGCGTTAAACCGACAATTGACCGCGAAATTACGCATTCCCTCGTTATACACCACCTATGCACCTCGAAAAGCTGAGCCTGACCAATTTTAAGAATTATGAAGACGGGCGATATGCGTTTGGGCGGCAGGTAAACGTAATTGTTGGGCCGAACGGCAGCGGAAAAACGAATCTGCTCGATGCGGTCTATTTTCTGTCGCTGAGCAAAAGTGCCTTCCAGAATCAGGACGCTTTTAGTATCCTGCACGGGGCCGACTATTTCATTATCGACGGGGTTTTCCAGGAAACCGAACATCACCACGCCCAGATCACGATCAGTTTGCAACGCGGCCAGCGAAAGGTAGTCATGGCCGACAAAAAGCCTTATGAACGAATCAGTGACCACATCGGCCGTTTTCCGGTCGTTCTAATTGCGCCGAACGATACCGACCTGGTGCGCGAACACTCCGAAGATCGGCGCCATTTTTTCGACGGGGTTCTGTCGCAGCTCGACGCCGATTACCTGCAGGATTACCTGACCTACCAGCACGTACTCAAACAGCGCAACAGCCTGCTCAAACTGTTTGCCGAACGGAATCAGGTCGACAACGACATGCTGGATACGTATGACGAACCGCTGCTTGTTATCGGTCAGCGGATTCATGACCGGCGGCAGCAGTTTATAGCCGAGTACCTCCCCTTTTTCCAGTCGCATTATGCCTACCTCAGCAACGAGCGCGAAGTGGTCAATATCGTCTACGAATCGGAGGTGAGCAATCCGGGCTTTGCCGAGGAGTTTCGCCACTTTCGACGGCGCGATACGGTGCTGCAACGGACTACAATGGGCGTCCATAAAGATGACTATAACTTCCTGATCGGCGAGGTACCGCTGAAAAAGTTCGGTTCGCAGGGGCAGCAGAAGACCTTCGTGATTGCGCTGAAACTGGCTCAGTTCGACTGGCTCGAATCGGTCAAAAACATCAAGCCTATCCTGCTGCTGGATGATATTTTCGACAAACTCGACGACCAGCGCATCGGCAAACTGATTGCCCGGATGGACGAAGGTGCGTTTGGTCAGATCTTCGTTACCGACGCCCGCGCCGAACGAACCCGCGATTTATTAAGTGAGGTAAAGGCCGAGGTCCGGTTCTTCGAAACAGGTGACACCAGCCCACTCTGATACTTCTCCCCACCGGCTACCCTGCTGCTGACTCTGGCAGAACAGACCGATAGTAAGTTGGTCTGAAACCCTCCTTTTACCCTACGCAGTCTGGCTGCATCGATCCCGAAGCGGAGTTGTGATGCGGTGGCAGGCAATGCCTTGTTATTGCCGGGCCAGCCAGCTGCGTGTGGCCTAAACCCGTAATTATTACTTTTCATGAAAAGAGCCCTTACTCTTATTGTCGTACTGTTGGTTAGCGGGCTGGCCTTTGGTCAGCAACCCTTCTCGGGTGGACCGCTCAGGGTGTCGGAGAACCGGCGTTACCTGGTCCATGCGGATGGTAAACCGTTCTTTTACCTGGGCGATACCGCCTGGGAGTTGTTTCACCGGCTTAACCGCGCCGAAGCGGACCAGTACCTGAAACGCCGGGCCGAGCAGGGCTTTACCGTCGTTCAGGCCGTTGCGCTGGCTGAGCTGGACGGTCTGGATACGCCCAATGCCAACGGTGATAAGCCACTTCTTAACAACGACCCTACCAAGCCAAACGAAGCGTACTTTAAACACGTTGACTACATTATCGACAAAGCCGCCGAATACGGCATCGTTATTGGCCTTCTGCCTACCTGGGGCGACAAACTCTTTAAAAGCAGTTGGGGTAAAGGACCCGAAATCTTTACGGTCGGCAACGCCAGAACCTACGGGCAGTGGATTGGCAACCGGTACAAAAACCGGCCAAACATCATCTGGATCATAGGGGGCGACCGCAACCCCCGACCCAACTCGCAGGATGTGGCGGTCTGGCAGGCCATGGCCGGCGGTATCGAAACTGGGGTCGGTGGGGCCGACAAAGCCCTAATCAGCTACCACCCGCAGCCGAACGGACTGAAAGGCGGAGCCATCGAATGGTTCAGCAACGACGCCTGGCTGGATGTCAACATGCACCAGAACGGACACTGCCGCGACACGCCCATGTACGATCACATCAGCGTGTCGTATAACAAAACCCCCATTCGGCCCACGATGGACGCCGAACCCATCTACGAAGATCATCCGGTCTGTTTCAACGCCAAAGACCTCGGTTTGTCCAACGCCTACGACGTCCGGAAATACGCTTACCTCGATTTGTTTGCCGGGGCCCACGGCCATACGTACGGTTGCCACGATATCTGGCAGATGTACGCGCCGGGTCGGGAGTCGGTCAACGGAGCGCGTATGCCCTGGTCAGAGGCCCTCGAACTGCCCGCTGCCAACCAGATGAAATTTGTCCGGCAGCTGATGGAGTCGCGGCCAATGCTGGAGCGCGTGCCCGATCAGTCGCTGATTGTCGAGAATAACTACCCGCCTGCCGAGCGGATACAGGCCACGCGGGGCCGGACTTATGCATTCGTGTATACCGCAGCCGGAAAACCAGTTACGGTCAACCTGGGCAAAATCAGCGGCTCGAAGGTGAAAACGGCCTGGCTGAACCCGCGCACCGGTGAAACAAAAGAGCACAGGACCCTAGCCAACACGGGCCAGCAATCGTTTACACCCCCCACCTCCGGCTACGGCCAGGACTGGGTGCTGGTGCTCGACGGGGTGCAGTAAGTCAGTCAAGGTAAGCCACTAACGCCCGGCGAAATTTCGGTTTCGTCGGGCGTTTACGTTGGTTCGCACGCGTATTTTGGCCGTTCATCATTTTATCTAAAAATATATAATGGAAACTCCGAACCTTTGCGGAGTTTCCGCGGTTTTACCCGATAAAGTACAATTCCAATATGAAGGAACGGATTTTATCGGAGGCAGAACGGCTATTCTGGCGATACGGCGTGCGCTCGGTAACAATGGACGACATTGCCCGGCAGCTGGGTATCTCCAAAAAGACGATCTATCAGCATTTCAGTGATAAAGAGCAGATTCTGTACCAGGTTATTCAGGACAAAATCAGTACCGACGTTACGGAAATGCAGTGCGTAGTCTCAGAAACTAGCAATCCGATAGAAGAAATGTTGATTGTGCTGGAAATGATGCAGAAACACCAGGATCAGCTTAGTCCTAATCTGGTGATGGACGTAAAGCGTCATTACCCGCAGGCGTTTACGCTGTTCCGTGAGCACATGGATCGGCATATATTGAAATCGCTTCTTGAAAATATACAAAAAGGAATTTCGCTCGGTTTATACCGGCCCGATATCAATCCGGCTATTCTGGCCCGGATGCGGGTTGAGCAAATCGAGCTGGCGTTCAACAACGATTTTTTTCCAACCAGTGAGTATTCCATGATCGACGTGCAGCGGGAGCTGATCCATCACTTCGTCAGGGGGATGCTTACCGAACAGGGCTTCACCATCTACAATCAGTATGTCAATTTATACAATCATGACGTTCAGGAAAACAAGGCGGATACTAGCGGTCTGGCTACTCTCTCTGCTGAGTAGTACCAGCCTGTTATGGGCCCAACAGCCCCAGCGACAGGAATTTTCGCTACAGGAAGCCATTCAGTTTGCCACCTCGGCCAACATCAATGTGCAAACGTCGCGTCTGGATGCCGCGTCTGCCGAAGCCCGGATCAAAGAAGTAAAATCGACCACGTTGCCGCAGGTCAGCTTGGGTAGCCTGTTGACCTACAACGCCATTATCCAGCGCTTTATCTTACCGGCGGGTGGTTTTGGGGGACCCTCGTCGACAACGGCGGGCAGTGGTACCCAACCCGATAATGCAGCCGTAACGGCCATCCCGTTCGGGGTAAACTTTCAGGGCAACGTACAGGCAACGGTCAACCAGCTGTTGTTCGATGCCTCGTATAAAATTGGTCTGAAAGCAGCGGCTACCCTGCGGGAGCTGAGCCAGAAAAACGTGACGGCTTCCAAAATCAACGTGGCCGAGCAGGTGGCCAAAGCCTATTATAACGTACTGGTCAGCGAAGAGCGGATCAAACTGCTCGATTACAACATCAGCCGGATCGACTCGCTCTACAAGGAAACGCAGGCCCTCAACAGGCAGGGATTCGTGGAAAAGATCGACGTCGACCGTCTGGAAGTGCAGTCGAATAACCTGAAGGCCGAGCGGCAGAATGTTCAGAACCTGATCGGGCTGAGCTATTACCTGCTCAAATTTCAGATGGGCCTGGGTACGAACGACGTGGTGGTACTGACCGACAAAATTCAGGACCTCAACCCCGACCAGCTGGAACGGTCGGTTGCGTTTACGCCGGAGTTCGACTACAGCCAGCGGGTCGAATTCTCGGTGCTGCAAAGTCAGATCACGCTGGCCGACCTCGATTATCAGAGCATTGCCAAGCAGTATTTTCCGCGGGTGGTGGCGTCGGCGACGTATGGTCACAACAACGGTCGGAATAACCTGGGCGATTTTTTTACAACGACCTGGTTCAACTCGGCGGCTATCAACCTGCAGATTCAGGTGCCGGTATTTGACGGATTTCAGAAACGCTACGCAGCCCAGCAGAGGAAGATCGCCCTCGATAAGGCCCGCCTGGGGAGCAACCTGCTGAAAAACTCGATCGACCTGCAGATCCGGCAGTCGCAGATTACGATTCAGAACAGCCTGCAGACCCTGCGGACGCAGAAACGGAACCTCGATCTGGCCCAGGAAATTCTGCGCGTTACCCGAATCAAGTACAAAGAAGGCGTTGGGTCGAATATTGAGGTGCTGAACGCTGAATCGTCATCGCGCGAAGCGCAGACCAACTACTTCGCATCGCTGCTGGATTTCATGCTGGCCAAAGTTGACTACGACAAAGCAACGGGTAAGCTGTATACAGGCAATTAAAGACAAACAACACCGAATCATGAAAGCATATTACGCTATTGCCCTGACCACGAGTTTGCTGATGGCTTGTGGGGGAGAAAAGAAAAACGACCTGGAAGGCAAACGCGCCGAGCTGAGCGAGCTGAAAGCCAAGCAGGCCGAACTGAACACCCAGATCAAAACGCTGGAAGGCGAAGTGGCCAAACTCGATCCGAAGAAGAAAGAAGAAGCCCGGGTAAAAGACGTCGTGGTATCGCCGATAACGGCCAGTACGTTCCGGCGGTATGTAGAGCTGCAGGGTACGATCGATGCCAAAAACAACGTACAGGTGTCGCCCAAGTCGGGCGGGGCGGTAACGGCGGTTTACGTGGTAGAAGGGTCATCAGTGCGGGCGGGCCAGCTGCTGGCGCGACTCGACGACCAGATTCTCAGGACCTCGCTCGAAGAGATAAAAACCCAGTTGTCGCTGGCTAATACGGTTTTCGAAAAACAGGCCAACCTTTGGAAACAGCAGATCGGAACCGAGATCCAGTACCTGCAGGCCAAAAACAACAAAGAGTCGCTCGAGCGTCGGCTGGCTACCCTGAACTCGCAGCTGAGTCAGTCGAACGTAACGGCTCCCATCTCGGGGGTTGTCGATAAAGTGCTGGCTAAGGTAGGGTCATCGGCAGCGCCGGGCGTACCCATGTTTCAGATCGTAAACCTGTCGCAGCTGAAGGTAAAAGCCAACGTAGCCGATACCTATGCGGGTAGTGTGAAGAAGGGAGATGAGGTCATTGTACGCTTCCCCGACGTGAACCGGGAGTTGAAAACCCGCGTGAATTTCGTGTCGACAACGGTTGATCCGCTGAGTCGGACGTTTACCATTGAGGCTCCGCTGCCATCAGACCGGTCGCTGAAACCGAACATGCTGGCGCAGATCAAGATCAATGACGTAAACAAAGCCGACGCGCTGGTCATCAATCAAAACCTGATTCAGAATACCGAATCGGGTCAGCTGGTCTACGTGGCCGTGAACGAAGGCGGCAAGAAAGTGGCCAAGTCGCGGAAAATTACGCCGGGGCAGAGCTACGGCGGGCAGATTGAAATTATCGCAGGCCTGAAACCCGGCGACCAGTTGGTTACCCAGGGCTACCAGGAACTGACCGACGGCACACCGATCAACTACTAATGGATTTTCGGGCATCGGTACGGGCTAACGCACATCATATTGCCCATATGGCTGCCGGAAAAACCAAAAACTGATTTCTTGATGAAAGCAGAACACATAAAAACACTCGGTTTCACGAACTGGTGCGTAGAGAACCGAACGGCCATCTACATCTTCACCGTCATCATTACCCTGGGCGGCTTGCTGGTATACAATAACCTGCCCAAGGAGCAGTTTCCGGATATTAAAGTGCCGACGATCATCGTAACGACGGCCTACTTCGGAACGGCACCGGCCGATATCGAGAATACGATCAATAAACCGATCGAGAAGCAGATTAAGTCCATTTCGGGGGTAAAGCGCCTGAAATCGAATGCCTTGCAGGATTTTTCGCTGATAACGGTAGAGTTCAACCCCGACGTTGAAACGGCCGAAGCGCTGCAGCGGGTGCGCGACGCCATCGACAAAGCCCGGCGCGACCTGCCCCAGAAGATGGACGACGGCCCAACGGCGCAGGATGTGAACTTTTCGGAGTTTCCGATCATGAATATCAACCTGGCCGGTAACTTCTCGCTGAACCAGCTGAAGACCTACGCCGAAGACATGCAGGATGCCATCGAGGCCATGCCCGAAATTAGCCGGGTCGACATTGTCGGTGCCCTGAAGCGTGAGATTCAGATCAACGTCGATCTGCCTCGGATGCAGTCGGCGGGTCTGGCCTTTACCGATATTCAGCAGGCCGTACAGGGTGAAAACGTAAACGTATCGGGCGGGGAGCTGAACCTGGAAGGGGTTCGGCGGACGCTGCGCGTAAAAGGTGAGTTTTCTGACGTTCAGGCGCTGCAGAACCTGCAAATCCGGACCGCCACAGGCGCCACCATCCGCCTGGGCGACGTAGCCGACGTGCGCGACTCGTTCGAAGAGCAGCAGGATTTTGCCCGGCTGAGCGGCAAATCGGTCGTAACGCTGAACGTTATCAAACGGGCGGGGGCCAACCTGATTGCGGCTTCGGACCGGATCGAAGCCACGATCGATGAGTTCGAGGAAGACCGTTTCCCGCCGGGGCTCGACGTGACCGTTACCGCCGACCAGTCGGAGCGGACCCGGGCCGAAATCAATGACCTGGTCAACACCGTTGTTCTCGGGTTCATTTTTGTGGTGCTGGTCCTGATGTTCTTCATGGGCATCCGCGACGCCATTTTCGTGGGCTTGTCGGTGCCGCTGTCGGCGCTGGTAGCCTTTGTACTGATGCCGGTCGTTGGGCCGGTCGTGGGCGCTGCGTTTACGCTGAACACCATTGTGCTGTTCGCCTTCCTGCTGGGTCTGGGTCTGGTCGTGGATGATGCCATTGTGGTGATCGAAAACACCCACCGGCTGTTCAACCAGCATAAGGACTGGGATATTAAACAGGCCGTAAAAGCCGCAGCCGGCGAAGTATTCGTGCCCGTACTGTCGGGTACGCTGACCACCATTGCGCCGTTTTTCCCGCTGCTGTTCTGGCCCGGTATTGTGGGTGAGTTCATGAAGTTTCTGCCCCTGACGCTGATTCTGACCCTGTTTGCGTCGCTGTTTGTGGCTTACGTCATGAACCCCGTCTTTGCGGTGTCGTTCATGAAGCGTCACGACGAAGAACATGGCGACGAAAGCGATACCAGCTTCGACACGATCAAGCGTCCGCTGATGATCATGACCGCGCTGGCTGGCGTAGGATACGTCATTGACCGGGGTATCGGTAACCTGTTCGTGCTGTTCATCATTCTGTACGTGTTCAACCACTACGTGCTGACGCCCCGCATCATCGTGCCCTTCCAGAACAAATGGCTACCCAAGCTGATGCGCGGGTATCGCCGGCTGATCTCGTGGGTACTGACAGGCTGGCGGCCGGTAGTTGCCATCGGCAGCATGTTCGTACTGCTGATCGTAACGTTCGTGCTGATGGGCATCGTGCAGCCGAAGGTGATCTTCTTCCCCAGTGGTGATCCCGACTACGCCTATGTATATAACGTGATGCCGGTAGGGACCGACGCCCGCGTAACCGACTCGGTAACCCGGGTCATTGAGCAGCGCGTGTTCAAAGTCCTCAAGGATGAGAAAGCAGAAAACATGGTGAACTCGGTCATTGCCAACGTAGGTAAGAACGCGGGTGACCCGTTCAACCCCGACCGGAACGCCACGCCCCAGAAGTCGAAAGTAACGGTGGCCTTCGTAAAGGGGCAGGATCGGGGTGGTCGCTCGTCGGCCGAGATTCTGGAAAAGATACGGGCGGCCGTGCAGGGTATTCCGGGTACCGAAATATCGGTCGAGCGCGAAGCCAACGGCCCGCCAACGGGTAAAGCCATATCGATCGAGATTGCGGGCGAGGAGTTTGCCGAACTCACCAAACTGGAGAAAGCGGTTCGTCAAAATATTCAGCAGGCCGGTATCGAAGGCATTGACCAACTGAAATCGGACCTGATCACCAACAAGCCCGAAATCGTTATCAACATCAACAAGGAAAAGGCCCAGCGCGAAGGTATTTCGGCCCAGCAGGTGGCGTTTTCTATCCGTACGGCCCTGTTCGGCTCGGAAATATCGAAGTTCCGCGATGCCAAAGACGAGTACCCGATTATGGTCCGGCTGAAACAGAACGACCGGAGCCAGATTGAGCAGCTGCTGAGTCTGAACATCGTTTACCGCGATATGAACCTGGGCGGTCAGCTGCGTCAGGTGCCGATCTCCGCTGTAGCCGACATCAGCTACTCGACCACGTTCAGCCAGATCAACCGGAAAAATCAGGAGCGGCTCGTTACGCTGAGTTCCGATGTGGTACCGGGCGCTAATGCCAACGTCATTAACGGGCAGATTCAGCAGGTAATCAACCAGATGGAGATTCCGAACGGGTATTCGGTGAAGCTGGGTGGTGAGCAGGAAGACCAGCAGGAGTCGGCTACGTTCCTCGTTACGGCCTTTGGCGTGGCTATTCTGCTGATCTATCTGATTCTTTCCACGCAGTTCAACTCGGTCGTGAAACCGCTGATCATCTTTTTCACCATTCTGCTGTCGCTGATTGGGGTACTGCTGGGTTTCATGGCTACGGGCAAAACCTTCTCGGTGATCATGTCGGGCGTAGGGATTATTGCGCTGGCGGGTATCGTGGTGAAAAACGGGATTCTGCTCATCGAGTTTATCGATGAATTGCGAGGCCGGGGCGTACCGCTGCGGGAAGCTATCATCGAGGGCGGAGCCACGCGTCTGACGCCGGTACTGCTGACGGCATCGGCGGCTGTATTGGGTCTGATTCCGCTGGCAACCGGTCTTACCGTCGATTTCGTGGGTCTGTTCCGCGACCTGGCTCCGAACGTCATTATCGGTGGCGACAGCGCCGTGTTCTGGAACATCCTGGCCTGGACGATCATTTACGGACTCACGTTCTCAACGATTCTGACGCTGGTCATTGTGCCTTGTATGTACTGGGTCAACGAGCGCATCCGGATGAAGTGGTTCGGCAAGAAAGACCCCGCGCTGGAGATGCAGCAGCAACAGAAGCCAGCCGAAGAGCTGGTGTCGTAAGCCGTTGTTATACCGTTTACGAGTTCTACAAACGAAGCATGGACGCGGGGCAACCGGCGTCCATGCTTCGTTTTATGCTACCAAAGCCGCCCTACGCTCGCGGAGATGATTGACGCTGAAAGCCAGGAAAGGCACAGGTAGGTCCGATACGTTTAAGGGTTGCCTGGGGAAGATACGTGTTGAGCTTAGTCGGCTCGAAAGGCTGCCTTTTGTACCCCCCCAGCCCCCTAAAGGGGGAGCCCATTCGGCGGGGCTAACTCCCCCTTTAGGGGGCTGGGGGGTAAAATCCGGCTTCCCAAACAATCTTTTACCAGCCAGGCTGTTGATTCGGTTAACGTCGACCCATAGTTATGGCTGAAGATTACGGCTACTCAGTTCGGCCTGAATGGCCTTGTAATTGTCTTCGTTCTTTTTGCCACCACTGCCCAGGATGCCAAAGACAACGAACAGGATCAGCAGCTTGATCAGAGAAGCCCCGCTTATAGCTGCCCAAAAGAGGACACCCATGAATGCGCCTATAATAAAGGCCCAAAACACTCGTTGCTTCTTGATTTTTGCGTTCTCGGCTACTAGTTCGTCCGTGGTAAGTGTTGAATAGTTGGTCGTAGCGGGCATAGTTAAGGACAGTTTCTGTTCAGGAAGTGAATATTGACAAAAGTGAGGTGAAACGCAACCTGAGTTACGTCTTTTGATACTGGTTAACCGGGAGTGTAAGTTGATCGATCTGTAGTTACATCACTCCTCAAACACGATCTGGCTCCATTTATCGGGCTGGTGGGTGTCGTACTGCCCGTGTGGACTCATAACCATGGCCGGGTGGGGCTGTAGCTCGGTACCCGAAACCATAATTTTCTGAAATCGGCCCAGAAACATACGCCAAAGGTCGCCGGGGCGGGGCGGCAGACTCCGGCCGTTGGCCAGCCAGGTCAGACTTGCCCACGGAATGGCAATTTCGAGGCTCCAGCCCTGATCGACGTCACGGGCATCGTTCAGCGTACCGTCGATCTGTACGGCCGTTTCGAGGCCTGGCAGGTCGTAACTCAGGAAAGCCCACCGCAGACCGCGCGGGTGGGTACCGTACCAGAACGATGCGCCACTGCGGTCATAATCGCCCCCAAACGTCAGGGCCTGCGGGTGAAACACATCGAACTGGGGTACGTCGAACCGGCTGCCGCGCTGGTAGGCATCTTTCCAGATAAAAAACACTTCGTAGATCGTATTGCGGGCGTTTACCTCCAGCTCATAATAGCAGTCGCCCCCGTCGATGAAGAGTTCGAGGTCGCTTTCGAGGAAAATGATCGAATCGCGTTCGGTCAGGTGAGCTTCTACGTTCGGCTCTTCGGCCCGGAAGGCGATGTACAGGTGTGTGTCGTTCCAGAGGATAGAGGCCTGCGTGTTGTACAGCGTCTGACCTCCCGTTACCATATCGACAAAGCGAGGGCTCCAGGTGGCGTTTTGCCAGACGGCTTTGCTCAGATCGCCATCGACCAGGATGGTATCCGAAATTTTTTTGGCAGAAAAGGGCTGCATAAGACTGGCTGTGCGGGTTGGAGCGCTCAAGTTGACAAAAAATCAGGTTGCCTGTTTCCGGGCCCGACGCTTTTTCCGACAAATCGACTGAACCAACCGACCCGCTTCGGGCGGTTGAGTATCTCCGCTGCGTTTTGCCGCAATAATCACGTTCTAAACCCTCATAAACCAATGAACCCATTAAACGAACAACACCACCCACAACCCATCGTCCCGGTTGAACGGCCTCAGCAGGTCGATGTTATGCTGGAACTGATACAGACCAGCTCATTCATTCAGGCCACCACGGCGCGCAGTACGTTCAACGTCAGTGGTAAAAACCTGACGGCCGCCGTACTGGATACCGGTCTTCGCACTACCCATGTCGATTTTGCAGGTAAGGTTGTAGCCCAGCGAAACTTCACGACCGATAACGGGGGCAACGTCAACAACGCCAGCGATGGCAACGGACATGGCACCAACGTAGGCGGCATCATCGTAGCCAACAAAATCAATATCGGGATTGCCCCTGGTGCGAACATTGTGCCGCTCAAGGTCTTATCCAACACCGGTGGCGGTTCGTTTACGGCGGTGAGAGATGCACTCCAGTGGGTGCTGAATAACCACGTAGCGCATAAAATATCGGTGGTAAACCTATCGCTGGGCGATTCGGGCAACTACCCGAACGACGATGCTTTTGCGGCCGATGGCGTTCGGGATCTGATCAAGAAACTGTCGGCCAAACGGGTGGCTGTTGTGATTGCCGCTGGCAACGATTTCTTCAGGCATAACAGCAAGCAGGGCATGGGCTACCCCGGTATCTGCCGCGAAGCCATCAGCGTTGGGGCCGTTTATGACGCTAACGAAGGGGCTTTCAGCTACCTCAGCGGGGCTAAGGCGTTTTCGACGGGCCCGGGTCGCCTGACGCCGTTTACCCAGCGTCTGCACGAAACCAGTCACGCAGCCTGCCGTACGGACATTTTCGCGCCGGGAGCGCCGATTACTTCGTCGGGGATCACCTCCGATACGGCGTTTTCCATTCAGCACGGCACCAGCCAGGCGTCGCCCGTAACGGCGGGGGTGGTGCTGCTGCTGCAGGAGTATTATCAGCGGGTTGCCAAGACGCTGGCTGTACGGTATCCGGCAACGTTCAAGGCGCCTTTCCTGCCGTCTGTTCCCTTGCTGGTCCAGTGCCTGCGCGAAGGTGGGGTGGCCATAAAAGACGGCGATGATGAGGACGACAACGTGGTCAACACCGGCCTGACCTATATCCGCCTGGACGCATTACTGGCGCTTCGCCGGATGAGCCGTTACTTCCGCCGGTACCTGCTCCTGCCTTTCGACGAACAACAAACGACCAACCCGAAAACAGAGATGCTGGTCGAACACGAAGTGCCGGAACTGGCGCTTCAGGACTGAGCCGACTTATCTGACTATTTATTTATGAAGCCGCGCCCAACCCGGGCGCGGCTTTTGTATGGGCTGAAAAGTAGAGAAGTTACCAACCGACTCTTTATCAGCCAGTATGAGAACAACAAACCACCTAACTACCACGCTGGGCCTGCTGGCATTAACCAGTTTGAGCCTGATCGGTTGCTCGGGCAACCAGGAAACGGCCGACACCGCTGTTGCCCCGCCCATGTATAAGCTGATACCCGCCAAAAAAGTCCTGTTCAACTCGTTCGTTGACTGCAACATGGCCGAAGCCTGGGTAGGCGATACGTTCCGGATTTTTCCGGGTAAGTACGGCGAAGATCCGCTCTGGGGCAATGCCCGCGATCTGAAATACGCCGACGGGAAACATGCCGAAGAGGCTTTTGCGAGTAAAGCCAGTGATTTTACCGAGCCTGTCATGCCTAAAAACGTACCCGTCGGTACGCCCGGTCTGCACGGGGCAGTCTGGTTCGAGACGGTCTACCAGGACCCAACCGACAAGTCGGGCAAAACGCTCTACGCTGTTTACCATAACGAAAACTACCCCGCTACCCTCCCCTACGATTCCGCAACGGGCGAAGGGTACATCGATAAAAAATGGCCGCAGGGACTAACGGGACCCACCTCGCCGGCCGCGGTTTGCCGGATTGGCATTATGAAATCGACAAACGGAGGTAAAGCCTGGGAGAACAAAGGGATATTCATCGAAGATCTGCAACCGCGCCTGATCATGAAGCCCCACAACACCTCCAAAACGTTTGCAGGGGGCGTCGGCGACCCGTCGGCGGTGGCCAGCGGAGACTATCTGTACCTGTTCTACGGCGAGTACGGCTATCCTGGTCAGTACGAAGAGAAAGCCTACGACGCGCAAAAAGAATGGAGTGGCCAGTGCATCAGCGTGGCCCGTATTCGGCTGAGCGATCTCGATAATCCGGTTGGTAAAGCCCGACGCTGGGACGGCAAGGGGTTTAACGCCCCCCATAACGGTGTTGGAGCGCCTATTGCGGCTCTGCAGATCCCGCGCGAAGCGGGTGGCGGGGCGGCCTCTTCGCCAACGGGTGGTTTCCACTGGGGACCGTCGGTAAGCTGGAATACCTACCTCAATGGCTGGGTCATGCTGATGGGTAAGGTAACGGGCTCATCCTGGGCGGGGAGCAGCATCCATATTTCGTTCAATCCGCACAAAGACCTGGGCGAAGCCATGCAATCGCAGGCCTGGTCGAAGCCCAAACTGCTGCTCGACAAACCCGGCTATTTCCTCTGGTACCCGTCTCTCCAGCCCATGAACACCCCCGACGATGTTGCCAACAAACACACCTGCCTGCGCCTGGGCCAGCGCGCCCGCCTGTTCGTGAAAAATATCAGGCCCGAAAAGAGCGAATACAAATCGGAACATATCATCGAATTCGTGAAATAGGGCCGGGATACGGTATTCCCCGATTCCCTGGTTTTCCCCGGCCTGAAGGCCGGTGCTATTCATTGGCGGAATAGGTGGGGTGGTCGAATCAACGGCGACCAATGAATAGGCCTGGTTTTCAAACCGGGGATTGAGGAACGGTCGGTCGGGCGTACGGTTTTCCCCGGCCTGAAGGCCGGGCCTATTCATGGTCAGAATGAATGAGGTGGTCGAATCAACGGCGACCAATGAATAGCCCCGGCATTTATGCCGGGGGATAAGGGTTCGGCCGGGGTGTACGGTATTTCCCGGATCCCTGGTTTTCCCCGGCCTGAAGGCCGGTGCTATTCATTGGCGGAATAGGTGGGGTGGTCGAATCAACGGCGACCAATGAATAGGCCCGGCATTTATGCCGGGGCATCGTATATACCGATCGGCCGGGGCATACCCGAATACATCACGACATCAGATAAATGGATGTAAAACTTTACAGACCCCGATTCCGTTAGCCAAAGGCAATCCCTCACTGGTTTTCTTCATGAATCGCACCGCCTTCTTTTTTGTTCTGCCTGCCATAATGCTGCTGATCGACTGGTATGTCTGGCAGGCTGTCAAAACCCTCAGCCGATCAACGACTGAGAACACACAGCGTATCATTGCCATCGCGTACTGGGGCTTCACGGGCCTGTCGCTGTTGATTTACGTAGCCATGCAGTACCTGCCCCCCGACTCGTTCGGCAAGAACACGCGCACGTTTCTCTGGGCTACCATCGCTATTCCGTACTTTTCCAAAATCTTCGCCGTCCTGATTCTGTTCATCGACGATATCGGGCGGTTCTTTCGCTGGGTGGTGTCGCTGTTCTACAAGCCGGAAGTACGCGAAACGGTCGTAGATCCTACCCGCCAGACCATACCGCCTACCGACGCTATTTCACGGTCCGATTTTTTGATGAAAACGGCCCTCGTGGTTGGCGCGGTACCGCTGGTGGGCTTCTCGTGGGGAATCCTGTCCGGCGCGCACGATTACCGCATCCGACGGGTGAAATTGCCGCTCAAAAACCTGCCGTCGGGCTTCCACGGCATGACCATTGCCCAACTGTCCGATATCCACTCGGGAAGTTTCTTTAACCGGACGGCCGTTCGGGGTGGGGTCGATATGCTGCTGCGCGAAAAGCCGGACGTCGTATTCTTCACGGGCGATCTGGTCAATAGCCATGCCGACGAAGTCAACGAGTTCATTACGATTTTCGACAAGGTAAAAGCCCCGCTGGGTGTTTACTCGACCCTGGGTAACCACGATTACGGCAAGTACGTGCAGTGGCCGAGTGCGCAGGCCGAACGCCAGAACGTACTTAACGTCATTGCTGCTCATAAACAGATGGGCTGGAACATCCTGCTGGACGAACACCGGATGCTCGAACAGAACGGCGATCAGCTGGCGCTCATCGGGGTGCAGAACCTGGGATTTGGGCCAGCCGCACTGCGGGCGGGCAACCTGGCCAAAGCGTACCAGGGTACCGCCGATGCACCGGTTAAACTGCTCCTCTCCCACGACCCGACGCACTGGGATGCGCAGGTACGGCCCCAGTATCCCGATATCGACGTGCAGTTCAGCGGCCATACCCACGGTGCGCAGTTCGGTGTTGACCTTGGCGACGTACGGTGGAGCCCGGCGCAGTATTTTTACAAGCAGTGGGCCGGTCTGTATCAGGAAGGCAATCAGCGGCTGTATGTCAACCGGGGCTTCGGCTACATTGGTTACCCCGGCCGGGTCGGTATTTTGCCCGAAATCACCATTTTTGAGCTTACCAAAGCCTGATGGCTAAAACCACAACCTTGCTCGTTTCGTTACGTTCCTGATTCATCCCAATCAAAACACTCCATGAAAACAATTATCATTACCGGCATCACGCTGTTGACCTCTTTCTTCTCGATGCTGTCGCCAACGAAGCGCGAAGAAACCCGAATTCCGGTTTGCCATGGCGGCAACGACATGTCGGCTATGGCGGCCGATCCGGCTTTCCAGCAACTCCATAAGGCTCCCCTACCCTTTACCTATACCGGTGCGGGGGAGATGATCAAATTCTCGACGCCCGATGGCCAGTCGGCCAATGGCTTCCTGCTCAAATCAAAGAAAGCCTCGAACAAATGGCTGCTGGTTTATCAGGAGTGGTGGGGCCTGAACGACAACATCAAACAGGAAGCCGAAAAATTCTACAACGACCTGAGCGATGTGAACGTACTGGCCGTAGATATGTACGACGGGAAAGTGGCCACCGAGCCAGCTGAGGCCGGTAAACTGATGCAGGGAGCCGACAAAAACCGGCTGACGAGCATTATGAAAGGGGCTATTGCGTATGCCGGTCCGAAAGCTGAATTTGCGTCGGTGGGCTGGTGCTTCGGTGGTATGCTGTCGCTGCAGTCGGCCATGCTGGCAGGCAAACAGGCCAAAGGGTGCGTCATGTACTACGGTCGGCCAGAACAGGATGTAGAGAAGCTCAAAACCCTCCAGACCGACGTACTGGGTATTTTTGGCAGCCGCGACAAAGGCATCTCGCCCGAGTCGGTAAAACAGTTCGAAGAGAACATGCAGAAGGCTGGCGAAAAAGTAACCGTTAAGATGTACGACGCGGGCCACGGCTTTGCCAACCCCAGCAACCCCGTCTACGACAAAGAAGCCACCGCCGATGCCTATAAGCTGGCCCTCGGCTACCTGAAAGATAAACTGAAGGCCTAAGAGGCTGTAACTCATCTATGCAAACCCCGGGGCACTAAACATCCCCGGGGTTTGTTTTTTATGGATACAGTAAACCTTTCGCCGGTTCGATTGTCTAACAGGTAAAGGTTGAACACTAAACGCACTCGACTATGAACACGATAAAACCCATGCCACTCCTGACGGCCCTGATGCTGGTCGTGGCGATGGCTAGCTGTGGTCCCTCGTATGTTGGCGTTCGCACGGCTCCTGCTCCCGCCTATGGCTATGGGTACGGGCCTTATTACGGGGTTCGCCCCTACCCGCCCGGCTACTACCGCCGTCCGCCGGTGATCGTACAACGCCGGACCTACGTAGTGCCTCGCGGCCGGTATTACAACAGCCGTCCCTCATACAGCCCAAACGCCCGGAGCAACAACGGCTATCGGGGCAACAATGGCTACCGGAGCAACGGAAACGCATACGGTCGCTCACGCGGACCCAGGTAAGCATAGATAGTGCCTGACAATGGCCGGTACCGATCCCTGCGGGGTCGGTATTTTTTTGTAGTTTCAGACCCATGAAACACAAATACCTTCTTCTGTTTACGGCTGTATGTCAACTGCTTATGTGGGTGCGGGCCGATGTGGCGCTGGCTGGCTACCCCCAAACTCCCCGGGCCAGGGCCGATACCGGGCGCATCGAAAACGCAACCCCGCCCAACCGGGCCGCCCTGATGGAGGAACTGACGGCCCTCCCCTGCGGCATCACCCCTGCCGATACCAAAGCTGCCATCTTCCGGAAAATCAAAAACTACCTCGATCGCTACCAGCCCGACGCGGCTTATCCGGAAGACCGCTATGCCAAAGCCGCCGTCGACTGGGCCCTAAAAGGCGTTTTGGCGGGCGGGTACGGCATCGGGGCGGTACTGGTCGACGGCCGGGGGCAGATTCTGCATGGCGCCTACAACCGGCAACGCCAGACCGGTCGGTCAGACCTGCATGGGGAGATGGCGCTATTGACCGATTTCGAAACCCTGCCCCAGTTCCGAAAATACCAGTCGAAGGGAAATTTTACCGGGGGCGGTACTACCATCTACACCGAGCAGCTTCGGCTCTACACCTCTGCCGAACCCTGCCCCATGTGCTTCGTTCGGGTGTCGATAGCGGGCGTCGATACGCGTTACGTAACAACCGGGCCCGATGACGGGATGAATGCGCGTGCCAGTTGCCTGCCGCCGTTCTGGTACCAGCTTAGCCAGAAACACCCGGTAGCGCAGGCTCAGACGGCCCCCGTACTGCGTCAGCTGGCTCACTGCCTGTTTTATTCGTTTATGTTGTAGGTTCCTGACGCAACCAGACGAGCCTTGTCAACGGGCCAGTTGTACAGATACACCCAGCAGTCGAGAAGGGTAACGTTGCAGACCACCGTGACAACGCCCCGCCTGTACTCATCGGCCGGGTCGGGTGGGTTGCTGACGCCCTCATAATGGTCGAGCTGGTCGAGTATGGTCTTATTTTTGCCGAAGTCATAGACGGAGCCCCGAACAAGCGCTGGGCCGCTGGGATCGTGAACAACGCCCGGGTACTGACCGAGGTCGAAGAGCCGTCCGGGCAGGGTGCCATCACCGATGTATTGGGCCGATGCGCGCAGGAGCTGGGCAAACGGGTTGTTGAAACCAGGGCGCAACGTGCCGTAGACGAACAGATAAGTTGGATCCATGTGTCTTGTGAATCATAAATTTACGTTACCATTCAGGACTAATATGCTCCTAATTTCGTTACTGACAAAACAGGTTGATACTATGAAGAAGACAACGTTACTGATAGCCCTGGTGGCTTCGGTCATTTTGGTGGAGGTCCCGCTCGAAACCAGGGCCTCGGCTGGTAAGGCCCCTACCGAAGCGGCTATTTTCAAACGCAAGCGCAAAGGTTACAAACCCAAACGGGGTGGCCTGTTCAATACCGGTCTGTTTCGCAAGAAAAACCCCTGCGGCTGCCCTAACCACTAGTCGTATCTAGGATAACAGGCTCCGAAGATCACTCAGTTTTATCGGGATGCATATAGAATACGCTGCGTCCGTTCCTTTTTCTGTCTGTTTCGATAAGCCCTTCTCCCCACTTGTCGGCTTCCGGCACGTCCATTGCCCGTTAGAGGTTGTTTTGGGGAATGAATTGATGTGAATTCCACTTGCCCGAATGGCTACCGTTTCACCCCCCAGCCCCCTAAAGGGGGAGTTAGCTCCGCCGAATGAGCTCCCCCTTTAGGGGGCTGGGGGGTGAAACGGCAGCCCATAGAGCCGACTAAAGTCCGCAGCATCTTCCCCAAAAAACTCTTAGGGCGTAGGTATCCGAAGCCGCACGTCTCAGCCGCTTTGCCTAAGATGCCGGGTCTCAGGCAGTAGGGGCTGCGCTGAACCACTGGCCCGTGGTAATTCTTCTGACCAGCGCGCTGACTTTAGCGCGTAGTGGTTAATTTTAAGCTTGCCCAATCGGGTAAGCAGAACAAAACGGGCCAGTTATCTGAAAAGGGCGTCTAGCGTAAACGAATGACAGCAATTTCCTGCGGAATCGATTTTGGTACCTCCAACTCAACCATCGCCATCGACCAGGCCGGTACAATTAGTCTGGTACCGGTCGAAGAATCACACGTAACCATTCCGAGTGCTATTTTTTTTCGGCGCACCGACAACCGGGCGCTGTACGGGCGGGCCGCTGTCAACGCCTTCTTCGACCGGCAGGATGGCCGGTTTATGCGAAGTCTGAAACGGGTGCTGGGCACGTCACTCATGAAACAGGGTACGCAGGTCAACGGCACACCCATGAATTTCAGCATCATCATCACCGCTTTTCTCCGGCATCTGAAAGATAAGGCCGACGCCCAGGCGGGCAGCAGTATCGAAAATGTGGTGATGGGCCGACCTGTTCATTTTGTCGATAACGACCCCTCGGCCGATACCCAGGCGCAGGCCGAACTGGAGGTCATTGCCCGCCGGATTGGATTTAAACACATTGATTTTCAGTACGAACCAATTGCGGCTGCCTTTGCCCACGAAGCCCGGATCAGCGGAGAGAAACTAGCCATCGTTGCCGACCTGGGCGGAGGTACGTCTGACTTTACGGTGATCCGGCTATCGAAGCAGTACATTCATAAGCCCGACCGGTCGTCCGATATTCTGGCCAACACCGGCGTTCGGATCGGGGGCAACGATTTCGATAAAGCGTTGAGCCTGGCGGGGATCATGCCCGAGCTGGGCTACCGGACTACCTATGGCGCCAAACACCTCGAGGTGCCGCTCAAGCCTTTTCACGACCTGGCCGAGTGGAGTAAGGTAAACTTCCTCTATACGCCCAAGGTGCTGATGCAGACGCGGCAGCTGCTCCACGAGTCGCACGATAAGCCACGCTACCGGCGGCTGGTATCGGTACTTGAGCAGGAAACGGGACATATGCTGCTGGCGGCCGCCGAAGACGCAAAAATTGCCCTGTCAGACGAGCCGTCTCATCAGGCCATCTTTGATTTCATCGAGCCGGATTTCGTATTACCCATTGGCCGACAGTTGTTCGAAGAAGCTATCGACGAGCAGGTTGAGCAAATTATGGATTCGACCCGGGCGTGCTTGCAGCAGGCCGGTGTGGGAGCGGCCGATATCGATTTGGTTATTCTCACTGGCGGCTCTACCGAAGTACGGTCGGTGCAGGCAGCTTTCAGCCAGCTGTTTCCGAAAGCCGATATTGCCGATCAGAACAAACTCTCCAGCGTTGGCCTGGGCCTGGGCTACGACAGCCACTACAAATTCGGGCAGCCCCGACAGTCGGTTAGCGTATCATAACAAAGAGACAGGTTTGAATAAACGAAGAAATCACTACTCTTGTAGAATAATAGATTTCTTCGCGTTATGAATAGAAACTATACGATTGGTGGGGCGTTGATTGTCTTTCTGCTGCTGGCAAACGCCGGGTATTCGCAACAATTCTACGACAACCGCTACTGGCTTGGGCTGGGTGCCGGCCGTACCAGCCAGTTTCCCAGCGGTATGATGGCTTTAGGCTACGAGTTTGCGCATAAACCCACCCAGCTCGTAGCTCGCTACGTGCTGAACTCGGAGGTGTTGTCGGATGCGCAGCCTGCTATTCGGGTAAACGAAATCGGCATGTTGTATGGGGTCAGAGCGGGTAAATTTCGCTTTTCGACCGGCCTGAGTGGCGTCTGGGGCACCAACCGCGGCAAGTTTTTACAGTCAGACCCGGACCCGCTGCTGTATGGCTCCGCCTATTACGAACGCCTTACGTATACAACCGTGGGTATACCGGCTGAAATACGGTTCATCACGTCGACAAAAGACGTTGGAGTGGGAGTAACGGCGTTTGGCAATCTGAACGCAAAGCGCTCATTTGTCGGGCTGAATCTGTCGCTGTATGTGGGTCAGATGAAATAAAAATAGCGAGTGGCGTATCAAATCGCTGATAATGAACGTCTAGTTCGTGCTGATTACAGATTCAGCAGCGCTTTCAGTTTATCGTAAAAGCCCGTGTCGCGAAACGTAAATCGTTTGTGCAGGATGTAGTTGCTGATAAAGCTAAGCCCCATACCAAAGACCTGCGAACCCAGTTTGTTGAGGTTGACGGCCTTCACCGAAAACGGAATCAGGAGGGTGAACGGCTCCGCCCGGCTAACCGAAAAGTCGTAGAGCCAGGATGCTCCGTAAACGGTAATCAGGCAGGAAACGATAGAAACCATCGTAAACTTGATGGCTTCGCGCTGGGTCTGGGCCGAGTTGCGGGCGTTGAAGGCAAACAGCTTGGTGAGCACAAACCCGACCAGAAAAGCGACGATATAGCCAATAAACAGGGCCTCCCGGTAACTGACCCGAAACCATTCCTGTAATAAACTACCCGCCAGCAGCTGCACCGTGGCTCCGATAGCCGCCACAATAAAATACGCTAGAACATCCCGGCGGTTAAAAAGCTCACTTGCCATAACGAAGCGGGAGAAGACAAGTGAACGAAAGAAGAAAGGTCATTAGCACTCGGTTATAAATCATTACTAGTCAGGCTAACTAAGCCTGTTGTGGCGCCGATAAACAGCAGATTGTGAGCGATATGGGCCGTTTTTCTACCCTGTTTATCGGCGCCACCAGTCCGTTGACGGGACAAACTTAGTAAGCTAACCTCAATTCAGAGCCCTATGTTTCCTGCTTTTGCCGACCGGTAAAGCAATTTGCCCCGCTTGCGTCGCCTGTCAAACGCCGGCCCACTCCGACCCGGTAGCCGCCTTGGGTTAGATGGGGCAAGCCTTACGAACCTGCAACCCGCCGACGAATTCATCCCCTATCGGTTAACAGAAACTGAGCTCAACGGGAAACTTACCGCTCATCTGGCCGTCTCAGTGCTGTTGCGTCTGGATCGACACGATATACGCCTACCCGACTGCCGAAGCTGATCGCTTTCTGGATAGTCCGAATGATCCGGTTGCAACAACGCTTGTCGGCGCTGTACGTCATCACCGGCGCGCTGGACGAGTCTGGAAAACGAGCACCCAGGCAGCAGTCTGTCAGCCACTTATAGTTATATGCATCCAAAAGAAACCAGGCCGCCCGGCGGGTCGCCCAAAAAAGCGTACAAAACACCCAAGCTGAAAACACTGGGAAACGTCAAAAAACTAACCCTGAAAGTAGGGTCCAATGTCGATGGGTTCGGCTCATTTGGATAACCGTACTACCGGCCGCACCCACCTGGACTTTTCCTCTTTCTTACGAAAATGTTCTTACATCCGGATACCCCTGTTCAACTCGTGTCGAACCAGTCATCGTCTGTTCTTGGCGAAGAAACCATCGTTTTGCAGTACGAGGCCGGTATGTATTACGAGCTGAACGAAATGGGTGGGTTTATCTGGTCGCTGCTTCAGGCCAACAAGGGGATGACAGTCGGGCAGATTCGGGAAAAATTGCTCGATGAGTTCGAGGTCGACGCCGTGGTGTGTCAGCAGGAGTTAGTGCAGTTTCTGGATGATCTGCTTCGTGAAAAGCTTATCGAGACTACCGCGCCTGTTCCGTAAATTCCGGGTGTTGAGAGTCAACGAGTGGCTGGCCGCCCTGGTCTGATGGAACTTGTTGATGCAATTGGCTTTTTGGGGCAGCTGAAACGAGATCGGCTGGTGCCAGAGTGATGAGACTGGTTCACCTGCCCGGAGTTGACGTACTGGTATAATCTATAAAAATAGTAAAATAGAACAATAAAAAGAGAGACAGGCCCTTATTCGCTCAAATGACATTAATAAATTGTAAAAATCTGTTTATCAGCTTACTTTTTCGTATCTTTGCGGTTTGAAATAGAGGAGTATGCAATCCATCCGCAATATAGCCATCATTGCCCACGTTGACCACGGCAAAACGACACTGGTCGACAAAATTATTCACGCGTCGAAGCTCTTTCGGGACAATCAGGAATTTGGCGACCTGATTCTCGATAACAACGATCTCGAACGCGAACGGGGTATCACCATCGTTTCCAAGAACGTATCGGTGCGGTACAAAGACGTTAAGATCAACATCATCGATACCCCGGGCCACAGCGACTTCGGCGGTGAGGTAGAGCGCGTGCTGAAAATGGCCGACGGCGTTTGTCTGCTGGTCGATGCCTTTGAAGGGCCGATGCCGCAAACGCGCTTCGTACTGGGCAAGGCGCTGGCGCTTGGTCTCAAACCAATCGTGATCGTTAACAAAGTCGACAAAGAAAACTGCCGGCCCGACGAGGTTCACGAGCAGGTGTTCGACCTGATGTTCAACCTGGGCGCTACCGAAGACCAGCTCGACTTCCCGACCGTTTACGGCTCGTCGAAACAGGGGTGGATGGGACCGGACTGGAAAACGCCGACCGACAACATTACCTACCTGCTCGACACCATCGTTGACACCATTCCGGCAGCACCGATGAACGAAGGTCTGCCCCAGATGCAGATTACCTCGCTCGACTATTCGGCCTTCGTAGGTCGGATTGCCATCGGCCGGGTGCATCGCGGTACGCTGAAAGAAGGCGCCAACATGGCCCTGGCAAAAGCAGATGGTACGATCAAGAAAGTGAAAATCAAAGAACTTCAGACGTTTGAAGGACTTGGTAAACTGAAAGCTACGGAAGTAGCCTGCGGAGACATCTGCGCTGTAACGGGTCTGGAAGAGTTCGAGATTGGCGATACGCTGACCGATATCGAAAACCCCGAAGCGCTGACTCGCATCTCGGTCGATGAGCCGACGATGAACATGCTCTTCACGATCAATAACTCGCCCTTCTTCGGTAAGGAAGGTAAGTTCGTGACCTCGCGTCACCTGCGCGACCGCCTGTACAAGGAGATCGAGAAGAACCTGGCCCTGCGCGTTGAACCCACCGACAGCGAAGACCGCTTCCTGGTCTATGGTCGGGGTATTCTTCACCTGTCAGTCCTGATCGAGACCATGCGTCGCGAAGGGTACGAACTACAGGTCGGTCAGCCACAGGTGCTGTACAAAGAAGACGAAAACGGTCAGAAACTGGAGCCGATCGAGACGCTGGTCGTTGATGTTCCCGAAGAAACCGCCGGTAAAGTAATCGAGCTGGCTACGCAACGGAAAGGCGAACTGCTGATCATGGAGCCGAAAGGCGACCTGCAACACCTGGAGTTCGACATCCCATCGCGGGGGCTGATCGGGCTGCGTTCCAACGTGCTGACCGCTACCTACGGGGAAGCCGTTATGTCGCACCGGTTCAAGGAATATCAGGAGTTTAAAGGGCCTATCCCCGAGCGGATCAACGGCTCGCTGATTTCGATGACCAGCGGTACCGCCACGGCTTATTCGATCGACAAACTCCAGGATCGGGGTGTGTTCTTCATCGAGCCGGGCGACGAAGTCTACACCGGTATGGTTATCGGCGAACACAACCGCCAGAACGATATCGTGGTGAACGTACAAACCGCCAAGCAGCTGACCAACATGCGCGCGTCGGGTTCGGACACGAACGTGAAGATCGCGCCGAAAATCGCCCTGTCGCTGGAAGAATCGATGGAGTACATCCAGAAAGATGAGTACCTGGAAGTGACGCCGAAGTCGATGCGGATTCGCAAGATCTTCCTAGACGAGAACGAGCGCAAACGGAATCAGAACAAGTTTGCCATGGCCTAAGTCATCAAGCCATTCCTATAAAAAAAGGGAGAACCACAGCGGTTCTCCCTTTTTTTATGCAGCTAATTATGGGGTGTAACTCAGCCGCCATTGGAGCCGATTAACGTCCGCAAATATCCTCTCCAAACAAGCTCAAAAGAGACGGCTGGGGGTAAAAGGGATGCCCTTCGAGCCTACTATAATCAGTACGTGTCTTCCCTAAACAAGCTCTTAGAGGGTCGGGGATATACCGGCTACTTCAACCAATCAGGATGGTTTGATGAGCCGGAACGTCAGCGTATTTCGTAACTGTTCAGGTGGGGCCGTTGTCGAACTAACGTCATTATACGTAGCCTGAATCGGATTGGTGTGAGCGGCCATAAAAGCCGCCTGTCGGCGCGTATACTGATAACCTGTAGCGAAAAGCGCGAGGCCACATACTGCCATTATAAACTTTTTCATATTTGTCGAGTAGTGATGCTAGTTGCTGGCAACTATGTAAAGCAACGCATAGTTACAGATATTGTTTCTTTAAAATGACACACCGGCCCGAATGGTCAGGCGGTTATACAATCTGGACTCATTCCGGCTGATTACGTCACCGCTAATCGGCTTCTGCACAAAAACATACTGACGTTTATAGCCAACGGTCAAAATAAAGGCCGAACTGGCTGGTCGGCCCAGGCGCAGACCCAGGCCGGGATTGAGCATCAGCCCCCCGTTGGTTTCGTAACCGGTAGACCCCTGGTGAAGCCACGCGAAGCCGTAGCCCGCATCGGCCATACCAAACAGACGGACGTTTTTGCGCGGATGCCGGACAAAATCGAACCGGATGCCGGCCCCGACGGGCATCAGCAGCGCTGCCCGGTACCAGTCGATGCCAACCACGCCACCAACGGCCAGCTGCCTGGTCAGCTGAACGCCGTTGAACGTCTGCGCCGTGAAGCTGACTTTATTCTCGACCGTTACGTCGGGTCCGGTAGCTGTCTGGGTGTAGGCCACCCGCCCAAACAGGCCGCCCAGCTCGGTATAATTGACGAACGGTCGGCGAGGTAGATCGATCTGGGCCGTAGCCGGGGTACCCAGCAGCCCGATCAGGACTGCCAGGCCTATACCAGTGATGAACTTCATGGTGGGAAGGGGTTAGTAATAGGAGGGAGCGCTAACCGGAATCCGGCTCAGCAGCCGCAGCTGACGCGGGTTGCTGTAGTCGTACTGGTAGAAGCCGTCTTTACCGATCATCAGCAGCGATTTGCTGGTCGACACCCCGCCCATGGGAATCACGTCGTAGGCGTTCATACCCTCGAGGTGTTGAAGCTGGTTGCGGTCAATGGCGAGCGGATCGCTGGCGTTGAACGATTTGAGGCCGTAGGCACCTTCGCAGATGAACAGGTTCGGGTAATCGATACCCAGCCCGTGCGGATTGCGCATGGGGTAACTTTTGATCAGCCGCGGGCTGCTCAGGTTCGAGATATCTACAACGTCGAGCTGGTTGGTGAACCCCTGGCAGGTGGTGCCCGATCGTAGCGTCACGTAGGCAATGTTATCGTTCACGACCACCGGATCGCAGACGCGGGCGTGCTGAAAGACCGACAGCTGAACCGGCTTTTCGGGATTGGCATTGTCGTAGATGTACATGCCCGACTGCGAGCCAATGAACAGTTTGTCTTTGTAGGGGAAGATGGTTTCGATACCCCATCCCATCTGAATTTTATTGCCCAGTTTTGGCTCGGCCGGGTTCTGGATATTGAACAGCTGCATATCGGAGTTGCTGACCGCATACAGGTAGTTGTCGTAGAGGGCAAACCGCGCCATTGAGCCGGCCACGCCGTTGGTGGTGTTGGTCGCTTTGGTGGCATCGAAGTTGGCGGTCTGCGCAAACATCATGAACCCTCCGCGCCAGAATCCATTGGGAGCGGGCGCTTCTTCACAGTTGGTCGAAATGGTTTCGGTTACGTAGTCTACTTTCTGATCGTAGACCATATCGTTCTGGCTGTTATACGACCAGTAGCCCCCCTCAAACATGCCGCTCGGAAACACATTGGCCAGGCGTTTGACGGGCCGGATGGCCGCCAGGTCGCTGATGTCGAACGTGACCAGGTCCATGTAGCTGTCAGCATAGAGAATGTTGTCCCGGATGGCAATGTCGCCGTTGCCCGGCACGCGCAGAAACGCGACGGTTTTGGGAGCCGACGGGTTCCGGTTGTCGATGAGGTGGATACCCTCTTTCAGTTCGTTGATGAACAGGTAGCCATCTTTCGTGTAGATTTTGCCGGGCTTGACCAGCGCGCGGGCTGCTTCGACGCCAACGCCCTGCCGAATCTGGGAGCCGGTAAACGAAACGGGTGTGTAACGCCGGTAGGTGCGGGTCTCGCGGCAATTGTCGGTGCAGCTGGTAATGGCCAGCCAGGGCAGGATCAACAGGAAGAGTAAAGGTTTCGGTTTCATAGGAGGGATGGATATCAGGTTTATAAACCCCATGACTCTGAACCCGATAGAACCGTTGGAACCGACTGAAAAATAAATTGCCCGGCTGTCTTTACTACGGCCGGGCAATCGTAATCTTACACAAAAAGTACAGAAATCATTGTCGTTTAAACTCGTAAGTCGAGCCGTCGGCTATGGTTGCGCCTATCGGCTGTCGTTCGTACAGAAACAGATGGCCATCCCGGAACGAATAGGGCTGGGCGGTCTGTTCGTCCGGGTAAAAAATGGCTTGCTTCTCGGCGGTGCTGCCGGGGTTGTTACCCGTATAATACCGACCACTCTGATCGGGTTGCGGACTGGTGCCGCTGATTACCCGCCGGTATGTGCCATCGGCAGTGAAGGTCAGCGTTTCGGAGCGGCCAGTCTGCGCAGGAGTAACGCTCAACTGGGTTAAGCCATAGGTGGTCCGAACCAGCGCCCAGATACCCGGCAGCTGGCTGTCAATCGGGTCAGTACTCTTCGTCTGCGTACAGGCCAAAAGCGTACCGAGCATGAACAAACTCAGGCGTGTCAGTTTCATACCGATCAGCGTTTTTCGTACACCAGTACCCCACGTTCGTTATCCTGCGTATAGAACAGCCGCAGCCGGTTTTGGCTGGTCAGTTCGTAACGCGTAACCGCCTGAAGGCGATTGAAATAGGTCAGCTCGAACGCCAGCGCTTCGGGCGGTCCGGCGCGTTTGGTGCTGGAAACGGGACCTATCGTTATGTCGGCAGCAGCGGGGTCTTTGTACGTCAGAGTTGTCGTATACAGGTTGACTGACGACTCGCCCGACAGCCGGAATGCCTTGTCGGGTTCCCGTTCCCAGGTTTGCATGCCGCGCTCGATCAGGAGCGTTACCGGATAGTCGGCCTCAAGCAGCGTCCAGTTGCCGGTCAGCTGTTCCGCGTTGGCGGGGACTACGGTGTCTGTGTTGCGCTCACAGCCCGAAAATGACATGGTCAGAGCTGCGAGGCATACCAATACCAGCGCTTTCATGGCTATTGTGTTTTGTCAAACTCCAGCACGCCCGGCTGCGGAGTACCGAAGTACAGCCGGAGCCGGTTGGTGCTGGTGATGTCGAAACGAACTACGGACTTCAGGTTCTTGAAATACACGTCTTCAAACTGCATGGCATCGGTCGACCCCGCCATCTCGGTAGTACTCAGCCGCGTAACGATCATCATCCCGTCCAGCGCAGCCGACATCCGGCCCGAGTAGGTATTCACCGCCGACTTACCGCTCGTCAGAAAGGGCGTCACGTCGTCGGGTGGGTTGGCTGTATCGAGCGCCAGCTGTAACGTTACCGGATAGGGCGACGCCGGTTCGCGGAGTTGCCAGGTGCCTACCAGTTGGGCCACGTTCTCGGGCAGTACGTGTTCACCCCGTTGGCAGGCGCCGATCAGCAGCCAGGTTAACGACAGAAGGAGAAGCGATTTCATGCGGTATGCCCCCGGTTAGGGAGCCGTTTGGGTCGGGTCGGCTATTTTGCCGACGAAGAGTACGGTGCCGCTCGTTTTCTCGTGAATGACGAATACGAACGGCCGGTCGCAAAGATACGACAGGGGCGCAGACGTGACTGAGATGCCACCGGTCGTGACGGCTGCAGCTTCCGTGCCTTTTTCATCAACTGCCACAAACGTATTCTGTTTAACAAAGCTCAGCAGCAGCCCGCCGTTGGCGTTTATCTTCGTAAAGTCGGCCCGATCCGTAAAGGCGGTTGGCATACCCATCGCCGTCAAGACATCGTTCAGCTTGATTTCGTAGCTGAGGGTGAACTTGGGCAGGCCAATGTCGATAGTGCCGCTGGTCAGTTCGCTCTGGAGGCTGGTCCAGCTGGCGCCGTTCAGCGACTGAATCAGGGCATCGGCGGAGGTGTTCTGGCTGGGTAGCAAAACCGTCATGGCGTAATTGCCGGCGCCGTAGGGCAGCTCAAACGCCGTATAGGTTGGTTTGAAGGCCCGGCGCAGGGTGGTGTTAAGCCGCATCATCCGAACGGTACGCTGACCGCCCGATGTCAGCGTAAAGGGCGCATCGATGGTCTGGTCCGGCTTGAACTCCGTTTTCCAGTCGCCTTTGAAGTACAGCGCATTCATCAGAAACAGCACATCCTGATCCGAAATCTGGTCGATCACCTTCGGAATCCGGCCGTTGGTTTTCTGACTGGCCCAGCCGTTGATCTTGCCTACGGTAGCCGGACTGGTAAAGTCCTCGGCCTGTATCTCAGCCCTGAACGACTGCTTCAGCAGATTCTGGAACGAGGGTTCGACGGGAAACGTATTTCGGCTCCAGACCGAGTTGGCCAGCGCCAGCGTCACCCTAGGGTCAACGGTAGGCAGGTTTTCGATCAGGTTCTGGTAGGTAGCGTTGGCCTCGCTGAGCGTCTGCGCATCGAGGTTCAGCGTTTTCTGGATCTCCTGAGCCGTTTGTCCGTTGGCACCGTTCAGGATCATACCCAGGGCCATATGCAGGCTCAGGGGCGATACGAACGTATTCGTGGCGGCTCCTTCTTTCTGGCTTATGCGTTTGGCAAAATCGAAGGCAAAGCGGTTTGTTTGATCCGCAAAGGCGGCCGGTACTTTCAGCTGGCCCGTCTGATTCTGGGTATCGGGGGCCAGCGTTGAATCGGTACAGCCAATCCCCAGCAGCACAAAGCCAGCCATGGCCAGGGCAAGTGTTGAGAATGAGGTCGTTTTCATAGCTAACAGGGGTCAGGGGCAGGCATCCGATTGGGTACTGATCAACCCGATACCGGCCAGGTTCACACTTACGGACAGTCGCTGAAAGCCTCGCGTTGCTGCCGGAGGGCGTTGACCAGCGGCTCGAACCCCGGAATAGTCTTGCCAAACGGAAAGGTAACGCGATGGCGACTGTCGTTTTGTTGCAGCTCGATGTATTCGGCCCCACCGTCGGCACAATCGGGGCAGCCGATCACGTTCGGCTGTTTGCGAAACGCATCGAGGTCGGCCGCGGCTGCGCGCAGGGTAGTCCAGTCGGCCGCGCTGATGGTTCGTTCGCAGGTCTTGTCGGGCGTCTGGGTTTGCGTACGGGTACCACCCTGGGTAAGGGTAACGCTGGTGCCGTTGAAGACATAATCTTTACGGCAGCTGTTGCCTACGCACATGCCAAACGAGGTGCCTGTCCGGATCGTGATCGGGGCCGTATCGGTAAGCGGCTGCTCCGCTACGCTCGAACACTGACCGAACAGGAGCGCCGACATAAACGCGGTTATAAGTAGCTTGATCATGGCTCAGTTCAGAAATGATAATCGACACCAAACGTCATACCGGTCGAGGTTGGCCGGGTCTGTATGGGCGAGTCGACCGGCGTACCGGGACTCAGCGAGGGCTGATAAACCCCCGCTACCGAGGCCGACCAGCGCTGCGACGGGCGGTAGCGGAACCGGGCTCCCATCGTGGCCGCCAGCGACACGGGGCGGTATAGACCGTCTTTTGCTGTTATAACCAGTTCGTCGGCTACGGTGTTCCGGACAAAGATGTTAGTGAGCAGACCACCCAGCAGGGCCATACTCAGCCGCTTGCGCGGCCGGAGCTGGTAACCGACCTGCATCGGTACCTGAATGTACTGATAGTCGTTGGTAACGGCCTGGCTGTTGCGGATATCGTAGTTGTTCGGATCGGCCGCCCGGTTGGCGCTCATCAGGTTGTCGTAGGCGAACTGAGCGGTGCTGCCGTTTTTGGTGACCGAGGGCTGGCCCAGCTGGCTCCGCAGCAGATCGGTATAGAGCGAACTGGTACCGGCCACGGTGGCCGCACTGCTGGTATTGTTGACCATCTGCAAACTGTAGACGTTAGCCGGACGGGGGCTGTCGACCGTCGACCGGCCGGCCAGGTACCCGACGCCCGACTCCAGCGACCAGTGTTCGGTGAGCTGAACCCCGGCCGCAGCCTGGTAGGCTATCGAGAAGTTGGCCCGGCTCGATACCGTTGGCGAGGTCGCGCTGGCAGCCACGCCCGACATCCGCACGACCGATGGGATCTGCGTCGATACGGCCGGGTCGAAGGCGCCCGGCATCACACTGACCGACGCCCATAACGACCGCTCCGACCGTTTCGTGGTTTGCTCGAGCGGCATGTCGTCAGCCGGGTCGGCGGGCCGGAACCAGACAATCCGCTGAATCGCGCCCGGACCGCGAAGCTTCAGCCCCCGGCCTTCGAGCCGATCGTAGTTGGCCGAAGTCAGCTGGTCAGCCGTTGCGGAGTTGGCGGACAGGATGGTCGACTGACGGTCAAACGCGTTGGCGGGCATCGGACTCGCTGTCAGGGCCAGAGTCGGTGGGGTAGCGCCGGTAGCCACTGGACCTGCCGCCGACTCTGGATTAGTCGTTTCTGTAGCGGAAACGGCCGAGGCCGACCGGGCAGATTGAGTGGATCGCTGCGGTCTGTTCAACGCCAGCGTCGGCATCTGACGGGACAATCGACGACCGCTGACCGATCCCGTTGGGCTCGGTTCAGACGCGGCTGACAACGAAGGCTGCTCGGCCCCAACGGGCGAACTGGCGGGCGCGCTGGTCGATGCCATACCATCCGTTGCCGAACCGACAACAGACGGCTGACCTGGTTGCTGGCGGTCGGGCTGCGTAGTCGGGTTAGCCGGAGCCGCCGACTGCCGGGTGGCGACAGACTGGCGGCTTTGTTCGGTAGGCATGACCCACCAGCCCACTAGTAGCAGCGCCACGGCGGCTGCCAGGCCAGCGGCCCAGCCAAACGGCCGCGACAGGACCGGTCCTGCCCCCCAGAGCGGGACGATGCCGGTTTTGTCGGACTCGTCCAAACGCCGTTCGATAGCATCCCACACGCGGGGGGGGGGTGCGTCGTCGGCCTCGTCGAAGACCTTCCGCCACAGATCGTCCGGTATGTTTCGTTCGTCACTCATTATCTATGTTGTTGTTCATTCAGATTGGCCGGCCTTCGGCAGTTCGGCCATCCTGTTGTAGTTTCTGTTGAAGAAGGCTCCGGGCCCGGGCGTACTGTGATTTTGAGGTGCCCTCGGCAATGTCGAGCATGTCGGCAATTTCCGGATGGTTGTAACCCTCAATGGCATATAGATTAAATACCGCCCGGCAGCCCGGCGGTAATTCCTGAATCAGTTCCAGCAGGTATTTATAGTTCAGCGTCGGCAGACTCTGGTCGGCCTGGGGTAGAACAGGAGCCAGCTCCTGCACGTCGGCCGCATGCTCCCAGGGTTTTTGTTTCCGGATGTGCTTAAGCGCCGTATTGATAACGATCCGCTTCAGCCAGGCCTCCAGCGGACACTCGAACCGGAACGAGTCGATGTGCCGAAACACTTTCACGAACGCATCCTGCAACACGTCTTCGGCCTCGTCAGGGTCCTTAATGTACCGTTTGCATACGACAAAGAGCTTCCCGGCAAACCGCTCATAGAGCTGTCGCTGTACAATCCGGTCCTGCCGACGGCACCCTTCGACTAATGCATATTCATCCTGCATATCAACGCTGACAATTCCAAAGACCCGCTGCTTTAGCAAACGGTTGGAAGTCAGATAAAATTTTTTGTACACCTTTCAAAGCGGTAAGTTAGCCGCCCTGCTCTCTTATACAATTATCGCGCCTGAGGGCATTGTCTGGCTGTCAGGCAGATTGGCGGAACTACGTATATTTGATATCCCTTACCCTATATGATTTTTTCTTCATGAATCGTCGTGATGCGCTGCGTTATTCTCTGGGCCTTGGCGTAGCCGCGCTGGCCTGTCCTGCGCTGGCAACGACCAGCCGCTTCAACATTGGTGCCTGCGACTGGTCGATCGGTTCGGCAGGGGCTATCGACGCCTTCGCCGTGGCTCGTCAGATCGGTCTCGACGGCGTGCAGGTTAGCCTCAACACGGTCGCCGACCACGATCATCTCCGCAAACCCGAGGTTCTGCAAGCGTATAAAGAAGCCGCCCGGCAGGCCGGCGTTGGCTTCGGTGGGCTGGCCATTGGTCTACTGAACACCATTCCGTACAAGTCAGATCCCCGAACCGATGCCTGGGTGCAGGATAGTATCGACGTGGCCCGGGCGTTGGGGGTCAAAAACGTATTATTGGCTTTTTTTTCGAATAATGATCTGCGTAATGACAAAAAAGGTCAACAGGTAGTTATCGATAAACTGAAAGCAGTAGCTCCCAAAGCGGAGAAAGCCGGCGTAACGCTGGGCATCGAGTCGTGGCTATCGGCGCCGGATCATCGGGCGCTGATCGACGCTGTGGGGTCACCGGCGGTAAAAGTGTATTATGATGTCTGCAACGCAACGGTAGAGGGCTACGACATTTTCAGGGAGATGCGCGAGCTGGGTACCGACCTGATCTGCGAAGTACACCTGAAAGAGAACGGCTTCCTGCTGGGCAAAGGCAAAATCGATCTGGTGAAGGTTCGCCAGACACTCGACGAGATCGGCTACACGGGCTGGCTTCAGATCGAAGGAGCCATCCCGAAAGGGCAGCCGATCCTGGCCAGCTACATCGAAAACAACCGAACCGTCCGAACCCTGTTCGGCTAGCCGTAGAGACGCGACCGCACCGGCGCCCCGGCCTTCGCGTCTCTTGTCCGGATGGTATACCGGGGAAGGAATTGTTGCTGACGCGTATGAGACGCGATGGCCGGTGCGCCGGTGCGATCGCGTCTCTACCTGTCCGGATGGTATTGTGTTGCCTACCGGGGAAGGAATTGTTGCTGACGCGTATGAGACGCGATGGCCGGGGCGCCGGTGCGATCGCGTCTCTACCTATCCGGATGGTTACGTTGTCTGCGCGATGGTTTAGGGCGATGCGCCTGAGATGCGCCTGTCGGGCGGTCGCGGTTTTTTGATTTGAATCTTAACGTACGTATGAAAATAACGTTTTCCGAATCTCTTTTTCCGGTTGTGCTGGTCGCGGGTTTTCTGACCGTAGCGACGCCGGTTGTTCAGCCGAAATTGACAACGACTGTGGTTCCGTCGGCCGAACCCAGCCGGCAGCATAGCGTTGTGGTGGGCGACGATTCGAGCCGACTGTACCTGCCCGACGACCTCGAAGCGACGCTGTGGGCCGAATCGCCGATGTTTTACAATCCGACCAACATGGATATCGACGCCCGGGGCCGGGTGTGGGTTACCGAAGCGGTCAACTACCGGAAGTTTAACAACAAAGCCGACCAGCGCCTGAACCACCCCGAAGGTGAGCGCGTCATCATCCTGGAAGATACCAATGGCGACGGCAAGGCCGACGCGAGTAAGGTGTTCGTGACCGATCCGGACCTGGTATCGCCCCTCGGCATTGCGGTCATCGGCAATAAGGTTATTGTCTCCTGCGCGCCCAGCCTGGTGGTATACACCGACGAAAACGGCGACGATAAACCCGACCGCAAAGAGGTGCTGCTGACCGGCTTCGGCGGCCTCGACCATGACCATGCGCTCCACGCCCTGGTGGCCGGCCCCGATGGCAAGTATTACTTCAACACGGGAAATGCCGGACCGCACGTGGTCACCGACAAAGACGGCTGGACACTCCGCTCGGGAAGCCTCTACGTTGGTGGCACGCCTTATAACAAAATCAACCACGGCAATCAGGTTAGCGACGATGGTCGCGTCTGGGTGGGCGGGCTGGCCCTGCGCATCAACCCCGATGGCTCGGGCCTGAAGGTGATGGGGCACAACTTTCGCAACAACTACGAAACCGCCCTCGACTCGTACGGCAACATGTGGCAGAACGATAACGACGACCAGGTGGTGGCCTGCCGAACGAGCTGGCTGATGGAAGGAGGCAATGCCGGCTACTTCAGCAGCGACGGCACCCGCTACTGGCAGGGCGACCAGCGACCCGATCAGTCGATTCAGACCGCCCACTGGCACCAGGACGACCCCGGCGTGATGCCCGTGGGCGACATTACCGGCGCGGGCTCGCCCACGGGGGTAGTCGTGTACGAAGGCGACGAACTGGGCCCTGCCTACCGGGGCATGCTGCTAAGCGCCGAAGCGGGCCGGAATGTGATATTCAGCTACAAACCCGACGTCTGGGGAGCCGGGTACCGCCTGCCCCGCACCGACTTCATCAGCACCTTCCCGAAGGTAGATGAGAACTACAAATGGAACGATAAGACCAGCGATACCCGCAAGTGGTTCCGCCCCAGCGATATAGCTGTGGGTACCGACGGGGCTCTTTACATTGCCGACTGGTACGACCCCGTTGTGGGTGGTCATCAGATGCAGGACCAGCAGGGCTACGGGCGTATCTATCGGATAACTCCGCGCGGGCGTCGGCTGAGAGCGCCCCGGCTCGATTTACGCACCACCCAGGGGCAGATTGCCGCGCTACTCAGCCCGGCCGTGAACGTACGGATGCTCGGTTTCGAAGCGCTCAAACAACAGGGCGACGATGTAATCGAACCGGTAAAAGCCCTGCTGTCGTCGGGCAATCCGTACCATCGGGCGCGGGCTATTTTTATGATGGCGCACCTGGGCTCCGAAGGACAGTTTGAGGTCGAACGGCTTCTGAAAGCGGCCGATGCACCCATGCGGATAGCCGCCATCCGGGCCCTGCGCAGCATCACCCCCGAAAATTCCAGGTCCAATCCGGGCCTGACTACCTCGCAGCGGGCGTTGCTGCCGCTACTGGGTAACCTGGCGCTCGACCCCAGCGCGGCTGTTCGGCGCGAGGTGGCCATCGCCATCCGGGATGTGCCCTATACCGATTGCCGCTTCATACTCCTGAACCTGGTCAAAGGCTACGACGGGCAGGATCGTTACTACCTGCATGCCCTCGGTATAGCCGCTGGCGGAAAAGAAGAAGCCCTGTTTGCGGATCTCCGTCCGACCCTGCCCCAGGACCCTACACGGTGGGATCAGCGCGTAGCCAGCCTGGTCTGGGAGCTGCATCCGGCCTCGTCGGTCCCCCTGCTGAAAAAACGCGCCGAAGCCCAGACCCTTACCGCCGACTCCCGACGGCAGGCCATTACGGCACTCGGGTTCATTAACGACAAGTCGGCGGCCCTGACCATGGTTGAGCTGACCAAATCGCCGGAGAAAGACGTAGCCGACCAGGCCCGGTACTGGACGGGCTTCCGGCGCGGTAACGACTGGGCCTCGCTGCTGAACTGGGACGAGGTGATGCCGGTGAAACAATCGGCCGATGAGCAGAAGATGCTAGCGAAGCGGCAAATCCTGCTGGATGAGTACAAGAGCGATGCCGAAAAGCGGAAAGTAGCGATGGAAATGGCCCGTACGGCGGCCGGTGGGCAGATACTAGTCGGTCTGGCCGCTGACAAAAAACTGCCCGACAACCTGCGTACCTACGTAGCCGACGCCATCCTGAAAAACCCCGACCAGAGCGTACGAACCATGGCGAAGGAATACTTCAGCCGCCGGTCTGCGCCTAAACCAGCCGCCCCCGTAGAGACCGCCAGCCCGGTTTCGTCGGTAGCCAGTGCGCCGTCGGCCAGTCCGGCCAGTAGCGAATCGATTACGCAGATCGCCATGCTGACCGGCGACGCCAGATCCGGGCTGACGGTCTTCAAAAACAACTGCTCGACCTGCCATCGTTACAAACAGCAGGGCAACGATGTGGGCCCCGAACTTACCCAGATTCATCAGAAATTCGACAAAAACGCCCTGCTCGACGCCATTGTGAACCCCAGCGCCGGGATTGCGTTTGGCTACGAGCCCTGGCTCATCACGACCAAAAAAGGGCAGACTTACTACGGGTTCCTGGTCAGCGATGGGGAGCAGTCGGTCGTCGTGAAAGGGGTGACGGGACAAAAACATACGGTTCCAACCGATCAGGTCTACTCGCGCCGACAGTACAAGACAAGCCTCATGCCCGACCCAAAAGCGATGGGCCTTTCTAGCCAGCAACTGGCTGATCTGACGGCCTTTCTGCTCAGGCAATAGCCGTTGCAGTCCGGCCGGTCTGGCATGTCCGGACCGACCGGGCTGTACAGTCGGGCTGCCGCTTACTCAGGTACATTTCGGAATAGCGTATCGATTTTGAGTTGGGTGTTACCTTAATAGAGATTTTATCATAATATATTGCCCCAAGTTACTTTTTGGTGTAATATTTGGTGTAAATTCCTTTTACAGGTATTCGCTTTATTCAAAATGAAAAATTTTTTACAAGTTTGCAGCGGACTGTGGTTGCTGGTTGGGTTACTGTGTGTTACCACACAGGCTCATCCGGCGGCTTTGGCGCCCGGGCTGCAACGAGTAAACCTCTCGATACAAGCGATTGGCATGGTCAAACTCCCGACCATAGCTGTGCCACAGGACAGTCTTGTCAAGCCAGCTGCCGACACAACCGGCCTGTTAATCACCCAGCTATCGACCCAGGCGCTCTGCCCCGGCGGTTCCTTACAGATTTATTTCTCGGCCGAAAAACCGCTCTCGGCTACCGGCGTCGTTACGGCTGACCTCATCAACCGGGTTAGCGCGGCCGTTGTGAGCATTCCCGTAAGCGGCACCGCCAGCCCCCTCCGGCTAACCGTACCGGATACGCTGGTGCCGGGTTCGTACCGGCTGCGGCTACGGACGGCAGGCGCAGTCGGTACCTACGCTGGGGCCATCAACATCAACCCGGTACCGATTGTCAACCTGCGCGGGTCAACCACTATCCGCCGGGGCGAACCAGCCGTTGTTACGCTCGATGTAACCGGCATTGGCCCGATCTCCATCAACCTGAGCGATGGAAGTCAGGTCCCGACCGAGGGGCTGGAACGGACCATATTCCGATCGGTCAGCCTGTTTCCTGACACCACCACCACCTACCGGGTTACCGGACTGACGTCGGGCTGCGGCACGGCGGGGACCATCAGCGGCTCGGCGGTGGTTACGGTGCAGCCCAGTGTGCGGATCGACTCGCTGTCGAGCTACCGATTTTGCGGGGGCGATACCATCCGGGCGTATCTGTCGGTCGACTCGGCCGCGCTGGGGGCCAGTCCGGCGGCCTGGGCGTTTCTGATCGGACCACCCACCAGCGCCACCGGTAACCTGGGCTCGTATACCGGCTACGGTACGGTCCTCAGCATCCGAAACCGGGTGATGACGGTTGTGCTGCCCGGCCCCGGGCAGGGCGATATTTATTCGGGCGTTTATGCGGTGCAGGTTCGCTACCCCGACGGGGCCGAACAGGCGCAGTTTGGCGTCGTGCATAACCGGCTGGTTCATGTCGGTACGGTGCCCAGAGCCATCTTGCCGGCTAATTTCAGTACCGAGCTGGACAAACCTCAGGGCATTAACTTCCAGGTTACGGTAACGGGCGGGCGCGATTACGAGATTACCCTGTCTGACAGTACCACCCGACGCGTAAAAACCGACGAGGATTTCTACACCCAGGTGGCTCGCTTCGACCTGTTTGTCGACAAAACCACGACCTATACCGTTCGGTCTGTTCGCAACAGCTGTGGCGTCGGCACCACCGAGGGGCAGGTAACGATCAACGTTCGCCAGCCCGATGAGCGGGTGCTGTACCTGAAACGACCCGACAGCCTTTATTGCCCGGGTAGCCTGCTGCGGGTAAGTTTCGGTCTGTCGGGTACCTATACGGCCGCCAACCGGTTCCGGCTCGAACTGTCTGACGGTCTTGGTACATTCTACGGCAATTATGTCGATACGGTTCGTACGGCGGCCGATACGCTTCAGTTCCGGGTGCCGCAGGAGGCCAGTTTCTACAAGCTGCGGCTGGTGGCTACCGACTCGGGCGTGGTCAGCAACGAGACGGGCTTCTACGTATCCGAGTTTGCCCCGAAAGCAACCCTGGCCATCACCCCCGACGATCGACGGGCGGGCTATACCGACGGCGTTACGACCGTAGTCCTGCCGGGCGCGTCGGCCGAGCTGGTGCTTGGTTTTCAGGGGCAGCCGCCGTTCCGCTACGAACTCTCCGACGGCACAAAAGGCCAGACCAACGCCACCTTCGTATCGCTGAAGCGGTTTCCGCAGACATCGGCCACGTATTACCTCAAAAGTCTGACCGACGGCTGTAGCACGGCGCCAGCCAGTAATACCGTAGCTCTGACCGTACAGCCGTTCCTGATGCAGATTGGAACGGTAAACAGTCACGCCTGCCTTGGCAACGAGCTACCCGTCCCCATCGTAACGGCCGGGCGCGTTCCGGACAGCGCCACGCTGGTTGTACAGGCCGCTACCGACAGCGCCACCGGAACCTACCGCGACCTGCCAACCGCCGGGCTGCTGCCCAGCCTGCGGGTAACGGTAGATACGGCCATGATCGGGAAAAACCTGTTTCTGCGGGTGGTTGCCAGAACCAGCAGCCTGACCCTGACCAGCCTGCCTACGGCCAACCCGATAACCGTGCGAAGCGCGCCCAACGTTACCCTGACTACGCCCGACGGCCAGACCGCCGTTCAGCTGGAACCCAATCAGACCAGCGCTGAACTGAAGGTGGCCAGTAAAGCCCGCGATGTGTTTTCGGTGCGGCTGAGCGATAATCAGCTGCTCGACGGGTTTGCCAACGGGAGCCTGTTCGTGGCGCCCGCCAGCACCACGGCCGCCAGTATGTTTACTATTCAGCGCGTATACAACGTTTGCGGGTACGGTACGGCTTCGGGGCAGGTGCGGGTGAGCTACAAACCCGGGCTGCGCGGACTGACCGCTACCGACAGCCTGCTGTGCGCTGGTAGTTCCTGGACCGTTGGTTACGAGCGGGTGGGGGAGCTGGCGGCCGACAACCGATTTGTGTTCTCCCTGCGCGACAGTACCGGCCAGCTAACCCGGCTCACCGAAACAACGGCCGTTCAGGGCCAGCTGACTCTGCCGGTTCCGAAGGTGCAGAAAGCGGGCTCGTACTCCCTGCACGTCGAAGCGACGTCGCCGGCCCTGACGCTGGTCAACAGCGGCCCCAGGCTGGTAGTCCGGGCTCTGCCTACCGCATCGCTGACCGGCACGGCCAGTGTCATCAAGGGAGACTCGGCGGGGGTAAGCGTGGCCCTGACCGGCAGCGCCCCCTGGAGTTTTACGGTGAGCGGGCCGGGCGGCAGCCAGACCGTTACGACCGGCCAGTCGCCCTACCGCATTCGGATTCGGCCCGATACCACGGTTACGTACCGGCTGGCGGGGGTTTCGAACGGCCAGTGTGGTACGGGTATCGCCAGCGGCACGGCTGTCATTACGGTAACCATCCTGACCGCCAGCGAACCGGCGCTTCCGCTCTCGGTATCGGTCTACCCCAACCCAACCAGCAGCTACCTGCGCATCAGCGGCCAGTGGGAAGGCGGCCCGGCCGTAACGCTCCAGCTGATCGACGCGTCGGGACGACCAGTGCTGGATGAGTCGGCGGGGCGTTCGTTTGGGGCTTTCGCGCGCGAAGTCGATCTGAGCCCGTTCCCGACGGGGGTTTACCTGCTCCGGATTCGGGTGGGCGACCGGACGGAGGTTCGGCGGGTGGTAAAGCAGTAGGCAATTAAACCCTTTAGCTCGAAACGGTATCCTAGCTACACCGCGTGTGGAAATGTCCGCGTACCTTCATCTCATCGGGTACGAATCCCACAGGCCAACAAACTATGAACCGTTTCTTCACCGTATTGCTGTTGCTGAGCGCCTTATCGGCCACGGCCCAGAAAAATAGACCCGATCCGACCTTTGCCCAAGATTGGAAACAGGCCGATTCACTCCTGAAAAAAGGCCTGCCCAAATCGGCACTCGAGATCGTTAACCGGATTTATACCCGCGCCAGAGCCGACCGAAACCACCCGCAGGTGGTGAAAGCGGCCATGTACCGGCTGTCCCACCAGCCCTACTCGACCGAGGATGTCCATGCCGAACTGATCGAGTCGCTCCGGCGCGACGTGGCCGATTCGCCCGCGCCCGCCCGGAATGTGCTGCAATCGATTCTGGCCGAAACGTACTGGCAGTACTATGAGCGAAACCGCTGGAAGTTTCAGAACCGCCGAACCGACGATCAGGCGTCGGCCGACCCCCGCACCTGGGATCTGCGTCGGCTGGTGGCCGAATCCGTTACGGCCTACGAAGCGTCGCTGAAGCCGCTCGATCTGCTCCGGAAAACACCCGTTTCGGCTTTCGATCTGGTCATTGAGAAAGGCGATGCGGAGTCGCGGTTGCTGCGGCCAACGCTTTACGACTTTCTGGCGCATCGGGCGCTGGCCTTTTACCGGAACACAGAACCCGATATCATCCGGCCGGCCAACCGGTTCGCGCTGGACCAACCGGCCTATCTTGCCGATGCGGCCACGTTTCTGAAAACACCGCTCACCAGCTCCGATACGCTCTCGCTGCGATTCCGGGCCTTGCAGGGCTACCAGCGCCTGATGGCGTTTCATGAGGCCGATGCCAATCCGTTGCCGCTGGCGGTAGTCGATGCCGCCCGGCTGGCGTTCGTGCATCAGTACAGCACCCTACCCAACAAAGACCTTCGCTACCAGCAGGCGCTGGAGCAGCGGATCAAAACCATTCGTAACCAGCCGGCCGAGCCGTTCTACGGGCTGGCGCTGGTTACGTTATGGGGCGAGCTGAGCAACCAGCGCCCGACCGGTGGCTGGCGACGGCGGGCGGCCGAACTGTCGGCCGATCTGCTTAAACGATTCCCCCAGACTACGCCCGAAATTAATAACCTGCGGCTGCTGCTCGACCAGCTCAGAACCCCGCTGGTCAGTATGCAGGTCGAAGAAGGTAACGCGCCTAACCAACCCATCCGGGCGTCGGTGACGTACCAGAACGTGCCAACCCTCTATTATCGCCTGGTTCAAACCAGTGTCGATGATCAGAACCGGGTGGACCGCCGGCGCAATCCCGACGACGGCAAAGGGCTGGCGCGGCAGTACCTGAAACGGCCCGTTCTGCACCAGGGCTCGGTCAGCCTGCCCGACGATGGCGATCTGCAGTCGCACCGGACCGAAATAGCCCTGCCTGCCCTGTCGCTGGGGCATTATGTGGTGCTAGTTGCCAATAAACCCGATATGTCGGAGGCCAGTGAGCTGCTGACCTACACGCGGCTTCACGTAACCAATATCGGGTACCTGATCGGGTATCGGCCGGTGCCGTTCAAACCAAGCAGGTCGGGCCAGTTCGACGATGTCGACAATCATTACACGCGTGATCCCAAGCTGTACGTGCTGAACCGGCAAACGGGCCAGCCCCTGCCTAACGCGCGGGTCGAACTGTTCGAGCAGGTGTATGTCAACAATTACCAGGAGCATCGGCGGCTCAACACCATGCGTACCGACGCTATGGGCGGGCTGGTCATACCCGACAAGGTTGCAGCGGGCGACCGTAGTTACCGGTTCCGGATCGTTACCCGACTCGATACCATCGATACCGAACCCGTATACTGGCCCGGCTACCAGCGAACCGAATCGAACACCGACGAGGACGAGATCCGGGCGCTGCTCTTCACCGACCGGGCCATCTACCGACCCGGACAGCCGATCTTTTTCAAGGGCGTACTGTACAAAGGCAAAACCGATGACTATCGGGTAGCGGCAGGCACGCAGACACAGGCCACGCTGGTCGATGTAAATGGCGAAACGGTATCCTCACTGACGCTGACCAGCAACGCCTTCGGTACGGTAGACGGGCAGTTTACGGCACCAACCGGTCGGCTGACGGGCGACATGAGCATCCGGGTCGAAAACAGCCAGACCAGCGTTCGGGTCGAAGAATACAAACGCCCGACATTCGAGGTAAAAGCCGCCCCGCTCAAAGGCAGCTACAAACTGGGGCAGCCGGTAGCGGTAACGGCTACGGCTAAAACCTTTGCAGGAGCAGTCGTCGATGGCGCTTCGGTACGCTACCGGGTTACGCGGCAACTTAAACCGCGCTGGATCTGGTGGGAGTGGAGCAACTACCTGCCGGACGGCCGCCAGAGCCTGCCAGTCGGGCCTGAAACCGAAATTGCCAACGGTACGCTTACGACCGATGCCACTGGCGCGGTGTCGCTTACGTTCGTGGCCCAGCCCGACTCGCTCATCGGTCGACAGACCAACCCGACGTTCAACTTCGTCGTCACCATCGACGTCACCGACGCGACCGGCGAAACCCGTTCGACCCAGCAAAGGCTCTCGATTGGATACTCGGCCCTGACGGCTACGCTCAACCTGCCCCCGCAGCTCGACAACCGCGACCAGTCCGTATCGATCCGCGTGACCAACGCCGGGGGCGAGCGCGTACCCGTAAGCGGTCAGCTAACCCTGTCGCCCCTGACTCCGCCCCGGCAACCCCTGCGCAAACGCCTGTGGGAAGCCCCCGACCGATATGCGCTGAGTCGGGAGGCCTTCAAAAAACTGTTTCCGGCCGATGTCTATGCCGATGAGGACAAGCTGACCAACTGGCCCAAAGGCGCTGCGGTCGAAACGGTGTCGATCAACCAGACCGACATGCTGAAGCTGGCCCTGAGCCGCTACCCGGCCGGTATCTATGCCGCCGATCTCCGCGTAACCGATGCGGCTGGTGAGAGCGCCACCCTGACGCAGTACGTTACCATTACGACCGAGGCCCAGCCGTTCGTTATGGCCCGGCCCGACGGCTGGGTGAAGGCGCTGCACACCGAGAGCAAACCCGGCCAGTCAGTAGCTTTTCTGCTGGGGGGCGGCCCCGGCCCGGTGCTGATGCGGGTAGCAAACAGGGGGGTAATTCGGGAGGAGCGCTGGCTCAAACTGACCGACGAACCCACCCGGGTTGAGGTACCCATCACCAGCGACTACCAGAACGGAATTTCCGTATGGTTCACCAGGGTGCAGAACGGCCGCAAGCTGGATGTAGACAAATCCATCACCCTGTCGAAACCCGACCGAAGGCTGCGGATCGAAACCCTGACGTTCCGCGATTTGCTCAAACCCGGGCAGGCCGAGCAGTGGACGCTCCGGATCAGCGGGCCGGGTAACGAACAGGTGCTGTCAGAACTGGTGGCTACCCTGTATGATGCATCGCTGGATGCGTTCGTGCCGCTCGACTGGCCCAGCGGTCCGGAAAGCCCAATTCTGTTCCACGACGCCGGACTGTATTGGTTACCAGCTAATTTCAAAACTGTTGCCAGTAATCGGTTCTGGTACGACTATCGGAACCGACAGCCAAGCGGACGCCGGTACGACGCGCTGGCTGGCTTCGGCGTAGATGGGCTCTCGTCGTCGCGGGCGTTGCAGCAAAGTGTTTCTGTAGGATACGGCCGGGCAGTGGCACCCCGCAAGTCGTTAAGTGGAGCCGTGGCTAAGGTAGCGACGATGGAAGCGGCCAGTGATAATGTGGTGGAGTTACGCGAAGCGGTAGCCGCCGAAACGCCGAAATCGACCAACACCAGTCCGTCGGTTTCACCGCGCCGTAACTTCAGCGAAACGGCGTTCTTCTTCCCGAAACTACAGACCGATGCGCAGGGCCGGGTGCTGCTCAGCTTCACCATGCCCGAAGCCCTCACGCGCTGGCGGCTGCTGGCGTTTGCGCATACGCCCGACCTGAAAACCGGCTCGTTCGAGCGTACCGTCGTGACGCAGAAAGAACTGATGATCACGGGTAACCTGCCCCGCTTTCTGCGCGAGGGCGACACGCTCCGGCTAACCGCCCGCATCAACAACCTGTCCGACAAAGTGCTCAGCGGCACGGCCCGTATCGACGCCGTCGACCCCGTTACCGGCCAGTTGCTCACCACCGTCCTCTTCGGGCCGGGCCGGGTCTCGCCCGATCAGGCGTTTACGGCCGCCAAAGGACTGAGCGCAGCCGTAGCCTGGACGGTCATCGTGCCGCCGGGGCTGGAGAATATAACTTTTCGCGTATCGGCCTCGGCCGGCGACTTTACCGATGCCGAAGAGCGAACCGTTCCCGTGCTGCCCAACCGGATGCTCGTGCTAGACAGCCAGCCCTTCTACGTGAACGGAGGAGGTAAAAAAGAGGTGCGGCTGAATGCGCTGGCCAGTCACTCGCCCGAGTTGCCGCTGTCGGCCGAGCGGCTGACGGTCGAGCTGACCAGCAATCCGGTCTGGACCGCCCTGCAGAGTCTGCCGTACCTGAACGAGTTTCCCTACGAGTGTGCCGAGCAGCTGTTCAGCCGGTTCTACGCCAATGCGCTGGCCAGCCACATCGTCAGCGCCCGCCCCGACATCCGGGCCGTAGCCAACGCCTGGGCCAAAAAAGCACCGGCCAACCCGCTCGAAACGAACCCCGAGCTGAAAAGCGTCACCCTCGACGAAACCCCCTGGCGACGCGACGCCCGCGACCAGACCCGCCAACAGGCGCAGATCGGCCGGTTTTTGCAGGCAGATAATCTGCTGGCCGGGCAGGAACAGGCCCTGCGGAAACTCCAGCTGTTGCAGGCCACTAACGGCGGCTTCGTCTGGTTTGCGGGTATGCCCATCGACCGAACCGTTTCGCTGCATCTGCTGGCGGGTTTCGGTCACCTGGCCCGGTTGGGGGTTACCCTGCCCGAAAATCAGCAGCAGCTGGCTACCGACCTGCAAACGCGGGCCCTGCCCTTCGTCGACGAAACCGCCCGGCAGTGGGTGCAGATACACAAACAGCGGAAACAGGCTGGTTACGATACGTTCTGGGCTGTTCAGTACCTATATGCCCGGTCGTTCTACCCGGCTCAACCTATGGCCGACAAGGCCGTTCGGGAGTACATGCAGAACCACATCACGAAAAACTGGCAGACAATGGCTATTCAGGAGCAGGCCCTGACGGCGCTGGCGCTGCACCGGCTGGGCGATCGTCAAACCCCGGTAGCTATCCTGAAGTCGCTCGGCGAACGGGCTGCGCAGTCCGACGAGCTGGGTATGTACTGGCCCGCCAACAAACCGGGCTATGCCTGGCAGCAGGCACCCATCGAAACGCAGGCATTGCTGATCGAAGCGTTTCAGGAGATTCTGAACGATACCCAATCGGTGAATGCCATGAAACAATGGCTGCTGAGCCAGAAGCGGACGCAGGCCTGGCCAAGCACCAAAGCCACCACCGAGGCCATCTATGCCCTGCTGCTCAACGGTGACGACTGGCTGAACACCCAGGCCACAACGGAGCTGCGGGTGGGTGGCCGGCCGGTCGATGTGGCCGCAGCGGGGCCGGTGGGTTACCAGAAAGTAACGTACCAGCCTGCCGAGATCAAACCGGAGCTGGGCGTAATCACCGTGAGCAAAACCGGCAGCGGCCCGGCCTGGGGCGGTATCTATTACCAGCACTTCGAACCTCTCGACCGCGTAACGCCCTCGTCGGCCATTAAAGCCGCCATGGGCAACCTGACCGTAACGAAGCAGCTGTTTCTGGAACGCGACAGCCCGGCCGGCCCCGTCAGCACGCTCGTCACCGACAAAACCGCCCTAAAACCCGGCGATCGGCTACGGGTTCGGCTCGAAGTGCGTACCGATCGGGATATGCAGTATGTACACCTGAAAGACAGCCGCGCGTCGGGTTTCGAACCAGCCGCCGACGGCGCCAGGGCCGTTTTGTCGGGCTACCGGTATCAGAATGGACTGGGTTACTACGAAGCCCCCCGCGACGCCAGCACGGACTTCTACCTGGACCGCCTGCCAACCGGCACCCACGTGTTCGAATATGGCCTGCGGGTGGTACATACCGGCGATTATGCGAGTGGGGTTGCTACGATCCAGTGTTTCTACGCCCCCGAGTTCTCGGCCCGCTCGGTCGGTACGCGCGTGCATGTACCGGCTCCCGCCGGGCGTTGAGGAGTGGTGGCCTGAGCAGGCGGTTAACAGCGTTCAACGGCTGCTCAGGCCATTCTAGGGCGGATGTTGCCGGGCCTGGGGCGGGATTCTGCGCGGTAAAATTTGTAAATTTGTCGGATGCCTGCTCAACCCGAACAGCCCGCCATTCGCCGGATTATCCATATCGACATGGATGCCTTCTACGCGTCGGTCGAGCAGCGCGACAATCCCGAATTACGGGGCAAGCCGGTGGCGGTAGGAGGTTCGCGGGCGCGGGGCGTGGTGGCTGCGGCCAGTTACGAAGCCCGCGTATACGGGGTCAGATCGGCCATGGCGTCGGTGACGGCCATCCGGCAGTGTCCGGAGCTGATCTTCGTCAAACCCCGGTTCGATGTGTATAAGGCCGTATCGGCCCAGATCCGGGCCGTGTTTGCCGACTACACCCCCCTGATCGAACCGCTCTCGCTCGATGAAGCCTACCTCGACGTAACCGAAAATCGGGCTGGCCTGCCGTCGGCTACGGATATGGCCCGGCAGATCAAAGCAAAAATCCGCGAAGCCACCGGACTGACGGCCTCGGCTGGGGTGTCGTATAACAAGTTCCTGGCCAAGCTGGCATCCGATCATCAGAAACCCGACGGGCTGTTCGTGATCAAACCCGCCGATGGTCCCCGTTTTGTCGAGACCCTGCTGGTCGGGCAGTTTCACGGGATCGGTCGCGTGACGGCGCAAAAGATGAACGCGCTGGGGATCTTCACCGGGCTCGACCTCCGCCAGCAGTCGGTTGCGTTTTTGCAGCGCCACTTCGGCAAGGCGGGCCAGTACTACTACCATATTGCGCGCGGCATCGACGATCGGCCCGTCAACCCCGACCGCGTCCGGAAGTCGGTCGGGTCCGAGAATACCTTCGAGACCGATCTGCACGAGCTACCCGAGCTGCTGGACGGCCTGCACCCCCTGGCCGATGAGGTCTGGCAGTACTGCCAGGGCCGGGGTATCCGGGGGCGCACCGTAACCGTCAAGATCAAGTTTGCCGACTTCCGGCAGATTACCCGCAGCCGCACGCTGTTATCGGCCGTTCCGTCGCAGGCGGTGCTGGCGCAGGTGGCGGGTGAGCTGTTGCAGAGTGTTCTGCCCGTTAGCCAGGGAATTCGGTTGCTGGGCGTGTCGCTGTCGGGACTGAATACGGAAGAAACCACGGGCAGCGGTCAGCTAACCCTGTTCGGCGACTAGGGCCGCGGCAGATGACCGTTCGCTCAATGGTCCATTTCGGCTGTTAGCCCGGCCGGGGTAGTTGCGACTAAGGGTTCAGATTAACATATCTGAACTATGAAAACTATACTGACTACCGGGCTGGCGTTGCTGATGGCAGCGGGCCTGACCAACTGTGGCGACAAAGAAACGGTAAAGCCATCTGAACAGGCACTGACCAGCTTTATGAGTGCTGAGAGTACCCTGACCCCCAGCGTACGTACGTCCGGGCCGTGGGAGTTGGGCGTTGTATTCAGCTCGACGGTGGCGGGTAAGCTTACCCAGGTAGGTAGCAAAATGCCCGAGCCCGGCACGTACCGCGTCATCATCTGGGATTTTGACACCAAACAATCGGTACGGCAAAAGACTGTTGAACAAACCGCCCCCGACAAACTGACCATGGCCGATATCGAATCGCTGGCTCTGGTTGCCAACAAGAAGTATATAATCAGCATCAACAGCCAGTCGGGCGGGACGAATAAGAAATACGGAGCGGCTTACAAAACGGGGGGTGGCGAGTTCATGCCGTTTACAAAAGGCAGTATCTTGGTTTATAATGCCTGCTACCGGCTAACGGCCCCGGCTTTGTTTCCCGACGCTGTACAGAATGTGAAAAGCGAGCTGTACGGCTATCCGGAGTTTACGTTTATCCCCGACTGAGCCCGGTTCGTAAAAGCCGTCAGCCCGTAACCTCGCGGGCTACGCGTTCGCCGGAGCGTACGGCCCCCTCGATATAGCCGTTCCAGACATCGGACGTTTCGGTGCCGGCCCAGTGGATTCGCCCGACGGGTTGCCGCAGGGCCGGGCCCGCGCTGGTCCAGAAACCGGGCTGCGGCACGGCCGCGTAGCATCCTTTGCTCCAGGCTTCGTTCAGAAACGAATGGTCGAGGTACCGACGCGGGCGGGCGGCTTCCGGTCCGAAAAACGTCGCAAACGACTGCAGAGCCGATGCCCGCCGTTCGTTGTCCGACAGCCGCGAGAAGTCCCGGGCCTTACTGCCCAGTACAAACCCCATCAGAATACCCTGGCTGCCGTCTCTGGGCGAGTTATCAAAGGTAACGGTGATGGGTCCGTCGGGGGTAGCGGCCAGGCCGTTCAGGCCCTGGTCGCGCCAGAACGGCCGGTCGTAGATGGCGTAACATTTCCAGACGGCGCCCATCGGCAGCTGCGTCATCAGCTTCTGTCGATGGGGCGGCAGGGCGGGCTCGAACCGGATGTCGGCCTGTAACGCAGGCGGAATGGCAACGATAACCCGGCTGGCCGTATAGGCAGTCGTGTCGGTCGTAACCTCCACCTGCGCGTCGGTCTGAGTGATGGTTCGTACGGGGGCGTTGAACACGATCCGGTCGGCGAAGGTAGCGGCCATCCGGTCGGCAATGGTCTGCGCACCCCCCACAAACCGCTCGGCCTGCGCGCCGTTTTTTACGTTCATAAGCGTATCCAGATCCCGACCCGACCGGGTGTAGAACAGCGCATGTAGTAGCGAGAAGTCGGCCGGGTCGGCCGCCCAGATGGCGCCTACGGCAATGGTGAAGAACTGGCGGGCGGTTTCGTAGCTCATCTGCCCGTTCATCCAGTCGGCCAGCGTCAGGGTGTCGAGTTGCCGGGCGTTGGGCGTGTTCCAGGGTTCGGCGAGGTCAACCGTCTTTGAGAGTTTATTGATCCGCCTGATGGCCGCGTCCAGACTGAGCAGCGAAAACAGCGGCAGGGGTGGAATGAGGCCTTTGTACCGTTTTACCCGGCCCCGAAAATACTGGGTGCTTTTGCCGGTATCGTAAGTAGGGAACGTGTCGACGCCGAACGCGCGGGCCAGCGCATACAGCCGATCCTGCGTTGGACCAACCCAGGCCCCGCCCAGGTCAACATACGAACCATCGTCGAAGCGTTGTGTATGTACCCGGCCTCCCACCCGGTCGCGGGCTTCGAGCAGTAGCACGGTTCTGCCTGCTTTAATGAGTTCATAGGCAGCGGTCAGGCCCGCATAACCCGCTCCCACGACAAGTACGTCGTACGGCTTTTTATCATCGGTCATGGTTGGTTCAGGAATCGTACCCTAACCTACACAAAAACCATGACCCGGTAAAGAAATCGCGCTCAAGCCTTATCGGGGCTGGATGCGGGGCACATTGGTGCTGGCTGATAGAAAAATCGCCCCTGCCGGGCTTGGGTGCTGGCAGGGGCGATCAGGATAGTACGTGAATTGGCGTCGGCGGGATGACTGGTTGACAATCGACCCGCCGGTCGGTTTATACGATGGCGTCGATGAGGGCCGTAATGATGGAGACGACAATACTGAACAGCAACGCGGCTATGAAACCACTCACGGCAAAGCCCGGAACCAGGTAGGCTGTCAGATAAACCATCAGCACGTTCAGCACCAGCAGAAACAGGCCCAGCGTCAGAATCGTAATCGGAATGGTAAGAACCGTCAGAATCGGCTTGATAAAGGCGTTTAGGAAACCCAGTACAATGGCTACGATCAGATAAGTAACTGGCCCGCCCGATACGGTGATGCCCGGAATGAACATACTGGCGACGTAAACAGCTACGGCGCTGATGAGGATGCGAATGATGAGACCCATAGTGGAAAGTTTTCAGTGATCGATTATACGTTTCGGAAAGTCGAAACTGCAAATTCTAACCGACAACGGAAAACTATTGTTTAACGTGACGACTTTGCAGCACGGCAATGATATCGTCGAGGTCTATGTTTTTCTGCTCCAGCAGCACCAGAAAATGGAAGAGCAGATCGGCCGCTTCGCCCTTGAAGAGGTGGTCGTTGTTGTCTTTGGCTTCAATAACCAGTTCTACAGCCTCTTCGCCTACCTTCTGCGCAATCTTGTTGACGCCTTTTTTGAACAGCGAAGCCGTATACGACCCATCGGCCGGATTGACTTTCCGGTCATGGATGATCTGCTGCAGGTAATTGAGAAACTGGCCCTGCCCTTTGTTGACTTCGTCGAAGCAGGTATCGGCACCCGTGTGGCAGGTTGGCCCGGCGGGGTGAACTTTGATCAGGAGCGTATCGCCGTCGCAGTCGATCCGGATCTCCCGCACATGCAGAAAATTATTCGACGTTTCGCCTTTGGTCCAGAGCCGTTGTTTGCTGCGGCTGAAAAACGTAACGACCTGCTCGGCCCGGGTTTTTTCGTAAGCCTCGCGGTTCATGTAGCCCAGCATAAGTACGTTACCCGTATCGGCATCCTGAATCACGGCCGGAACCAGCCCATCGGTCGATTTGTCGAAGTTAATGTCGGAATTCATACTGCAAAGGTAGGGTCTTAGGATCGAATCGTCCCTACAAAGGCACGGATGCTCTCGGGTGAGGTGCCATGATCCTGTAGATGGCGAATAAAGGCACTCCCCACAATGGCGCCGTTGGCGTACTGGCAAGCTGTATCGAAGGTCTCGTGGTCGTTGATCCCGAATCCGATCAGGCGCGGGTTCCGCAGCTGCATGGCACGAATTCGGTCGAAATACGCCCGCATCGGCTCGCTGATGCCTTTGGTCGAGCCCGTAATGCTGGCCGAGGAAACCATATAGATAAACCCGTCAGATTCGGCGTCGATGTGCCGGATGCGCTCGTCCGAGGTCTGGGGCGTAATCAGGTTCACGTTCAGAATACCGTAGGCGCGGAAGATGTCGGCATACTCGGCCAGAAACAGGTCGAGCGGCAGGTCGGGCAGGATAACGCCATCGACGCCTACCGCGCGGCACTGCTGGCAGAAGTTCTCGACCCCGAACTGAAGCACCGGGTTAACGTAGCCCATGAGCAGAATCGGCACCGTAATTTCCTGGCGGCAGCTGGCCAGCTGCGCGAACAGCGTCTTGAGCGACATGCCGTTCTCAAGCGCTTTTCCGTTGCTCTGCTGGATGGTTTCGCCATCGGCGACGGGGTCGGAGTAGGGCATACCGATCTCAACCAGATCGACGCCGGCAGCCTGTAAGCCGCGCAACACAGTCAGGGTATCGTCGAGGTTGGGGAAGCCAGCGGTAAAATAAACGTTCAGCAGTCGGTCGCTTTTCTGGGCAAAGAGGTCGGTTATCCGGTTTTGGGTAATGGAACTGGTCATGGCAAGTCGTTAAACAGTCATCAGTAGCCGGGCTTTTCCCTGCCCGTGGTCGTAGACCCGGGCAGTGGTTTTCGCTCCGTTGTGGTAGTGGTTGTCGGCTCCCCGAACCACGGTCCGGGTCTGCGACCACGGACAGGGTTTGGGGAGCCGACAACCACTCACAAATATTTCGAGTAGGTGCTCAAGTCTTTGTCGCCCCGGCCCGACAGGCACACGACGACGACGTCGGTGGGGGTGAGGCCCATTTTGGGGAGGGCAGCCAGCGCGTGGGCGGTTTCGATGGCGGGAATGATGCCTTCGAGTTTGCTGAGGTTAAAGCCAGCCTGGATGGCGTCATCGTCGGTAATGGCGTAGAAATCGCCCCGGCCCGTGTCGAACAGGTGGGCGTGGAGCGGGCCGATACCGGGATAGTCGAGACCTGCCGAAATGGAATAGGGTTCGGTAACCTGACCGTCTTCGGTTTGCATCAGAATGGTCCGGCTCCCGTGCAGCACGCCCGGTTTACCAAGCGCCGTAGTAGCGGCCGAATGGCCCGACGATACGCCCAGCCCGGCGGCTTCGGTGGCTACCAGCCGTACGGAAGGTTCGTTCAGGAAGTGGTAGAACGCGCCGGCCGCATTGCTGCCGCCCCCTACGCAGGCCACTACGTAATCGGGATTCTCACGACCCGTTTTGGCAAAAAGCTGCTTCCGGATCTCCTCCGAGATAACTGACTGGAAACGCGCCACCATGTCGGGGTATGGATGCGGTCCAACGACCGAGCCGATGATGTAATGGGTATCGACGGGGTTGTTGATCCAGTGGCGCATGGCCTCGTTGGTCGCATCTTTGAGCGTCTGGCTCCCCGAGGTAGCAGGCCGTACTTCGGCGCCCAGCATCCGCATCCGGTCAACGTTCGGTTTTTGCCGCTCCATGTCGATGCTGCCCATGTAAACGATGCATTCCAGCCCCATCAGCGCGCAGACCGTTGCCGTTGCCACGCCATGCTGACCGGCTCCGGTTTCGGCCACGATCCGTTTTTTGCCGAGCCGCTGCGCCACCAGGATCTGCCCGATGGTATTGTTGATCTTGTGAGCACCCGTATGGCAAAGATCTTCGCGTTTGAGGTAGACCGTAGCGCCGACTTGTTCCGACAGCCGCCTGGCCAGGAACAGGGGCGTTGGGCGACCCACGTAATCTTCCAGTAACTGCTGAAACTCGGCCTGAAATGCAGGATCGGCCATGATCTGGAGGTAGCTCTGCCGCAGTTCTTCAACGTTCGGGTAGAGCATTTCCGGAATGAACGCCCCGCCGAAGCGGCCGTAAAAACCTTTATCAGTAACGGCAAACGAGGTTTGCGGTTCGAGGGTAGATTGCATCGTTGACTAAAATTAGCGGGCTCCTGCGGGTGAAGGCCGAGAGTCGACCACGTGGTCTAGGCGGTTCAGGAGGCCGTAAGTGGCTTATGTTCTCTTGCTGTTAGTTGCCTTTGCGGTTGCGAAGAATAACCGACAGGTCAGCGTCTTTCAAACTTTCCCGGGCCTGCTCCACCTTTTTGTCGACAAAGGCCTGTACGGTGGGGTGGCGTGTCAGTAATAGATCGGGTACCAGGTCAACCAACTTCTTATTTGTCTTACTTGCAGTTCTCATACTGATTGCGACTTTAGTTGAAAGGCAAATCCTGTATATAATTGATCGGGGACAAAACGCTCGTACTGGCCATCAGGTCGTTTACCATATATCCAAAACAGTTCCTGCGCCCGGTCCAGTTCTCTGCTGATCAAAATTCGGTAAAAGCGCGTACGGGCGGTATCTCGTCCCTGTATGTAGATGAGCTTTTCGGGGTAAGCGTCCCAGAATAGGAACATGGTTCGTACTACGGTAGCAATCACGGTCGGCATATCCTGGTTGTCACTGACAACGTCATCGGCTAACCGACCGTCCGGCATGACATCGACCAGAGCAAGGTTAACGACTTGCTCATCGATGGGATCGTAGAGAACCTGTTTGGCGATGATGCGAGCTGGGCTTACGCTCAGAAAGGCGAACGTTTGTCGGTCTGGGCTGCTTCGTAACGGATAAGCGGGTTCGTTCATGCCGGCAAATATACTTTTGTCGGCATTGTGTATCGCTAGACTTCTTCCTCAACCGGGCGTAGCCGGTCGATCAGCTCTTTTACCTGCGCCACGTCTTTGATACCGGGGGCAATTTCAACCTGGCTGTTGACATCAACGCCGTACAGTTTCATGCCTTTCAGCGCATCCAGCTGGTCGAGGTTGTGCAGGCCGATGCCTCCGCTGATGAAAAACGGCTTTTCGTTATCGTAGCGGCTCAGGATGCTCCAGTCGAAGGTATGTCCGTTGCCGCCGGGCTGATCGCCTTTGGCATCGAACAGAAAAAAGTCGCACTGGGCTTTGTAGTTGTTCAGCATCGAGAAGTTAAACGACCCATCGACCCGAAACGCTTTGATCAGGCTGATACCCCGGTTGCGCAGGCTCCGGCAGTACTCCGGCGTTTCGTTGCCGTGGAGCTGTACGTACTGGAAATCGTATTTCTTAACCGTTCGCAGAATGAAGTCCGGACTGGCGTTGACAAAGACGCCTACTTTCCGGATCGAGCGGGGCAGTTCTTTCACCACCGTCTCGTCCAGCGTATCGCCCACGAAGCGGGGCGACTGATCGTAGAAAATAAACCCGATAAAGTCGGGACCAAGGGCGGCAACCTCACGGAGATTGTCGGCATCACGCAGACCGCACACTTTGATTTTCATGGTAGAAACGAGTTAGATGGGTACAGCAGACGTTAACGTATATTGATGAATGAGTGTGGCCAGCGCAGCCGCCGGGTCCGTAGTTTTCATAAAAGCTTCGCCGATCAGGAATCCGTCGAACCCGGCCCGGAACAGTGTCCGCATGGTTTGGGCATCGTGCAGACCACTTTCGGTGATTTTGGCGAACGTATCCGGAATCCGCTCCACGAGCCGCAGCGAGGTTTCGACCGAGGTCTCGAAGGTTTTCAGGTTTCGGTTGTTGACGCCCACCAGATCGACGGTATGCGTCAGCGAACGGTCCAGCTCGTCTTCGTCGTGTACTTCCAGCAATACCTGTAAACCCAGATCCTGCGCCTGCATGCTGAGGGTGGATACCTCATCGGGGGTCAGGCAGGCCGCGATCAGCAGAACCAGGTCGGCTCCCCAGGCTTTGGCTTCGAGGAGCTGGTAGGTATCGACAATAAAGTCTTTGCGGAGAATGGGCGTACCGGGGTTGGCGGCCCGGGCGGCCTGCAGGTCGGCGGGCGTACCGCCAAAAAACGGCTCGTCGGTCAGTACGCTCAGTACCGCTGCGCCCGCCTGTACATAGCCCCGGGTGGTCGTGGCCACGTCGGCGGTGCCGTTGATGAGGCCTTTGGAAGGAGACCGGCGTTTGAACTCGGCAATGATGCCGGTTGATCGAAAGTCCTGTACCGCATCGCGTGCCGACAGCGTCGGGCGTTTGAAGTCAGGCATCTGTTCCAGCGCCGACCGGGGTGTTTCGGCCTGCCGCTGGGCTACTTCGATTCGTTTCTGGGCAATGATTTCGTCAAGAATTGTCATCTCATAAACAGGCAGACCTCCCGGTCTGTCCAGCCGCTAGGCTAAGTAATTCGTTCGTATCACTATTCTGGTTCTGCTATCGAAAACGATCTGGTCATCGTGGAAACCTCCCGGCTCCGCGCATCTATGCCTGGTGTCTATGCAATCAGCCGGTCAAACGCCTGCCGGGCCCGGCCACTCTCCAGCGATTCGCGGGCCATCAGGACGCCCTCCTCGCGGGAGCTGGCCTTACCGGCGGTGAGCAGTGCTATCGCCGAATTGGCCAGAACGGCCTGGTTCTGAGCCGCTGTTCCTTTGTTGTCGAGCACATCCAGAAAGATCTGCGCCGATGCATCGAGGGTTTGTCCGCCCGCCAGCGATTCCGGGGTTAAGGTGCTCATTCCCAGGTGTTCGGGCTCCAGTACCTGCTCGGCATGGTTACTTATCATCTTAAACGCTCCCGTCAGCGAAATCTCGTCGTACCCGTCGAGGGCGTGAAGGATCGTAAACTGCTTGCCCGATTGCTGATAAAGGTACGCATAAAGTCGAGCCAATTCAAGACTGAACACCCCTACGAGCTGTTTTTGGGGTTTGGCCGGGTTCACCATCGGACCGAGCACGTTGAAAAAGGTTTTTACGCCAAGATCTTTCCGGATGGGGCCTACGTTTTTCATGGCGGGGTGAAACAGCGGAGCGTGCAGGAAGCAGATACCGGCGGTTTCGATCTTCCGTTCCAGCTCCCCAACATCGTTGGTAAACCGGTAACCCAGCCGCTCCAATACGGTCGACGATCCGACCAGCGACGAAACGCCGTGGTTCCCGTGTTTGGCTACCCGCTGCCCGGCTCCGGCCACCACGAAAGCCGACAGGGTCGAGATGTTGAAGGTGTCCTTCCCGTCGCCCCCGGTGCCGCAGAGGTCCATGGGGTCATAGGCCGCCAGGTCGACCGGCAGACACAGTTCCAGCATGGCGTCGCGGAAGCCTTCGAGTTCTTCCACGCGCAGGCTTCGCATCATGTAAACCGTCAGAAAGGAGGCTATCTGGGCCGTATTGTAGTCGCCCCGGCTGATGCCGATCAGGGTTTGCCGGGCCTGATCCTTCGAGAGCGTTTTGTATTCGAACAGGTGATTAAGAATTGCTTTCATGAGGAATTTTTTTGTAGAGACGCGACCCATCGCGTCTCATTTGCGTCAGCCATGTTTAAGGTCCGATAAAACCATCCGGGGTCGCTGGTGCGATCGCGTTTTACCGCGTTAGCCAGTTCTGGATCATTTTTACGCCGTTCTCGGTCAGTACCGATTCGGGGTGGAACTGTAGACCCCGTACGTCGTAGCGTGTGTGAGCCAGAGCCATAACGCGCCCGTTTTCGTCAATGGCAGTGGTGCGGAGGTCGGCGGGCATCGACTCCGGAACGACCGTCCAGGAATGGTAGCGGCCAACGGTCAGCTCGGCGGGGATGCCGGTAAAGAGTCGTTCGGCGGTGTCGGTCACGGTGGCCCGGTGCGCCACGCCATGCAGCACATCGCCCAGGTTTTCGAGCGTGGCGCCATACACTTCACCGATGCCCTGGTGGCCCAGGCAGATGCCCAGTATGCTTTTCGTAGGGCCGTGTTCCCGAACCAGGTCCTGCATGATACCCGCTTCTGACGGAATACCCGGCCCCGGCGAGAGCATGATTTTGTCGTACTGGCCGGCATCCTCAACGGTCAGTTTGTCGTTCCTGACCACATCGGGCCGGTACCCCAGTTCCCGCAGGATGTAAACCAGGTTGTAGGTGAACGAGTCGTAATTATCCAGAACTAAGAGTTTCATAAGGATTTTGCCTGTTCGATGGCCATCCGGAGGGCAGCCAGTTTGTTGTGTACTTCCTGCACTTCGCTCTCTACGACCGACTTGGCCACCACACCGGCACCCGCCTGGTAATAGAGCGTGTTGTCTTTGCTCATGAACGTGCGGATCATGATGCAATGGTTGAACTCACCGTCGAAACCCATATAGCCGATGCTGCCCGAATAGAACGACCGGCTCAGGTTTTCGTAGCGGTCGATGAGCCGCATGGCCATGTGTTTCGGCGCGCCCGACAGCGTACCGGCGGGGAAGGTTTCGGCTACGATCTGTAGCGGATCGGCCGTTTCGGTCAGGTCGCCGACCACTTTCGAGACGAGGTGGATGACGTGGGAGTAGTACTGAACCTCCTTGAAGGTTTCGACTTTTACCACGTCGCAATTGCGGCTGAGGTCGTTGCGGGCCAGATCGACCAGCATCACGTGCTCGGCCGATTCTTTGGGGTCGTCGTAAAGTTTCTGGGCCAGCTCGGCATCGTGCGCATCGTCGCCGGTGCGCCGGAAGGTACCGGCAATGGGGTAAATCGTGGCTTTCCGGTCTTTCACCACAATCTGCGACTCGGGCGATGAGCCAAAGAGCTTATAGTTGCCGTAGTCGAAGTAGAACAGATACGGCGAGGGGTTGAGCGACCGCAGCGACCGGTACACGTTGAACTCGTCGCCCACGAACGGCATCTCGAACCGGCGCGACAGCACGATCTGGAACACGTCGCCCCGCTGGCAGTGGTCTTTCCCTTTCTGCACCACACCCCGAAACTCATCGTCCGTAAAGTTAGACTGTTCGGGACCGGCCGGGCTAAACGAATAGGTGGGGTAGTTGCGGCCCGTAATCAGGTCGCCGATGTCGTTCAGGGTAGAGGTTTCGGGTTCTGCTTCGCCAGCCTGCAGGTAGCTGTGCTCGAAAAGGTACAGCTCGTCTTTGAAGTGGTTGATGGCGATAACGTAGCGATACACCGCAAAAACGGCCGCCGGAATCTGGTTTTCGGCCGGAATGGGGGCCTGCAGCCGGATGTCTTCGAAACTTTGTACGGCCGGGTAGCCGAAGTAGCCGAACAGCCCGTTGGTGATGAATGAAAACGGCAGCTTCTCGTGCTGAAAGCTGTCTTTGAACTGCTGCAGGGCCGTGAGCATGTCGGCCGACTCGACCGTACGAACCTGCTCCGCCTGGCCGGGGAGCTGAACCGTCAGCTGCTGCCCTTCGTACGAGAACCGCGCTACCGGGTCGAAGGCGATGTAGGAGAAGGAGTTGTCGTTGCCGTGGTAGTCGGAGCTTTCGAGCAGAATGCTGTTCAGAAACCGATCGCGGATACGGAGGTAGATGCTGACGGGGGTAATGATGTCGGCCAGCATCCGCTTGTGTCGGGTCACTACACGGTAGGTGGTTACTGGCGGGGCGGAAAGGGTCATTGTAGCGTTGTTAAGAGTGATTCGTTAGCGATTAGGACAAAAAAATAAGGCTCACCGGGATGACGGTGAGCCTTGTGTATGTTCGTTTATGAACAGCATAGGGGCAACCCTCATCCCGGATAGGAAGAGTGCCACCACCAAATCATGCTTACAGATGCCTTGTTCATTGTGTTTTACTTTGTCGGGGTGGCGGGATTCGAACCCACGACCTCTACGTCCCGAACGTAGCGCGCTACCAGGCTGCGCTACACCCCGAATGGGCCACAAAGGTAAATACATTACCTACTCTTGCGGAAATTATTCGGCAACTTTTTTTGCGATAAAAGCCGCTAACTGGTCGGGTATTTCCCAGGGCAAGAGGTGGCCGGCCCCGTTGCAGCGGGTGATGGTGGCCCGCGGCAGGAACGGCTTCACCATGGTTTCCTGCACATCGGGCGGGAGCGCGCGGTCTTCCGACCCGACGATGATGGCGACCGGAACCGTGATGCGGCTCATCAGGTCCGTAATGTCTTCGTTGCTGCCGTGTTGCAGCCAGGCGTCCCAGGCGGGTTTGGCGGTGCGGAGGTCGTCGGTAATGATCTGCTCGCTCGCATCGCCCGAAACGGCTACTTCGGTAATGTTCTTGAGCGTTTTTTCGGCCGATGCCCGCTGGCCGTGTCCGGTCAGGAGTTTCTGCCGCTCGTCGTCAGGAATGGGTTCGGGGCTGGGGGGCGAGGGCGATACCAGTATCAGCTGACGCAGGCTGGCAGGCTGCCGGGCGGCTACGGCCAGGGCTACCTTACCACTCATCGAATGCCCAACCAGTGCGTAGGGCCCGATGCCCATGGTGCTGACCAGCTCCTCTACATCGTCGGCCATGTCGTCTACCGAATACCCCGTTTCGGGCGCGTCGGAGTGACCGTGGCCGCGCAGGTCGAGGGCTACGCAATGGTAGCGGTCGGCGAGCTGGTTCATGACCCGCTGCCACTCCATCGACGAGCCGCCGAAATAGTGCATGAACAGCAGGGTCAGGCTGCCCTGACCCTGCTCGCGAACGTTCAGGTAGATAGAATTGGCAGGATGGCGCATCAGACAGATACTTTTAAGCGGGCGGGCCGATCGGTCACCTCCAGAATCTCGCCGTAGGGAACGATGGTGATCTGGCCAAACTCTTTTAGCAGGCTCTTATAGGCTTCGGCAACGGGGCGGGGCTTCCGGTCAAGATCGAACAGGCCACACTCGTTGACGTGGTTGTTCAGCTCGCCCAGCTGCGAATCCCAGTCGATCTGATCGATGAGGCTGTACCAGGTAAAGCCGAGCACCGGAACCCCGTCGCGACGCATGCGCATGATGCTGACCCACTGTTTGTAAAGCCATATGGGCGCCTGATCCGCTTCGAATACGTTGGTTTCGGTATGCATCACGGGCATGTGGTATCGCTCGTAGTAGTCGCGGGTGATTTCGTACCAGCCCAGTACGTCCATCGACGTCTCGACCCGGCCGTCGGGCAGTTTAATGCGCTCGTTGCGGCCGTAGTAGTCGTTGCCCATGATCTGGTAGCCTGGCGGTTTGCCGGCCATGAACCAGTTATATTCCTCGCGGGTGAGGCCGTTGTCCATCATGTACATACCCACGGTGGTCGAGGGCGGATTGGCGTAGAGCAGATCCAGCGACAGGAACCGCAGTTCGTTATCCAGCTGCGTAGCGGCCGAGGGCGTGGCGCAGAGTTCGTGGATGTATTCGGCGCTTTCGCTCTGCACAATGACGCAGTCGTTTCGGCGCTTGGCAATCTGCTGGTTGCCCATGATGCTGGCGGCTACGCAGTGCTTCAGCGCCGTAACAAAGCCCCGGTCGGTTTTCAGCTGTTCGTTCCAGACACCGTCTTTACCGCTGATCCGGGCCGTTACGTAGATTTCATTGACGGGCGTATAGTAGCGTACCCAGGGGTAGCGTTCGGCAACGGCCGCGCAGAAATCGGAAAAATGAACCGGAAGCTCGGGATTCTGAAAATCGCCGATCCAGTCCGGAACGCCGAAGTGCATCAGGTCCAGAATCGGCGTGATACCGAGTCGCTTGATTTCGGCCATCGCCAGATCGGCAAACTCCCAGTCGAACTGGCCGGGGCCTTTGTGCATGCTATAGTAAGGCAGGCCGTAACGCAGTACGTTCAGCCCCATTTCTTTCACCAGCCCCAGGTCTTCTTTGTACCGGTCGTAGTGGCCGCACTCGCGCAGCTGGTCGCGCCGAACGGTGCCGTTTTGGATAGTCGGATACGAACATTCGATGCCGGTCGCGAACATGAAGTTGCCCGGGTTCCCGTCAGGAAGTCCGCTGCCATCGTGGCCACCCGCTCCGCCGAACTCATCACCGTCGTAGTTACCGTCGCCGAAGCGCTTTTTTATGTTATCCAGAAAATTCATAGGTACAAAGAATAAGAGAGCAGGCATCGACCGACCGATCAGGCCGTTCCTCGCTGGCTCGTTAAAAATTTATCGGCGGTGCGCAGGGCCAGCGACATAATCGTCAAAGCCGGGTTGACGCTGAGCGCGCTCGGGAATGTAGAATTATCGCTGATGTACAGATTCGGAATGTCGAACGACCGGCCGTCGGCATTTACCACGGCGGTATCGGGGTTGTTGCCCATCCGACAGGTGCCGATGATATGCGCATTGCGCGGAAATGTCCAGACGTTACGGGCGCCGGCCGCGTCCCAGATTTGCCGCATAAGCTGATCGGCATGGGCCGTCATGCGTTCTTCGCTCTCGCCGTTCGAGAAAAATATGCGCGGTTTGGGCAGGCCTCGGCTGTCGGTTTCGTCGGATAGCTCGAGGTAGTTGTGCTCGTACGGCAGGCAGTCGCCCAGGATGTTGATGCCCGCTACGTGGTTGTAGGCCGATGCCGCCTGTTTCAGCGCCGGTCCCCATAGCCCGCGTCCCCGCGCCATCTGGCTGAGGTAGGTCAGGGGCATGACACCGATCGACTGGAGGAGGTAGCCGCCCACGAAGTCGGCGTTGGTGGGGCGGTGGGTATCTTCGGAGATAATGGCGCCGGGAATACCTTTATAGGGCCGAATATCTTCGTCGAACTCGCCCCAGAGCTGCAGGGCGGTATGGGCCATCAGGTTGCGGCCAACCTGCCCGCTGCTGTTGCCGATGCCGTTGAGCAGCAACAGCCGGGGCGTCTCGATGGCACCGGCGCAGAGGAACACGTTATGGCACCGCTGCCGTTCTTCCTGCCCGTTCCGGATATAAACCACTTCGCTGATCCGGCCCGATGCGTTCCGGACAAGCTGGGTCACGAAACACTCCGGCCTTACCTCGGCCCCGTAGTGGATGGCCAGCGGAATATAGGTCACGTCCATACTCGCCTTGGCTCCAACCGTACAACCCGCCTGGCAGAAACCCCGGTTCGTACAGCCCGGCCGGTGCCCAACGCCCTCCTGGTAATAGCCGGCCGAAAGCGCTGCATTGGCCGCCGGCGAGGTTCGGATGCCCAGCGTCCGGCATCCCCGCTCCATCAGCTGACCGGCACCGTTGACGGGCAGTGGTCCGAGGGCGTAGCCCCGGTTGCGGGCGGGCCCCCACGGGTAAGGCGACGGGCCCGACACGCCCAGAAACTGTTCAACCTCTTCGTAATACGAGGCCAGGTCATCAAACTCGATGGGCCAGTCTTCGCCCACGCCAAACTCGGTCCGGATGCGGAGGTCGTCGGGCTGGGCGCGGGGGGTGTAGGCCGTATAATGCAGCGTTGAGCCGCCTACGCCGGTACCGGAGTTGTTATTACCAAACGCCAGCGCGTCCTGACCGGCACTCAGTCGCTCGTCGTTCCAGAAGAGCTTATCCTGCGCCCGCTCGTCGGTCGCAAAATCCAGTTTGGGATTCCAGTGACGACCCGCTTCGAGCGCAACGACGCGCAGGCCAGCTCTGGCGAGCCGGGCCAGCAACGGAGCGCCACCCGCCCCGGTTCCAATCACAACGGCGTCGACAATATCATGGGTAGTGGTCATGTAGTGGCTAGTGTGTTTCCTGCAGGGGTATGCGTTTGTGGTTGATTTACAGTTGTTTGAGCGGTGTCTCTTGGGTCATTGTTGCTATGGTCCGTGTCCTCACGGACAACTTATGCGACAGCAACTGACCCGCAAAAACCGATGGATGGCTGACGCGCGAGTGGTCCGTGAGGACACGGACCACGGTAACCGGGTCGCGGGTCGGTCAGGTCGGGGAATTGGCTTTCTTTTCGCGGTCTTCGAGGTTGTTGAGCCCGATCCGTTGCCAGCCGGGGGCGTCGGCCATACCGACATACCCGATCTCTTCCTGGGCCAGGGGATGGCTGTAGTAATTCTCGACGGCTTCGGCCAGCAACTCCTCGAAAAAATGATCGGCGGGCAGGATATCCCAGGTAGAGCCGGGAGCTTCCAGCGCCTGTACCGCGGCCAGCACCTCGTCCTGCTGTTCGGGCGAGAGATTCCGGAAGGGCTGCCCGAACCAGGCCTGCGCACTTTCGTCGAACCCGCGCAACCCCAGCCGATACGCTTCGCCGTCGGGCGGCATGTCGTCGTACCGCCAGCCGTTCGACTTGTTCTCGGACAACCGCAGGTCGATACCGCTGGCGATGTCGATGCGTTGCGACGGCTCCCGCCCCTCTTGCGGAACCAGTCGATCACATACGGCCTGCAGCAGGGCAAACTCGTCGGCGGAGAAAAACGTGGGTTGGCGCGGTGGTGCGTTCAACCGGCCGTTCAGTGCCTCTCGGGTTGGCGCAGTGACCAGGTCGGTTTGTAACAACGATCGAATGGTGTTGGCTGGGTGGAACATGGGAGCGTTTGGTTTTGAGTGGATTAGCCGAGCTTTCCGCCCGTAACTTCAACGATGCTGCCGGTCATGAACGAGCCATCCGACGAAGCCAGCAGCACATAGGCCGGTGCCAGCTCTTCGGGCTGACCGGGCCGGGCCAGGGCCACTTCGTGACCGAAATTGTTGACCTCCTCCACGGGCATCGTGCCCGGAATGTTGGGCGTCCAGACGGGGCCGGGGGCTACGCAGTTGACGCGGATACCCTGGTCGCCGAGTTGCAGCGCCAGTGATTTGGTAAACGCATGAATAGCGGCTTTCGTAGCGGTATAATCGACCAGGATTTTATTGCCGACGATGCCGACAATACTGCCGGTGTTGATGATCGCATCGCCCTTCTGGAGGTGCGGCAGGGCGGCCTGGGCCATGAAGAAATAGGCCAGAATATTGGTGTCGAACGTACGGCGGAGCTGCTCTTCGCTGATGTCGGTCAGTTTCTGCTGCGCCATCTGGTAGGCCGCGTTGTTGACCAGTACGTTCAGTTTGCCGAAGCGCTCGACCGTTTGCCGTACGGCATCTTCACAGGCGGCTTTCTGGCGCACGTCGGCCTGAATGACCAGGCAGGGGCGGCCTTTACTTTCGACCAGCCGCTGGGTGTACTTCGCGTCGTCGGTGTTTTCGTTGTAGACGATCGCCACGCTGGCGCCCTCCATCGCGAAAGCCAGGGCCACGGCCCGGCCAATGCCAGAGTCGGCACCCGTAATGAGGGCCACCTGATCGGTGAGTTTACCAGCGGGTTTGTAGTTTGACAGGTCGGAGTCGGGCGCCGGGTCCATGTCGGACTGACGAGCCGGATAGGGTAATTTTTGGCCTGGAATTTCCTCCGATGTGGGCCGGAATTCGGTTGTTTCCATAAGTCGTTGAGTAGAAATGCCGCTGTGGCACGGGTAAGTAACTGAATGTGCCAATATTTTGTTGAGCCAGTCAGACACAAAAAATAAGGCCCCTGCCGAACCGCGGGGTTCAGCAGGGGCCACAAACGAGCGGGCTTTATGAATTGGCAGAAATGCCTAGCGGGCAATCCCCTCGCTGCGGGCCCGGTCGCGGATGCGCTGGGCGCGGGCTTTGCTATCGGGGTGAGTCGACAGGAAGGCTGGACCTCCGCTGCCGCCCTGCTGGGCCAGCTTCTCGAACGACGAAGCCAGCGGCATGACGCTGTAGCCGTTTCGTTTCAAAAACGCGTAGCTGTAGTCGTCGGCTTCGGTTTCCTGTTTGCGGCTGAACGAAGCCCCGACAATGTAGTCAGTCATGCCGGCCAGCTGCGACCGCGAGAGCTGACCAATTACGCCCGACTGCGAAGCCCCTACGTTACGGATGGCCGAGCGTTTGAGCGCGGCTTTCATCGCATCGCGCGAGTCGCGGTTGGCGACGTGGCCAATTTCGTGACCGATAACGGCCAGCACCTCGTTGTCGGTCATCAGATCCATGAGCCCCTTAAAGACGCGCACGCTGCCGTCGGCCGTCGCAAACGCGTTGACATCGGCGGTTTTATAGACTTTATAGTTGATGGGCAGGTTGCCTACCTTCTGGTGCCGGGCCACGATGCGGTTCAGCCGTAGGGTGTACGGATCGTTAGCGGCTGCCACCGGATATTTGGCATCCATCTGCTGAACCGCCTGTTTGGCCACCGAGGCTACCTGGGCGTCGTTGAGGGTGTACGCACTGATCAGTTCCATACCTGCCTGTACCAGTGAAGAGTTGCCCTGAGCCAGTGTGGCTGCTGATACGCTACTCAAAGACAAGGTTATAAGCGCTATTCGTATCATGTGATTGTCTGTTTCGTTAGTCATCTGCCTGATCAACGATCGCTGGCAGTTAACCTATTGACTAGATAACCCTACAAAAGGTTTAGCGCCCTGTCGGGCTCCTACTGATCGGCTACATTTCCATAAGGCCCACCCGGATCTGTTTATTTTCGTTGAGATCGAACGCGCACTGGCCAAAGCTGGGCGGTCCCATCAGCATCGTCACGTTCGAAAATCCGAATGGCTCGGCGGGCATCTGGCCGTTGTAATCCATCTTTTCGTTGCCGTTGAGGTCCTGCATGAGCCGTACGGCGTAGCGCCCCGCCGGCAGGCCCGTCAGCGTGACCTGCACCTCGCCCGAAGCGGGTACGTTGACCACGGATGTCTTAAACGATTCGCCGTTGAAGGTAGCCTCACTGTTGGCCACGCCGACGCGGATGGTACCGCTGCGATGGGTTACGTTGGGAACGACTACCGTCACCGTGTAGGTCCTGGCGGTCGAGTCGGTGGTCTGAGCAAAAACGAACGGGCTGGTGAGTATCGATAGCATTAAAAAGAAAAGGGTAGCCAGGGTTTTCATCGCGGGAGCTGGTTTATCGTCGGGCCTTTGTTGGCCGACGATACAAACCTACAGCGCTGGCTGTCTGGTTACCAAACTAAAGGGACGAACCGCACCAGGCTGGGACGAATAGCAAAGAGAACCGGCCAAATAAGGCTGTTTGTGGCTGTTTATGTGGCGTGGGTGTGATTAGTAAGCCGGTTTGGTAATGCCTGCGGCCGTGGTCTTCACCGTGGTCCGTGCGGTCGGCGCTCCGATCCCCACGGACCACTTGTCCGGACGGTTTTGTCGGTAGCAGACAGTTGCTGACGCATGAGCGGTCCGACTACGCGTCCCGGTGAGGACACGGACCACGGTGACCGGGCGCGTCGTTTGGTGAAACGCGGACCTCGGTACGTCTGCGCGGGTCAGGAGTGACGGGCTGGCTGGGTTATTGACTTTTGAGCGTTAGGTTGCCGCTTTTGGTGTAGGCAATTTCTTCTTCGGCCAGCATCTGCCGGATGGTCTGGGCCAGGGTGTCGGCGTCGGTCTGGGCGAAATGGTGAGCCAGCTGTTTGGGCGAGATACCCGGTCCGTTGGCCAGTGCTACGTAGTCGCGGACCTGGTCACGGACGGCAGTGGTGGCGGGGTCGGCTTTCTTTTTCTTCCGGATGCAGTTGTCGCATATGCCGCAGGCGTCGCCGGTTTTTTCGCCGAAGTAGGCCTGCAGCAGGCGTGTGCGGCACTGGGTCGGGTGTTCGGCGTAGATCGTAGCGGCCTGTACTTTGCGGAGCGCCAGCTCTTTGCGCCGGTTCAGCTCGGGTACATTGACCGGCAGGTCGGGGGCGTGGTGGCGGGGCGTCAGGAATGTAAGCTGGGGCTTATCTTTCTGCTTCTCGTAAATAACTACCCCCCGCTGGTCGAGCTGGGTCAGCAGGGCCTCGATCTCGCGCTGGTCGATCAGGAAAGCGCGGGCCAGGGTTGTTTCCGAAATCGTGATGAAATCCGTAAACAGCTCGCCCCCATACAGCCGAAGCAGCAGTTTGATAAACGAATCGAACCGGGGATTCAGCACCTGAAACTCGTACAGCTGCCGGTTATCCAGCGACAGCGTTAGCCGCGACGGATGGAAATAGTTTTCGTTCAGCTGAATGAACCCTTCTAGCTGGAGCTGCTTAAGCGCATAATGGGTTTCCTGCGGGGGGAGGCTGAACGTGTTGGTAAAGGTAGCCAGGTCGAAATCGTAGCTGGCAAACTCGCCCCCGCCAACCGGCACGGCCGTATAATTGGCCAGCGCCTGATACACCCGGCGCAGCATCTCGACCGGCTGATACAGCTGTTCGGTACGAAAGCGCAGGCTTTCCAGATCGTTCTGGGTGTAGAGCATCAGCGCGTAGGCTTTTTGCCCATCGCGTCCGGCGCGACCCGCTTCCTGGTAGTAGGCTTCGAGCGAGTCGGGCACGTCGAGGTGAACCACCAGCCGAACGTTCGGTTTATCGATGCCCATCCCGAACGCGTTGGTCGCCACCATGACCCGGGTCCGGTCCTGAATCCAGGCATCCTGCCTGTCGGTCCGTTGCTGGGTGGTCAGCCCGGCATGGTAGAAATCGGCGGAGATGTTCTGGCGTTGCAGCAACTGCGCAATCTGCTGGGTTTGCCGCCGGCTTCTGACGTAGACGATGGCGCAGCCCGGCACCCGCTCCAGCACCCGAATTAGCCGGTCTTCCTTGTTTTCTTCAGACAGGGCCGAGTACGACAGGTTGGGCCGCGCAAAGGTTTGCCGAAACACGCGGGGCTCGCGCAGGGCGAGTTTCTCGACAATATCGGTCTGCACGTCGGGCGTAGCCGATGCCGTCAGGGCAATGATGGGCGTGTCGGGCAGCAGGTCGCGGAACTCGGCAATTTGCAGGTAGGGCGGCCGGAAGTCGTAGCCCCAGGCCGATATGCAGTGGGCTTCGTCGACCGCCAGCAGGCAGACCGTCATCTGTTTGGCGCGCTCGATCACGATCTCCGTCCGGAGCCGCTCGGGCGACAGGTATAAAAACTTGGTATTGCCGTAGATGCAGTTGTCCAGCACCGTATCGATCTCGCGGTAATGCATGCCCGAATAGATGGCCGCGGCCGGAATACCCCGTCGGCGCAACTGCTCGACCTGGTCTTTCATCAGCGCAATCAGGGGCGTGACCACAATACAAACGCCTTTCATAGCCAGCGTCGGCACCTGGAAACAGATCGATTTGCCACCCCCGGTCGGCATCAGGACCAGCGAGTCCTGCCGGGCCAGCACGGCGTCGACAACCTCTTCCTGCAACGGCCGGAAGGTGTCGTATCCCCAAAATTGCTGAAGTATCTGGCGGGTCGTCATGCGAGTGATGCCGCAAATTTACGACCGTATGAACACAAATCAGACCCCTTTCTGTTATTGGTTTGTACCCATAGTTCAACAAACGAGAGCAAACATGATCCAGAAAGTCATCAAGACCGACGACGAATGGCGGCAGCAACTGACGCCGGAGCAATACCGGGTTACCCGTACCAAAGGCACCGAACGTCCGTTTACGGGCGAGTACTGCGAAGCCCACGACCCCGGCCTGTATGCCTGCGTCTGCTGCGGCACGGAGTTGTTTGAGTCGACCACCAAGTTCGAGTCGGGCACGGGCTGGCCCAGCTTTACCGAGCCCATCGAGGCCGATCGCATCCGGCTGGAGAAAGACTTCAGCCACGGCATGATCCGGGTCGAAGTGCTTTGCAATGTGTGTGATGCGCACCTGGGACACGTCTTCAACGACGGGCCTCCGCCAACGGGCATGCGCTACTGCCTGAACTCGGTGGCGCTGGTACTGAAGCGCTCGGCCGAGGTGTCGTAAGATAAGGTAAACGGCGGAGTAGAGGGGCTGATGCCTGCTTTGCGGGATTTGTCCGCTATATTCAACCCGCTTTGTGCTCCCTCTACTCACGCTTATGTTCCATTGGAAACCAGCAACCGCGCTTGTCGGCGTTCTGTTGCTGATTGGTTTAGTCTGTCCGTTCCGGGCGTCGGCACAGCCGGTACGCGCTACTCCGCCCGATCCGTCGATCCCGTACCAGGCGTTTGTGCGGCAGCTGCGGACGTCGGGCGCCAGCGCGGTTCCAGGTCCCCGGGTGGTTTGTTACCTGTCGGGTCAGAACGGGTCTGGCTCGGTGCCGCCCCCCGAGGCTTTTCTCCGCACCCGCCAAGCGTCGAACGGTCGGCAGGCGGCTCCAACGGCGCAGTTTATCGTCGATTATCGAAATTTTACCCCCGAAGCCCAACGGGCGTTTCAGTACGCCGTCGACATCTGGGCTACGCAGATTGCCTCGCCCGTACCGATCCGGATTCAGGCCAGCTGGATCAGTCAGGAGCCGGGTGTGCTGGGCGCGGCCGGCCCATCCAGCTACCGGGCTGGTGCTGATGGGGTGCAGAAAGGATACGGCTATTACCCCGTGGCGCTGGCCGAAAAAGTGGCCCGCCGGGCGCTTAACAGTGATAGCGAACCCGATATCGTAGCGCAGTTCAACCGTAACAACGAGTGGTATTACGGTACCGACGGCAAAACACCCCCCAACCAGCCCGATCTCGTTACGGCTGCGCTGCACGAAATAGCGCATGGGCTGGGATTCATTGGTTTCTTCGACGTTGTTAACAGCGTAGGGTACTACTCGGCGGGTCTGCCTTCGGTCTACGATCACCTGATCATAAACGGGATCGACAATGGCCCGGCCGTACGACCGGTGGCCGACATGAGTTCGATGCCGGGCGGGTCGGTCGCGCTGGGTTCGTTTCTGACCAACAACAACCTATTTCTGAACGGACCGCTGCTGGTTCGTCAGTTTGGCCGTCGGCTGCCGCGGCTGTCGGCCCTGCGCCCGTTCGACCGCGCCGTCAGCCTGTACCATCTGAACGAAGACAGCTACAGCAGCGATAGCCTCAACCGGCTCATGCGGCCCCGGCTGAAGCTGGGCGAGGCTACCCACAGCCCGGGTCAGATTACCCTCACCACGCTGGCCGATCTGGAGTGGAAAACGACCTCGGTGCTGCACACTCCGCTCGAGAACAGCGAAGATCCTAAAGATCTGGTCTTCAGCGCCCGTATTGTCAGCGACACGGCCTACGCGCCCAATTCCGTACGGCTGTTCTACCGGAAATCCCAGCCGGCGACCGGCGACACGGCCGTTACAGCCGTACCCATGACGCAGGTTGGCACAACGGGCGAGTTCAGAGCCACGCTCCCGGCCGCCCAGGCCCAGGGCGAAGTCTGGTACTACCTCTCAGCGCAGGATGTGTCGGGCCGTACGTTTACCAATCCCGGCAAATTACCGGCGGGCGCGCAGGCCCTCTATCGGGTGCTGGCTGGTCCCGACCTGGTGCCACCCACCATCCGCTACAGCCCGGCTAAAAGCCTGATTCTGAATGTCGCCGTGGTCGATAGCCTGCCCATCAGCGCCCTGATTGCCGACGACCGCATTACGGGGGTCGAATCGGCATTTGTCGAGTATCAGATCAACGGCGTTTCGCAACCTAACCTGCCGCTGCCCCGTCAGCCAGCCACGATTAACGGTGTTAGATACGATAGCCTCTACATGAGCCGGATCAGCTTCCCGGCCAATTCGCTCAAAGCTGGTGACCGAATCACCTACCGGATTGTAGCCCGCGATGGCTCCCGCAACCGAAATCTGGCCTACAGTCCGGCCTCGGGTACGTATGAACTACGGGTAGTAGCTCCGCAGCCGGCTCGGGATCGGTACGTGACGTCTTTTCAGGAAGCGGCTACGGTAGCCAGCGATTTCGCCACGGCGGGCCTGAACCTGAACCAGCCTGCGGGTTTCAGCGATCCGGCGCTGCACTCCGATCACCCCTACCGCAACGGAGCCGATTACCTGGGCCGTACCCAGGCCGAAGCCACGCTGCTGGTTCCGATCCGCATTGCCGCCAACCCCGACAGTGCGGTGATCCGCTTCGATGAGATTGCGTTGATTCAGCCCGCTGAGTATGGCACCCGTTTTGGCGAACCGGGCTTTAACGACTACGGCATTGTTGAGGGCTCGAACGATAATGGTCGCAGCTGGCGGCCCCTGGTAGATGGCTATAACGCACTCGACCAGACCGACTGGCTGGCGGCTTATAACCGCAATCTGGTAGACGGCACCCAGATCGGCGAGCGAAACTCGAACACGGTCGGGTTGCCCGCGCTCTACAAACGCCGGACCATTCCGCTCATCGGGGCGGGCGGGTTCCGGGCGGGAGAAACGATCCTGATCCGGTTCAGGCTGTTTATCGATCGGATCAACTTCGGCTGGGGCTGGGCCATCGACAACCTGCGGATTCAGGTGCCGCCCCCGCCCATCGTGCTGGGGAACGAACCCGTCAGCGCGGCCTCGGTAACGGTTTTTCCGAACCCCCTCACCAGTGGCCTCCTCACTGTACGGGCCGATTATCACAAACCCATTGGCCGGGCCGAGCTGCGCGTCACCGACCTGACCGGCCGGCTGGTATGGCATACTACGCTGCCCGTATCCGGTACATCATTCAACCGACAGATCGACCTGAGCTCGCTGACGACCGGCCTTTACCGGCTACAGCTCAACCTGGGCGATGCGGTGCTGACCCGACAGATTCTGATTGCTCACTAACCCGGCCAGCTCGGTTACCATCTGCGTAGACCCCGCAAAAACGGGCGTACGGGCGTGCAGCGCGTCGGGCCGAACGTCGAGGATGGGCTGGCTGGTCGAAATGGCCTGCCCGTTCGCCTGTTCAGCCAGCCAGGCCATCGGGTAGGCTTCGTACAAAAGCCGGATTTTGCCGTCGGGCTGGGTACTGGTGCCGGGGTACAGATAAATACCACCCTTGAGCAGGTTGCGGTGAAAGTCGGCCACGAACGCGCCGATGTAACGCGCCGAGCAGCCCCGGTCCCGACATTGGTTCAGGTAAGCGCGTACCGACTCGTCGTAGGTCGAAAAATAGCCTTCGTTGCAGGAATAGATTCGTCCCTCGGCCGGGCACTGGATGAGGGGGTGCGACAGCATGAACTCGCCCAGCGACGGATCGTAGGTAAAGCCATTGACGCCGTTGCCGGTCGTGAATACCAGCATGGTAGAGGGGCCGTAAAGCACGTACCCGGCCGCTACCTGCCGCCGACCGCCCTGCAGGAAATCGGCTTCGGTGGGCTGGCTGCCAACGGGCGATACACGCCGGTAGACCGAAAAAATAGTACCGACCGATACATTGGTGTCGAAGTTCGAGGAGCCATCGAGCGGGTCGAGCGCCACCACGTATTTGCCGGTCGGGTACTCGGTATAGATGATCTCTTCCTCTTCTTCCGAAACAATGCCCGCCACTTCGCCCCCGTTGTTGAAGGCCCGTACGAACCGGATATGGGCCGCCAGGTCGAGCTTTTGCTGCATCTCACCCTGCACGTTGGTACTGCCTGCCGTACCGGCCAGCCCCGACAGCCCCGCCCGGTTTATTTCGCGGTTTACGATCTTGCTGGCCAGCGCAATGTCGCGCAGGAGTTGGGAGAGGTCGCCCACGGCCGATGGAAACTGGCTTTGCTGCCGTTTGATGAACCGGTCGAGGGTAATGCCAATGGGTAACCCAAACGCGGCTGTATCCGAGCCGTTAAGCGTGTGTTGAACCGTCATGTTAAGAATGGTTTATGCGTCTGTTACCAGGAAGGTTTCGTTACGGTCAACGGGGAAAGGGTATGAATGCCGGAACCAGGTTACTGATGGACATCGACTTGGCATCCCGACCGGTACGCCTGTACGAATCGGGCGGCAAGATCTTTTGATAGCCATCAGACAGTCGTAGGTGCGGTATGGATGCCGGGGCTGAGACGGCCACGGCATCCATACCGCGAACGGCTAGATTTCTTTCAGTTTCTCGGCGAAGGCATTGGCGAGTCGTCTGGCTGCGGCCGTGTACATGCCTTTGTACTGCCAGGTATCGATCGGGTTAAGCAGCTCCATCGGCACGCCGGGGCAGCGCTTGGGAATAGACAGGCCAAATTCGGCATGTTGACCGAACGGAACATCGTCGAGCGCGCCGGTCAGGGCTGCCTGGATCATGGCGCGGGTATGAGACAGGGCCATCCGTTTTCCAACGCCGAAGCCGCCCCCTTTCCAGCCCGTATTGACCAGCCAGACCTGCGTACCATACTGTTCGATGCGCTGCTTCAGGAGCGTTGCGTACTGCCGGGCGGGCAGGGGCAGAAAAGCGGCCCCAAAACAGGGTGAGAAGGTCGCCGTAGGGCTGCTGACGCCCTGTTCGGTACCGGCCACTTTCGCCGTATAGCCCAGCAGGAAGAAGTCGAGCGCCTGCTGGGGCGTTAACCGCGACAGCGGAGGCAACACCCCAAACGCGTCGGCCGACAGGAAGAATATATGCTTGGGGGCCGGTCCGACCGCGGGCTGCCGGGCGTTGCGGATGTGATCGATCGGGTATGAGCAGCGCGTATTCTCGGTAACCGAGCCGTCGGCGTAGTTAACGGTGTTAGTGCCGGGAACGAAGCGGATATTTTCCAGGATAGCCCCCGGCCCGATGGCGTCATAAATCTCGGGTTCGTTCTCGCGGGTCAGGTTAATGACCTTGGCGTAGCAGCCGCCTTCGAAGTTGAAAATGGCCGGTTCGTCTGGTCCGTTATCGGCCCAGCCGTGTTCATCGTCGCCGATGAGGTGGCGGGTGGGGTCGGCCGAGAGGGTTGTTTTTCCCGTTCCCGACAGGCCGAAGAACAGGGCCGTATCGCCATCTTTGCCAATGTTGGCCGCGCAGTGCATGGGCAGTACGCCGTGCTGGAGGGGCAGGCTGTAGTTGAGTGCCGAAAAAACGCTTTTCTTGATCTCGCCGGCATAGCCCGTACCGCCAATCAGGATAACCCCTTTCGACAGGTTCAGGATGGTGAAGTTGGCGTTGCGGGTGCCGTCGATAGCCGGGCTGGCCGTAAACGCCGGGTCCACAAGAATGGTGAAATCAACGGGGCCGTCGGTCGGTTCGCTGGCGTCTGGCCGCAGAAACATATTATAACTGAACAGATTGTGCCAGGCCAGTGTAGTAATGATGCGCAACCGAACACTGTAGTCGGGCAGGGCACCGGCCCGGGCATAGCGGGTGTACACCCTGCGGCCGCTCAGGCTGGCCAGCATCCGCTCCTCCAACTGATCGAAAGCATCGGCGCAGAACGGCTGATTCACGTCGCCCCAGTCGATGGTATCCGTTGTCTGCGCGTCGCGGACAATGTACCGATCTTTGGGGGTCCGGCCGGTAAAGCGGCCGGTCTGGCAAACCAGGGCGCCGGTGTCGGCCAGCTGCCCCTCGCCGTTGGCCAGAATTTCGGCAACCAGGTCATCAGGAGCAAGATCCTCGAGCAGGTGAACGTCGGTAGGTAAATGGAGCCATGAATGATCACTGGCAAACGCTACTGGGGGCACGAGTAAAGCTTCCATAGATGACTGGTTTTTGGTGATGTTTTGAGACAATGTGATGAAGTGTGTCAAATATATTTTGCGATAATATGTCAAACAAGCGATTTATCGCTAAATCTTGAAAACTTGCTATAAATCAGCAAATCCGTACCTTTATTCCTTCAACTTTTGAGCGAATGGACCTTAATTCCAGCAACATACGGTTGCTTTTCGGGCTGAAACTCCGGCAGATGCGGCTCGATAAATCGCTGACGCAGTTTGAATTGGCTGAGCGGGCAGGCGTATCTCAGTCGTATATCAACGAGATCGAAAAAGGGAAGAAATATCCCAAGACCGAGAAGATCATCGGGCTGGCCAAAGCGATGGATACGACCTATGAGTCGCTGGTATCGCTTCAGCTCAACAAAAAAATGGAGCCTATTTACCAGTTGCTCCGCTCCAATCTGCTGACCGAGCTACCCCTGAACATGTTCGGCATTGAGCCGGGCGATCTGCTGGAGCTGCTGTCGGAGGCCCCCGTCAAGCTGAGTGCCTTCATCAGCACCGTAGTCGAAATGGCCCGGAACTACAACGTAGACCTGCCCCATTTTTACTTCACCGTCATGCGGACCTACCAGGAGATGCATGATAATTACTTCGCCGACATCGAAGAAGCGGCCGATGCCTTTCTGCGCGAGAGCGGGTTGCCGACAGAGGTTATTGTGAGCGATACGTTCCTGAGCGACTACCTCAGCGATCACTACGGCTATCATATCGAGCTGTTCAACGAGAAAACCCAGCCCGCCCTGACGCGGCTCCGGTCGGTCTATATACCGCACGAAAAGCGGTTGCTGCTGAACCAGACCCTCACTACCGATCAGCGGGCGTTTACGCTGGGCCGCGAGCTGGCGTTTCAGTACATGAACCTGACCGCCCGCCCCCTCACGTCGACCTGGGTGGAGGTGAGCTCGTTTGAGCAGGTGCTGAACAACTTTCAGGCGTCGTACTTTGCCGGGGCCATTCTGATTCGGCGGGAGGCTCTGCGCGCCCGGCTGGATGAGTTACTCAATCTGTCGACCTGGAAGGAGGCTTCGGCGGCTCTGACGGCTATGCTCGACCAGTTTCAGGCCACGCCCGAAACGCTCCTGCTGCGGATGAGCAACCTGCTGCCGCATTACTTCGGGGTCGATCAGCTGGTGTTTCTGCGGTTCGAGCAGGAGACCAGCAGCCCCGTGGTGAACCTGACCCGCGAAATCCACCTGTCGCGGCTGCACAATCCGCACGGCACTACCGACGAGCATTATTGCCGGCGTTGGGTATCGCTGACGAGTCTGCACGAGCTGGAAGAGGTGCTGCGGGCCAGGGCCTACCAGACCCCGCTGGTACGGGCGCAGCTGTCAGATTACATCGACTCGCAGAATACGTACCTGATTATGTCGTTCACCCGGCCGCTGACTCCCATCCGGCACCTGAACCATAGCGTGGCGCTGGGTGTGCTGGTCGATGAAAGTTCGCGGGCGCGTATCCGGTTCCTGAACGACCCGGCCCTGAACCGGCGGGAGGTGAACGAATCCTGCGAGCGCTGCCGCCTGACCGACTGTCTGGAACGGGTAGCCCCGCCCAACGTGCTGCAGCGCCAGCAGCGGATTGCGGCCATCAAGCGAACCCTGCTCGACCTGGGGCTGGCGCAGCCGTAGGTTCGGGTCGTTATACGGTTTTCGGTGGCTACAAAGCCGTAAACTCAGGATAGCGGTTGCGGAGGGGGCGTACCGGCGGGCCTTGACTTGTCCTGGGGCAGCGGTACAAACTCGGCATTGTCGTTGGGAGGCAGCGCAATACGACCCGCCTGCCAGTCGGCTTTGGCCTGCTCGATCCGGTCGAGCCGCGACGAGACGAAGTTCCACCAGATGTAGCGCTCACCCAGCGGTTCGCCCCCCAGCAGCATGAGCGTGCAGGTTTCTTTAGCCACCAGAATCGGGTCGATGCCGCGGGTAAACACCAGCAGCTGCCCGGCGCTGTACGTATGGCCGTTTACCTCCACGCTTCCCTTCGCTACGTAAGCGCCCCGCTCAGGAAAACCCACCGGCAGGCCAAAACGCGCCCCCGGCTGCAGAACAACGTGGGCGTAAAACAGGGGCGAGTGGGTTTTGACGCCGTTTTTCAGCCCGAAGGCATCGCCCGCAATGAGCCGCAGCCAGACGCCCGTATCGGTAAAGACCGGCAGCTGGTCGGGCTGGTAGTTCTCGAACGTGGGCGCGCTTTCTTCGTCGGCTTCGGGCAGGGCCACCCAGGTCTGTATCATCTCGAGCGAGCCACCCGCCAGCGTGGCCGGGTCTTCGAACCGTTCGGAATGGGCAATGCCCCGGCCCGCCGTCATCCAGTTAACCTCGCCCGGCCGGATAATCTGCTGTACACCCAGACTGTCGCGGTGGGTAACCTGCCCGTCGAAGAGGTAGCTGACCGTCGACAAACCGATGTGCGGATGGGGCAGCACGTCCATGCTGGGTGCCTGCTCGGGGCTGAAGCTGACCGGCCCGCCATGATCCATGAAGATAAACGGGCCCAGCATACGGCGCAGGCGGTAGGGCAAAATGCGTTTTACGGTAAATCCATTTCCGAGCGAAGCGGGTCGGGCGTCAATGATCAGATCTAACATGGGCGTAAAAAGTAACGAACAGACAGTATACCCTCCTGCCGAATGAACTACAAACCCGGCGAAAGCATTACCCAGACAGGCTGAAAGTAACAGCTTATTTTCAATCTGTCGTATGCAGGTAGGTATAGATAGTTTTGCGGCCGCGTTTCAGCAGGCCGGTAACCGCCCCGTATCCAATGATTCGGAGGCTCTGAATCAGTTGATTGACCGAATCGAACAGGCCGATCAGGCTGGGCTGGACGTGTTCGGTATCGGCGAGCACCACCGGCCGGAGTTTCTCGACTCGGCGCCTACGCTCATCCTGGCGGCTGCGGCTGCCCGTACCCGCCAGATCCGGCTGACGAGCGCAGTAACGGTCCTGAGCGCAGCCGACCCGGTGCGGGTGTTTCAGCAGTTCGCTACCCTCGATCTGATCTCCCGAGGACGCGCCGAACTCGTTGTGGGGCGGGGTTCCTTTACCGAATCGTTTCCGCTCTTCGGCCTCAACCTGCACGACTACGACGCGCTCTTCTCCGAAAAACTCGACCTGCTGCTCACCATCCGCGACAACGAAGCCGTACACTGGTCGGGCCAGTACCGACCCGCCCTGACCGGACAGGGCATTTACCCCCGGCCGTTACAGAAGCCGCTCCCGATCTGGATCGGCGTGGGCGGCACACCCCAGTCGTTTGTTCGGGCGGGGGTGCTGGGCCTGCCGCTCATGGTAGCCGTTATTGGTGGCGAAACGCATCGGTTCCGGCCCCTGGTCGACCTGTACCGCGAAGCCGGACGGCGGGCGGGTCATGCGCCGGAGCAGTTGCAGGTGGGGCTCCATTCGATCGGGTACGTAGGCAACACGACCCAGGAAGCCATCGCCGACTTTTACCCGGGCTATGCCGAAACCTTTACCCGCATCGGCAAAGAGCGTGGCTGGCCACCCGTTACCCGTGCCCATTTCGACGCCATGAACAGCGAACGCGGGGCACTGCTGGTAGGCGGTCCGGAAGAGGTGGCGCAGAAGATTCTCCGGCACAGCGAAGCGCTGGGGGGTATCTCGCGGGTTACGTTCCAGATGGACAATGCCGGGCTGAGCCACCAGCAGCTCATGAACGCTATCGACCTGATCGGCACCCGCGTTTCTCCCTTGCTGCGGTAGCCGCCCCCGTAGGGTCAGCGCCCGGCCTTTTGCAGAAAAGCGGCCAGTTCCATACCCCAGGCAATGCCGATATGGATCAGCAGCCCCCCCCAGATGCTGCGGGTGCTCAGCGCCAGTACGCCCAGCAGGTAGCCCCCGAAGACGGACGAAACCGCTTCGCCCAGCGGCCGGCCGAAGTGAATGGCGCAGTACCAGACCACCATCGGCAGTACGGGCCCGCGCATGACCCGGCTCATGCCGATGACCAGAAACCCGCGGAACAACAACTCGGTCGGTACGAAGTCCCAGCCGTAGCAGAACTCGTACACGAGCGCCGTAACCCATTCCGGAACCCCGAAAAACGCGTTGGCGCCGGTGTCGTGGTAGGTTGGGTAGGAGGCCAGAAAGTCGGGCTGGAACGACGCCAGCGTGATTAGCGGTACCATCAGCGCCAGCAGCAGCGCGTACAGAGCCAGCCCTTTCCGCTTGGGCGCCATGCCGTAGAAAGCCGACGGGTTCAGGCGCTGGTCGACCAGCCGGTAAAAGACGTACAGCGGCAGCACGATGGTCAGCACCGATTGCAGGTTGTGCAGGCAGTAGTACAGAAAAACGAATACCTCGCCCCCGAACAGCTGCCGGCTCAGCGCCACGTGCCCGTAGAAACCCGAATAGATCGAGTAGCAGACCAGCGCTGTGCTGCTGCGTAGCCAGAAATCGCGGCTTCGCCAGAGGTCGGCGCGTTGGTGAAAATGGGTCCAGAGCCAAACACTGCCGTAATAGCAGAGCGCGTAGAGGCCAGCGTAGAGTACCGGCCAGATGGGTCGTCCCTGGTAGCTGTCGATGTACGAGTCTTCGAGATCGAGGGAGTAGTTGACGGCGAGCAGCAGCAGTAGCCAGGCCGCCGTAGCGCCGTACAGATCGGGCCGGTAGTCGGTGCGGAGGTAGTGGCGCAGGTCGTGCCAGAGGGCTTTCACAGGAGAGGAAAGAGGGGAGTTCGTTCCAAAAATACGCAGCAGATCAGCAGGTTGAGCCGATGCTACAGGTACATAACCATGACTCGTAAAAAAACACGTTTGGATTGGAAGACTGCCGTCATTACATTTGTATCGCAAACGATATAATCTTTAACGATATAAATTATGAACGCGTTGTATGAAACGAGCGTGAACGTATCCGGCGGGCGGAACGGGCACGTACAAAGTGAAGATGGCATTCTTGATCTGCAGGTTCGTACGCCAAAGGAATTGGGTGGCGCCGGTGGACATACCAACCCCGAGCAGCTGTTTGCGGCCGGCTACGCGGCCTGTTTCGACAGTGCCCTGAACCTGGTCATGGGGCAGGCTAAGGTGAAACCGGAGGCTCCGTCCAGCGTAAAGGCAACGGTGGGCCTGATTCCGAATGGTCAGGGTGGATACGGTTTACAGGTGGCGCTGGCCGTTACGATTCCGGGCATCGATAACGAGCAGGCCCGGCAACTGGTCGAAAAGACGCACCTGGTTTGCCCTTATTCGAACGCTACCCGGGGCAATATCGACGTTCAGTTGCAGGTCATCTAATCATAACCAGCGTCCCGTAGCTGATGCGGGACGCTTACTGCCTACCCCTACCACCATGAAAACAACGAAGACGAGTGCGCTGCAAAATGGCTTCCGAATCCTGCTGGGAGTTTTTATGTTGCTGGCCGGTATTGGTCATCTGACGTTTCAGCGGGCCGAGTTTCAGGCGCAGGTGCCCGACTGGCTCCCCTTCAGCAAAGACAGCGTCGTGCTGGTGTCGGGGCTGGTCGAACTGACGCTCGGCCTGGCGATGGTCTTCTGGACCCGACATAAGGTCAGTGTAGGTTTGGCGCTGGCGCTCTTCTACGTGCTAATTTTCCCGGGCAATATTGCCCAGTACGTGAACGGCACAAATGCGTTCAACCTCAACTCTGACCAGGCCCGGCTCATTCGGCTTTTCTTCCAGCCGGTGTTAATTTTATGGGCGCTGTGGTCAACGGGCGGCCTTACCTACTGGCGGCATCGGCAAACGCCAGCTGCGCAGTAACGGCGGTCCGCAGACCGAAGACAGTCCATGGCGGGAGATCAAACCAGATGGCCCGCCGGTAACAAACATAAATCCAGCGCTGTACCCATGACGATCAATGAATCGCTCAAACTGGAAAACCAGCTGTGTTTTCCCCTCTACGCGGCATCCCGGCTCGTGACCCAGTGCTACCAGCCGGTTCTGGACGAGCTGGGACTGACCTATCCGCAGTACCTGGTTCTGCTGATCCTGTGGGAAACGGACCGGGTCAATCTGAAGGTACTGTCAGAAAAACTGCATTTGCAGTCCAACACCTTAACCCCGCTGCTCAAGCGCATGCAGACCGTGGGCCTGATTGATCGGGTTCGCTCTCAGGAAGACGAACGGAGCGTAATTATTTCGCTTACGCCGAAAGGGCAACAACTGGCCACCGAAGCCCCCAAAGTGCTCAGCCGACTGACGAGCAACCTGGGTATTTCGCTGGAGGAAGCGCAGCAGCTACACCGGTTGTTGTATAAACTAATAGGCAGTATAGCCGTGTAGCACAGCAGCAGGCGCCCGTTTCGCGAATCTGTTTCTAAACACATACTGCGCTGAACTGGTCAACGGGTCTTGTATGGGCATGATTAGCAACGAAGTAGCGACCACAACCTAACCGGCAAAGGGCACCCGCCGGATCACCACGAACTAAGCGGGAGGTTTGATTACCTGCTCATCGACACACCCGGGGCGGTATCGGAGAAAGCCGTTACCGTTTTTTCGATGGAATATTTTACAGACGTATCCTGAGTTGGGGGCCGATGTGTAGGCCAACCACAGGGAAATCCGGTTCGATATAGCCCCCTGTTTTCAGGCCTATACCAACCCGTTGACTGATTATATAGTAGGCCTCCAGACTCACCGGAAGGGCCAGATCCGTAAAAGACGATTGTGCATAGTACGTGGCACCACCGGTGCTGTTGTTTACCCGATAAGGATACTCCAGTCGCTGATTGAAAAAGCCAATCCCGGCTCCTGCCTGTAGCGTAAACCCGCCCGTTCGGATAAGTGAATACTTAGCCATTCCATAGCCATACAGCTGATAACCCCGGGCATTGGTACCATCCTGGGGATTAAAAAGGCTCATCGGGTCATTGGAACGAATGTCGTCGAAGTAATCAAAACGACCTGTCATAAATCCAGACGATATCGTCCAGCGTCCGGCAAGGTGATAGTCAAAATCAGCCGCAAAGTATTCTCTCGCTTTATGCTGTTTAAAGCTAGGGCTCGTGTAGGCTCCGTAGCTTACTGCAACATCGTAGGTTTTTTCCTGAGCAAGACTCATCAGGGGCACTAAACACAGGCAGGCAAGAAGGCTTAGTTTCATAGCGTTGAGCCGGTAAACGGGTGTGTAAGAAAGCACCATAAACGCTGGGATAGACTTGTTTCTACACAAGCTTATGTACTTACGAATATATACATGTAAACATAATCTTATTACACTACTACTATATAAGTTAACGGGTCAGGCAATTTCCCGCTGACTGGTTGATAAACGGTTGATTGTTTTTTCCCTGCCAGCTGCCGGAAAAAGAAATAAGCCACTTTATGGTGGCTATTGGGGTGGTTTTCTCAAAAGTGGCAGGGATTGACCCATTTGTGACAGGGTGGGGGCGGGTGGGTGCCGACCTTTGATTCATCAAAACGGACACAAATCACCAACCCGCATAAACACTACCAGTCATGAAAACGCTCATCGCTTCCCTCGCCCTTGCCCTGTCTCTCACCGTTGCCAGCGTCGCTCCTGCCAGCGCCAACCCCATCACCCGCCCTGCCCGTTCGGCCAGCGTGGCCAGCTACCAGAGCGGGGTCTACACCACGGCCGAAGGCAAAGTGCAGATCGGTCTGGACAAGCAGCCGGGGGGCAAGGTCAGTATCCGGCTGGTCAACAGCCAGGGTCAGGAGGTCTACCAGGAGCAGGTAGGCAAGCGCCAGCAGCAGGTTCGTTTGCGGCTGGACGTAAGCGGTCTGCCCGACGGCTCATACACCTTGCTAATCAGCAACGGGGTAGAGACGACGACCCACGCTTTGACGATTGCCACGGCCCAGCCCTCGGAAAGCACCCGCCGGATCGCTATGAACTAAACAACAACCGCGGCTCCGCTTCTACCATCCACCTTCCTGAACATGGGGTCAGCCCCGGATATAGCCAACGCAACGGCTGTGTCTGGGGCTGATCTGTTTTATAAACTACCGCGCAGAAATCGGGAAAAGCCAACCGATTCGCTTTCTTTGCTGTTTAGTAGATAGAACTACTATTTCGATTTTAGTAACACAGGGTTCTACTCAATACCGCTTTGTCGTTTCCAGACTCAACGTTCCTATGCAACCAACAATCCGTAAGGGGCTCCTATGGTCTCTGCTTCTACTGGGTTTGATCAACTGTTCTGTACCCGAACCCGAGGCCGATCAGTCCCTCGTTCTTGCCACCGAACTGACCACCAAACCCGACACCCTGGCCCGGTTCGAGCGCCCCGACGTGACCCAGATTGCCGTCAACGGCCGCGGCCCGGCCAACAAACCCATTGCAGTAAGCCGCGGAACCCAGCCGACCCGGAAAACATTCACCTACGACGCGCAGGGGCGGCTGTTGGCCAGCCTGGAACCCACGGTCTTCGGCTATGAGTACTACCTGGGCGTATACCAGCAAAACCGGCTGGTTCAGGTCTATTGGGCCACCAATCAATCGGCTCTTAGCCCCGCCAGCTATTCGCAGAACGTGATCCGGTACCGCTACAACGGCGAGAACCAGATCGGTCAGGTGCTGCACTACCAGCGGCTGAAAGACGGCGAAGGCCAGTACCGGCTTGTACAGGTCGACGAATACCAGTACGATGCAGCGGGCAGCGTAGCGACCAATCGCCGGACAACCCTGGCCGACAGCAGCTATCAGATTACCACCTGGAGTCAGGGAAAACCAGCCAGCACCAAACGCTTCAGCCGGCAGGGCACGCTCGACGACGCTACCGAGTATACCTACGACGATAAGCGCAATCCCTACGCGGGGCTGTACTTTCCGGGTCTCGATCCGTCTAATATGGGCTATGCCAGTAACCTGATCGAAACCAAAGGGCAGTTTGGAGTTTACCGGCGTGAATACAAACTGGACTACGATGCCGCTGGCCGGATCGCTGCCCGCTCTATTCGCCTGACACCCAACGATCCCTGGACGGTAGAGTACCAGTTTTACTACGGTCAGTAACCCCCGGCCCGCCCGGTCTGTCATGTCTGCATCGGTACCTGTTTATCAACTCCAGTCGTTTCCGCGTCATGAGCCCGACACGCTCTTCTACATGACCCGGCTCGAAAAACTGGTTCAGGAGTTCAAAGGCATCGACAAGCCCCACTCGCATACGTTCTACCTGCTGATGTGGATCAGCCAGGGCAGCGGCACCCATACGATCGACTTCAAAACCTACCCCGTTACCGGACACCAGCTGTACTTCCTGACGCCGGGGCAGGTGCATAGCTGGCAGCTGTCGGCCGATATTCGGGGTTTCAACCTGTTTTTTGAGCCGGGCTTTTTCCGGGCCCGCTTCGGAAACCGGCTCTATCAGTACCCGTTTTATCACTCGCATCAGCACCTCCCTCTGCTGGAGGTCGGTCAGCAGGCGGCTCTGTTCAGTGATTTGTTTGCCTACGCCTATGAGGAATACGAACAGCGCCGGACCCATCAGGCCGAGGTGTTTCTGTCGTTTGTTCATATCCTGCTGGAGTCGGCCAACCGGCTCTACGGCCAGCAACTGAGCGGAACGGAAGGGCACCTCTACGACCGAATCCGGCAGTACGAAGAGCTGCTGGAAGCGCAGTTTGTCCGCACCCGCGCAGTCAGCGCCTATGCCGATCAGATGGGAGTTAGCCCCAATTACCTCAACCATATCTGTAAAAAGGTACTGAACAAAACGGCCAGCCAGCTGCTTCACGACCGCCTGCTGATCGAAGCCCAGCGTCTGCTGACGCATACGACCCGGTCGGTCAAGGAAATCGGGTACCAGCTCGGCTTCGACGATGGGTCGTATTTCGTCCGGTTCTTCCGGAAGCAGGCCGGACTGACCCCCGCCGAGTTCAGGCAGGCGGAACGCTAGTATCGTTGATTTGTACCATAGCCGGGCTAATTTGTCATGGCATCGGGCCAGGGGCGGGTGTACCTTTGTCTTATAAAATAGGGGTTGATTAAGAGCCCGTAACCGCTCTGCCAGCCTCGCTAACTACGCCAATAGCCATGTCTTCCGATAGCCGATTAACCAGTATTTTGTTCAACAAATGTCCGCGGTGCCATGAGGGCGATTTCTTCGTGACCAAGAGCGCCTTCAGCCGGCATTTTGACCAGATGCACGATCACTGTCCGCACTGCGGAACGAATTTCATGCCGGAGCCGGGGTTCTACTGGGCTTCCATGTTTGTGAGTTACGCGTTCTTCACGATCTGGACCCTGCTGACCTTTTTTATTGTCGTCATCGGGTTGAAGGTCGATCTGAACTACTACCTCGTCGGGCTGGTGCCTACGCTGATTATACTGACTCCTTATTTCTTCCGGATGGCGCGCCGGACCTGGCTGACCATCTTCATCAAGCCCCTGCCGCACCCGGCCCCGGGCAAACTAAGCTGAGATGACCCACCCGAAATGGGAAAAAGGCCTGTGCTTGTCAAAAGTGCAGGCCTTTTTTTGGCAGCAGCCATTGACTGAACCGTAGTCACATAGACGTAAAATGGCGGTAAAAAAACCGGCGAATCAACCCGAAACGGGCCTGTATGGTCTGCATTTCCCAAAAGTGGCAGGGATTGACCCATTTGTGACAGAGCGGGGGCGGGGTGGTGGCGACCTTTGATTCATCAAAACGGACACAAATCACCAACCCTCATAAACACCACTAGTCATGAAAACGCTTATCACCGCCTTCGTTGTTGCCCTGTCTCTCACCGTTGCCAGCGTGGCTCCTGCCAGCGCCAACCCCATCACCCGCCCTACCCGCCCCGCCAGCGTGGCCAGCTACCAGAGCGGGGTCTACACCACGGCCGAAGGCAAAGTGCAGATCGGTCTGGACAAGCAGCTGGGAGGCAAAGTCAGCATCCGGCTGGTCAAC
>NZ_MVEC01000023.1:0-250820 GCF_002006735.1 Spirosoma sp. 209 | reverse complement strand
CTAAACAGTTCGCTTGTTATGCGGGCGTAGCCCCGTTTCCTTATCAATCCGGTAGCAGCATCCGTGGCAAAACACGCGTATCGCCCATGGCCGACAAGCACATGAAAACATTACTTCACTTATCGGCCATGACCGCTATTCGAGCCAAGGGAGAACTACGGGATTACTATCAGCGGAAGGTCGGTGAGGGTAAGAATAAGATGGCCGTTCTCAACGCCGTTCGCAATAAGTTGATAGGGCGGGCCTATGCGGTAGTAAGCAAGAACCAAGAATATGACAAAACCTATGCGTATTCACTTGCTTAAACCATAGAAATCTCTAAGCGGCTTCTCTATGAACTCTGTCCCTATGGCTATGGACATACCCTAATGATATTCGCCCTGACCGATTACGGTTGACCTGCTGCGCATACAGATTTATTCATTGACACACATCCCGTAGGATACAGGCGGAATGTCGAGGATCTTGCGCATTCGGAACGCCTGAATTATACTCTCCATACAAAATCCCATAAAGACATTTTGACGCATTTAACAGTCTTAATGGCTTATTTCACGTCAAAATGTCCGCAAAACAGACCCGGCCCGGAGTTTGTTACCAACTGGTAGATACTGACTGTAATACCTGGTTATTGATCTATCTCATTCATTCCTCAACCAGCCATGAACGTTAATAATTACACCATAAAGGCGCAGGAGGTCGTGCAGCATGCGGCCCAGATGGCGCAGGGCAATCAGCAGCAAACGGTCGAAACAGGCCATGTGCTGAAAGCCATTCTAGAAGAAGACCCAAACACCGTAGGGTTTCTGGCCAGGAAACTCGGTACCGACATCAAACGCTTGACCCTCGCCCTGGATGCCATCATCAACGGGTACCCCAAAGTGGTCGTTGCCGGTGGGCAGCAGCAGGGTATTTACCTGGGCAATGATCTGAACGCGGCTTTGCAACGGGCCCAGACGCAAATGAAAGACTTTGGCGACGAGTATGTCAGCGTCGAAATGATGCTACTTGGCCTCGTTGGTGGTAAAGACACCGTAGCTACGTTACTGAAAGACATCGGATTTTCCGAAAAAACCCTAAAAGATGCCATTCGCGACCTGCGGGGCAAAAACAATCCTGTGAAAGACCAAAACGCAGAGGCAACGTACCAGTCGCTGGAGCGGTACGGTATCAACCTCAACGAGCGAGCCAGCGCGGGCAAAATTGACCCGGTGATTGGCCGCGACGAAGAAATACGGCGGGTGCTCCAGATACTGAGCCGCCGGACCAAAAATAACCCGATGCTGCTGGGTGAACCCGGTGTCGGTAAAACCGCCATCGTAGAAGGACTGGCCCAGCGCATTGTACAGGGCGACGTTCCCGAAAACCTCAAGTCGAAGATTATTATGTCGCTGGACATGGGCTTGCTCGTGGCCGGTGCCAAATACAAGGGTGAGTTTGAAGAACGGCTGAAGGCCGTTATCAAGGAGGTGACGGATTCCGATGGCGAAATCGTCTTGTTCATCGACGAAATCCACACCCTCATTGGTGCGGGCGGTGGTGGCGAAGGGGCTATGGATGCGGCTAACCTGCTGAAACCAGCCCTGGCGCGGGGCGAACTGCACGCCATCGGTGCTACCACGCTTAAAGAATACCAGAAATACATCGAGAAAGACAAAGCCCTCGAACGCCGGTTCCAGTCCGTTATGGTCGATGAACCCGACGTGCCGGATGCGATCTCGATCCTGCGCGGTATCAAAGAGCGCTATGAGCTGCACCATGGCGTACGCATCAAAGACGACGCGGTCATTGCCGCCGTTGAGCTGTCGAACCGCTACATTTCGGACCGGTTCCTGCCCGATAAGGCCATTGACCTCATGGACGAAGCCGCAGCCAAGCTCCGGCTCGAGATCGACTCCGTACCCGAAGAGCTCGACGAGCTGAACCGGCGGATCATGCAGCTGGAAATTGAACGCGAAGCCATCCGGCGCGAAGACGACCGCGACAAAGAAAGCGTCCTGAGCCGGCAAATTGCCGAGCTGAACGAGCAGCGTACCGAACTGAAAGCCCGCTGGGAAACCGAAAAAGCGTCGGTCAACGAAGGCCGTACGCTGAAAGAACAACTCGACCAGCTCCGCATCGAAGCCGAACAGGCCGAGCGCTCAGGCGAGTACGGCAAAGTAGCCGAGATTCGGTACGGCCGCATCCCGGAAATCGAAAACCGCCTGAAGGAACTGCAACGGGAGAAAGGCGACGGCGACGTGTCCAACAACCAGAGCCCCATGTTGCAGGAAGAAGTCACCTCCGAAGACATTGCCGAAGTGGTGGCCAAATGGACAGGTATTCCGGTGAGCCGCATGCTCCAGTCGGAACGCGACAAACTGCTGTTCCTGGAAGCGGAACTCGGCAAGCGGGTAGCGGGTCAGGAAGAAGCGATCGAGGTCGTGTCGGACGCCGTACGCCGGAGCCGCGCGGGTATGCAGGACCCGAAGCGCCCCATCGGTTCGTTCATCTTCCTGGGTACGACCGGCGTCGGTAAAACCGAGCTGGCCAAGGCCCTGGCCGAATTCCTGTTCAACGACGAGAACGCGCTGGTTCGCATCGACATGAGCGAGTACCAGGAGCGCCACGCCGTGAGCCGCCTGATTGGTGCCCCTCCGGGCTACGTAGGCTATGACGAAGGTGGTCAGCTAACGGAGGCCGTTCGTCGGAAACCGTACAGCGTCATTTTGCTCGATGAGATTGAGAAAGCACACCCCGATGTGTTCAACATTCTCCTGCAGGTGCTGGACGATGGTCGCCTGACCGATAACAAAGGCCGGGTAGCCAACTTTAAGAATACGATTATCATCATGACCTCGAATATCGGGTCGCACGTGATCCGGGAGCGGTTTGCCGACATAACGGATCAGAATGCCGATCAAATCATCGAGAGCACGAAAGAAGAAGTGTTTGAGCTGCTGAAGCAGACCGTACGGCCCGAGTTTCTGAACCGGATCGATGAACTGGTGATGTTTCAGCCGCTGACCAGACGCGAAGTGCGCAAGATCATGGAGATCCAGTTCCGGCAGATCCAGCACCGGTTGACCGAGCAGGGTATCGCACTCGAAGCCGACACGGAGGTGCTCGACTTCATCGCCCGCGAAGGCTTCGATCCTCAGTTTGGCGCCCGCCCGCTGAAGCGTGTGCTGCAACGGCGCATCCTGAACGCCCTCTCGAAGGAAATCCTGTCGGGCCGGATTCAGAAGAACGCCATCGTGGGTATGATGATGAACGAAACCGAAAGCGGCAAAGAAGATATCATCTTCTACAACCTCGACAAGGTGGTGCCGATACTCGACTAACGAAGCCACAAAAAACGCCCGGCCAGCAGGTCGGGCGTTTTTTTATGTCCTGTCAGGCAGTTCCTGATTATGGCACCGTTACGTAACGCGAACGACGAACAGTCGATTACGACTATTCTTTGTCATCCCGTTGGCAGTAAGAATCTCCGGGCGAGGCTAAAAAACCTTCGGCTACAGAAGATCCCCACTTCGGTGGCCCGGTCCTTTGCCGGGACGACAAAAAGGCCAGCCATGGTTTACCACTGTTATCACGATCACGTTATCACGAATCATGACCCGTAGGGCCTTCACAGCGCAGCGTCGGTAGCAGCAAACGGCCCATCATCCATGGCCCGTAGGGCCTTCACAACGCAGCGTCGGTAACAAACGGCCCGATCATCCTTGGCCCGTCAGGGCCATCACAGCGCAGCGTCGGTAGCAGCAAACGACCCGATCATTCATATGGCCCGTAGGGCCTTCACAGCGCAGCGTCGGTAGCATGTCGGTAGCATGTCGGTAGCATGTCGGCACCATTTATTCGGTTTTAAAATCCGAATCTTTGAGCCCTTTGTTGACCTTCACGTTATCGACGGTCATGACCATGGTACCCCGGGCCGACTTCTGATTGAGCGTCATCGGAAATTTGATACCACTCACATCCTTATAATCGTCGTATACGGTTGTCGTCGTCATGCTACCCCGGGGCGATTTGTTGGTTACGACCGACTGCACTTTCAGGCCCGTGCTGGTGTCGAAGTTGTCCGTCCAGGTAGATGATCCGTCGGCAGTTGTATGGCTGAGTTTGTAGGTGCTCTTGCCGTCAACGGTCTCGGGCCCGACCAGGGTTGTTTTAACGCCATTTTCGGCATAGTGCAACTCCGGAAAAAGCGTATTCATCAGGGTCATCTGCTGAGCCGCCGGGCCGTCTAGTGTCTGGCTGCCCTGCATTCCGCCCATAAGCACCTTCTGCCCGTCGCCGGTTTGCTTCATCACCTCCATACCGTTGGCGTTGATCACCATCGAGAACTTGTTGGGTAGTTTCTGCTTGCGGGTAATGATCATCACCCCGCGCTCGGTCTCGCTCGACATGCTCATTGTCAGATCGTTTACTTTCGTCAGGGCATCTTTACCGCCGAGGGCTGTTATGTATTTGTCCAGTACCTGATCGGCCGTAGGGGCGTCTTGTGCAGTGGCCTGCCGGGTCAGCGCCGGCAGCAGTAACAGGGCTATAAGGAATCGTTTCATGAGGAGAAAAGGGGGTGATTGGTTCGACCAAATGTAAAGAATCGCCCCTGAATCGGCAAGCCTCTGAGCAGCTCTGGCATGGGCGGTACCGGCTACCGGAACAGGGCGTACTCAACCAGGTATACCACAGCCCCCGCAACATAACCGATCAGCGCGAGCCAGCTGATCCGGCGCAGGTACCAGCCAAACGACAGTCGCTCCATACCCATAACGGCTACCCCGGCCGCCGACCCGATCAGCAGCAGACTGCCACCGGTACCGGCGCAGTAGGCCAGAAATTCCCAGAGCTTGGCATCAGGCGGATAGGTCTCTAAATCGTACATTCCCATGGCAGCCGCTACAATCGGCACATTGTCGACCACAGCCGATACAAGCCCAATCAGCAGAACAATTACATCCAGGTTCCCGACCGCATCGGTCAACGCGCCGGCCAGGCTCCGCAGCACGCCCGTTGCTTCGAGCGAGCCAACCGCCAGCAGAATGCCCAGAAAGAACAATATGCTGGACGTGTCGATGCGGCTCAGGGCGTGGGCGGCTGTGAACTTCTGCCGTTCGGCTTCATCCTTGTCGCTGTGAATCACCTCCGACGCCACCCAGATTACACCCAGCACGAGCATCATGCCCATGTAAGGCGGCAGATGGGTAACGGTTTTGAAGATCGGCACAAACAGCATGCCCCCCAGTCCGATGGCCAGCATCAGCCGCCGGTCGCGTCGGGCCGCTTTCGACACGTAAGGCCGGCTAATGCCCTGCTTCGCCGTTGGCTGAGCGGCCTGCGTATCGGCTTTGTACATGAATGTCAGAATACCCAGCGGCACGACCAGCGATACGAGGCTGGGCAGCAGCAATTCGCGAATGATGTTGGTGGTCGTGATCTGCCCGCCTATCCAGAGCATAGTCGTCGTTACGTCGCCAATGGGCGACCAGGCACCGCCGGCGTTGGCAGCCAGGATGATCATACCGGCAATGACCCGTCGCTGCTCCGCGTTGCGAACCAGCTTGCGGGCTACCGAAATCATGACAATAGACGAGGTGAGGTTATCCAGCAGCGCCGACAGACCAAAGGTCAGGAGACTAATAATCCAAAGCAGCGTGCGGGTATTGCGACTGGCAATCCGGTCGGTAATGAGCGTGAAACCATCGTGCGCATCGATCAGCTCTACGATAGTCATGGCCCCCAGCAGAAAAAACAGTATCTCCGCAACCCCCGTCAGGTGCTCGCCGAGATGATGAACAACGGCTTCTATATCACTGACCGACAGGGCATATACCGTCCAGCAAACCACACCCGTAATCAGCGCCGTAGCGGTCTTGTTAATTTTGATCGGATGCTCGAGGGTGATCAGCAGGTACCCAATAACGAAGAGTATGATGAGGGTTATAGTCATAAAATAGAACCGGAACGACTCCGTAATTGTCTGTATGTCGATGGCAAAGAAGCTATTTATTTTACGAATTCCTGCACTTGGTCCCGATGGCATGGCCCTGTTTCCGTTCATCCTGGTCCGGCACAGAAACCCCGGCCCCACGCTGATCAATCACGAACGGATTCACCTGCGCCAGCAACTGGAGCTGGGTATCGTTCCCTTCTACTTCTGGTATCTGATTGAATATGTGATCCGCCGATTTCAGTACCGCGACCATTATACGGCCTACCGGAATATCAGCTTCGAGCGCGAAGCGTTTGCCAACGACCAGAACCTGGGCTACCTGGCCACACGACCGGTCTGGGCCTTTCTGAAATGGACGAAAAAAAGCAGGCCGTAGTTTACTCGTTGTTCAACCGCTGCCCCCGAACCGCTCCGCCGATCATCACCAGCGACGACATCACCACCACCAGCATGGGAATGCCCTCGCGGAAGCCGACCAGCCGCAGGTTCTCCGGAATATTCAGGTAAAGAAGAATGGTGATCAAGCCACGGGGCGCTATCCAGAGCAGGGGTCTGGCGGCACTTGGGTAGGTGATGCGCAGCGTCAGCCAGCGCCAGGTGATGATGATAAACACAAACAGCGCACTGACGATCAGCGCATCCGTATCGATGAGTTCGCTCGGCACGGCTATGTAGCCGAAGATCAGGAAGAAAAACGTCCGGACAACGAAGGCGCCCTCGGCCGTGAGGTTTTTGAGCTGCTCAAGCTCTTTCTCGAACAGATCATTTTTCAGGATGCGGCTGAGTGTGCCGCGGATAAACAGCTCCGTATTGTTCAGGAAAAGCCCGAAGATCAGGATCAGCAGCAATGACGACAGATGGTTAATTTCGGCCAGGGCGTAGACCAGAAACAGCACCGAAATAATGGGCAAAAACTTGATCCGATGGTTGATGCGGCTGATCAGGTAGAGCAGCAGGAAACAGCAGGCCAGCGAGATCAGCGCCATCACCAGCGTGTCGCGCGCGAAGAACCAGACCGCCCCCAGCACCGAATCGCGACTGAGCAGCAGGAAGTTATAAGCCATGATCCCCAGAATACCCGCAAAGGCCGACTCGTAAACCACAAAATCCTGTTTCCCGTCGGAGAGGTTGGTCACGCTCGCGTTGGCAACGGCGCTACTGATGATAGAAAACGGGAGAGCCGCAATGAGGCAATGGTAAAACGTATCGTTGAGCAGCAGGTACAGCGTGCCCGCCATCAGCAGCGTACCGCCAATAATCGACAGCAGCGACGCCAGCAGGGTTCGGCGCAGCACCCCCAGTCGCTCACCGTGGAGTTCGAGATCAAGCCCGCCCTCCAGCACGATCAGAATAAGGCCCAGCGTGCCCAGCGTTGGCAGGATGGTATCCAGATAAGGCACCCGCACGCTAAAGTAGTCGGTAGCCTGCCGGGTCAGCATACCCAACGCCAGCAGCAATAGTACCGATGGAATCTTGAAACGACTGCTGAACAGGTCGAAGCCGTAGGAAATCAGCACCGCCAGGCTCAGCACTATAATCAGAATAGAGGAATCCATGCAGCAAGATACTAAAACGGTACTCAGTTTACAGAGTACCGCATCTGGTTTACTACGTTCTGTTTCCGTAGCTACCCGTCAGAACTAAACTACTGGCTGGCCTTCTCATCAACCACATCCGTCATGATTTTGGCCGAGAGCAGGCAGAGCGGAATGCCTCCGCCGGGATGAACGCTCCCCCCTACAAAGTACAGATTCCGGAATTCGTGCGAGAAATTGGCATGCCGCAGGAAAGCCGCAAACCGGTTGTTGCTGCTGTTGCCGTACAGAGCGCCCTGGCTCGATGAGGTTCGGGCTTCGATACTGCGCGGGTCCAGAACAGCTTCGGTTTCGATGAGCGGCTCTACATCGACGCCCAGGTTGTGGCTCAGTTTGCGGATCACGTCCTGCCGCGCCCGGCTGATGATAGCATCCCAGTCCTGACCGGTATTGTTGGGCGCGTTGAGCAGGATAAACCAGTTTTCGCAACCCGGCGGAGCGTCATCGGCCTTGTGTTTCGACGTGATGTTGAGGTAGATAGTCGGGTCGCTGTACAGCTGGTTCTGGCCAAATAACTCGGCAAACTCGGCGCGGTAGTTGTTGCTGAAGAATATGTTATGCAGCCCCAGCTCGGCAAACTCGCGCCGGATACCCCAGTAGAAGATCAGCCCCGAGCTGGATTTGGGCTGCCGCAGAATCCGTTCCGGCTGCCGGGCGTTGGGCAGCAGTTTCCGAAACGTACTGACCACATCCATGTTCGATACAACCAGCGCGTAGGGACGCGGCTGCTCCTCGCCCGCCAGCTGAACGCCCAACACCTGCGTTCCTTTCGTGACGAGCTGGCTTACCCGCGCCCGGTAGTGGAACCGAACGCCAAGATCTTCGGCCAGCCGAACCAGGCTCCCGGTAATGCTGACCATGCCCTGCACCGGAAAAAAAGCGCCGATGTTATACTCCAGATGCGGAATGATATTCAGGGTGGCGGGTGTCTGGTACGGGTCTGAGCCGTTGTAGGTGGCGTAGCGGTTAAACAGCTGAACGAGTTTGGGATGCCGAAACCGACCCTCGTTGGCCTTGTTCATAGTGCTGAACACCCCCAGCCTGGGGAGGTTGAGATAGCCCCGTAAGGCATCCCGGTTGATCCAGGTACCAATTTTGTGCAGTGACCGGTGCAGAAACAGCTTTTCGGTTACCTCATACTTAAGAGCGCTGTCGCGGAGGTGGTCCAGCAGATGATCCGCGGGTTCGCCCAGAACGGACTCGACTTCCTGACCGAATCGGGTATGGTCGGCCCAGGCCGTAAGTCGGGTGGCATCGTCCCAGAAATAGCGGCAGGTTTCGTCCAGCCGGATGTACTGAAAATAGTTGGCCGGCTGTCGACCGGCCAGCTGAAACAGTTCATCGACCAGGTGCGGCATCGTAAACAACGACGGCCCCGCATCGAACCGGTAACTTCCCCGGTCGGTGGTCAGATCGAACGTGGAGAGTTTACCGCCCGGATAGTCGTTAGCCTCGAAGACGTCAACGGCATAGCCTTTCACCGCCAGCCGGATGGCCGACGCAATACCGGCAATACCGGCCCCGATAACAGCAGCAGTTTTCAAAAGGTGATCGAGTGAACTGAGAACAGGGCGCCCCAGTGCCGATTATTTACGGGCGTAATAAAAGAGATTAACGGCAGAAGCGCTGCCTTTTTCGCTGATGGTGAAATAACCTTTGCCATCCTTGTCGAAACAGACGGCTTCGCCCTGCGGCTCTACCCGATACGGCAGGGCTTTGCTGTTACCCCGTTGCAGGGCATCGGCAATGCTTTGTCCGGCATTTCGCTTCCAGTACCGGATTTCGGTATAAGTCCGAACTACAATCTCGGACCCATCGGGCGAAATAGCCGCTCCGGTTACGAACGTCATGGGAATTTCGCCCAGCGATTCGGCAACGGTCAGCTCGTTGATGTTCTGCGGGTACGGCAGCCGGTACAGCCGCACGTTAGCCTCCCGCTTCGAGATGATGTAGATATCTTTGGTAGCCGGATCAATGAACATAGCTTCCGCATCGCGGGGACCATCGGGGTAGCGGAAGTTGATCCGCTCAATCTGCGTAATCGGCGTTTGCAGGTTGGCAGGCTCCGGGAGTCGGTACACCTGCAGAAACGGCTGCTGGGCATTGTTGTCGCCAATGTCGCCGATGTAGAGGTAGTTAACGCCGTCCTGAGGGCCCGGTCCGCTGGCCAGCTCTTCCCAGTCGCGGTTTTCGAAACGCGGAACGCTGATCCGGCCTTTGAGTTGCCCATCGTGTCCGAGCAGCGCCAGTTCGGCCGGTGAGCCGCTGTCCTGGTTGATCCAGAGGTTGCCCGGCTGGGTACGGCTATCGACCATACCCGAGGCTTCGTCGATCAGACCAGCCTGAACGGGGGTTGCGGTCGGGTCCGCAAACTGAGCCTGATCTACACCCGGCAACTCCAGTTTGCAGGAGGTAGCGGTGAGGAGGCCGATTAATATAAGAACAATACGCATGAAGTCTTTCAGGTTGATTGTGCCTCAAAGTAACGAAAGGCCAGACGAAAAATTAGCGAATCGGGAGGATAAGCTATTCAACAGTCTACAATTCGGGTTAAGCCGGGAGCAGAATGGAGAACGTAGCCCCCTGGCCCGGTCGTCCGTCGGCCTGTATATAGCCGTGGTGGTTCTCGACTACTTTCTGCACGATAGCCAACCCAATACCCGTTCCCTGGTATTCGCTCCGGCCGTGGAGCCGCTGAAAAACCTGAAAAATCCGATCGGCCTGGCGCGGGTCGAATCCGATGCCGTTGTCTGACACGTCGATCCGGCAAAACCACCGGCCTTCGTCGGCTACCGACACCGGCAGGCCCGCGTGTTTGCCGCGTACCATCTGGCCCGTAATGATCACTTCCGGCATCTGGTCAGGCCTCGTGAACTTGAGCGAATTGCTGACCAGATTCTGAAACAGCTGCCGTAGCTGAAGACCATCGCCCGGAACGGTGGGCAACGGGTGTACCTGAATATGCGCCCGTTTGTCGGCAATGGCCGTTTCCAGATCGATCAGCACATCGTCGATGAGTGGGTTTAGCTCTACAGGCTCAACCTCTTCGCGTTTGGTCGCCACGCGCGAGTAGGCCAGCACGTCCTTTATGAGCACCTGCATACGGGCTGCGGCCGACTGCATACGCCGGATCATATCCACGCCTTCGGCATCCATAACGCCGACGTACTTCGTCTGAATGATATCGCCAAAAGCCTGAATTTTACGAAGCGGTTCCTGCAGGTCGTGGCTGGCTACGTAGGCAAACTGTTCCAGGTTCCGGTTCGACCGCTGAAGATCCACTACCGACGCCTGTAGTTGCTGCTGGAGCAGTTTGAGCGGGGTGTAATCGCCAAACGTAACCAGTACCTCATCGCCCATTTTGGTGGTGAGGATATCGAGCCATACGTCGATTCCGTCGGTATTGTAATGAAAATCGAACCGCTGCGGCTCGCCGGTCACGTAGGTTTTGTGGTAGGCATCGAACAGGCCGTTACTTTGGTAGCCTGGGAACCATGTGCTGCCCAGCGCCCCGACCACAGCCGCCGGGTCCTGCCCGACATACGAAGCGAGCTGCCGGTTGGCCACCCGAAAGCGGAAATCAACGACCTGCCCCGATTTGTCATGTACAGGACTGAACAGGAATATACCCGTCTGCGACGTGTCGATAACCGTTTGCAGCTCAACGGCCGACCGCTCAATAAGCTGGGAAGCCCGTTTTACGGCCGACACATCCGAGAAGGTAACCACAAAGCCATCGCCCAGTTTCTGGGCCGACACATCGATCCAGAAGTCGAGCCCGTCATGATTATAGTGCAGTTCCGTACGCGTCGGCTCGCCCGTTTCGGTGGTATTCACGTACATAGCAAACAGGCCACTCTCTACGTTACCCGGAAACAGATTCAGCAGCGTATGACGCTTGATAAAGTCGACGGGGTAGCCAACCAGCTGTTCGCTGGCCTGGTTAACCGTAACGTAGCCGAAGTCAACAATCGCCCCCTCCTCGTTCCGGATGGCTTCGAACGACATGATGCCGCTGTTGGAGCTGTTGAGCACACTGTCGAGCAGGTCGGCCTGGCGTTTGGTTTCGGCTGCCTGCCGTTCTACGGCCAGCTGAGCCTGCTTGAGGTCGGTAAAGTTGGTGAACGTAACCAGTACATCCTGCCCAAACTTCATAGCGTGTACATCGAACCAGAGATCGAACCCGTCAACATCGTAATGAATGCTGAATCGCTGTTCCTCGCCGGTATCAAACGTATACCGGTAGCGTTCGAACAGGCCCGTTTCGCGGTAGCTGGTAAACCATGCTGACGCTATGGCACCCGTTAGCACCTCGGGCGTCTGACCCACCATGGCAGCCACCATCCGGTTGATGGTTTTGAACCGAAAATCAACGTGCCGGCCTGCTTCGTCATAAACCGGGCTGAAGACGAATATTCCCGTTGGCGAACGATCGATAACGGCCTGCAGGTCGGCTGCCGCCTGTTTCAGGGCTTGCTGGGCACGCCGGACTTCGGTGGTATTGGCAAAGGTAAGTACCACCTGTTCGCCCTGCCGAACCGACGACACTTCGAACCACCCCTTCAGGACCTCGTCTTCGTAGTAGTTCTCCGCACGCCGTTGCTCACCGGTTGCCAGCGTCTCACAATACAGTGCGAAGAAGCCTGCCTGCCGATAGCCCGGGTACACGTCCTGCATGGTTCGGCCAATGGCCTGCACCGGATCAGCGCCGGTGAGCTGCTCTACGGCCCGGTTGGCAGCCAGAATCCGGAAATCAACGACCGCACCCGGCTCATTACCCGTTGCCGGCTCCCGGATCGGCTCCAGCAATAATACGCCGTTGATGGCCCCATCGAGCATGGTGTGCATCAGTTCGGCCTGGGCTTTGTTGGCAGCGGCAGCCTGTTCAAGCGCCAGCTGCGCGTATTTTTCGGCCGACACGTTCGAAAAGGTGATGACCAGCTCCTCGTCGGCGAGTTTACGGGTATTTACGTTTAGCCATTGGCTGAGCCGTCCGTCGTCGTAATACGTTTCAACAACTTGCGGCTGTCCCGTCTCTATGGTTTTGACAAAGGCGTCGAATAAGCCCGACTCGCGCAGGTTCGGATGCAGCTCAAGATCGCGCTGCCCGACCAGCGCGTCGACCGTTGACTGCGAGATCGTGGCGGCCTGCTGGTTCGCCGACAAGACCAGGAAATCGACAATGTCGCCCTCGGCGTTACGGATCGCGCGTTCGGCGACGATGCCGTTCGACGATGCGTCGAGTAATTTATTGAGGAAGTTGGCCTGCCGTTCTTTCTGAACAGCCGCCTGGTGCTGCTCGGTAACGTCGGTATAAGTGACCACCAGCCCATCGTAGAACGGCGACAAGGTGATATCGAGCCATATACCATGGCCATCCAGTTCATACCATGTTTCGAACCGATGCGGCTCACGGGTTTCGGTCACCCGTACATACTGATCGAACAACCCATGTTCACGAATTCCCGGAAATACGTCCGAAGCGCGCTTCCCAACGAGGTCTCCTACACTCTTGCCGCGCAGAGCCGCCCCTACTTTATTGATTGCAATGACTTTGAAATAGTCTACCCGGCCGGCCTCATCGCGAACGGCTTCCAGGGTTTTGATACCGCTGGCTGAGCTATCCAGCACACTGTTGAGCAGGTCGGCCTGGCGTTTGCTCGCGCGCGACTGCTCTTCCAGGGCCTGCTGATTCTGCCGGGCCAGGGTAATATCGTTGAAGGTAATGACAAATCCATCGGCCAGCTTGACAACGGCCATGTCGTACCAGAGCAGCTGATCGCCATCTGGGTAAGGCGTCTCAAAGCGGGCGGGCTCGCCGGTATCGACAACCTGAACGAAGATGTCGAACAGCCCTCCTTCTTTCACCCCCGGCAGCTGGTCCAGCATAGGCTCACCGATCACCGCATCAGTCAGCCCCAGCATGCGTTTGGCCGCTTTATTGAGCCGAATAAATTTGAAGTCGATAATCTGGCCCGTCTGATCACGAACGGACTCATAAGTAATAATACCGTTTAATGATGCATTCAGGATGCCATCCAGTTGCTCAGTAAGTTCAGCGAGTGATTGGTGATCAGTGGAATCCGTTAGCATAGCAGGTAAAATCCCAAAAATTCAGATTGGGTAACGTAGAACGCGATAGCAAGTTATCATTTTTTATGGACAGTATCGTTTTTGCCGTTTCTGTGGCTAATTTTATACTCACGCTAACCTAAAAACTCAACTCATGTCCTTATTTACGACGATTTCTGACCTGTCGCGGTCGGTAGGCAAAGCCCGTTTTGCGCTGACCCTGTCTGGCCTGCTGCTACAGGCCGGACTGGCGGGCGCTCAGGATACGCCGACGTATCAGACACCACCCAAAGCGCTGGCCGATCTGGTGACGATGCCGCCCACGCCGACGGTCAGTCTGTCTGACAAAGGTGATGTCATGGTCATTCTGGAGCAGGCCTCAGCGCCCGGCATTGCCGAACTGGCCCAACCGGAACTCAAACTGGCCGGTCTGCGCATGAACCCGGCCAATAACGGCCCCAGCCGCATGCGCTACATCACGGGCCTGAAAATTAAAAAACTGAACGCCAGGGAAGAAACACCCGTAACGGGGCTGCCGGCGTCGGCGCTGATCAGCTACGTACAGTGGTCGCCCGACTACAGCAAGATTGCCTTTGCCAACTCCACCGACGAACGAATCGATCTGTACGTGGCCGATGTAGCGACGGCCAAAGCGACCAAAGTAGGGAGTGCGGCTCTCAACGCGACCATGGGTATCCCTTTCCGCTGGCTGTCTGACAGTCGGGCGCTGATTGTGAAGACCGTGCCGGCTGGTCGGGGCAATACGCCTGAAATGAGCCGTGTGCCCGCCGGACCTACCACCCAGGCCAACATTGGTGGTAAACGCGGGCAGGCACCTACCTATCAGGATTTGCTCAAAAGCCCGTCTGACGAGAAACAGTTTGCCTATTACACCACCGCCCAGGTGGTGCGGCTCAGCCTCGACGGACAGGCAACGCCCATCGGCCAACCCGGCATCATTGCCTCGGCCGACCCATCGCCGGATGGTAAGTACGTCATGATCGAAACCGTTCATACGCCCTTCTCCTACCTGGTGCCTGTTTACCGGTTTCCGCTGCGTACTGACGTATATGCCAGTACGGGTGCACTCATAAAAACCCTGAACGACGGCCCCCTGCAGGAAAGCGTACCCTATAGCCCCGATGGAGCGCCGACGGGTCCGCGCGAGTTTGCGTGGCGGGCCGACGCCCCGGCCTCAGTCTACTACACCGTAGCGCAGGACAACGGCGACCCCAAAGTAAAAGCCGACGTACGGGACAAGGTATTTCTGGTCGAAGCGCCTTTTTCGGGACAGCCTCGCGAAATATACGCGGCACAATACCGGTTCGAAGGCTTTGAGTGGGGCAACGAAACCATGGCCCTGGCTACCGAACGCTGGTGGCAGACGCGCAAGATGCTGACCCGTACCGTAAACCCGACCAGCTGGCAGGCAGCCACCCTGTTCGACCGGTCATACGAAGATCGGTACAGCAACCCCGGCCAGCCCGACACGCGCCATAACCAGTACGGTCGTGAAGTACTGAACCTGCTGGCCAACAACGAGATTCTGATGCTGAACGGGCAGGGAGCCTCGCCCGAAGGCGACCGTCCGTTTGTGAGCCTGCTCAACCTGAAGACCAAACAAACCCGCGAACTGTGGCGGTCGGCAGCGCCCTACTTCGAGCGGCCCGTTGCCGTTCTGGACGCAGCCCGGCAGGTAATCCTGACCACCCGCGAAACACCCGACGAGAACCCGAACTACTTTGTCCGCAACCTCAAGGCCCGCATAGCACCGGTTCAGGTAACGGCTTTCCCGCACCCCTACCCGCAGCTGAAAGGCGTTCAGAAGCAACAGCTTCGCTACAAACGGGCCGACGGCGTTGACCTGACGGCTACGCTGTATCTGCCAGCTGGCTACAAGAAAGAGCAGGGGCCGCTGCCTACCTTCCTGTGGGCCTACCCGGCAGAGTTCAAGAGCAAAGACGCGGCCGGACAGGTGTCGGGTTCGCCCTACCAGTTCAACCGGATCAGCTACTGGGGTGCTGCGGCCTTTGTAACCATGGGCTATGCTATTCTCGATAACGCCAGCATCCCCATCGTGGGCGAAGGCGACAAGGAGCCGAACGATACCTACGTTGAGCAGCTCGTCAGCAGCGCCAAAGCGGCCATCGACGAAGGGGTTCGGCTGGGCGTGGTCGACTCGAGTCGCGTAGGCGTGGGCGGTCACTCGTACGGAGCCTTTATGACGGCGAACCTGCTCTCGCACAGCAAGCTGTTCAAAGCCGGTATTGCCCGCAGTGGCGCCTACAACCGTACGCTGACGCCCTTCGGCTTCCAGAACGAACAGCGTACCTACTGGCAGGCGCCGGAGGTGTATAACACGATGTCGCCGTTCATGAATGCCGACAAAGTGAAAACGCCGATTCTGCTGGTTCATGGCGAAGCCGACAACAATACCGGCACATTCCCGATCCAGTCAGAACGCTACTACAACGCGCTCAAGAGCTTCGGCGTAACCAGCAAACTGGTGCTGCTGCCGTACGAAAGTCACGGCTATACGGCTAAAGAATCGCTGTTGCATATGCTCTGGGAAATGAACGGCTGGCTCGAAGCCTACGTCAAAAACCCCAAGCCAGCCACAGCCGCTGGTCAGGCCGGTAAAGTAGGGGGCGGCAAGTAAGATGCCACCCGCTGATCGGGGTTGTTGAGAAACGGTTGAGCTGTTTCTTAACAACCCCGATTTTTTTGTATCTACCGGTCGGGCATCTGATGCGGCAAAACCGAACCCGCGCCCCCTGCTACATGTTGTGTATACAGGAGCAGCCTGTACGGCTCCATACCATCTGTTTTCTGCCTACGAACCCGAATGCTTTACCCCCAGACATTAGAACATAAATTAGGTTTCGACACCATCCGCCAGCACCTCAAAGACGCCTGCGTCAGCCCGCTGGGACAGGATTATGTCGAGAAAATTCGCTTTACCGATAACCTCTCGCTGATTGATAAACTCCTGCGCCAGACCGACGAATTTCGGCAGATTGTGCAGTTTGAACCCGACTTCCCGAGCAGCAACTACATCGACGTACGGCCCCACCTGAACCGCGCCCGCATAGAAGGACTGGCGCTGACCGAAGCTGAGTTTTTTGACCTTAAGCTGGCCCTGCGCACCATTCAGGACTGTCTGAAGTTCCTGTCCAAACGCGAAGAGAGTCAAACGTTCCCGTTCCTGCGTGAGCTGGCCGGACCGGTTGGCGTCGACAAAAAACTGACCGACGCCCTCGAACGCGTCATCGACGACCGGGGCAACGTCCGCGATTCGGCCTCGCCCGAGCTGGCCCAGATTCGTCGGCGGATCATTGGCGAACAGGCCAACCTGCGCAAACGGCTCGACAGCATTCTGCGTCAGGCCCGGCAAAACGGCTGGATTCCCGACGACCTCAGCCTGACCGTACGCGGGGGCCGACTAGTCATCCCGATTGCGGCCGAACATAAACGCAAGATCAAAGGCTTTGTCCATGATGAGTCGCAGACGGGGCAGACCGTGTTCCTCGAGCCGGCCGAAGTGTTCGACGCCAACAACGAAATCCGCGAGCTGGAGTACGAAGAACGACGCGAGATTTACCGGATTCTGCTGGCCCTGACCGACCAGGTCCGGCCGCACCTCGATGATCTGAAACGAGCCATCAATTTCCTGGCCCAGATCGATTTCATCCGGGCCAAAGCCAAACTGGCCATTCAGCTGGACGCGGTGCTGCCCAGGCTCCACGAGCGGCCGTTCGTTAACTGGACCAGCGCGCGCCATCCGTTGCTTCACCTGTCGTTTCGGAAGCAAAACAAAACCGTAGTTCCGCTGGGCGTTCGGCTCGACGAAAAAGCGCGGATTCTGATCATCTCCGGCCCCAACGCGGGCGGTAAGTCCGTTGCGCTCAAAACCATCGGGCTGGTTCAGTACATGCTGCAGTGCGGCCTGCTGGTTCCCATGGCCGATTATTCGGAGATGGGCATCTTCCAGAACCTGTTCATCGACATTGGGGATGAGCAATCGCTGGAGAACGACCTCAGTACGTACTCGTCGCACCTGACGGCCATGAAGCAGTTCGTGATCGGGGCCAACAAACGCACGCTTTTCCTGATCGATGAGTTCGGAACGGGTACCGAGCCGGGCCTGGGTGGAGCCATTGCCGAGTCGATTCTGGAAGACCTTAACAAATCGGGCGCTTACGGAGTCATCAACACCCACTACACCAACCTGAAGGTGTTTGCCGATAAAACCCCGGGCCTTATCAACGGCGCCATGCGCTTCGACGGGGAGCATCTGGAACCACTTTACCAGCTGGAAATTGGTCGGCCTGGCTCGTCGTTTGCGTTTGAAATCGCGCAGAAGATCGGCTTGCCCAAAGGCATCATCGACCGCGCTAAAGAGAAGCTGGGCAGTCAGCAGGTCAACTTCGAAAAACTGCTGAAAGAACTCGACATCGAGAAGCGCGTCTTCTCGGAAAAGAATCTCGAAATCAGCATCAATCAGCGTAAGGTAGCCCAGCAACTGGCCGAGTATACCGCCCTGAAAACCCGGCTCGATAACGAACAGAAGCAGCTGCTCAACGACGCCAAGCAGAAAGCCAAAGCCCTCGTGCAGGAAGCCAACCAGCGGATCGAGAACACCATCCGGGAGATCAAGGAAAACAAGGCCGAACGCGAAGCCACCAAACAGGTACGGCAGGAGCTCGAACGGTTCGATCAGAAAGAACTGAAACCCGAGCCGGTGGAGCTGGAAAAACCCAAACCCGAAGAGGAGTTCGAAGCCGATAACGGCGCCATCGCGGTCGGCAGCTACGTCCGGATTCAGGGCCAGAATACCATCGGCGAAGTGCTGTCGATTCGCGGCAAAGACGCCGAAATCCGGATTGGCGATCTGAAATCGAACATCAAGCTGAACCGACTCGAGAAGGTCAGCCGGAAAACCTTCGTGGCCGCCACCGAAACCCGAGACGACCGGCCACGCAGCCGGGGTGTCGACATGAACGAGAAGATGCAGAACTTCAGCTTCAACCTCGACATTCGAGGCAAACGGGGCGAAGAAGCCCTGGGCGAAGTAGACCGTTTCTTCGACGATGCGCTGATGCTCGGCTACCCTGAGTTGCGCATCGTACACGGCAAGGGCGACGGTATCCTGCGCACCCTGGTCCGGAACCACCTGCGCGGCTACAAACAGGTTGGCTCGATGCAGGACGAACATGCCGACCGGGGCGGGGCCGGTGTTACGATCGTAAAGATGAAGTAGCCCGCCGGCCAGCTATACTCCTCAACCACAAACCGCAGTTCGTTCGAGCTGCGGTTTGTGTGTATAGAGGTCTCCGAAACAGCCACCGGCCGACCGAAAAACTGGCGATTATGGTCAGAAAGTAATAGATTGTCAGCGGCTTATCCGGCCGTTCATGCATACAACCTTACTCTAATCGTCACATGCGCAACCTGTACCTTCTTGTTTTCTGTTTATGGGGCTTCATCGCCTACGCCCAGCAACCGGCCACCAACCCCGCCGACCTCACCGAACGCATCCGCAACCTCGAAGAAAAACTGGATTTTGCGCTGCAAACCCAGGACAAAAGCACCGATGATCTGCTGTGGTACCAGCGCGTAGGCGACGTTGCCCTTGTCGACAAAGTACGCTATACCAGCAAACCACCCCACGTGATCCGAAACCCGACCGGACAGGGTGCTACCAATCCGCTGGTTATTCCGGCCTATACGTTCATACCCCGCAAATACGCAGCCGACAAAAAGCTCCCGCTGATCGTGTTCGTTCATGGCGGGGTACATAGCGATTTTAACTCCAGCTACGCCCATATCGTCCGTGAACTGATCGAGCAGGGGTATATCATCATCGCGCCCGAATACCGGGGCAGCACGGGCTACGGCGGCTCGTTCTACAAACAGATCGACTACGGCGACTACGAAAACGATGACGTGCTGGCCGGCAAACGCTGGGCCGTTGAGAACCTGCCGCAGGTCGACCCGGACCGGGTAGGTATCATGGGCTGGAGCCATGGCGGCATGATTACCCTGATGAATGTCTTCGACCATGCCGACGACTATAAAGTAGCCTACGCAGGCGTTCCTGTCAGCGACATGATTGCGCGGATGGGCTACAAGAGCCAGAGTTACCGCAACGAATTTTCGGCCGCTACGCACATCGGAAAAGACGCAGCCGACAACGTGGCCGAATACCGGCGCCGGTCGCCGGTCTGGAACGCCCAGAAGCTGAAAACGCCCCTGCTCATCCATACCAATACCAACGACGAAGACGTGAACGTACTCGAAGTAGAATCGCTGATCAACGCCCTGAAGGCCAACGGCAAGAAGTTCGACTACAAGATCTATCAGGATGCGCCCGGCGGCCATATTTTCAACCGCATCGATACCCGGCTCGCTAAAGAGTCGCGCCAGGAGATTTACCGGTTTCTGGGTCGTCAGCTAACGCCCCCCAATGCAGTAAAGTAGGCATCATCAACGAGCCGCCCGCTAACCAGTGGGCGGCTCGCCTTGCCGGTTTACAGGGCATTCGTTCAGTGGGCCGACACCGTTTTCAGCCCGATGACCGAGCCGATCAGCAGCGCGATGAAGAACAACCGCCAGAAGTCGCCCGGCTCCCGGAAAAACAGTATCCCGATCAGCACCGTACCCACCGCGCCGATACCCGTCCAGACGGCGTAGGCCGTACCGAGCGGAATCGAGAGGGTGGCTTTGTTCAGAAAGTAAAAACTCAGGACCGCACATACCACAAACCCAGCCGCCCAGCCGGGTTTCTGAAAATTGTCAGATAGTTTGAGACAGGTCGTGAAGCCGACTTCAAAGAGTCCGGCCAGAATCAGCAGCAACCAGGCCATTGGATTATAAACGCATTAGTACGTATTGACAACCACCGCCCGGCCCCATTTGTCTGCAAAGGCCCGGCAATCCGCATAAAAAAGTGCCGGAAGCAACGCCCCCGGCACCCTTGAATTTGCCTGAATAAGTTATCAACAACCGCTTAGGGCAGGCCCAGCACTTTTTTGTTGAAGCTTTCGTCGGCTCCGGTGCCGGCGAAGTCGTCGAAGGCACGTTCGGTAACCCGGATGATGTGGCCATCGATAAAGGGCGCCCCTTCGGCCGCTCCCTGTTCAGGATGCTTCAGCGCACACTCCCACTCCAGCACGGCCCAGCCCTCGTAGTCGTACTGTGCCAGTTTGGAGAAGATACCCGAGAAATCGACCTGGCCGTCGCCCAGCGAACGGAACCGCCCGGCGCGTTCTACCCAGCCCTGGAAACCACCGTATACGCCCTGCTTACCGGTTGGGTTAAACTCGGCATCTTTTACGTGGTACGCGTAGATCCGCTCGTGGTAGAAGTCGATGAACTGCAGGTAATCGAGTTGTTGCAGCAGGAAGTGGCTCGGGTCGTAGTTGATACCGGCCCGCGGGTGGTTATTCACCTTCTCCAGGAACATCTCGAACGTAATGCCATCGTGCAGGTCTTCGCCGGGGTGCAGCTCATAGCCCACGTTGACGCCTGCCTCATCGAAGGCATTCAGGATGGGGAGCCAGCGGTTGGCCAGTTCGGTAAAGCCCGTCTCGACCAGTCCGGCCGGCCGTTGTGGCCAGGGGTACATAAACGGCCACAGCAGCGCCCCCGAGAAGGTGACGTGGCTCGTCAGACCGAGGTTTTTCGAGGCTTTGGCCGCCAGCATCAGCTGATCAACGGCCCAGGCCTGCTGTTCGGTTGGTTTACCAGCCAGTTCAGCCGGGCCAAAGCCGTCGAACATGGGGCCGTAGGCGGGGTGTACCGCTACCAGCTGCCCCTGCAGGTGGGTCGACAGTTCGGTGATTTCGACACCGATGTCGCCGAGTTTGCCTTTCAGTTCATCGCAATAGGTCTGGCTTTCGGCCGCCTGCTTCAGATCAATGACGCGCGGGTCCCAGGTGGGCAGCTGAATGCCCTTATACCCCAGGTCTGCCATGTATCTGGCAATGGTATCCAGCGAATTAAAGGGGGCGGCATCGCCCAGAAACTGAGCCAAAAAAATGCCGGGGCCTTTCATTGTTTTCATCCTTTATTGAGCGAGTTAGTGATTGTGTGATTGTGTGATTGTGTGATGACTACGAGCCGCTATTGGCGCTACTACGCGCTTTGGATAGTATCTTCAACAACTGATAGCCCTCATTCATCAAATCACTCAATCGTGTTTCAGATACTATTTCTGTAAAAATTAACATCTCCAGCCAAAAGAGCGACTCGTCTAATTACTCAACGACAATGCTGAGCTTAACGAAAAACTCATTCTGGCTACGGGCACGGCGAACAGCGCGGTATTTGGCAGCAGATGAAGATGATGACCGTATCAATTGCTTACCAAAATATGAGCTTCGTAAGCATGGGGAAGAGCCCGGGAAACCCGAACACAACGAAGCATGAACGTTTTCAGACATTGCTCCATGTTGTCAGCAAATTCACCTTTATCCAGTCTGGCAGGCTCCATAATTATGCCTAGGTCAGCGTCGTCGCGCTCAATCGCTCATTCACCCAATCACTCAATGGTTACCCACCCCTGGCTGCGGTTGCTTTCCAGAATTTTTTCGCAGATGAGCAGTTCGCGGTACCCGTCGGCGAACGTCGGATACGTCGGGTTCTCGGGTTGTTTACCGGCTTCGATGGCTGCGTAGACTTCTTTGAACATCTGTTTCGACGTATCGGGAAAGCCTTCGTTATGCCCACCGGGGAAGCTGATGACCGAGCGCGCTTCGGCATGAACCAGCGACGGATCGTCGGTCATGGTCTGGTTGTACCCATCGCGGTTACCGATCCAGAGCTGGTTTGGCGACTCCGAATCGAAGGCGAAGGTTTTCTTCGAACCTGAAATTTCGATCTTCAGCTGGTTCTTGCGACCGGCCGATACCTGCGAAACCGTAATGACGCCCCGGTTGCCATTGTCGAACCGCAGCAGCACGTTGGCATGATCTTCGGTGTTGATCGGCACATCGGCATAATCTTCCGGCTGCAGCATCTTGCCCGAGTACGTCTCAACGGGCTTCAGGGGCTTCTTACGGGTTTTGTGAACCGTATTGAAGTCGGCCAGTACGGCTACCGTTTTTACTCCGGTCACGTATTCGAGCAGGTCCATCAGGTGCGAACCGATGTCGGCAATAGCCCGCGAATCGCCCGATTTGTCGGGTTCGAGCCGCCAGTTGTAGTCGGTATTGTAAAAGAGCCAGTCCTGGAGGTACGAGCCAATAATGCTGTACACATCGCCCAGCTCACCTTTCTCACGCATGACCTTCATCTGCCGAACCAGCGGGTAATAACGCAGGTTGAAATGAACGGCATTGACCAGCCCCGTTTCTTTAGCCAGCTGTACGAGCTCCTCGGCTTCGTGCAGATCTTTGGCCAGCGGCTTTTCGCAGATCACGTGCTTACCGGCCAGCAAAGCGGCTTTCGACTGCTGATAGTGCAGGAAGTTGGGCGTGCAGATGTGTACCACCTGGATATCATCCATCTTGAGCAACTCCTCAAACGTAGCCGATCGCTCAATACCGAGCTGATCGGCCTTCTGACGGGCCAGCTCCGGCGTTACTTCGCAAAGAGCCAGTACATTCGTGTTGGGCAGGCGACGGAGGGCTTCGATATGCGCCGGTCCGATGAATCCGGTGCCGACGACACCGATGTTGATTTTTTGCATGAAAGGTAGTCCCGAAGCTCCAGCTTCGGTTGAGGTTTGGTGTTTGTTACAGCCGAAGCTGGAGCTCCGGTTTTACTCAACAAATTTGGTCCACTTGGTAGAGTCGTTCTGGCTGGAGGCTATCACGGTATCGATAAAAGCCAGCCCGCGCACGCCATCATAGACCGTTGGGAAGTCATAGAGCGGATCGGCCGGCCGACCTTCCATATGCGCCCGAACGGCGTAGGCAAAGTTGCGGTAAATGTTGGCAAAAGCCTCAAAAAATCCTTCCGGATGGCCCGCGGGCAGTCGACCGTGCGCTTTGGCAGCCGCCGACAAATCACCCACCGACGGGCGAATGATGCGCTGGCTTTCCTGCGTCTTGTAGAGGAGGGTGTTGGGTTCCATCTGGCGCCACTCGAGGCCGCCCAGTTCACCGTATACGTAGATTTTCAGGGAGTTTTCTTCGCCGTTGCTGATCTGGCTGGCGTGCAGAACCCCTTTGGCACCCCCTTCGAAGCGCAGCAGCACATTGCCATCGTCATCCAGCTGACGGCCCGGCACGAAGGTGCTCAGGTCGGCGCATAGTTCACTGATTTTTAGTCCGGTGATGTACTCGGCCAGGTTTTCAGCATGAGTACCGATGTCGCCCATGGCCCCGGCCGCACCCGACCGCGCCGGATCTGTACGCCAGATTGCCTGTTTGTAGTCGTTGTGCTCTTCATCTTTCGAGAGCCAGCCCTGCGGGTATTCGACAACAACCTTCCGGATCGGACCCAGCTTGCCGTTGCGCACCATGTCGCGGGCTTCTTTCACCATCGGGTAGCCGGTATAATTGTGGGTCAGGCCGAACACCAGACCGGTTTTTTCCACAATGGTTACTAGGTCTTTGGCTTCCTGCAGGTTGAGGGTCATCGGCTTATCGCAGATGACGTGAAACCCGTTTTCCAGTGCCATTTTGGCGGCCGGGAAGTGCAGGTGGTTGGGGGTAACGATACTGACAAAGTCAATACGGTCGCCTTCGGGCCGTTCCTTCTCGGCCAGGATCATCTGCTCGAACGAATCGTAGACCCGTTCGTCGGGCAGATAGAGTGCCCGACCGGTAGCTTTGGATTTTTCGGGCGACTGGCTGAAGCAGCCGGCCACCAGTTCAATTTCGTGGTCGAAGATAGCGGCCCGACGGTGTACAGCCCCGATGAAGGCGTCGAGGCTACCCCCTATCTGACCCATGCGCAGTTTGCGATGCATAACGAAGTTTTTTAAGTAAAGAGCCTGTTCGGGCCGGTTTACCCGTTGTTCGGCGTGAACAATTTTCGGGGCGGAAATTAGCGGAATAACTTTTTTTTAGGAAATTTTGCACGAACGGACTACTTACAACAGGTAATTGCTACCATTAGACACCTTTTTTTGACAAACCATTTCGTTCTAATCTAAACCCCTAAAGTGTATTCCAAATGAACCTAACCATCAACCGTTCTCGGCTGTTCAACGCCAGTTGCTTCGCCCTGATCACTACCGCTATGTCATTTGGCATTCGGGCGGGTGTGTTAACTCAACTTCAAGAGTCGTTTTCTATCAGTGCAGAGCAGGTTGGATTTATCAACCAGATGGCCTTCCTGAGCTTTGCCGTAGCAGCCGTTGTTGGTGGCCCTATTTATAATATCATAGGCCCGCAACGCATTGCCTGGGTAGCGTTTGCAAGCCACATTGTTGGCCTTGGCCTAACGGTATCGGCAACCAGCTACGAGATGCTTCTGGTGGCTACATTTATCCTAGGCTTCGGGAATGGCATGGTCGAGGCAGCCTGTAATCCGTTAATTGCCAGCATGTACAGTGGCAATGAAACCACCAAAATGCTGAACCGTTTTCACATGTGGTATCCCGGTGGTATTGTAATCGGCAGCCTGGTTTCACAGTTTATGACCAGCGTAAATTTGGATTGGCGGCTTCAGTTTGGGGTTATTTTCATTCCGACCCTGGCGTATGCGGCTATGTTTTTAGGGCAGCAGTTTCCGGTAACCCGGGTTGAGGGAGGCAGTTTGATCGGCCAAAACCTGAAGGCCATATTTTCACCCCTGTATCTGTTTATGCTGGCCTGCATGTCGTTGACGGCTATCTCTGAATTCGGTCCAAACCAGTGGATTGAGCCAATCATGAAGAATGCCGGTGCTAATCCAATGGCTATTCTGGCTATCGTAACGGGTCTGATGGCAGTAGGGCGCTTTTTTGCGGGTCCAATTGTTCACCGCCTGAACCCAACAGGCGTTTTGCTGGGGTCATCTATTTTTACCGCGATCGGTATTTACTCCATGAGCCAGGCCAGCGGTAGCATGATTTACGTATCGGCCATTATTTTTGCCATTGGCGTGTGCTATTTCTGGCCAACCATGCTTGGATTCGTAGCCGAATACATCCCGAAAGCAGGCGCTTTTGGCTTATCAATCATGGGTGGTATCGGCATGTTCTCCACGTCAATTTTTCAGCCGATTATTGGCAGTTGGTTAGATGCAGAACGCTCTAAGGTAGCAGGTCGGGGGTTGACAGGGCCTGAAGGTGACTTGATTGCAGGCCAGGCTACACTCGGCTACATGGTTACCTTCCCACTGATCCTGATTGTTGCTTTCAGCGTCCTCTGGTTCCTGATGCGCAACCGCAAGCCGGGCCACGTAGACGAAAGCGTCGTGCTGAACCAGCCGATCCAATAAGCAATCCGTTTATTCTATCATCAAAAAGCCCTACTGCTGATCAGCAGTAGGGCTTTTTGATGGTGCCCGATCAAGGTTGACATACTCGCCAGACAACCTGCCGTCCGGTTGCCCCCAATCCGGCAGAGGTCCGGAGTTGTATCCTATTGGCTCGCCTGACAGCGGCAACCAACTCCGGCCGACTTATACCAGGGCCCGTAGCGCATGCAATCGCTGTTCCTTAGCCGCTTGCCGGGTAGCAATGGCTGTGGGGGTCCAGTAGTGATGGCTGGCCAGAAAGCCAACCTGTATCTGGTTCCAGGCAGTCTCATCGGCCACCATATCCCGAACTTTCAGTTCTTCGAAAAGCGAGTGGGCAATGGGTTCGAAATCGGTGCGGCCCAGGTAATCCAGGTCAGCATCGCACAGGATCTCTTCCAGCTTGTTCTGAGGAGTTTGTGGGACGCGCGTGGCCATGATCATCCCGCAGATGGTCTCGATTTGCCTGTCATTGTAATCAAAATCGGGTAACACCTGCCGCACGTACACGCAGCCAGCTTCTTCGTGGCCCCGGTAGGTCGACAAAAAGCCCACATCATGAAACAAAGCCGCCGTATGGAGCAGCGTCAGCGACTCTTCGTCAGTGACGCCCTCGCCCTGAGCAATCCGATTGACGGCCTCCACTACGTCGCGCACATGATGCAGACCATGATAATGCAGGGTTGGCGATAGCCCGGCCCTCAGTCTGTCAATAATAAACTGTTCAATATCAACAAGATTCATGAATGGCTACGATCAACTATTCCGTATTTTTTTCAGCGAATGTAAGCGGAGAATCCAATATCCTACTGAAATAGTACCGGAATATCTGTAATTTAATTCAAGTAGCGATCCTCTCCGTACTACCAACACAACCGCCCGCACCAGGCAGACCAGTGAACCCGGACGGGTCAACCTAAGCGGTCGCAGCGGGGAGGTCATTCAGAATCCGTTTTCGGTCGCCTTTCGTGAACGCGTCAACGCCAGGCATAAAGGCGCTATCGATACGTATTGTATCGATAAATCACGGGCATACCGCTGGCGACACTCAATAGACCCACTTTACGGCCCGTTTCACCACGCCCGGCAAATTATCGAGTACGTAGTCAAGCCAGATCGATTTGTTGACCCGGCTGGCGGTAGGGTACGGGTATATTTTGTTGAAGAAATCGCCGACCGTAAGCTTCTTCTGTACCGCCAGAATCAGCTCCTGCGCCAGCTCACCCGCGTTGGGCGCAATGACCGTTCCACCCAGCAAGCGGGTTCCAAACGGGTTGAGGCCTTTGGGCTCGGTGAACAGGATCATTTTTGCGTATTCGTAGGCTTCAATGACAGCCCGATCGTCTTCGGCAAAATCATAGACAACCCGTTCGTAGCGGATGTTACGCTTCGTCAGCTCGTCTTCCTGGAGGCCGAAGGTTGCCACTTCGGGATCGGTGAAGGTTACCCAGGAGAAATGATCGTAACTCAGTTTTTTATCGAGCACCTGGCCCGGCGTCAGCAGGTTGGTCACCAGCGTTGACACGTGTAACTCGGCCGCGTGGGAGAAATAGCGGGTACCCGCTGGTGCCCCGGCAGCCGCGTCGCCAGCCGCAAAAACGTGCGGATTGGTTGTTTGCAGGAAGTCGTTGAGTCTGATCTGCCCTTTATCGTTCAGTTCGATACCCGCAGCCGGCAGGTTCAGGTCCCTGACGCTGGCTGTCCGGCCAACGGCTACCAGCACCGCATCGAACGGTAGGGTCTCGGTGGTGCCGTTTTGGCTCTCGATCCGGGCCGTATGCGGGTTGGGGAAGGCGGTTACCTGCTGCCCCAGCCGGAACGTGATCCCTTCGACCTCGAGCCGCTGCTGTAGCAACGCCGACACCTCGGGCAGCTCTTTGCTCAGAATCCGGTCTTCCTGCCCCACAACGGTTACCTGGCTCCCAAACCGCGCAAACGCCTGCCCCATCTCCATGGCAATGGGCCCGGCACCTACAATCAGCAAGCGGTTGGGCAAGCGGTCGAGCGAGAAAATGGTCTCGTTGGTATGTACCTCAACGGCTTCGACCCCGTCAGCCTTCAGCAACTGCGGCTTCGACCCGGTGCAGAGGACAATGTTTTTGGCCGACGTCCGTAGGGGTGGCCCGTCTTCGCTGGTCACTTCGATTTCCTGCCGGCCCACGAAGCGTGCCGTTCCCAGCGCCACATCGAGCCCTTCGGTATCGCGCAGGTAGGCCGCGTTTTCGTGGGTGCGGATGATGTCCTGCCGTTCCCGGACGTACTGCATTACGGCCCCCAGATCGGTAGCGCCCTGCATGGTCCAGCCAAACGGGCCGGAGCGCCGGGCGTTATGAATCATCCGGCTCACGTGGATCAGGGCTTTACTCGGTACGCAGCCATCGTTGAGGCAGTCGCCCCCGATACGCCGGTCTGATCGGTCAATGATAAGCACATCGAAGCCCAGGCGTTTCATGGCAATGGCCACACCCAGACCGGCCGAACCGGCTCCGATAGCAATTAAATCGTAGTGCGTCTTCATGGTGGTTGTCGGCCGGTCGGCTAGTCTTTTTTGAAGTCGGCCAGGGTTCCGCGAATGGTCGTGTTGAACTTGCTGTTTTTGAACGCCAGATTCCCGTTTTTATCGATGATTTTACACTGAAACGTCACCAGGAAAGGAGTGTCTTTTTTGTCGAACAGCATCTTGGGCAATAAACCCAGCGACTGCCCCGGCTTTACCGTTACCGGAAAAACAACGGGCGTGACGGCCTGTTGTTTGATCAAAATTGGTTCAGGCTGCTCCCCCTCCGCAATCTGCTTTCCGTCAATGGATACCGTGTAGCGCGTATCGGTGAAGTTGTACGGAAACCGGTTCCGGTTTTCGACGTTCACCTTCGCGGCCACATCCGTCCGCTTCAGGCCGAGTTTGCCGAAATCGATGTCTTTAATTTTGATGGTCGGAATGTAGTACGTAGGCAGCTTCTTCTCGATGGTCTGCGTGAACGTACGTTCGCCCAGAATCGGCACGTCGAGATCGAACGTGGCCCGAACCCCGTAGGTGGTACTGTCGATGCCTTTCTCATCGAGGGTTTTGAGCACCGTCATCAGTTTTTTATTCAGCAGCTTCATGGGCAGCGTAATGAACGTGCTGTCGCCCGACTCGACCTCGATGGGTTTGGCGTAGGTTTCTTCGACAATGGGCGTTTTGGCCATGTAGACCGTATACCGCAATCCAGTGGCCTTGAACCCTACCGGCAGCGGGTTATCGATCAGCATCTTCAGGGTCATATCGATCACATCGTCATCGATATTGGTGATATCGAGCGTGCTGACTTCCAGGCGTGGTTTGAGTGTGTTGTCATACGCGCCCCCTTCCGATTCGGCATTATTTTTCAGTCGGCTATACCAGATATAAGCGCCAATGACGCCGAGCAGCAGCAGCCCCAGGGCAATGATCCATCCTCTTTTCATAACGTTGTGTTAATAAGCTAACTTAACGATACACAGGCAATGACTGTTCAGAAGCCGTCCGAATTAATGAGACTGGCCGTAGCCATCAGCTTAGGGGCATAAATCGCCTGGTCAAACAGCTTCTCAGCCGGTTAAACTATTTACTCCGTTTTAAACCTAAAAGGCATCAAAGACATTATTAGTCAGGTAGGGACCGGTTGGTTTTCTGCCCATCTCAACTCCCGTCATGACACTGAGACTCGTTTTGGTTCTGTTGCTTATCAGTGCGGCATGCCGCAGGCCGTCGACCCGGTTAGGCGCGACGCTTACCCCAACCGGACAGGCGTCCCGACCGGTTTCGACCACGCCCCTCCCCCAGTTGGCCGACTACAGCTCCGCGCTGAAAGCCGGCCATGAACTCGTTGCAACCGGCACGGAGCCGTTCTGGTCGCTGACCATCAACCCTTCCAAAAACCGACTACAATTTTCGACCCTGACCGGCGACAGTCTGACGACAGCCGTACCGCCAATGACCGCGGGCCCGGACGGCAGTTTCCGGTATGAGACCGAAGCCGGCGCCGACCGCATCACCATTCAGTTCCGGCCCGACAGCTGCGTCAACGCCATGTCGGGCCAGCGCTACGATTACCGCGTAGCCATCTCGTACAAGCGTCAGAATTACGCGGGCTGTGGCGCGTCGCTCCGGCAGGTTGCCCTGCTCCAGGACATCTGGGTGCTGAAAACCCTGAACGGGAAACCTGTACAGGCCGCTGGCCCTCGCCAGGAAGTACCCCGGCTGGAGATCCAGCTAACCGAAGGCCGGGTTATGGGTACCACCGGCTGCAACCGCCTGAGCGGGCGCGTCAAGGCCGACACCCGACTCATTCAGTTTGGACCGCTGGCCGTAACGAAAATGGCCTGCCTCGACGAATCCGGCCGGACCGAGGGCGACTTCCTCGAAGCGCTCAGCCAGTCGCTCGCCTACAGCGTTACAAACGGCACCCTGACACTGCTGCGGGACAGCAAACCAATTATGACCTTCAGGAAGGTAGACTAGGTGGTTTACAGCCCGGTATAAAATGCGTAAACCCCGTCAAAAAAGCGGCAAAACGGGTATAAAACCTAGCCAACGAGCTTACTAGATCGGTGTCTTTTTGGTACATTTGTTTCTTGGTATAAGCCAATGTGGCTTTCCGTCCGGAACATAGCTTCCGTCGTACTGTTCCCAGTTACCCAATCAGGTATATCTCTATGAAAAATGAATGGCTCCCCTCCCGCTCATGGTTGCTGGCGGGTGCGCTGGCAGCGCTGTTGCCCGGTCTGAGCGATCAGGCACTGGCCCAGTCATCGGCCAAACCAGCAACCGCAGCCGTCAAACCGATGGCGCTGAACCGCGTGCTGGTCTTCTCCAAAACAAAAGGCTACCGGCACGGCTCAATCCCCGCCGGTAAACGCGCGATGGTTAAACTCGGTCAGGAGAACGGCTTTGCTGTCGACACCACCGAAGACGCCAGCCAGTTTACCGATGCCAACCTGAAACGCTACGGTGCCGTAATCTGGCTCAGCACCACCGGCGACGTGCTGGACGACGCCCAGCAGGCGGCTTTTGAGCGGTACATTCAGGCCGGGGGTGGCTACGTGGGCATCCACGCTGCGACCGACACAGAATACGGCTGGCCCTGGTACAACAAGCTGGCGGGCGGGCAGTTTGCCAGCCACCCCGGTAATCCGAACGTTCAGGAAGGCGAAGCGTATGTGGTCAATAAAGACCACGCGTCGATGTTTGGCTTCCCCGACCGCTGGAAAGTCAAAGACGAGTTCTACGACTTCAAGAACTTCAACACCGATGTGAACGTGCTCGTCAAGATTGATGAGAAAACGTACAAAGACGGAAAAATGGGCGATAACCACCCCATGTCGTGGTATCACGATTACGACGGCGGCAAAGCGTTCTACACCAATTTTGGTCACCCCGACGAAACGTTTGTCAACCCGGTTTATCTCAAGCATCTGATGGGCGGACTCAAATCCGTGATGGCTACCAGCCTGAAATACAGCCAGGCCAAAACCCAGCCCTATCCCGAAGAAAACCGGTTCGAGAAACAGGTACTCGTATCGAGCCTCGACGAACCGACCGAACTGGCGGTGCTGGACAACGGTAAAGTGCTGTTTGCCGAACGGAAAGGCGCGCTGAAGCTCTGGGACCCGAAAACCAAGGCGGTAAAAGTAGTGGCCAATTTCCCGGTCTATACCAAGTTCGAATACGGCCTGATGGGTATCAACATCGACCCGAACTTCAAACAGAACAAGTGGATTTATGCCTACTACTCGCCCGTTGCCCGGGCCGAAGCTCCCGGCGATACCGCCCAGCACTTGTCCCGCTTCGTGTACGACGACGTTCGGGATACCCTGCTGCTGAACACCGAAAAGGTGCTGCTGACCGTACCCGTCAAGCGCACCGACTGCTGCCATACCGGCGGTTCTATTGCGTGGGATCGTACGGGTAACCTCTACCTCTCGACCGGCGACGATACCAACCCCTTCAACTCTCAGGGGTTTGCGCCCATCGACGAGCGGCCGGGCCGGAGCGGCTGGGATGCCCGCCTGACCAGCAGCAATACCAACGACCTGCGCGGCAAAATCCTGCGCATCAAGCCAGAAGCCGACGGTACCTACTCTATACCGGAGGGCAACCTGTTTCCGAAAGGCAATCCCAAGGCCCGTCCGGAAATTTACGTGATGGGTAACCGTAACCCCTACCGCATTGCCGTTGACCAGCGTACGGGCTTCCTGTACTGGGGCGAAGTAGGGCCCGATGCTGGTGAAAACAGCCCCAAGAAAGGCCCACGGGGTCATGACGAGATCAACCAGGCGCGTAAGGCGGGCTACTACGGCTGGCCACTGTTCGTAGCCGACAACCGCGCCTATAACGCATACTCGTTCAAAGACAGCCTGTCGGGTCCGCTGTTCGATCCGATGAAGCCGATCAACGACTCGCCCCACAACACCGGTTTGCGCGAGTTGCCCCCGGCGCAGAAAGCGTTTATTTATTATCCCTATGCCGAGTCGCCCGAGTTTGGGGAGATTGTTGGCAAGGGTGGTCGTAACGGCATGGGCGGCCCGGTTTATTACTACGACGACTATCCGGAAACCCCCGTCAAATTCCCCCGCCACTACGACGGGAAGTTCTTCGCCTACGACTGGATGCGCGACTGGATCAACCCCGTTACCATGACTAAAGAGGGTGACTTCGTGAAAATGGAGCGGTTCATGCCCAGCGCCAAATTTTCGCACACCATCGACATGCAGTTCGCCAATGACGGTAGCCTCTATACGCTGGAATATGGCCAGCGCTGGTTTGCCGCCAACGACGATGCCCGCCTGAGCCGCATCACCTACAACGCCGGTAACCGCAGACCGGTAGTCGTAGCCTCTGCCAGCAAAATGGTGGGCGCGGCCCCGCTGACGGTGAAGTTCGACAGCAAAGGCACCACCGATTATGACGGCGACGCGCTGAAGTACGAATGGTCGTTTGGCAAAGGACTACCCAAACAAACCACCGCCAGCCCATCGGTAACGTTTGCCAAACCCGGTGTTTATCCGGCCGTTCTGAAAGTGACGGATGCTGCCGGTAACGTGGCCACTAAAACGATGGATATTCGGGTAGGGAACGATGAACCCAAAGTCGACCTGGCCGTGACCGGAAACCGCTCGTTTTACTTCCCCAACAAGCCGGTCAAATACGCCGTTAAAGTGGTTGATAAAGAAGACGGTACGCTCCAGAAAGGTATCAGCGCCGACGACGTGACGATGACGATCGACTACCTCGAAGGTTTCGATAAAACGATGCTGGCGCAGGGTCACCAGGCCAATACCAGTTTCTCGACCGGCAAACGCCTGATCGAACTGAGCGACTGTAAAGCCTGCCATGCCATCGACAAAAAGTCGATCGGACCGGCTTACCTCGATGTAGCCAAAAAATACAAAGGGGCGTTCCAGATCGAAGGCAAACTGGCCAACAAGATCATCAAAGGCGGGGGCGGTGTATGGGGCGAACAGGCCATGAGCGCACACCCGCAGCTCAAAGACAGCGAAGCAACCGAGATGGTCCGGTATATTCTGTCGCTGGCCGATGAGAAAACAGCCAACAAGCAGCCGGTAGCCGGTAACTACGTACCCGCCGATCAGAAGAAAGAGGGTGCCTACGTCCTGACGGCCTCGTATACCGACCGTGGTAACGGCACCATGGGCCCACTGACGGGAACAACCACACTGGCGCTGCGTAGTCCGAAGATCAAAGCCACCGCTGCCGATACGAAAAAGGATATCCGCGAAGTCGACATTCCCAAGCAGGGACCAGCCGCTTTCGGTACCAAATCGGGCAGCTACGTAGCCTTCAACGATATCGACATGACTGATATTCAGAGCCTGTCGGTGATGGCGTTTGCGCCGAACGAACGAGCCGCTGGTGGTAAGCTCGAGGCTCGTCTCGACTCGCCCACGGGTACGCTGATCGGTGAGGCCGATGTGAAACAGGGAACAACCGGTCCGGTAAGCCTGCCCTTCCGGCAGCCGGTGGCGGGCACTCACAAGCTGTATCTGATTTTTGTGAACCCATCGGCCGGGCAGAAACCCCTGTTCGCCGTTGATCGAGTACAGTTCTCCACCTCGGGTATGTAAGCGATTGCATTTCTACCTGACAAGAAAAGCCGGATTCTATCCGGCTTTTCTTGTTACAACCTGACAGGTACTCCTTTTCTTTCAAGAGCCGCTTTTTGTAGGTTTGTATCTCTCGCGCTCCGTATCCTATGCTCCGTCTTCTCCTTGTCGCCAGCTCCCTGTTCCTCATCACAGCCGCCTGCCAACCGCAGAACGACGCTCGAACTATTATCGATCAGGCGATTGCGGCCCACGGTGGCGATGCATACCAGAATAAGCGGATCTCGTTCGACTTCAGGCAGTTTCACCTCGTGCTGGAACAACAGAATGGCCGTTTTCGATACGAACGCAGCTATCGGGACTCGGCCGGCGTAGCCATTCGCGAAGTGCTTACCAACGATTCGTTTACCCGCACCCGCAACAACCAGGCTCAGCCGCTCGATACCGCCCAGATCGGTAAATACAGCCGGGCGGTGAACTCGGTAGCCTATTTTGTGCTGCTGCCACACAAACTGAGCGACCCGGCCGTACTGGCCGATTATGCCGGCCAAAGCCAGATTGACGGGCAGGCTTATCATAAAGTACGGGTGCGGTTTCGGGCCGAAGGCGGTGGCAACGACTACCAGGATACGTTCTTCTACTGGTTCAACCAGCAGACCCACACCATGGATTACCTGGCCTACAGCGAAGGAGGCCCCCGCTTCCGCAAAGCCATCAACCCCCAAACGATCGGCGGTATCCGGTTTCAGGACTATATCAATTACAAGGGCGACGAAAAAGATACGACCTCGGTAGGCACCTATGACCAGCGCTACCAGGCGCGACAACTCCCCGAGCTATCGCGCATTGAGCAGAAAAACATTCAGGTTACGCCCCTGGCCAATCAGTAGCGAATGGTCCAGAACGGGTTGCGATGAGCGGTCATGCTCTCCGCAATATGCTGCGAAATCAGGGCGTCGTAAGCTGTATCAGTCAGCTTTTTGCCTTTCAGTTTGGGTAGCTTCAGATCGTCGGGGGTGAGCTTACGGAAAGCCACGCCGGTTGCTTCGATGATGACGTCTCCTTCGTTCAGGTTCAGCTCCAGAATGACGCCGGGCAAACCACTGTACCGCTCCGGACCGGCCGGCACCGGAATATCCTGCGCAAACCAGGCCGTTATCTTCTGCTTCTTGATGGGATCTTCCGTATCGGCCCGCATACAGATGTAGCCCGCCACCTCCTTGATCTGGTTACCGATTTTCCAGGTCGGTGTATGCAGGGAGTCTTCAACGATATAGGTTTTACCCAGCATCTCCATCACATCGATCTTTTTATCCTTGTCGAAGTTTCGGTACAGCACCAGATCGGCATTACGCCACGAATACTGACCGTCTTCGGTTTCGCCCTGCTCGCTGGCGTAGGTATACAGACTCTCGTTGGCGTTGAACGACAGCTTCATTTTTTCTTTCGATTCGTCGTCGTTTTTCCAGGTCTGAGCCGCCCGGTCTTTCTGTTCCTGGCTCAGAAAAGTCATCCGGGCTATAATCTTGCTCCAGTAGGTTTTGCGCTGGTACGTTACCACGCCTTCGGTCTGCTGCGCCAGCGATAGCGTAGTCAGCAGCATACCGCAGAGAATAAGAATGAACCGGTTCATAACTTGCTAATTTGAGTGTATCAGACGGGTTGGTTTCTCCATTAAAAGTTTTCCCGGCGCATCTTGGCCTGAACGCCACGCATGTTATAGGTAAAGCTAAGCAGAAAATACCGGGCCAGCGTCTGCACCCGCTCTTCCGAAACGAAGTTCTGGCCGGCATACTGCGACACGTTGAGATTCCGATTCAGCAGGTCGACCGCCGACAGCCGGACTTCGGCTTTTTTGGCCTTGCCCAGAATGTGGTAGGCCGATACGTTCAGGAGCGGCACCCGCTGGTCGAAGCCGAATCGTTCATTTTTATAGACCCGGTAGTTCAGCGCCGATGTCAGGTAGATACCGGCCGGTAGCTTGAGGTTAAGATCGCCCCCGAAGTTGTTGGTGATAATGGTCTGATTCTGGCCCGTATTGATCGAATACCGGGTTTGGGAAATGCCTACGTTCGCATTACCGTAAAACGTCAGCCACTCAACCGGCGTCAGGTCGAGCCGGGTTCCTATGTTGTAGCTTTGGTTGTAGGTTTCATTCCTGACACTGTCGATATTGGTCAGGTTGCGCCCAAAATTGAGCTGGGTATTGAGCCGCAGCGTAGCTTTGGTTTTTTTGAGGGGAAACCCGTAATCTAGGTACGAACCGATGGTACGCCCGCCGGTCAGGTTCTCCGGAAAGCTCCGGGTAACGAGCGTTTGCCGGTCAACAAACTGGCTGTATACGATCTGGTTGACGTAGTAATTGCCGTACAGATTGGCGAAGAAATTGGTAAAGTTACCGGGGTTGAAGTAACTGAAGCCCATATTGACACCATGCTGGAGTTCGGGCAGCAGGTTCGGATTACCCTCGGTGATAAACAGCGGGTTGGCGTTGTTCGGAAACGGCTGCAAATCCCGCGATGAAGGTATGCGTACGTTCAGGTCATACCCGCCGTAGACGTACCGATTGTTTTTCATATCGTAGTTCAGCGAGACGTTCGGCACAACGGTCGTAAACGTCCGGCGAATAAACCGAAATGCCGACGAGGTCTGATCAACCGCAAACCGACCATCGATCGTGAACTGCTGCCCGGCCAGCCCCACCGCCAGATTCAGTCCCTTGTACGAGTAGCGAACGCTGCTGCCCAGTCGGTTGTAGATGTAGTTATTTCTGTAGTAGCGGCTCAGCGAATCGTTGCGGCTGTTACCCACATCGGCCACATCGAGTACGTTCCGGTCCACTTCGTCGTAACGGAGGCTGAAGTTGTAAAACGACTCCCAGAAAAACTTCTTCGCAAATGGTTCGATGAACAGCAGGCTGGCTTTGTACTCGCTGCGCAAACTGGTGGTTTCCTGATCCTGCCGAATCCGGCGCAGCTGTTCGTTGACGCTGGTGGCCTGGAAAAACTCATTCGTCGCGTCCAGGTTCAGGGTGCCGTCGCTGGTATTGATCTGGTAGGTAGCGCTGGCGGCAAAGCTGCGCCCTTTCTTTTTGAACTTGAGTCGGTACAGCAGCGTATTGGCCGACCCGAATGTGGCCGCTATCGTTCGGTTGTTGGTGCGGTTGCGGGTCGATAACAGCTCGGGGCCCGATGTCCCGTTAACCCGGAATTGCTCCTGTAATCTGAACAGGCCCGCATTGCCGTTGCCGAGCCGGCTGTTGTTGATGAAGATAATCGTATTCAGCGAGTCGATGGCTTTTTCGTAGCGCAGGCTAACGCGGTGGTTGGCGTTGAAGTTGGTCTGACCGCTCGTTTCTGCCGTCCGGAACGAGCCATCTTCCAGGAAGTTACGCCGGTTGCGTTCGGCATCCAGTTGCAGCCGTGTCTGGCTGTAGTAATAGCTGGTGCTGAGCTTGGTTTTCTTGGTATCGTAGTTGTAGTTGGCCCCACCGGCCACGTTGTTGGAAAAGCCCCGCCCGGCCCGGCCATCGACCGGAATACTCAGGCTTTCGTTGTCTTCATCGCCCCCGAAAAAGATGAACCGTCCTCCGCTGCTGAAGCCAAAATCAGCGTTGTCGTTCCAATTAAAGGAGTTACTCCCCCTAAAATCCTGATAATCGTTCCACGACAGCCCCTGCTGGTTGGTGTTGTTGCCCAGCCCGATGACCGAGAACTGCCGCTTAGCGTCGAATTTGTTGTAGTTTCCCTTGGCGTCGGCCCGGGGGCTGATGCCGTTCGAAGCCGGGCCTGCCCCGGCGGTTAGCTTACCGAATCCGCCTTTCTTGAATTCTTCCTTGAGTTCCAGGTTAACGGTCTTCTCTTTCTTGCCGTCCTCAACACCCGTCAGTTTAGCCTGTTCGGTCTTGTCGTTATACACCTGCACTTTCTGAATCGCGTCGGCCTGGAGGTTCTTGGTAGCCAGCTTGGGATCGTTGCCGAAAAAGTTCTTGCCATCTACGGTTACTTTCTTTACCTCCTGCCCCTGCGCCCGGATATTGCCGTCCTGATCGACCTGTACGCCGGGTAGTTTCCGCAGCAGGTCTTCGACGGTCGAGCCCGGCGGCACCTTGAACGAACTGGCATTATACTCGATCGTGTCTCCTTTGATGGTCAACGGGGCCTTGGCCGTTCTGACCACTACTTCCATCAGCTCTCTGGTAATCGGTTTGAGTTTCAGCGCACCCAGGTCTACGAGGGCCTCGCCCGTTGGTTTCACCAGCTGATTATACGGCATGTAGCCAACGAAGGATATTTTCAGGATGTAGTTACCCGCCTTCAGGTTCTTAAATGAAAAGGCTCCTTTCTCGTCGGTCCGGCCAAAATTCACCAGCGACGAATCCCTGGGGCTGAGCAGCATCACGGTAGAGGAAGCCAGCGGAGCGGCTGACGTATCTACGGCTCGGCCCTGCAGGGTAAAACGAGCCGGAGACTGTGCATGGAGTTTCCCCATAAGCAGGCACAATACGGCCAGCAGGAAAAGATTTTTCATACGGTTTGGATTTAGGAAAGGGGTAACCAATAGTAAAGCTACGCGTACTATTTTAGGGTGGTTACAGGCTTAACGATTTTTAACTAAAAATATAGTAGTTTATTTCGTAAGCGGTAGATACCTCCCTCTGGAGCCTGTAAACCAGCAAATGACCGCGCGACTTACCTCTGGTGAGTCGATTCCGGCAGAAATTCCATACGGATCAGGCAAAAGATTATTGAACCGCCAGCGCCCCCGCTCAGCCAGCCAGGGCGGTCTGCTCCAGCACCTCCCGAATAGCACTGGCTTTGAGCAGACATTCGGCCCATTCCTGGTCGGGATCAGCGTCGTAGGTAATAGCGCTCCCTACCGAAAACGACGCGTACGCCTGGTCGGCATCGTACAGCAACGAGCGGATAACTACGTTGAATTCGAAATCACCGTCGGGGGTGATGTAGCCGATCGCTCCCGAGTATACGCCCCGTCGGCTGGCCTCCAGCTGATCGATCCGTTCCATGGCCCGGATTTTGGGCGCCCCCGTCATACTACCCATCGGGAAAGCATTACGAATGCTGTCGGCCCATGACACATCGCTCCGCAGCGTAGCTGACACCGTTGAAATCATCTGGTAAACTTGCCGGAAACCATAGATTCCAAACAACTCCTCTACCCGTACCGAGCCAGTTTCGGCACTTCGGGCCAGGTCGTTCCGTACCAGATCGACAATCATCAGGTTTTCGGCCCGCTCTTTTTCTGAATGAAAAAGCTGGCTCCGCAACTCGGCATCTTCCTCGGCCGTTTGCCCGCGCCGAATGGTGCCTTTGATAGGTTGCGACAAAATGCGGGAGCCTGTTTTCCGGAGAAATCGCTCGGGCGAGGCTCCCAGCACATAGCGATTGTCAAGCCTGAGAAACGACGAGAACGGCATCGGCGATCGATCCGTCAGCGCCTGGTACGTACGCAGCGGGTCCAGCCGGGCCTTTTCCAGAAAGAACTCGATGCAGTAATTGAGTTCGTACACGTCCCCATCGCGGATAAGCTGCTGGATCTGCCGAACCGTATCCAGGTAAGCGTCGGGCGTTACGCGACACTGAATGGCGGGCATTGCTGATTCATCTGACCGGAAAACTCCGCTTACCGGCTTCCGAAAGGCCAGGATGGCCGCCAAAACCGCCCGCACATCCCCGTCGCCCCGAACCGTTATCTCCTGCGATGAGCCGTTGATCGGGCTGATGTCAATAACCCAGGCCGGCTCCACAAAGTAGGCATCCGGGAAACCCAGCCGGTTGGGGTGGCGGCTGTTCAGTTTTTCGAGCTGGTTTTTGAGGTCGTAGCTGAAGTAGCCAACCAGAAACGAAGCCTGTTGCCGATGCGCTTCGTACAAAGCCTCAAAAACATCGGGACCTGCGGAGCGCCGTACGCCGTCGGCAGTAATTATGGTCGTCTCCTGGCTGGCCTCCGAAAACGAAATAACCCGTTTCGCCCCAACAAACAGTCGGTTCGGAAACGGGTCATTGGGATAGGCAATACCATTGTTGGTCAGCGAAGCAACGAAGGTACCGGTATGGGTGGGTTGTGTCATTGCCCACTTCAGCGCCTGCCACTGAAGGGATGAACTATCGGTAATCGTTACCCGCGCTTCACGCATACTTACGGCCGAAGCAGCCGGACATCTACGGCAATGTCTTTGCCCTCGGCGTTATGACCAATACTAAATTCTACTTCGTCGTCTACCTGTAGTTCGTTAAAGTCCGTATCCAGCAGACTCGTGTAATGGAAAAACAGGTTGTTGGGCGGGTAGTTTACAAAACCATAACCGGTTTTCAGGCTGCGGATCGTGCTGATCTTGCGGCCTTCCGGATCGTCGTCGACATCGTCGGCTACGTTGTAGTTGGGTTCGTCACTTATCTGATACGCATTGTTATACCCGCTCCCGTTCATATAATCGCCGTCGTAGTTACTGCCATTGGTGGTAGCTGCCGTGAAGGTGGGGCGAGACTGCTGTTTTACGAACAGGTTCTGAATAACAGTATCGTTTCGGCGGCTGCGGTCGTCGATCAGCGCGTGCATACCGACTGGGTAGGATACTTCTTCGAGCAGGTCCTGCGAGGTGCGGGTCACCTGCTTTTCGCCCTGTTCGTTCAGGAATTCGAAATCCCAGCTCAGCACCATGATCCGCGAGCCGAGCGTATTGAGTTTACGAATCAGCGGTACGTAATCACCATCTGAGGTGATCAGCACAACGACATCGAATTTTTTGTACTGAGCCAGCTCGAAAGCTTCCAGCGCCAGCCACACATCGATCCCTTTTTCCTGCCGATACCCCTGGTAGGTTTTAACCGGCAGATAGTGCGTTACCACCCCTTCCGACATCAGGATATCGTCGAACAGGCGATCGTAAAAAAGCTGGTTACCCCGTTGATTGGCTTCGTGCGCGTTGAGCCGCCCCCGGAAATAATGAGCATCGACAATCTGGCAAAGCCGTTCGTTAACCCCTTCTTCTTCGGCCACCTGGCGTCGGATAAAGGCATGAAGTCCGGAAATACTGATGCGGCTGCGTCGTTCGTGGGAGTAGTTGTAATAGTTGCTTACGTGTAAAAAATAATTACCATCATAAAAAACCCCGATTCGGGTTAGTCCAGATTGTGCAGGCATAAGTTAACCGTAGTTTATCGAAATGTACGAACTGTAAAAAAAGGCAACGTCTGATGTTCTTATTACTGTAATCGAGCTGTTAGGATGTGTACGTGTTGTCTTTCGTCAGGCTTCTTTTGAGAAGGAGGTCTCTATATTCTTTCGTATGGATAAACCAATAAGGCAGCTTACTACAGATAACAACGGGTACTTTTTCTGGCTAATAAAGAGAGGGGTACAGCTATAAAGAACTACCGGGCAAAAATAGTATAATTTCACTTGCAATCCGATGGGGGCGTATCTTTGTCCCCTCATTTGCGCCTACCATGCAGAAAATTCTTTTCATTGATCGCGACGGTACTCTCATTGTAGAACCCCAGCCCGACCAGCAAGTCGACTCGCTCGCCAAGCTCGATTACATACCCAAAGTGCTATCGGCCCTGCGCCGGATTGCCGAAGACACCGACTACCGACTGGTGATGGTCACCAACCAGGATGGGCTTGGTACCGACGCCTTTCCGGAAGATACCTTCTGGCCGGCCCATACCAAGATGATGAACACCTTCGCCGGTGAGAACATCCACTTTTCGGGTGTCCACATCGACCGTCATTTCCCCCGGGATAACGCCCCTACCCGTAAACCCGGTACCGGCATGTTAACTGAATACATGGACGGCTCGTACGACCTCGCCAACAGCTACGTAATTGGCGACCGCCTTACCGACGTGCAGCTGGCCGTTAATCTGGGGGCGCAGGCCATCCTGTTTCTGCCGCCGGGTGGCCTCGATACCGTTCAGATGGCCGATGTTACCGGTTTGACGGAGGCTATGCAGGAGCGGATAGCGCTCAAAACGGGCGACTGGGACGAGATTTACGAGTTTTTACGGATGCCCAACCGCACGGCCACCATTGCCCGAAATACCAAAGAGACCCAGATCAGCGTCGAGCTGAACCTCGACGGGCGCGGCCGGGCCGATATTCATACAGGTCTTGGCTTCTTCGACCATATGCTCGATCAGGTCGCCAAACACTCCGGAGCCGATCTGACCATACGGGTGCAGGGCGATCTGCACATCGATGAGCACCACACGATCGAAGACACCGCGCTGGCCCTTGGCGAAGCTTACCGGCGCGCCCTGGGCGATAAACGGGGCATTAGCCGCTACGGCTTTCTGCTCCCCATGGACGAAGCACTGGCTCAGGTAGCCATTGATTTTTCGGGGCGGCCCTGGCTTGTCTGGGATGCCGACTTCAAACGCGAAAAAATTGGCGACATGCCGACCGAAATGTTTTTCCATTTCTTCAAGTCGTTCTCCGATACGGCCCTGTGTAACCTCAACGTAAAAGTAGAAGGCGATAACGAGCACCATAAAATCGAGGCTATTTTCAAAGCCTTTGCCAAAGCCATCAAAATGGCGGTTCGGCGCGATAGTAAGGAGCTGGACAACCTGCCCAGCACCAAAGGCGTTTTATAAGCAGTTACCACCCAAAAGGTAGACCGAGCCTTTAGGTTTAAACCGCTGGCTCTTGTACTTTTGCACCCGAATTCAACTGAATACAGACATGGATCTTTCAACCCCACTAACTATTCTGTTCTACGTTGTTCTGCTGGCGGCTTCTTTCATGACCGGCCGTTGGTTAGAGCGCAAAGACCGGAAGTACTAGTTCAACTAGTCGTGAGCAGGTATTGGTCAGGCTCTTCAGCTTCGGTTGAGTATATACCCATACCTGTTCACGAATAGCTGTTCACATCTTTTTATTATGCTTGGCGCACTCGCCCGTTGGTTATTTAAAGTTTGGGGCTGGCGTATTGTTGGCCCGGTTCCAACAGTGCCGAAAGGGATCTGGGTAGTAGCCCCTCATTCGACCAACTGGGATTTCCCGATCGGCCTCGGTATTCGGCCCACCATTCACATCTGGATTCAGTATCTGGCTAAAAGCTCGCTGTTTACCTGGTATGCCGGGTGGCTGTTCCGGGCGCTGGGTGGCAAACCCGTTTACCGCGACAAGTCGAACAACATGGTCGACGCCACCGCCAGCCTCTTCCGGGAAAGCGACGAACTTCACATCTGCATTGCGCCGGAAGGAACCCGAGGTAACGTTTCGCGGCTCAAGACCGGCTTCTACTACATTGCGCTCAAGGCGGGGGTTCCGCTTATTCTGGTCGGCTTCGACTGGCCGCGTAAGCTCGTTCTGCTCAGCGAACCGCTCTACGTAACCGGCAATTACGAACGCGATATGCTGCCGTTCTACCAGTTTTTTTCGCAGGTTCAGGGCGTCAAGAAAGACTGGCTCCGCAACTGGGAGCGTACGGGCATCATCGAGAAGAGCTAGCGCATCAGCTCGACCATGCGTTTGCCCGCCCGCTCAGAGGCCCCAGGTTCGCCCATTTTCTGCGCTACCTCGGCATAGCCGTCCAATACCTCCTGCCGCCGATGTCCGCCCGGCAGAATGGCCCGCAGTTCGGCGGTAACCCGCTCCGGTGTGCAGTCGTGAATCAACTCCCGAACCACTTCCCGACCGGCAATCAGATTTACCAGCGACAAAAACGGCACCGCCAGAATACGCTTACCGATCTCGTACCACCAGCGTGGCGTTTTGTAGAGCACCACTTCCGGTACGTTGAGCAGGGCGGTTTCGAGCGTAGCCGTACCAGACGTAACGAGCGCAGCCGACGCCAGATGCAGCAGGTCGTAGGCCGCATCGCTCACCCGCAGAACGGCCGGGTAGTCGGCCATATAGGTATCGTACAGCTCGTCGGGCAGGTTGCTGACCGTTCCGACCACGAACTGATAGTCCGTAAACGACCGGGTTGCCGCCAGCATAACCGGTAACATCCCTTTGATTTCCTGCCGCCGGCTACCGGGCAGCAGTGCCACTATGGGCCGTCCGTCGAGCGCCAGCTTACCGGCAAACGCCGGATCGGGCCGGAACGCCCGGAGCGCATCGAGCAGCGGGTTACCCACGTATTCGACCTCGTAGTCGTACTGGGCAAAGAACTCGGTCTCGAACGGGAAAATGGTAAACAACCGATCAACACTGGCTTTGATGTTGAGCGCCCGTCTTGGGTTCCAGGCCCACACCTTGGGCGATATGTAGTAAAATACCCGAATGCCGTGGCGCTTGGCGAAGCGGGCCATACGGAGGTTGAACCCGCCATAATCGATCAGGATCAGCACATCGGGCCGATTGGCGAGCAGGTCTGCCTCACACTCACGCATGATGCGCCGGATGGTGCCCAGATTCCGGGCCACTTCCAGAAAGCCCATAAACGCCATCTCGCGGTAATGCCGGACCAGGGTGGCCCCGGCGGCTTCCATCTGTTCACCCCCATAGCCGCGGCAACGGGCTTCTGGATCATACTGCCGGATGGCCCGGATCAGGTTCGCTCCGTGCAGGTCGCCCGACCGTTCGCCGGCTATCAGGTAATAGGTCATCTATGGTTCTTGACAATCACGTGGGTTGATTATTCGCCAAAATAATCAACAAAGTTTTTGGGCGTTTCGTACAGACGCAGCTGGTGCAGATGGGCTTCGGTAACGGGAGCCAGCGCGCGCTCGAGAATTTTCCAGATCTCCATGATAAAAATTTCGCAGCTGGCCATTTTCCCCTGCATGAAATCGACATCAAGGTTCAGGTTTTTATGATCCACTTTTTCGATCACCTCCCGCTTGATAATATCGCCGAGGACTTTCAGATCGATCACGAAACCTGTATCGGGATTGGGCTCTCCTTTTACCGTTACAATCAACTCAAAATTATGCCCGTGCCAGTTCATATTCGCGCAGGGGCCAAACACCTCTTTGTTGCGCTCTTCCGACCAGGCCGGATTGTACAGCCGATGGGCGGCATTGAAATGTTCAATTCTGTTTATATAGACCATTTTTCTGGTTTAGATAAGGCGGTTGCCAGAAACGCCGGTGAAAAAAAGTGCACAAAGATACGCATTGATGAGCCGCTATAAAAACCAGCTGTCAATCCGCAGAGACAGTATCCGGTGGTACCACACGGTCAGCGCTAACTTCAATAAATACAATTTTATCACCAAAAACGCTATTCCTTTCTTCGGCCTAAATCCAGTATCTTTACACCCTACTTTGCCTTGTTTATCCTGATTATTATCGACTTATCGATACGAACACGTTTACGGACATACATTTATGATTATTGTTACGGGGGCCGCTGGTTTTATAGGGAGCTGTTTGATTGACAAACTAAATCAGGAAAATTTCAATTTTATCATCGCCGTAGATGACTTTTCCAACCCCCGTAAAGCGCCGAACCTTGCCAGTAAACGTATTCAGGAACGGGTAGATCGGGAGGTTTTTTTTGACTGGCTCGATCAGAATTATCACGAGGTTGAATTCATCTTTCACATAGGCGCCCGCACCGATACGACCGAGTTTGACCGGCAGATATTTGAGCACCTTAACGTAGAATATTCCAAACAGATCTGGCATCGCTGCATCCAGTATCAGATTCCACTCGTCTATGCCTCCTCGGCGGCTACCTATGGATTAGGCGAGCTGGGCTACGATGATAACGAATCCCTCATTCCGCAACTCAAACCGCTCAATCCGTACGGCGATTCAAAAAACGAGTTCGACAACTGGGCGCTGGAGCAGGAACGGAAACCGTTTTTCTGGGCCGGTCTGAAATTTTTTAACGTATACGGCCCCAACGAGTATCATAAAGACCGGATGGCGTCGGTTATCTTTCACGCCTACCGCCAGATTTGCCAGTCGGGCCACATGAAGTTATTCCGGTCGCACAACCCTGACTTTGCCGACGGCGAGCAAATGCGCGACTTCGTCTATGTAAAAGATGTGGTGGATGTCTGCTCCTTTCTGATGCACCACCGGCGTAACTCGGGTATCTATAACCTGGGCAGCGGCAAAGCCCGCACTTTCCGCGATCTGGCCGTCAACACCTTCCGGGCGCTGGGTCTCGAGCCCCAGATCGATTTTGTAGATACCCCGGCCGACATCCGCGATAAATACCAGTATTATACGCAGGCCAATATGGCCAAGATCCGCTCCATCGGCTACGAACGCCCTTTCACCTCGCTGGAAGATGGCATTACCGATTACGTGACCAATTACCTCAAGGCCGATAAATACCTCTGAGCCAGCAGCCCTGGCTTACCATTTCTTGAAGATAAAAAACACGGCCAGCACAATGAAGGCGAAGCCAACCAGGTGATTCCAGGCCAGCTTGTCAGTTTTGAAAAAGTACACCGTAATGATCGTAAAGACGATCAGCGATACGGCTTCCTGAATGGTTTTCAGCTCGAACAGGGAGAAAGGCCCGCCCGTTTCGTTGGAACCGATCCGGTTGGCGGGTACCTGAAAAATATACTCGAAGAAAGCGAGTCCCCAGCTCAGCATGATGATACCGAACAGCGACAGTTTGGCCAGCATCGGATATTGCTTGAGTTGAAGGTGGCCGTACCAGGCCAGGGTCATAAACACATTGGAGAGCGTTAACAGCAGAACGCAATAGATTCCTTTCATGGATGAAGCCCGTTGATGACGTTTATTCCCAGACAACCTCGATTACTTCCCGAATCAGATCGACAGTGGTCTGCTTTTCACCGCTACTGCGTTTAAGGGTCAGCTTGCCGCTGCTAACCTTGGCCGCTTCCTGTTGCAGTACGTGGGTGGCATCTTTCTTATGAAAGACCGATACCGCCGGTTCAGCCGTATTGACATCCAGCGTCAGCGACTTACCCGAGGCTTTGATGGAGCGGGCGGTTGCCGGCAGGGACTGGTTTTTGACAAGCGCCAGCGCCCGCGACGCCTGGGGTACGCCGTAGCCAACGTAATTGTTACCGTATGGGTACAGATGTGATGACTTCTCAATGATCTCCATCACCTGTTTGTTGGTAAGCTTCGGATTGGCCTGCATCAGACAGGCCGCAAAGCCCGTAATCACAGGCGCCGACAGGGAGGTGCCATACAGCGAAAAACATGATACGTTGGGCTTCAGGTACGGTAAACTCTCGGGACCGATGCTGCTGTAGCCGATGCGGTTCCAGAGTTTGGCGTTGGTAGCGCCGATGGCCAGCACTCCCTGTGCATCGGCCGGGGTGCTGATGATCCGCCACGAACGGTCGTCGCCTTCGTTACCAGCCGATACCACGATCAGGATCCCTTTCTTGTCGGCGGCAATCTGGGCGGCCCGGCTGATCAGGCTCGTGTGGCCATCCATTTGCCGGGGCTCGTAATTTTCCTTGGGGTTACTCATGCCTTTGGCATACCCCAGCGAGGTGTTGATGAGCCGTACGCCCAGGCTGTCCATCCACTCCATAGCGGCCACCCAGTTGTCTTCTTCGCCCCTGTATTCGCGGTTTCCCTGGTCGGTACGGGCCAGGTAGAAGGTGGCATCGGTAGCCAGGCCATACTGAATATTTTCGGTAGGATCGGTCCCGGCAATGGCCGCCAGCACCTCGGTACCGTGAAAGTCAGACATGGACTCCAGCGTTCGGAGCAGATTGGTTTTTGGCCGGTTCGGATGTACATAATCGCGAACCAGCCGAACGCCCTCCCGGCTGAACACGTGTTTGAGCGCGTTGGCCGAATCGGCTCCGAAAAAGCCCGCGTCGATCACCCCGATGGTCACGAATCGCCCCGTTAAGCCCGCCCTCACAAAATCCGGTGCCTGAATCTGGGTCATGACCGGTGCGAGCTGCGGTTTGGAGACGGGCTCCGTAGCGGTGATGATCAGGGCAGGATCGATGGGTTGTATGCTTTTTACGAAAGGCAGCGCCAGCACCTGCCGACGCTGTTCGTACGTTAGCCGGGCCGATACCGCGTTCAGCCAGCGCGACTGGCGCAGGGGCCGAATACCGGTTTGCTGGAGCTGATGCAGATAAGCCGCCGATACCGGGCGGTCGGTATCGTCAATGGGGAGTTGCTGAAGTTGCCGTCGGGCCAGCGCTGCGGGCGATAAAGCGGGCGGAGCTGTGATGTCTTTACCCTCCAGCAGGATCCAGTAGTTTGTGTTCGCCGGTTCCGGCTGACCCCATGCCAGGCCAGGCAACAGCCATAAAAGCCTCAGGCATCTCCGTACAACATGATTCATCATGCTAAAATAGCCACTCCAGACCGGAATTGTTCAGAAATTGTCGATAATTTCCCGAACCCGTACCCGCATTCGGGGCTTCTCACCCGCCGGTACGATCACAATGATCCGATCACTGACGCTCTCGCCGTTGCGAAGAATATACCCGGCCTGCACGTTGGTGGTTTTAACGACGTCTTTCCCGTCGGCTCCCTTTACGGTTTCGCGGTAAGGCACCACAAAAGGCCGGGCCAGCAGATTCCCGCCTTTGCTGGTCATCCGTTTGCCGGTTGCGTTCAGACAGTCGAAACTGGCCAGGAGGTTCGGGTTGCTTTCGGTACCAAACAGGGTCTGCCGCGGGAAGATCAGCTTGGCACAGCCACTTTTGTTGGTTACGTACAGCCCCAGTTCGTAGCGGTTATATTCTTCGGTTTTGACGTCCTGGGCTCGTTCGTTCAGTACTTCGATGCCGTACTCGACGCCGTTGAATACGGCCGGTTCGCCGGGAGCTATATCGTATGACGTCTGCGCCAGAGCCGCTGCAGACAGGGTAAAAAGCGTGGTGGTCAATACCGAAAACCGGACTAAAGTAGAAGAAAAGGACATACGCGGTGGGGTTATGTGAACGGCCAAATATGCACGCTTTTCAACTAACCAGCGCGACCATTTACTACATTTGCCGCACAGCAGACCGGTGATTTAGTAAACGTCACGATGCCGGATACCACAATCAAATTCGTTGAGCCTAATGCGCTACTTACCCCTCGATTCATCACTTTTCATTAAAAATCGGCAGCGACTGGCCACCCGGCTGAAGCCCAGATCGTTGGTCGTGCTCAATGCCAACGACATACTGCCTACCAATGCCGATGGGACGATGGCGTTCCGGCAGAACAACGACCTGTTTTATCTCTCCGGCGTCGATCAGGAAGAAACGCGGCTGGTTCTGTTTCCCGATCATCCCGATCCGAAATTCCGCGAAGCGCTGTTCCTGCGCGAAACCAGCGAACTCATCGAGATCTGGGAAGGGCATAAACTCACCAAAGCGGAAGCTGAGCAACTCACCGGTATTCCGCAGTCACGCATCTACTGGAACAACCAGTTTGAGCAGATATTTGGCCAGATGGTGTTTGAGGCCGAACACATCTACCTCAACACCAACGAGCACACCCGCGCCACAGTCGACGTACAGACCCGCGATGCCCGCTACATCGACCAGTTTCGGCAGCTGTACCCGTTGCATCATCTGGAACGGCTGGCTCCGCTAATGCATTACCTCCGGGCGATCAAGCAACCGCAGGAGGTCCAGCTTCTTCAGACGGCTATCGACACTACAGAAAAAATGTTCCGGCGTTTGCTGGGCTTCATCAAACCCGGAGTCTGGGAGTACGAAATTGAGGCCGAGATGATGCACGAGTTCCTGCGCAATCGCTCCCGGGGGGCGGCTTATTCGCCCATTATCGCGTCGGGGGCCAACGCCTGCGTACTGCATTACATCGACAACAGCCAGCAGTGTCAGGATGGCGATCTGGTCTTGCTCGACCTGGGCGCCGAGTATGCCAACTACAATGCCGATATGACGCGTACGGTACCCGTGAACGGCCGCTTTACCGAACGCCAGCGGGCCGTATACGATGCGGTGCTGCGGGTGATGAACGAAGCCAAACAGATGCTGCGCCCCGGTAACCTCTGGGACGATTACCACCGCGAAGTAGGTAAGGTGATGGAGTCGGAACTGATTGGACTGGGCCTGCTGGATCGGGCGGCCGTAGAAAAACAGGATCCTGATGCGCCCCTGTATAAGAAATATTTCATGCACGGCACCTCCCACTTTCTGGGGCTCGACGTACACGACGTAGGGAACAAGTACCGGAAGATGGAGCCCGGCATGGTATTTACCGTTGAGCCGGGCATTTATATCCGCGACGAGAAAATCGGGATCCGGCTGGAGAATAACGTGATTCTGACCGAGTCGGGCAATATCGATCTGATGGCTAACATTCCGGTCGTTGCCGACGAGATCGAGGAGTTAATGAACCGGTAAGCGGGCCCTGGTAGTCGGGTTGCGGTGTACCGGAGTTTATCCAATACCCGCAACCCGATTGCCAGATCGTTTATTTAACCTCGGCTTTCTTGGCGTTTTCGCGGTCGAGCGCAATGTTCAGGCTTGAATAGATTCGGCGGATTGCCGTTTCGATGCGCTCCCAGCCGGCTTCGGTGCGGAGATCGATATCGACGATATGATCACGCTGTGCGCTGGTCAGTACCATATACGTAACGGCCGAAACCATCAGGCTGGTAATGGCAATCGGGTCGAAATCGGTGTAGGGAGCCAGTTTGTCAACCAGGTTCTTATACGACCGATCCCGGTATTCGGCCAGCCGGCGGGCCAGCTCGGTTTCGCCGTGGGTCATCTCCCAGCGAATAAGCTCCTGCGACGGCTTGCGCGCCCGGAACTCACGCAGAAACTGGATGGTATACTCGGACCATACTTTACTCCGGTTTTCGGCGGGCAGGTTGTCGGGAACGGACTCCAGAAACTTGTCATTGAACATCGACAGGAAGAACCCGCGCTGCACATACGCTTCCAGCAAACCGTTCCAGCCACCGAAATAACGGTAGATCAGCACCTTATTAACCCCGGCACGTTCGGCCACAGCGTTAATACCTGCTTTTTCAGTACCTCGTTCGGCCATTACATCCCCCATGGCACGCAAAATACGTTCCATGGTCATCTGGCGGTTTCTGCGCTTGACGACTTTCATACTTGTTAATCAGTTATGTTTTAATTAGGTGTTTATCGACTCTTACAATCGGGAGGGCGCTACTAACTCTACCCAAGCCATAGTCTGGGTACAAATATGTATAAACAAGTTGATGTTACCAAGCGGTAACCTTAACGCCTTACCGGAAAATTGAGGAACTGGTCCGACAGCTGACCGATGGCTTCGGCGAGCTTATGTCTGGTCACAACAACGGGCAGCCAGAACGGAGAAAGTGGGTCGTCGTGCCAATCAGGGGCTATTTCGAAGGCCAATTTGATTTGCAGGAGAAACTCGTCGGAGTCAGCCGAAATACATTCGAGGCTGAGGCACGGTTCCGTAAAGACCAGCCTTCCCTGCGAACGACCAGTGGCGTGCAGCTGCCGCAGCCAGTCGAGCAGGGTACTGATTTCGTAGGTATAAAGGATAGCAGCGGTAGAGGTAGACTGGTGGTGCTGCCAGCCGGACCGAAGCGCCACCCAAAGCAGATTCCGATCGGCCGACGAAGGGCTGTCTGGGGCGTTTTCGTAGTCTAAAATGTTCAGTTCGAAGAAACTGCGCTGGCCGATTAGAAGCATGGGGTTAGAGCTGTAGCCTGACGTAGTACCTACCAGGTTGTGCGGAACACGTATATACGTCTGAAAGGTACCACTATACGTTTAGATACGCAAACCCGGCTAGGGTCTGGCACCTGGCAAACGCACGAAAGAAACGCCCCGTCAACGCTCCGGATAGGCCGCCACCTGACCCGACAGGTCCTGGATGGCTTCCTGCAACTGTCTGCGGTTCAGCAGCAGATTGATCTTGACCGGAAAACCGGGATACGTATGCCAGGCAGGGGTCAGGGCGTGGTCCAGCTGAATCTGTAACCGATAGCTATCGTTCGGGAGCGCCGTGGCCTCAACACTCAGACCGGGCTCCGGAAACGAAACGTCAATGTGGCTCGCGGCTTTGTTCCAGAGCGCACGAAGGCCGTTCAGCAACCGGCCAACTTCCCAGGTCTGCAACGGAGCCGACTGCGTATCGGCCTGCTGCCCCAGTAACGTCGATACCCGACACTGCAACCGGTTTCGCTCCCGCCAGTTGGTTGCCTTTTTACCGTAACCCAGAATCGAGAGTTCAAATGATCCAGCTGAGGAGATAAATTTCATAACGAGAGCGATTTAAGACTGCATATTTCCTATAAAACAAATATAGTAATAATTTGTTTAAGGTAACTATTTGTTCATCAGCGAAGATATCCCTTACTGACCAAGTCCGCGGCTGGCTCACTATCTTTGCGGCCAAAACGTAAACTATAGACGATACATGGCAAACGTGCTCATTATTGGAGCCGGTGGCGTTGGCAGTGTAGTAGCGCACAAATGCGCTATGAACAGCAACGTATTTACGAACATTATGCTGGCCAGCCGCACCAAGGCAAAATGTGACCGCATTGCGGCTGACATTCAGGAGATGCACGGCGTTACGATTCAGACTGCGCAGGTCGACGCCGATGTGGTGGCCGAGATGGTAGCGCTGATCCGGTCGTTTGGGCCGAAGCTGGTCATCAATGTGGCTCTCCCCTACCAGGATCTGCCCATCATGGACGCCTGTCTGGAAGCCGGTGTGCATTACATGGATACCGCCAATTACGAACCTAAAGATGTAGCCAAGTTCGAATACAGCTGGCAATGGGCTTACAAAGAACGCTTCGAGCAGGCCGGGCTGATGGCCCTGCTGGGCTGCGGCTTCGACCCCGGCGCCACGCAGGTGTTTACGGCCTATGCCAACAAACACCATTTCGACCGGATGGACTACCTCGACATTGTCGACTGCAACGCCGGTAACCACGGCAAAGCCTTTGCAACCAACTTCAACCCGGAAATCAACATCCGTGAAATTACCCAGCCCGGTCGGTACTGGGAAAACGGCGAATGGGTCGAGATACCGGCTATGAGCATTCATAAGCCCATCGACTACCCGGAAATTGGCCCCCGCGAGTCGTATGTGCTGTACCACGAAGAACTCGAGTCGCTCGTCAAGAACTTTCCGACCCTGAAGCGCGCCCGTTTCTGGATGACATTCGGCCAGGCTTACCTGACCCACCTCGAGGTGCTGCAAAACGTAGGCATGACCCGCATCGACCCGGTGCCGTTTCAGGGTATGAACATCGTTCCGCTCGAGTTCCTGAAAGCGGTATTGCCCGCCCCCGACAGCCTCGGCGAGAACTATACCGGCCAGACCAGCATTGGCTGCCAGATCAAAGGGGTTAAAGACGGCAAAGACCGGACGTACTTCATCTGGAACAACTGCGACCATGCCGAAACATACAAAGAAGTGCGCGGCCAGGCGGTTAGCTACACGACCGGTGTGCCGGCCATGATCGGCGCCATGCTAATGCTGACGGGCGTCTGGATGAAACCCGGCGTCTGGAACTGCGAAGAGATGGATCCGGACCCGTTCATCGAGCAAATGAACAAACAGGGCCTGCCCGTGCAGGAGCGCGTAGACATACCGCTTCCTCACGAGTATCCGGCCTGAGCCTAAGGCAACAGCCTGACCCGAATCGGCATCAAGCACAGTCGGTCATTATAGTGACAAACGGCCATGTGTTTTGATGCCGATTTTGTATTTTTACCCCTATTCATTCCCGTTAACCAACGAACTATCATGTTCCTAAAACAGTACGCATTAGTAGTACTGGTGCTGCTTCCCTTCGCGCTGCAGGCCCAGACGACCGACAGCAGCCGAACCAGGCGGGCGCTTAAACCCGACCCGGCGCCGGTAACGTCCAGGCAGCCCAACAACCCGCCCCTGACAAACCAGGAAATGTCGCAGATTGTCAACGCGGTGGGTAGCGCTGGTAGCCCGGGCATCATGGTCCGCACCATCGACACGCGCTACGAAGGCCTCCGCGGCACCCCCTACTTCCTCAACGGCTGGTCGAAGGGTCAGATTCTGCTGCTCGGGGGCAAACGCTATACCGACGTACCCATTAAATTCGACGCTTTCCGGCAGGCACTGATTCTGCTTCGGCCTACGATGGGAAACGACTCCATCATTATTGATCGCAGCACGGTCAGCCACTTTCAGCTGGTTAGTCCTGATGGGCAGGAATACCTGTTCAAGCGATATCCGAACGTAAAAACATCCGATGCGGCCGCCGATGGCAGCTATTTTCTGGTGTTGTATGAGGGCAAGACCGCCCTGCTGAAACGGGTCGCGAAAACGTTTCAGGGCGCTGATTACAAGCAACCCTACTCCAACGACATCCGGTACGACTCGTTCCAGAACAGCCACGCTTACTACCTGCTCAAGCCCGACCAGACGCTGGTTAAAGTAAGGCTGACGAAAAAATCACTGCTCGACGCCCTGTCCGATAAACGCGACGGGTTGAAAGCCATGGCTGACCAGCTTAGTTTCAAGAATGAGGGCGACGCGGCCAGCCTGGTGGAGCAATACGATAAACTGTAGTCATAACTGGTCCGCAAAAAAAAGCCGCCCTCATCGAAGGCGGCTTTTAATCGTTCCTACTTAATTTAACTCACATGATTACTGGGGCCCGGTGGTGCGCGTGTCCCAGAAGACAGGCCGCTCACTCAGGCTATTTCTTTGGCTGATGTTGGGATTGGCATCTACCTCCTGCTGGGGGTACGGTAAAGCCCGCGGCACACGCCCCTGATTACCCGGGTTCACGGACGTCGGTATGCGCGACAATCCTGGGTAACCGGTTCTGCGCCAGTCGTTCCAGGGCTCGAGCGCCACCATGAAATTGCCAACGTACTTTTCTTCGATAATTTGCTGGAGCTGCTGCTCAGGTGAACCGGTCAGGGTGCCGTTGCGGGTAATATAGGCCGCTGCCTGAGCCCCTAAGCCCGCGTCGGTAAACGAGGCCGTAATACCGCGCTGAAAGAACGTCTGTGCATCGCCGGGCCCACCGTATCGTAGGGCCAGCTCGGCACGGATGAAGTTATACTCCGCAAAATTCAGCATTTGTACCGGCGCCGTACCGTCGTAGGCCAGGCTGGTCACGCCGAGCGTTGGGCCGGCCGGTACCGATGCCGCCGGTGTAGTCACGTTACCCCGCACGTAGGTGTGTAACCGCGACAGGGTGTTCCGAACCTGGTTGCCCCCCGTACCATTCTGCAGGCCTATATACCCTGTTGTACTGGCCGGGGGAGTTGCCAGAGCCGCCGGACTGAACGGAGCGGGCGTAAAATAAACTGCCCGGCGCGGGTCGGCCTTGCTGTTCATCAGATTCATGATCGTTGCGCTCACCGCAATATCGTCCGTGCGGGTCAGGATGAACTGATGAATGGGGTTCTGGCGGTTGGCAGTTGCTTCGAAGCGCTGCTGAAAGTCGTCGGCCACCCCGGTCATGAAGCCTGTCTGCGCGTTGGCCTCGGTAGTCCGAACAAACGCATTCACGACCTCAGGCGTTACGGCACCGGCGTTCAGCATATGCAGGTATAACCGGAGTTTAAGCGTATTGGCCAGGCGAATCCAGCGCTGCGTATTTCCAGCATACACATAATCGGCAGTCGTGGGCGCGGCCAGAGACGACGTCTTTCCCAGATCAACGATGGCTTCGTCCAGGAGCCGGATCAGGCCCGTGTAGATATCACGGGATGGGTCCAGCTTGGGCTGGGTATTCGTTGTTCCCTGCAGGGCCTGCGAGAAAGGCACATCGCCCCAGAGATCGGTAATGACGCTGTACGTGAACGCTTTCAGCGTTTTCGCAATTCCGAAGAAGGCCGGGTGGGTCACCTGCGGGTCTTTGGCCAGTATCTGCTCCAGATCGGCCATAACACCGGCGTAGAGGTTAGTCCGGAACAGCCCGTTTACTTCAGTCGACTGAAGGTTATAGGCATCCCAGGCCTCCGTCTGCCGACCGTTCTGAGCAGCCAGCTGCTGGGAGAAAAGCAAGGTATACCGGTGTACATCACTCCCCATCGTAAACCCGAGCATCCCTTCAGCACTTGTCAGCAACAGGTTGGCCGGTGCTGACGCAGCCAGGTTAGGGCTGGTATTTACATCGAAATAGTCGCTGCAACTCGTACCGGTCAGTAGTAACCCCGCTACGATCAGCGAACGAAATCCTGCTTTGTATGTATTCATTGGTGATTTTTCTTTTTGCGTGAAACACAATGGCCGACTTAGAACGATAGCCGCAACAGGGCTCCATAGGTCCGGGCCTGCGGCATGGTGTTGAACTCAATACCCTGCAGGTTCTGGTTGCTGTTGACATTGAACTCCGGGTCAATATGAGGCACCTTTGTCCAAAGCAGCAGATTACGGCCGTTGACACCCACTTCGAGCGAACCGAATGGCGTACGATCCAGCCATTTCTTGGGCACCGTATAGGTCACACTAGCCTCACGCAGGCGGGTCCAGGAGCCATCGAAAACGAACATGCCGGGCGCGTTGAAGGTATAGAGTTGCCCCCAGTACTGCTGACCCGATATAGCAATGTCGTTGGACACGGGGGCCTGGCCCGACGCCAGAGCCTGCCCTTCGCGGGTTGTCAGCACCGGCGCGTTCGTTGTCGGATTTATCGTTCCGTTGCCATACACGCCATCAATCGTATAGTTGCGCAGTGGCTGTCCGTCGGCGCCAAAACGGGGTCGGTCAGCGGTTTCAGCCGCCACACCCGTCCGGCGCAGATCGCCCACCACCCGCGACAGCACATCGCCACCCCGGCGGATATCGATCAGGAAATTCAGATTGATGCCTTTGTAGCTGAAGTTGTTGATAACGCCCCCCGTCCAGCGCGGGTTAGGGTCGCCTACGTTCTGCAGACCACGGGGGTCCAAAATGGGAAGCCCGTTGGTTGGGTTAACGACCAGCTGTCCTTGTGGTGTGCGGAGCAGTGTGTTGGCAAACATAGTCCCATATGGCAGTCCGGCCTGAATACGGCCCTCGGCGGTTGTAAACGGCCCGAGTGGTATGTTCTGCACCCCTTCGGCTAGCGAGATCACGTTATTGCGGATGCGGGCTCCGTTGAAACCGATATCCCATTTGAAGTTAGCCTTCCGAATGGGTGTAATGCTCAAGTTCCACTCCCAGCCCCGCGACTCCAGCACCCCGGCATTTCGGGCTACGTTGGTAAAGCCGGAAGCGGCCGCAATAGGCACCGAAATAATGATATCGGTCGAGCGCTGGTTGAAATGGGTTATGTCTAACCCGATGCGGTTTTCCCAGAACTTCAACTCTACCCCATATTCGAGACTGCGCGTGAACTCGGGACCCAGTTGCGGGTTACCGGCTCCGTTCTGTAAGGTACGCCCCTGCTGCCCCAGAAACGGATACTGTATCTGCGGACCAAAGCCATCGGATGGGTTGGCGTTATCAAAATAGGTAGCCGTGGCAAACAGAAACGCTTCGCGGCCTACCCGCGCCCAGGCCCCTTTCACCTTGGCGAACGACAATACCCGCTGGTCGGCAAACAGCCGGGGCAGCGCATCGCTCAGGATAACGCTTCCCGACGCAGAGGGGTAGAAATACGAGCGGTTCCCGGCGGCAAACGTCGATGACCAGTCATTCCGGCCCGTCAGGGTCAGGTTGGCCCATCCTTTGTAGCGAAGGTCGACGTTGGCAAACACCCCAACCAACCGCCGGCGCAGCTGTTCGTAATACGGGATAAAGTTGGTAGCGTTGTTGATGTTGTTGAAATCACGCGTGGCGAGCGTATTACCAACAACGGCCTGATCGACCTGATTGATCTGGTTGATTTCGCTACCCACCAGGGCCGTCATGCGCAGGTCTTCGGTCAGATCACGGGTAGCCGTAAACGTATTATAGAAACTCGTTTCCCGGCGGGTTATGTTTCGGTTGCCGATGGCGCCTACCCCCGCCACAGCGTGGTTGGCCTGCCCCCGCGACCCGATTGCATCGACCGTAAACCGGTTTTCGGTGAACATATCGGTACCCGCGCGACCCGTGTACGACAGCCAGTCCGTCAACTTGTAGGTAAGGTTCACGTTACCAATCAGCCGGCTCCGGTTGTCGTCGTAGAGGTTGTTGCGGAGTGTCCAGAACGGATGATCGGTGTTGGCATTGAAGTACACCTGCGAGCCATCAGGACGGGTATTGGGTTCGCCAAGCAGATCATAATCGCGGGGTAAAAACCACCCCCGAAACAGCGGATTGGCCAACTGGTTACCAATCTGGCTCCGCTTCGATGTGTTGTAAATGTATTGAATATTGGTCCCGACGCTCAGCCGGCTGGTCAGCTGCGAGTTAGCGTTGGCCGAAAAAGTGTGGCGATCCAGTTGGTTATTCTCCAGAAAACCACGATCACTCAGCATCCCGTACGAGAAGTAGTAGTTAGACTTATCGGTTGCGCCGGAGAAGCTGACATTATGCTGCTGGTTGATTCCCTGCCGAAACATGTTACGGACGTTGTTGGGGTAAGCAGTCAGCGTAACCGAATCGGGCAGGTTGAACAGCGTACGGTCGGCAGCCGAGTACGAACTCGCCACCCGCTGACCCCGAATAACGGGGCCCCAGCTCAGCTGATCTGCATTGGGCTGATAAACGGGGGCCGCGGGCTGCCCCTGCGCATTGAGCGAGGTGCCGCGGGCGTATTCATTCTGGTAGTCAGGAAACCGGTTTACCTCAACGACGTTGAACGAACCGGTATAGTTGACAGTATTTTTTTTATTGCCGTTGGCCCGGCCTTTCTTGGTGGTAATCATAATGACACCGGCCGCAGCCCGCGACCCGTACAGGGCGGCAGCAGCAGGCCCTTTCAGCACGGTCATCGTTTCTATATCGTCCTGATTGAGGTCGATGCCACGGTTTGAGTTAGACACCCCCGTTTGCGAATTCGAGGTATTGAGCAGACCGGAACCGGCTACCCCGCCCCCGTTATCGACCGGAATGCCATCGACCACGAAGAGAGGCTGATTACTCTGCGTAAACGTCGTTAGCCCCCGAATCTGAATGTTCGACGAGGAGCCCGTCATACCATTGGAGCCGGCGATGCGCACCCCGGCAATTTTACCGCTCAGTGCGTTGGCAATGTTGGTGGTTCGGCCAACCGTTAGTTCCTGGTTGTTGATGGATGTCTGGGAGAAGCCTAGTCCTTTGGCTTCTTTCTGAATTCCCAGCGCGGTCACGACAACCTCTGTCAGTTGTCGCGAATCGGGTTTGAGCGCAACATCTATGACCGATCGACTCCCAACTTCAACTTCCTGGCTCATCATGCCAACGAAACTGACGACAAGCCCGTTGTCGGTACCTACATTGAGCCGGTAAGTGCCATTGACGTCGGTTGTAGTGCCACGGTTCGTCCCTTTTATCGAAACACTGGCCCCCGGGATAGGAGTGCCATCTTCCACATTAGTGATTTTTCCGGATACAATCCGCTCCTGGGCAAAAGCCAGTCCGGGTAAAATCAGCAATAACCATCCGCCCAGCAGTAATCTAATACACGTTATACGCATGATACATCTCGATTAAGTTACAAGAGTAGGGTAAGTAATATCACTTAGATATTATTACTATCCAACTCAATAGCAAAGTAAATAGTTTTGATAGTATTACTATTATTTATACGCAGAAAAATTACTTGCCCCCAGTAAAGCGCACGTTCACCTGACTTCCTGGCTTCTCTTCGTCTGAATTGTGGAAATTGTTTCCGGTGCGCATCCATGCGGTACAAACCAAACCGCTCCGAGATCATGTCCCGTATAGCTACACCAGCCGATGCGCTGACCTACAACGAAATCATTTTTCAGGCCCGGCATCGGGCCTACGGTGCCTTTGACCTGCGCCAGCAGTACCGGCCAGCGCTTACCCGCGCCCTGTGGGTGGGCGTGGGTTTGTTTCTGCTGGGTCTGGCGGCACCAGCTCTCTACGCCCGGCTTTTTCCAAAGCCCGACCTGAGCGATCAGATCGTACTGGTCGAAACTGATCTGGTCAAACTACCCGACACGCCCAACGAACAACCCGTACCGATCCCGCCGGTTGAACAGGCCCCGGCGGTCAGTACCGTCCGGAACCTGCCACCGGTAGTACTGCCCGACCCCGAGGTCGTCGACGAAGCCCTGCCACCCACAACCGAGCAGCTGGAGAAAGCCACCTCCGGGCCGGTTACGGCCGAAGGAACGGGGGTCGATGAAGTCATTGCCGCCCCCGAGGCTACCGGCCCCACGGCAACCGAACGGGCCCTGGACGTAGCTCCTACCAACCACGACGAGACCTTTATTGCGGTCGAGCAGCAACCCGAGTACCCCGGCGGTATGGCCGCCCTGAGCGACTTCGTTACCCGTACGTTACAATACCCCCGACGGGCCAGCACGGCGGGTATATCGGGTCGGGTATACGTCAGTTTCATTGTCAACACAGACGGGAGCCTGACCGAGGTTCAGGTGCTGAAAGGAATAGGATTCGGCTGCGACGAGGAGGCCGTACGCGTGGTCCAGAAGATGCCCCGGTGGCGCCCGGGTAAGCAGTCGGGGCGCTCCGTTCGGGTGAAATTTACCTTACCTATTGCCTTCACGCTCGAATAGCCCGGCCGGCGGGGTAGTAATGCCGGATCGGTCGCGTGGTCAGAACCAATCAGGCCGTACCTTTGCGCCATGCAAACGACCTTACATCAACCGGCTTATATCAATACGGCCCCGTCGCCCTGTTTCGTGCTCGACGAAGCCAAACTACGCCGGAACCTGGAACTCATCGACTCGGTGCAGCAGGCGGCCGGTGTCACCATTATTCTGGCGCTGAAAGGGTTTTCTATGTACAGCGCGTTTACACTCGTGCGCGAGTACCTGAGCGGAGCCACGGCCAGTTCGCTGAACGAGGTCAAGCTCGTAAACGAGTACATGAATGTTAAAGCCCATACCTATATTCCGGCTTATCAGGATAGCGATTTCGAGGAGGTCATTGAGCGGAGCAGCCACCTGACGTTCAACTCGTGGAGCCAGTGGGAACGGTTCGGGCACCGGGCAGTGGGGCGGGTATCCTGCGGGATTCGGGTCAACCCCCAGTATTCGGAAGTAGCGACAGACATGTATAACCCCTGCGTACCGGGTTCGCGGCTGGGTGCCACCCGTGATCAGCTTCCCGATCAGCTCCCCGAAGGCCTGGAAGGCATTCACTCACACACCCTCTGCGAAAACGACTCCTATACGCTGGAACGCACCCTCGACGCGCTCGAAAGCCGGTTCGGCTCTTTGCTTCACCAGGCCCGGTGGGTTAACCTGGGCGGGGGCCACCTGATGACCCGCGAGGGCTACGATACCGACCACCTCATCCGGATTCTGCGGGCGTTCCGGCAGAAGTACAACGTAGATGTCATTCTGGAGCCGGGTTCGGCCATTGCCTGGCAAACGGGCGTACTGGTTTCTACCGTACTCGATGTATTTAACAGCCAGGGCATCGATGTTGCCGTTCTGGACACGTCGTTTGCCGCCCATATGCCCGACACCCTCGAGATGCCCTACAAACCACGCATTCTGGGAGCTTACCACGAGCCGGTAGCCGGCAAGCCTACCTACCGGCTTGGTGGTATGACCTGCCTCGCCGGCGATTTTATGGGTGATTATTCGTTCGACGAACCGCTGGCCGTTGGCGACCGTATCGTATTCGACGATATGATTCACTACACCATGGTGAAGACGACCACTTTCAACGGCGTGAACCTGCCCAGCATTGGTATCGTCAACGAAGACCAGCACTTCCGGCTGGTACGGAGCTATGGCTACGATAGCTTTAAAGATCGCCTGAGTTAACCGATTACCGCTGGCGCAGATCTGTTCCGTTCGGCGGAGTAGATTCGCGCCAGCGGACCGGCCATAAAAAAACCTGCATGCATCGGGGCACGCAGGTTTTGATCAGACAGCTAAAGGTGTTCTGCACAAGGCAGATACTGCCGTAAAAGTACAAATAGATTTACGATTTCGTGATAAAGTTTCCAACTCGTTCCCAGGCCGGTCGGATACGCGCCAGGCGGGGAGCTCGTCTACCTTATTTGAACTCGCGATGATAGGCGGCTTTGTACAGTTCTTCCTGAGGCAGGCTCTTGAAGTATTCATACGTAACCCGAAGTCCTTCGGCCCGCGACACCTTGGGCTCCCAGCCCAGTAGTTCCTTAGCCTTGGTAATGTCGGGCTGCCGCTGTTTCGGATCATCTTTCGGCAGGTCTTTAAAGACCAGTTTCTGCGACGTACCGGTCAGCTTGATAATTTCTTCGCCAAACTCCCGAATCGTGATTTCAGACGGGTTACCGATGTTGACCGGGTAAGCATGATCGCTGAGCAGCAACCGATAAATGCCTTCAACCAGGTCGTCGACGTAGCAGAACGAACGGGTCTGGCTCCCATCGCCAAACACGGTCAGGTCTTCACCGCGCAGGGCCTGGCCAATGAAAGCCGGCAACACCCGACCGTCGTTCAGCCGCATCCGGGGGCCGTAGGTATTGAAGATCCGGACAATGCGCGTTTCCAGACCGTGGTAGGTATGGTACGCCATCGTCATGGCCTCCTGGAACCGTTTCGCTTCGTCATAGACACCCCGCGGCCCGACCGGATTCACATTGCCCCAGTACTCTTCGTTCTGCGGATGCACGGTGGGATCGCCGTATACTTCTGAGGTCGAGGCAATCAGTACGCGGGCGTTTTTTACCCGGGCCAGCCCCAGACAGTTGTGAATACCCAATGAGCCTACTTTCAGCGTCTGAATTGGGATTTTCAGGTAATCGATTGGGCTGGCGGGCGAAGCAAAGTGAAGAATATAGTCTAGTTCGCCCGGTACATGGATGAACTTCGAGACATCGTGATGATAGAACTCGAAATTCGGCAGGTGGAACAGGTGTTCAATATTCCGGATGTCGCCCGTGATGAGGTTATCCATCGCAATGACGTGATAACCTTCCTTAATGAAGCGATCACTCAAATGCGACCCCAGAAAACCGGCCCCGCCGGTAATAAGTACACGTTTCATGAAATGCCTGTAAAATGAATAAACATAGCGAAGTAGCTAACCACACAGCGTAACGAAGATTGCCGTATGCTCTGCAAATCTCCGTTACGCCGTCGTTAAAAACTACACTTTTTGCTCTACTGGTGCCAAAACGGCTTCGCGGCCTACGCTATAGTACGTATAGCCCTGTTCACGCATCTGGTCCAGTTCGTACACGTTACGACCGTCGAAGATGACTTTGCCTTTCAGCAGCAGGTTCATCTTGTCGAAATCGGGGGTACGGAACAGCGGCCACTCCGTCACGATCACGAGTGCGTCGGCATCGTCGAGGGCGGCATACTGGGTATGGGCGTAGGTAACGGTGTTGCCGATCAGGTTGCGCACGTTCTCCATCGCTTCGGGATCGTATACGGTTACTTTAGCACCCGCGTCGACCAGCGCCCGGATGTTGTCAAGCGCCGGCGCTTCCCGAATATCGTCAGTATACGGTTTGAACGCCAGGCCCCATACGGCAATAGTTTTGCCTTTCAGATCGCCCCCAAAGTGGTTCAAAATCTGCGGAATGAGCTTGATCTTCTGCTCGTAGTTTACCTCCATGACCGACTTCAGCACTTTGAAGTCATAATTGAAATCCTGGGCGGTTTTGGCCAGCGCCTGAACGTCTTTCGGGAAACAGCTGCCGCCGTAACCAATCCCCGCAAACAGGAATCGTTTGCCGATACGGCTGTCGGTACCGATACCGCGCCGGATGTCGTCAACGTTGGCGCCCGCCCGCTCACACAGGTTGGCGATCTCGTTCATGAACGTAATCTTGGTAGCCAGGAACGCATTGGCTGCGTATTTGGTCATTTCGGCCGAGCGCTCATCCATAAAAATGACGGGGTTACCCTGCCGCACCAGCGGGGCGTACAGTTTGTTCATGACCGACTTGGCCCGCTCAGAACGCGTACCGATAACGACCCGGTCAGGCTTCATAAAGTCTTCTACGGCTACGCCTTCGCGCAGGAATTCCGGGTTCGAAACCACGTCGAAATCGACCGTTGCGTTGTCGGCGATGTGGGCGTGTACCTTTTCGGCAGTTCCTACCGGCACCGTACTTTTATCCACGATCACCGCGTACTGCTTCAGGATCGGGCCCAGATCACTGGCTACTTTCAGGATATACTTCAGGTCGGCCGACCCATCTTCGCCCGGCGGGGTGGGCAGGGCCAGGAAAATAACTTCGGCACCTTTGATGCCTTCTTCCAGGTTTGTAGTGAACGATAAGCGTCCTTCTTCTACGTTACGGTGAAAAAGCGTCTCCAGTCCCGGCTCGTAAATTGGCACGATGCCGTTGTTAAGCTTCTCTACTTTCCGTTCGTCAATATCGACGCACGTCACCTGGTTGCCGGTCTCCGCAAAGCACGTTCCCGTCACAAGACCTACATAGCCGGTTCCAACGACTGCCAATTTCATAGACTGAACATTAAAGAGTTGTTACTAAGAGTTGGTTGAGATAGACCGAATGACGGTCGAACGTTGCAAAAATAGGAGTTTTTTAATAATACGCTACGTTTCCATACGAATACTAACTATTGCAGCTAAACTTATAGACCTGATTGACTGCTCCCGGTATGGTGCTTTATCCCGTATGACCTGAGCCAGTGGGTAAGTTATTGGTAATCAGAACGACTCGGACTCGTATTTTCCGTGAAAAATGTCTCAATTCTGGTATCCATTTTGCCTACATGGTGGTTAGATAAGAAGCGATTGTATTTATCCGTTTTAAGGATAGCTTCAACAACAAACCGATAAAACCAGGAACTGCACTTATGGTCAGTGAAATTGTAGAAAACCAAGTTAGTACATCTGAGCGAACGGCACTGTCGCAGCTCATTATCCAGGCCGTCCGTGACATCAGTGAGCGTCATATCCGCCCAAACAGTCGCCAGTGGGACGAGACCCAGCATTTCCCGGCCGATCTGTTTCGCCTGTTGGGCGAGCAGGGCCTGATGGGTATGCTCGTGCCGGCCGAATACGGCGGAGCCGGGCTCGGCTACCGCGAATACGTAGCCGCTATTGTTGAACTGTCGCGGGTCGATGGCTCGATTGGCCTGTCGATGGCCGCCCACAATTCGCTCTGCACCAACCACATTTTATTATTCGGTAACAGCGAGCAGAAGCAGGCCTACCTGCCCCGGCTGGCCAGCGGAGAATGGATCGGAGCCTGGGGCCTTACCGAGCCCAATACCGGCTCCGATGCGGGCAACATGCGCACAACGGCGGTTCGCGACGGCGACGAGTGGGTCCTCAACGGGGCCAAGAACTTCATCACCCACGGCAAGAGCGGTAACCTGGCCGTAGTGATTGCGCGCACCGGCGAACCGAACGCTCCCCATAACGCTACGGCCTTTGTGGTTGAGCGGGGTACGCCCGGTTTCACGGGTGGACGAAAAGAAGATAAACTGGGCATGCGCGCTTCCGAAACAGCCGAGATGCTGTTTCAGGACTGCCGGATACCAGACAGCCAGCGGCTCGGCGAAGTAGGCGACGGCTTTGTTCAATCGCTGAAAGTGCTCGATGGCGGGCGTATTTCGATCGCGGCTCTGAGTCTGGGAATTGCCTACGGAGCCTACGATGCCGCAGTAGCGTATGCCAAAGAGCGCGAACAGTTCGGCAAGCCGATTGCCAGCTTCCAGGCCATTGGGTTCAAACTAGCCGATATGGCTACCGAAATCGAGGCCTCCAAACTGCTGACCTACCAGGCAGCGGATCTCAAAGACGAAGGTAAGACCGTAACGAAAGAGTCGGCCATGGCCAAGCTGTTTGCGTCGGAGACGGCGGTGCGGGTTGCCAACGAAGCCGTTCAGATATTTGGCGGTTATGGCTATACGAAAGATTTCCCGGCCGAGCGGTTCTACCGCGATGCCAAGCTGTGTACCATTGGCGAAGGCACCAGCGAAATCCAGAAGGTTGTGATCTCCCGCCAGATCCTGAAATAGTCTGAAAACAGCAGCGGGGTCAACAAGAAGAGGAATGTGCCGTATCCTGCTTCTTGTTGACCCCGCTGCCTGTTATAGTCTTTATTATACCGTCCGGCGCGAGCCTTTGATCAGAGCCGCAACCCCGAGGATAATAACTGCCCCTACAAACGCGGTCAGAATCTGATCAATGATACCACCGTCGCGGCCAAAAATCCATCCGCCAACGAATCCACCGGCAATACCGAGCAGAATTTCGACGAGCAGCGAAAACGAGAACCGTTTAAAAACAAGGTCGGCCAGCCAGCCAGCTACCGCACCCACCAGGATTGAAACTAGGATACCCATGGTCTTGTGTGTTTGGTTTATTATGCGTTGAGTAAAAGTTGTTTGTGTCAAACACATACTTAACATGGGACCTCTAACTTTGTTTAAGAGACCGATCCAATGACCGCGAGCATACGCCCCGTTTGCCCCTTCTCGGCCCGGTACGAGAAGTAGTCGGCCCGGTGGGTTACCGTCGAGAAGGGAGACAGCTCGATCTGGTCAGCCGGCAAACCGGCCTCAATCAGCTGTTGCCGATTGGCCGCTTTCAGATCGACAGCCGGGCGCTGTGTCTCGGGTTGCACCTGTACGAAATCGGCGGCAAACTGATCAGCCACCTCCGGCCCCACCTCAAACGAGCAGGCATCGATACAGGTACCTATATATCCATAACAATCGGCCGGGTCGGTACCGAACTGGTCAGTCATAGCGGCCAGCGTTTTCACGACAATACGGCCCACGGTACCGCGCCAGCCCGCATGAACAGCCGCTACGGCCCTATGCCGGGGGTCGTAGAGCAGGATCGGCACGCAGTCAGCTACCGTAACGCCTACCAGCAGCCCCGGTACGTTCGTGATTAGCGCGTCGTATCCGGTATACCGACCCGGCTCGGTGGCATACAGCACATCGGTGCCGTGGATCTGGTGAGCAGACGCAAATCCCAGATCGGTGGCGCCGATGTGCTGGAAGAAGCGACGCCGGTTCTCCTCCACATGGGCGGGCAAATCGTCGGTATTGATACCCAGATTCAGGGAAGCAAACGGAGCCGGGCTTACACCGCCATGCCGGGTACTCTCGGCCGATACCAGCGCATCGAACCGGGCAAACAACGCTGGTTTTCGATACAGCGGGGTTTCTGTCGTAGTTGGTTGATTGATCATGTTGCTCATCTGCAAACCAGACGGGTTCGCCATAGGCCGTTAACGCCCGAAATGTACGAAATCGGTTAGTTTACCTAATGATCCGGACAGCTTTGCTCCCGTACGGCGACCGGCTGCCGGGTTTGTACCGCATCGAACCGGGCTGACTGCTGCGCAACTTGACAGGCCTCAAACCACTCATCCCGTCTATCGACCATTCCGCTAGTTTGTAATGCATAGTACTGTTCGGTGCCTATATCTTTGTTTCACCAACCGAGACAAACCCGGCTGCTGAACACAAACAACAAAAGCTATGAAAACCCTCATCAAATCACTGGCTCTAACGCTCCTGACAGGCATCGCTACGGCATCGGTATCACTGGCCGAAACAAAACCCATTGTTCGCCCTACGGCCGCAGCTTCCTTTAAAACGGGTGTTTACAGCACACCCAGTGGCAAACTGCACATTTCGCTCGACAAACAAACCGGCGGTACGGTCGACGTTCGGCTCAAGGATGCCAAAGGTACCGTACTGTACAGCGAACGCCTGGGCCGGAACGAAACCCGCTACCGCACCCGTCTGGATTTGTCCGAACTGGAAAACGGTACCTACGAACTGGAGATGACCAACGGCGTTGAAACCACCCGACAGACAGTCGTCATCAACGCGCAGCAACAACGGATTGTCAACATTCAGCTGCTGGCCGCCAACTGATGCGAACCGCCCACTGGCCCCGACCGCCGGACTGATCACCCAGTCCGGCTTTTTTATGGCAAAAAAGGCCCAATTCGAGGTGTAGCGTATCATTTTTGGTACTGTTTCTGCCCATAAATACGTTACTTGTGCTGTCTAAGTTGCCCATCTCTGACCGCTCGTCAACCTGTATACGCGTTATGGACAAACCGCCCCGCTACCAGAATTACGTTATCCTCCCCGCTATCGGCGTTCATTTTTCAAACAATCATCCGGTTTCAGAAACGCAGGTTCAGTACGCCAGACTCACCCCCAACACCCACCTCAACACCCTGCTGGACGGTAGCCTGCCCGACCAGGCGGTGGTGCTGGACTCGACCGAACGGGGCGATATCAAGCTCATCCGGCTGCCCGAGTCCGAACTGCCCGACCTGCGGGCTCAGCTACCGGGCCTTCGCTTTGTTCCGGAAGTGTTTTACTATCCACAGCGCTGGCAGCACGAAGTCCGCAACAAACCGGCTCCGCTGGCCAACCAGGTTCGTACGGCGGTGCGGATTGTGCTGCGGGCCGCCAAAACCAATGTCCCCATTGCGGGTGCCACGGTCATTGCCTTTACCAACTTTGACGAGCGGGAAGGCGAACAGGCGGTCTCGAACGCGCAGGGCGTTGTTCGTTTCAACAGCGTTGGCAACCGACCTATCGATCAACTCTTCGTGTATCCTAAAGTGGGGTACTGGAGTTTCTGGAAGCAAAACCTGATGCTGACCAACAACGAGGTCTTTCCGATTCAGCCCGTTACCCCCGACTATACCGACGCTAAAACCTATTTTTACCCGCCCGCGCCGGCAGGAGACCCCAATGGCCGGCAGGTAAAAGTAGCGGTTATCGACACCGGTGCCGGCCCCCACCCCGATCTGATCATTAAAGGGGGAGCCTGTACCGTAACCGGCGATGACCCCGATGATTATGCCGATATCGATGAGCACGGCACCCACGTATCGGGCATTATTGCCGGACAGGGCACCCCGCCAGACAGCCTCCGGGGCGTAGCACCCAACGTCTCGCTGTATGTATACCGCGTATTTGGCCGGAGCAGCCAGGGAGCGTCCAACTTTGCGATCATCAAGGCCATTGAACAAGCCGTGGCCGACGGCTGCGACCTGATTAATATGAGCCTGGGAGGTGGTGCATCAGACGATGCTACCGAAGATGCCATCAGCTATGCGCACGCGAACGGGGTTGTCTGTTTCGTAGCGACCGGCAATGATGGCCGGCAACCGGTCAGCTTTCCGGCTTCTTACTCGCTGGCCCTGGCGGTTGGGGCCATGGGGCGCAAAGGCACGTTTCCGGCCAACACGACCGACGCGCCAAACGTAGAGGCTCCTTTCGGGACCGACCGCAAAAATTTCGTAGCCGCCTTTTCCAACATTGGTCCCGAAGTCGATTTCATTGCGCCGGGCGTAGGGATCGTCTCAACGGTGCCGGGGGGCTATGCTCCGCTCAGTGGTACGAGTATGGCCTGCCCGCTGGCAACAGGTATCGCGGCACGGCTGCTCTCGGCCGAACCCGATATCTTGAACATGCCCCGTACAGCTGCCCGGGCCGAAGCCATTGTCCGCCTGCTGGCTACGAAAGTAAAAACACTGGGTTTCGGACCAACCTTCGAAGGGATTGGAATGTTGTTTGTGTAAGTTTTGTTGGCTATCTATGCAAACAGTTTGCAACCCAATGACAATCAGGACTATGGCGCAGGACAGATATATCTTGAATTTTAAGGGCACCCCGCCCCTGCCTGCCGATGATATCCGGCTGATCCGGGCCAAGTCGAACGTGGTCGATTCGAGTCGAAAAACGCTGCTGGTCGAAGTCAACGAAGAGGAAGCCGTTTATGAGCTAACCCGCCGACTGACCGACTGGACCGTTAAAAAAGAAACCCACTACGCCGTACCAACTACCCGACCCAAGGTTCAAAAACCGCCCCGGCCGTACAAGAAATAACTCATTGATACCAAGCCAGTCTTCTGCATACGGAGGCTGGCTTTTTTTCTGGTAGCCGGCCACTGCCCAGGTCGGGCTAACATTGGGCTGTCGCGTTTGTTGTATATTCAAGAAATTATTTACTTACAACCGTTGACTGACTGGCACAGACCCGCGGCTCAGGCCCGGCTGCCCGCCACTCGTTGATCAGCCCATAACCGTTGTGCAGACTCCGGTCGGCCAGCGCCTTATCCAGTATGTCTAGTACGCCGTCTATCTCCTCAACCACCGCCTGGCCCGACCTGGCTACCGATACTCAATTCCGGGCTGATCTGGCTCAACTCTTACTGCCGTACATCAACACCTGCCGCTGGTTTGCCGGTAAAGCCCGGCAGCAGACGGGCTGCTCCGTACAAACGGTTCACACCCTGCCGCTGCCAGACGATTCCGTAGCGTATCTGCTCATTCTGGAAGCTACCTACGCCGACGGCATCCCGGAAAGCTACCAGCTTCCGCTGGCGTTCCTGCCCGAGGACTCACCCGCGCTGGAGGCCGTACCCGACAAGGGCCGCATCGGTGCCGTCACCCTGGCCGGTCAGCCCGGTACGCTGATCGACGCCATTTACGACGAGCGCTTCCGAACGGCCTTGTTTTCGGCCATATACGCCAACCAGACGATAGCCCAGTCCGAGGGTACGCTGGCGTTTCACCGCGGGAAGGGACTGGCCGACGGCGATGCCAGCCTGCCCTCCCAGGTGTTGCCCGTCGACTCGAGTAACTCGGCCATGACGTTCGGGGGCAAGTACTTCCTGAAGCTATACCGCAAGCTCTTCAACGAAACCAATCCGGAAGTCGAGATGGTCGCCTTCCTGACCGACGAGAGCGAGTTTGCCCATATCCCGGCCTTTGGCGGTAGCCTGGTCTGGCAGCGGCCCGAAACCGATATAACCCTCGGGATGGTACAGCGTATGGTGCCGAACGATAAAGACTCCTGGGCACAAACGGGCGATTACCTGAACGACTTCCTGTACGCCGTACCACAGCGCCTGTTCGCCATCCGCGAAGACGTATTCGACAAAGTAGAACTGCTGGGCCGACGAACCGGCGAAATGCACTGCGCCCTCTACAAACCCGACCGGCCCAACGAACCGGCCAACCCGGCCTTCGCCCCGGAACCGTTCACCAATGAGTACCGCGACTTCCTGATCCGGCGTTTCGAAGACCTGCTCGACCGCCGGTATGCCCTGCTGATCGACAACTACACCCGGCTCGACGCACAGGCGCAGCGGCTGGCCTGGGTATTTATGGAGGCCAAAGAGATGATCGACGCCTTCGTCGACGATTTTCGCACGCGCCCCCTCGACTCGCTCCGCATCCGGATTCACGGCGATTATCACCTCGGACAGGTGCTAGCTACGGAGTCGGACTTCGTGCTGATCGACTTCGAGGGCGAACCGGAGAGCAGCATCAGCGAACGAAAAATAAAACACTCGCCCCTAAAAGACGTGGCGGGCATGATCCGGTCGTACCATTACGCCGTGTCGGCCAAGCTCTTCAACTCCGCCGAAACCGAAGGCATCGACCCCGACCATCTGCAACGGGTGTCGGACCGCTGGTTTTACCTGATTCGGGATACGTTTCTGGATGCTTACCTCGACACCTTTGGCGCGCCCCACCCGCTCTTCAAGAACAACAACGAGATCAACTTCCTGCTGCTGATCTACCTGCTCGAAAAAGCCGTGTACGAGCTGGGCTATGAAATCAGCTACCGACCCTCCTGGGTAAAAATTCCGCTTAAAGGTATTATTGACGTGGTACGCGAGATCGAAAAAATCCGGCTTAGCGACGGCGACCTCATACCCGACGTACCCATGCTGCAAACAGGGCTTTTGCAGGGGAAGCCTAGCTGATCGTAGTTCGTCCTAAACCCATACCGTACACTTGAATCCGTTTCAGAACACCATCGTCCTTATTACCGGAGCCGGGTCAGGGATTGGCCGCCAGCTCACGATTCAGGCCGCAGCGCAGGGAGCCGCTGTGCTGGCCACCGACCTCAACGAAGCCGGTCTGGCCGAGACCAAAGCCTTGTCGACCGGTGCGGTTACAACGGCCCGGCTGGACGTTTCGGACGCCGGCGCGATTCGGGCGTTTGCCGCCGAAACCATTCCGGTTCTGGACGGGCGTAAACTCATTCTGGTCAACAATGCCGGGGTAGCCCTGGGCAGCGGCCCGTTCAGCGAAACCGACCTGGACGATTTCGAGTGGCTGCTCAGTATCAACCTCTGGGGCGTTATCCGGATGACCAAAGCCTTTCTGCCGTATATGCTGGATGCGAGCCGCGCGGATGGCCCGGCCGGTCATATCGTCAACATATCGAGCGTATTCGGCCTGGCGGGCGTCATGAACCAGTCGGCCTACTGTACGGCTAAGTTCGGCGTTCGGGGCTTTTCAGACGTGCTGCGCATGGAGCTGCTCGACACCCCGGTTCGGGTAACCTGCGTACACCCGGGCGGCATCAAAACCAACATTGCCAGCAGCGCCCGCGTCGGCAAAGGAACGTTCGTTACCGAAGCCATGCATAAACAGGGAGCCGCCAGTTTCGAGAAAGCCGCCCGAACCACCCCCGACGAAGCCGCCCGGGTGATCTGGAACGGCGTCCGGAAAAACAAAGCCCGGGTTCTGATCGGGGCCGATGCCTACCTGATCGAGCGGCTGACCCGTTTGTTTCCGACTGCCTATGTCGGGCTGATGAAGAGCCAGATCGAAAAAGCGTTTAGTACGGAAGGCTAAGATTTTTTCTAACTTTCCGGCCCTGATCGCGTTCAACAACGTACGTAATCCGATTCGTATACCCAATGGCAAAACGCACAACTTCTTCCGAATCAACGTCTGATTCCTCCAATACGCCCCGGCCGACCCGTTCCCGTTCGGCCAAAAAAAGCGACCCCATCACCGAATCGATCAACGCGCCGGAGGTACCGGTTCAGGCCGATCCCGTCGGCCAGCCGCCCACCGAAACCGGGCCTTACTCTCGCTTCACTGATTTCGATATACACCTGTTCCGCTCGGGCAAGCACCAGCGGCTGTACGAAAAGTTCGGCTCGCACGTGGTTGAACACAATGGCGTTACAGGCACCTACTTCGCCGTGTGGGCTCCGTCGGCCCGGTACGTAGCCGTCATCGGTAACTTCAACGGCTGGGACCGGGGCAGCCACCCCATGAACGTTCGCTGGGACTCGTCGGGTATCTGGGAAATTTTTGTTCCGCATATCGGCAGTGGCGAATCCTACAAATATTTCATCGTCCACGAAGGCGGCCGCGAGCTTGAAAAAGGAGACCCCTATGCCCACTTCTGGGAAGTACCACCCCGTACGGCTTCCATTGTTCGGGATACCTACTACGAATGGCAGGATGGCGACTGGATGGCAAACCGAAAAGCCAAAAACGCGCTCAACGCGCCCGTTTCGGTCTATGAGGTTCACCTCGGCTCGTGGAAGCGCGACCCGTCGGACCCCGAACGGGAGCTGAGCTATGGCGAGATAGCCGATGCGCTGGTGCCGTACGTGCAGGACATGGGCTTCACCCATGTCGAGTTCATGCCGGTGATGCAGTATCCCTACGCCCCGTCGTGGGGTTACCAGATTACGGGCTACTACGCCCCCAGCAGCCGCTTCGGCACTCCCCAGGATTTCATGCGCCTGGTCGAGCGGCTCCACCAGGCCGGAATCGGCGTATTGCTGGACTGGGTACCGAGCCACTTTCCCGGCGATGCCCACGGGCTGTACGAATTCGACGGGTCGCACCTGTACGAGCACCCCGACCCGCGCAAAGGCTATCATCCCGACTGGAAAAGCTATATTTTTAATTACGGCCGGCCCGAAGTGCGCTCCTTCCTGCTGAGCAACGCCCTCTTCTGGCTTGACCGGTGCCATGCCGACGGCCTTCGGGTCGATGCGGTCGCGTCGATGCTTTATCTCGATTACTCGCGCAATGCGGGCGAGTGGGAGCCGAACGTATTTGGCGGTCGCGAAAACCTCGATGCCATCTCGCTCTTCAAAGAGATCAACGAAGCCGTTTACCTCAACTACCCCGACGTACAGACCATTGCCGAAGAGTCGACGGCTTTCCCCGGCGTGTCGAGACCGGTATTTACGGGCGGACTGGGCTTTGGCATGAAATGGATGATGGGCTGGATGAACGATACGCTTCGTTACTTCGAGCGCGACCCCGCCTTCCGCAAGTTCCACCAGGACGAGCTGACGTTCAGCACGGTTTACGCCTTCACCGAAAACTTCATGCTGCCGCTCTCCCACGATGAGGTCGTGTACGGAAAACACTCGCTGGTCGGCAAGATGCCCGGCGACGAGTGGCAGCGGTTCGCCAACTTACGGTTGCTGTTCAGCTACATGTTTACCCACTCAGGCACCAAGCTGCTGTTCATGGGTGGCGAGTTTGGGCAGACATCGGAGTGGAAGTTCGACGCCAGCCTCGACTGGCACCTGCTGGAGTTTGCTCCGCACCAGGGTATGGCGGCCTGCGTCAAGGCGCTCAACAACCTGTACCGCACCGAGCCAGCGCTGTTCGACCGCAATTTCACGGCCAACGGCTTCGAATGGATCGACACGACAGATCGTGAGAACAGCGTCATCACCTACGCCCGGAAGGGTGAAAATCCGGCCGATACGCTGCTGATTGTCCTGAACATGACCCCGATTCCGCGTGGCGATTACCGCATCGGGGTACCGTCGGCGGGTTCGTATAAAGAGATTTTCAACTCCGATGCACGGGAGTTTTATGGAAGTGGCGTACAAAACGAAGGAACCATCGGCAGCGAAGAGCAGCCCTGGCAGGGTCGGCAGCAGTCGATCCGGCTTAACGTGCCTCCGCTGGGGGCGGTGGTGCTGAAGATTAGCCAGTAAACACCCGCTCCTGCAAAGGCCGAAGGAGGACACCGAGAAGAGCAGACCGTTAGCTCCCTTCTTTGTGTCCTCCTTCTTCTGTTTATTCGCTTTCTCTATCTTTGCCCGCATGAAGACAGTTTTTGCTGGTTTGTTTCTCCTGCTATCCGTTCAAAGTTTTGCCCAGTCGCCGGTGGCAGCCCGCCTGAACAGCGGATATGATCTGGGCATGGCCTACTCGAAAGATCATTATAACCCCTCGCTTGCTTATTATCAACTCATCAACATCGGCGAACGAAAGCTCTTCTCCCTGGGGTGGACACTACGGCTTGGCGCCTTCTACGGAGATAACCTCAATTACTACACGGCTCCGGCCCGGCTCACGCGCGAGAAAACCGGTTTCGAAGCGCTGGGAGCTCCGCTCGTGGTGCGGAATGTAGACACCGTTCGTTATGATTACATTACCGCCACCTCGCTGAACGTAGGCGTTCGGGCCCAGGTCAACCTCGGGCGGGTAACCCTGGGAGCCAGTGCCGACCTGCTGGGCCTCACGCTGGGCCGCTGGCGCACGGGGCGTTACCGCTCGTCTACAGGTCAGTTTACCATACAGAGCGCTTCGGGCAGCGATTCGGCGAATGTCTTCTTCCAGGGAGCCAACACCTTTCAGCGGTCGTACCCTAGCCGGGTTAACCTGAGGCTGCTGGGCGATAATGATATCGGCACCCTCTCGACCGAGGTATACGCCCGGATCAGCGTGTCGCAGCGCCTGGGCGTGAAACTCGGCTACCAGTGGCTTACCACCGAAGCAACCGTTCAGAACCGCGACGTCATTGCCGACAACAACCGCTTCCGGCACCGCGCGGGCATGCCTTATCTGGCCCTGACGTTCCCGATCTTTTACTGACACCCTTCCATCAGAAACACAGAAGGGACGGTTTGGCACCGTCCCTTTTTTTAGTTGTTTCGTTTATGGAGCGGGCCACGTTTAATTCTCTATGGTATCCAGCCCCTGCTCCCTCAGTTTGGCCAATCCGTCTTTCATGGCTTTAACCTGTTCGGGGGAGTGTCCCTGCCAGAGCGTAACCTCCCCAACGACTTTAAAGGGATGCACGGAGCGATACGCCATCGTCGGATTACCGGGAAACTTCCTGTTGGTCAGATTCGGATCATCTTCGATCGGTCCCGTTGGTTCTACCAGATAGATCCGTTCGCGGCCCTCGCCAGATGCGAGTTCGGCGCCCCAGACAGCCGCGTCGAGCGTTGCGGTCAGGTAGATGTGGTTCAGCTTACCGTACTGAGCATAATTTGAGTTGAAGCCCACCTGTATATAGTCACCTACCTTCAGATCGGCTCGGGTGCCGTGCAGGTATGTCTGTGCAAATGGGCTGTGAAAAGGGGCTGTCGTTTTCGAGTCGCGCTGCGTGTCTTCCATAATCGGGCGTTGAGAAGCACTGGTTGATTTTAACCTTCTCGTGACGTGGCATTCAGGCCCCATGTTGGGTACTACTTCTTCAGAATGCCCTTCTCAACACTCTCGTTGATTAGGGCCTCGGCGTACTTCCAAACGGTTGTCGACCCGTTTTTGATCGCTTTTTTCTTGTCGTATACCTTTTGATACCTGACGTCGAACTCCGCCCAGGTTCCACCATTGTTTGAGGTATTCTGGAGCAGCGGTTCAAACCGGTCCATGGCTCGGGCAAATTTCGCTTCAGGCGTCAGCCCCTCCTCAAACTCCTCCCAGATTGCTATAAACTCATCGGTCTGCTTTTGTGGCAACAGCCCGAAGATTCGTCGGGCTGCCGCTAACTCTTCGTTGGTGTTCGTGTGATTTTTTTGCGTGTCATAAATGAACGTATCACCCGCATCGATCTCGACAATGTCATGAATCAATACCATTTTGATGACTTTCAGTACGTCAATCGGACCATCGGAATGCCCGGCCAGCACAATGGTCATCATGGCCAGATGCCAGCTGTGCTCAGCATCGTTTTCGGGTCTGTCGCTATTAAACAGCTTTGTTTTACGCTGTATGTATTTGAGTTTGTCAATCTCCTTGATAAAGTCGATTTGCTTTACCAGATCGCTAGTCTCCATGCTGAGTAATAAGTAATTCTGATTGTCTGATCCAATGACGATGTCAACCACATCTGCCGGCTAACCGGCCTGAACCATTGGCCGATGCAACGGATGTTGACGCTAAGCGAGCTACCTGGTTGCGCATATTGTCTCTACCCTTTGCTTCCTGTTCGGTCGAGCCAGGGTCGGGAAGCCGGCCAGTAACAGCGAGACGCGAGGTCAAAGCATCTGGTTCCGCGCTTGTAGCTCCTTCTTGACAACTCTCACATCATTTATGTTGATATAAAGAACCGAAGACAGGGCCAGAGGAATCATCAGCAGGGGGAGTCCGATGGAAGCCTGCTGATTGAAGCACAAAAAAAGCGCTGCCAGTAGCAATAGCGAGAGTAACCCAGCGAGCGCAGCGGTTACGACTTCGGTTGTCTTTTTCCGTTTGAGCAAAGCCTCGTTGCTCATCTCCTGAATTGTCGGGCTTTTCATACAGCTAATGTAGCAAAATCAACGTTATTTATCGGGTGTATAGTCCGTTATCGGAACTCTTCCTGGCTAATCCGGCCTTACCTGGAACCGTCATCTATATCGCACCGAGCTTAAAAGCGCGACCTCCCGAAGCGTGCCTTCGTAAGCCAGGACCGCCTGCGACTTTCAAACCCCGCCAGCTAACTACTTAGAGCATCACTACCGGTTAACCCAACGGGCAAGCAAATAGTGAATTGCTCCTATCAGGAAACATAACAAACCTACCCCCCTTAGCAGAATTCCCCAGCCGATGACGTAATACGTGTCATAAAGCTGAATGTCAAATTCACTACGACCAGCCCCAAAAGAGACAACTATCAATAGCAAGCTAAATCCTAATAATATCAATCTGGTGTTCATTACTACTTTGTCTACGATGAAGATGTGTTCAGGTCTACCTTCCTGTTGCACGAACGCGGGCACACGAACATTTGACGAACGGTCCATCCAACGCCCGAAAGGGGTTGATGGTGGAGAACACTACGTCCCTGAACAGTAATAACTCGCAACTTTTACACCCCTGTTTGGTCGGACTAAAAACTCTCCTTCAGGATGCGCTTCCTGCCGTACGAGATGACCCCACGCGGAGCAGACAACAACGCGCTGATCCAAACCGGGGCGTTCGCTTCACTACTGTCATTTTTTCTTTTTTGGTTTAGGTACTGGTAATTCAGTCAATGATATTCTGACTAATTCACTTAACCATGAGCTGTCTTCAATTTTGTCTTCTATTAAAAAACTTGGCTTTGCTCCCTCATAAGGCGATGCTTCAACAACATTTCCTATAAACTTTCGCCCTGAAGGGGTTGGCTTAATAAATAGTTTATTGTCACATATCAACCCAAATAGTTTTTCTTCTGAATAAATACCGTATTCACCAAACATCTTTTTAGCCGTTATTTCTCCTGAATTTCTGATTTGGTCTACTACAAAATCTACAAAGCTTGTGTCGGATGCCATTGGTTAATCTTTTAGCTGAAAGTGAGGATTATAAATCAACCCAATTACGTTTCCAAATGGGTCTTTAACAGTCGCTGTCATTAAATCTTCACCAACGCTATATGGTTTTTCATTTTCGGTCGCCCCTAATTCAATTAGTCGGTCAAAAGTCGCTTGAATGTTTTCTACTCCCCAATAGGAAACAACACTTTCAACTTTATTAAATGTCGGGTTTTCTTCTGGCTGAAGTCCAAGTTCGTAACCTCTAATGTTAAAACCAACGTAATAGGGTTCGTTGTAATAAGGATTAGTTTCAAATGCGTTTGAATACCATTCTGTCGCTTTTTGAATGTCTGAAACTTTGTAAATTGTTGTTCTAAGGCCTAACATACTGTTTCTTTTTATTTATTAATTTTTCATTTTTTTGATGGTTGCTGGTTTTTTACGCTTACCGCTAACTCGCCGATTGCCGCACTTTCAATACAAAATACCCACCGATACGCCGGCCCGGTTCGCATTTTGTATTGCTCTACCTGTTTCCAAGCCCGAATCTTGCCGGGTCGGCTGGCCTATCGCCAGAGCGCAACCCCACCAACCAAAACCTGCTAGACCGGGGCGTTTACTTTGTCGCCATAACGCTGGGCGCGGAAGATAAACCTTTTATTATCAAAGGATTTCCCCCTGTTGCCCGGACGCTACCCTGCAAACTCTGTCAAATCAACCACCCAACACCCACAGGTGTTGATGGTGAGCGAAGCGAGCCTTTACACCTGTGGGTGTTGGGCTGAAAACGCTGACCTTGCGGCCTGCGGCCTGTCGCTCACCAGGCCACCCAAGCGGAGCGGACAATACGGATTTGCCGAGCACAGTCAACAAAAATCTTCTATTCTCATCCGTTTCGTTTGGCTCAGTTGTCAAAGCTACATCATCCAATAATAAGGTAGCATGACAAACATATTCAAACAAATCGTAATTACAGAGTACGGTAGTCCCGAGGTCTTACACGTTGTTGAAACACTGCTTGTTCAACCGGAAGTTGGCGAAGTTCTGATTCGGGTAAGCGCCGTTGGCGTAAATTATTCAGACATACTTCGGCGGAAAAATCAGTATTTCCAACCCACACCGTTGCCTTACGTATTAGGGGCAGAAGCTGTTGGAGTGGTTGAGTCCATTGGCCCGGAGGTGTCAGATACTGTTCAGCCTGGAACCCGCGTACTCGCAATTCTACCTTCTGGGGGAGGGTATGGTGAGTATGTCCGCGCGCCTGCTCAATTCTGTGTGCCTCTTCCACCGTCAATAAGCGATGCCGCAGCGACGGGAATTTTTGTACAGGGCAGTACGGCCCAACTCATGGTAAGCCAACTGGCGAAGGAAATTAAGGGGAAAACTGTATTGATTACCGCAGCCGCTGGCGGTATTGGTTCACTATTAGTGCAGTTAGCCAAACAAGGTGGGGCTACTGTTATCGCTGCCGCCAGTTCAGAGGATAAATTGACCGTAGCTAAAGCACTGGGGGCCGATGTGACGGTGAATTATTCAGTTCCACAATGGGGGCAGTCTGTCAGGGAGGCTACGCAAAGCAAAGGCGTTGATATTGCCTTCGAGATGGTTGGTGGTACCGTTTATGAGCAAACGATTCGGTCATTAGCTCAGGGTGGCCATCTTATTGTCTACGGTTGTGCCAGTGGTGTACAGGGACAAATTCATCCTGAGTATTTTGTGGACGAAAACATCACTCAGTCCGGATTTAATCTGGCGTTTTACATCACTTCGCAAATGTCGGTTTGGCAGGAAGCTTTGGGTATGGTGATAGGCCAAATTGCGAGCGGTCAACTTAAAATTAAAACACCGAAAACCTTTGTGTTAACTGATGTTGCTGAAGCCCATCGGCAGATTGAAGCCCGCATGACAACAGGAAAAGTAGTATTAACGGCATAAATAGATCAGATGCCTGACAGGCACTAATTCAATTCATATATGGAAACTCAGGAACAAATCTGGCAACGAGCCGCTCAGAACGGGGATATTCAGGCGTTTCAAAGCCTTTTTCTAAATTTTCAGGATCAGTTACGTTCTTATTTATACCGACTATTGGCAAATCGAAACGATGCTGAGGATTTGACGCATGACACCTTTATCAAGGCTTTTGATAAATTGTCAACTTTCAAAAACGAATCGTCTTTAAAAACATGGGTATTTCAGATAGGCACAAATTTGGCATACAATCGATTGAAAATAAAAAAACGTTGGACTTCCGATGTACTGGAACAGGCGAAAAACAAAACACTTGCTGATCGTAATTTATACAATAATATTGTACGAATTCACGAAACGGCACCAGATGCGCGCTATGATATGAAAGAACACATTGATACTTGTTTCACCTGCATAGCCAAAAATTTGACTGTTGAAAATCAAGTGGCTATAATTCTGAAAGACGTGTACGATTTTCCAATTATTGATATTTGCCGTATTTTGAGTAAAACGGAAGGGGTAATTAAATATTTGTTACAGGACGGCCGAAAAACAATGATGGACATATTCGATGACCGTTGTTCATTGATAAACAAAGCGGGTGTTTGCCATCAATGCTCTGAACTCAACCACTGGTTTAACCCGAAGCAAAACCAGCAGGCTGCGCTACTATCACTAGCTTTGGTAAAAGGATCAAAAAAATTCAATAGGAGCGAGCTTTACACACTCCGAACCCGGCTTGTTAACGCGATTGACCCCTTACGGTCTCCGGGATCTGATTTGCAGGAGATTTTATTAAGTTGTAGCAAACAGGTTATGGATGATCTGTAGCCCATTTTGATGTACATCACATTACAGTTCCCTTTTGCCTATCTTGGACGTTTTCGCTCCGGCAACCTGCCGATTCCACAAAAAACCTGACGACTGTGATCTGCAACCTGTCGCCCGATAAGCCGCCCACGCGGAGTGAACTACGACTTGATTTTACTCAAATAATACAGTGAAAACCCACCAATGAAAAAATGACTAATGAAAAAAGGCAATGATTCAAGACCTATAATTCCTTGATTATAAGCCATCAGGTCATGTACGGTGTTAATGGCGTGATTGACTAAATTACAAATTAAAACTGCCTTCAACGTAGCCGAATCTCCATGATTGCGAACTAGAAAATTTAGAATCGCTAAGGAAAAAATAAGTCCTCCTGAATGGTGAAATGAGATTTCTATGAAGGGTATAAAATAATGTCTTTCAACTTTATAATTTGGAGGGAACGACATTACAAACCCCGCAAATGCAGAAAGGATGGCAGTAATCAGGAAAAACAGTGAACGTTTCATGGTTAAATTACTGGAACTGATTTTTTAAGTCTGCTCTTTTGGGGTGTTTCTCGTGTCAACCGTAACCCGACTAACGGACAAAAACCTCACCTCTACTAGTTGCAACCTATCGACCGAAACGCCGAAATGGAAGCTTAAACCTGCCCACACTAGAAGTACAATATGTCACGCGGAACCTGACCCCCACAAGCACTGTCTGACTGACGCACCCAACACCAACGGGGGCTGATGAGGAGCGTAGCGAGACATTTGCACCCCCGTTTGGTTGGGCTGAATGCTTTCCTCCAGGGGCGAGCAACCTGTCGCCCGAAACCCGCCCACGCGAGGACTACTTCAATACAAACTATCAGGTCAATAGGTAATATGTCACTGAGATGCCTAATGGGATTAATACTATTCCTAAACACCCACCTTGACCACTTGCAGCTTGTCTATTTTCGGATTGATTAACAGATTCCTCCTTTTGATTCCGTCTTATAAAAAGCTGAATACCTGCTTTGCTACCATTAATAAGAAGTGTTTGTGGAGTCTTGGTTTTGGTATCCCAATAATTGAGTACAAGGTATGATTTATCCTGAACCTTCTGTTTAGAACCGATACCTGACATTCCACCAACGACTGCTCCTAGAGGACCAAGTATCAACCCACCAACAACTGCTCGGCCAATGACAGACTTGTCCATATTGACAAGCTCTGACTTTGTTGTTTGTTTGATACTTATCACTTGGGAATTATGAATATCAAAAATCGGTATATACATACTATTTGCGATTCGTATGCCGTGAGTATGCAAAATCACTTTGACCTTGTCGCTTGGAATTTCAACTACGTTCTCATCACTCTGATATTCTCCATCAATTGCCGCGTCACCGCCCCAATTAACAATCTGCCTACCAATGCTCAAGTTTGAAGGAAGCTCTGGAAATTGCAGTAGTTCGGAACTAATCGAATTAGTTGAGGGTGGATTTGAGTCTAATGGAAACCCACAATTCGGACAAGCCCTCGCTTTATCACTTACTTCCTTATCACATTCAGGGCAGGTTATTAATGCCATTCTACGGTTGAAAATGCTGTGTAAATGAAATGAAATCAGACATTTAGTTTATAATTATCAGTTAGAGGCCAAAGGTTAGCCAACTTCAAAACTGACATTTGAATCATCTAAATACAGTCGAACCCGTTTACCATCCTTATCTGTGGCTTCAATAATCAGCACGGAGACGGGTGGTCTCATGTCGGGCATAAAGTATTTTTCAATAGCCCGCTTAGGTGAATCAAATGACAACGGATAACTTTCACCGCCGTCTACTGTTCTTACAATCACTGTAATCGTATTCTCCATATTTTGAGATAAAAATGTTTGCCTGTTGGGGCATTTGCTTTGTCGCCAGAAAGCTGGACTTTGAACACCCAAAACTACCACTTATAAGCGTTCGGCTTGTCAGCCGAAACCCGCCGAACAAGCAAAAAGCCTAACCTCTGCAGCCTGCAACCTGTCGCCCGAAACGCCGAAATGGATGCTAATTTATGGACCCGCACCCAACGACCACAGGTGTTGATGGCGACCGTAGGGAGCCTTTACACACATGGCCGGTTGGGCTGGCGGCCTGACTTCGGGACGTGCTGCCTGTCGCCGGTAACTTGCCTTGCTTCCAGTAAAAAATCTATGTCATTATTGCTCATTCCATTTTTTGGGGAATTTTGTTCCAAAATCACTGTAGCGGCTATTTGAATTGAAAATAATTAGATTTTCTCTTGTCCTAGTTAATGCGGTATAAATTATTGTGTCAAGTTTTTTATTAGTCTCAGGGGATTCAGATGGGATAAACAAAACAATGTTCAACAACTCCCACCCCTTGAAACTATGGATTGTCGACATTTTCAATCTTCCATCACCCATCCAGAATGCTTTTTTATGAGGATGGTATCTTGCTTCTGTGTCTTCCTCAAAGACATGGTTTACACCAATTTTCTTTTCCTTAAATAAATCAACAGCTATTTTTCCGATTTTATGACTAGGCAATAAGATGACCATATCTGATGCGCTATAACCTTCTTTTTTTAATCTTAAAAAAGCGTTGTAAATATAGTACTGCCAGTCGTCCTCATTTATATTCAACCAAATAATATGATGAGAATGGAGTAAGACTGGATTATCTTCAATCCTACCAACCTTTAGCTCCTGATTAAGATTAAAAATTTCACTAAATTCATTTGACATGATTGCAACTCTTTTAGGAAGTCTAAAAGTGACAGTCAGATCAATATATGGTTCTTTAAATTTATCTAACCCCTCTTTGGTTACTCTCTTATCTAACCAATCTAACTCTCTATCAAATATATTTTGTCTTTTATCACAAACAATCATTACTTCATCTCTACTCTTAAGAAAATATCTGTTTAGAAGGTAATACCAATCAAAATGATAGTCTTGCCCTTCATCGATGAGTATTGCGTCGTACTTTTGATAATCCTTTCCTCTTATTGCAGTAATTACAGCGGCTGGAACTGTAGATTTAAAAAAATCATCTATAGCATTTTCGTAGTCTACTTGTTCTTTAAAATCCGTTCGCTGAGGAGATTTCGGCCACTTAGTTTCAAACTCGTTTAACTTGTCTTTACAAAACCCGTGGAAATGAGTGAAAGTAAACTTACCCCAACTAAAATTGAAAGGTGAACGGGCAATCATATCCTTGACATAATGCCATAATGTAATATTGAAAGATATTATAAGTACATCAAATCCTTGTGAAGCTAATTTTCCAGCCCTGTAAGCGAGTGCTTGGGTTTTGCCACTCCCGGCTACACCTCTGACACGATAATGGCCACTTTTAGGTTCAGCTACCTTAATTTGATTACCTCTTAGTTTTAGAACAGTTCCTTGCTCAATACTATGATAAGGTGGATTAAGCCAGAAAAGTATATCCTCATTCCAATCTCTATTCCAGTAGTTACTACTACTAATGTTAACATCTGGCACAATTTCTTTGAGATTATTTTCTCTAATACTATCAAATCCAAAGAAGGGAAAATATCTGTAATCTTCTATTTTTGCACCTAATTTTTCTTGACATACACTTGTTTGAGCCTTGTGAAAGTAAACCCCTGTTTTAATAAGACCGAAGTTTTTCTCGTTTTGATCTATGGCTTCACCAATGTTAGGAACTAATTGACCAATTAACTTTTCTTTATAATGTTTTACTTGCTCAATAGGACTTTTAATTTGATGAACACCTTTGCCGTCATTTACGAATAAACCTCCTTCATTCGACTCATAAAATTTCAAATCCCAGTCTTTCACTTCATAGATAACTATCCCTACTTGTGGATTAAATATAATAACGTCTGGTCTTGTACCATTTAAGAATGGTTGGGCAAAAATTATCCATCCTTTGTAATCCTCTAATTTATGGTTTTGCTGCCAATTTTCATCTTTCGGCAAGTAAGTATCAAGATACCTTATTAAATGCTCTTCACCGGCTGTTAAGGGGTTATTTTGTTCTTTTAATTGTTCCCAATTCGGATATAGTCTATTTGCCAAGTTGAAGCTGTCTTTTAGAGACGGATTATATAGTCTGAAAGGTATTTTGATGTAAAACTTACTGAGTCTTGCCAAACCTGACCTGTTGGGGCGATTGCCCTGTCGCACAAATGCTGATCCACAGATCTAAACCTGCCGAACATGGGCGTTCACCCTGTCGACCGAAAGCTGGAACTGCGAGCCTAAAACTTGACCTCTGAGGCCTGCAACCTGTCGCCGGAACGTTGCCTTGCAAGCACTTTATGGACGGGCCACCCAACGCCCCAAAGGGCTGATGGTTAACGAAAGATAAGCCAAAACGCAGGTACGTAACAACCTTTACACCCTTTGCCACGTTGGGTGCGCTCGGGCTAGCCGGGCAGTTTCCTGTCCGAGGTAAGTGGACCCAGCAAAGCTGAACAACAACGCACGTAACCGAACAAGCCGAGAGAGGCCGAGCAAACGAGCCGAGGCTGTCGAGCGGTGGCACTCAGGTACGTTCCTATGTCGCACGAAACGCATTTTGATCGTGCTGTCCACGGATGTTTGACCTGTCCAACCACACGCGATACACCAACCAAAGCACGCTGTCGAACGGTGATTCACCTGTCGACCGGAACGCAAAACTCAAATAAAAATAACGCTCACTATCAATTGGTTATCCTGTCGCCCGATACGTGAAATACCTACCGACATGAACGGGCCACCCAACGACCATGAGTGTTGATGGTGGGCGAGTTACTCGACTGAACGCACGTACTTGCACCTTTACACACTCATCATGTTGGGCTGCCCGCTTGTCTTTGAGACGTGCGGCCTGTCGCCAGACAGCCGCCCACACGGAGCTAAAAGACATGTATTTCCTTTAACTGCAAGTACAGACCGTCGGAACACTTCACAAGGTCAAATGTCACAGTCAAGTCACTCCATTCGTCATTTAAAGGCAGGTCATACCACAATTCTGCTAACCGTTCTCGTCCTTCAACAAAGTTCACTACCTCGCCTTCATACCACATTACATCAAATCTGTTACCTTCTCCTACAGCTTTATCAGGTGAAGTGACTTCATATTTTGTTTGGCCTTCTTCGTAATCCATACCGTACCCATTCACAATTGACTCCATAAGTGTAGGAGTCCACTCGTAATAGTCATACTGAAGGACTGAATCATAAGCTTCCTGATATTTCCGCTGTGCCAGTAGGCCAACCCAATTTATGATAAACCGATAGAAATCTTGCTCAGTGGCGGTAAAGGGAAACTTGGCAAACATTGAGTCCAGATTTATGTCAAACTTTAGTCAAGTACAAACTGTCAACCGGAACCTGACTTGTGAGCTTACTTACCCAACCGGGACGTTTCCTCTGTCACAGGAGACTCGGTGATGGAAGCTTAATTCTTCCTGTCGAGCGTGAGCCCTGTCGCAGGTAACCCGCCTTTAACTCTCATTATGGACTATCACCCAACATGGTATTGTACGCAAAACTGCGGAACTATTTCTTGCTGATAGTCAGGCAGATATAGTTCCGCAAATAACGCATAATTTTGTGTTGCTTTCGGCACCGTTTGTAAAGAACGAGAAAGCCAGTAGCCCCCACAACTACTTACTATCCAATTGACTAAGCGGTATATATCTTTATCAGTACAGCGGCTTTGGGATATCGACGGTTACCCGAACTACTTCTTCGATCAGGCTGGTCAGTTGTACCGATTTACGGCCCGCGGTGATGTCAAAACCGTGCGCCGGACGATGAAGCGATACACACAGGGCTATGTATTGACCAGTAAATTCTATAGTCTGACCCAACTTCGTCCCCTGCTCCGGCGGCACGTACCTACAGATTATCTAATGGGTTCGTGAGGGTGTCGATTTTGTTAGCCGTAACGTGGGTGTACCGCATGTGCTCATGACCTAACCGTCACGGCATAGCGAGTTGGCCGTGCCCATCGCCAGACGGCAGTCAGCTACGAAAGCATCGCGTGCGCGAGATGAAACTGAGCCGACACGACTGAAAAAGCCACCCTGGTTATCGCTAGGCCTCTACCGGTTTCAGATCAAAATAGGTCTGAAAAATGGCCGTACCTACTTCGTTTGTGCGCGTCTGAAACTGATCGAGGTACTGGTGCAGGCCCGCTTTGAAAATATCGGCGGTTTCGGTGAATTCAATTTCGGTACGGAGCTTGGAGAGAGCCCGTTCGGCGGGGGTACCGAAGCCCTGGGTTGGGTTATTGCCCGATATTTCATACAGCGACAACTCGGCCTGCCGGATGCAATGGGCCACCGCTCGGGGAAACATCTTATCCAGGATCAGAAATTCGACAATGCTGGATGGCGTCAGACTACGGTACTGCTGGCGGTGCATATTATACGCACTGACCGACTTCAGTACGGCCGACCAGATCATAAGGTCGATGGTTGACCCAACGGCGTCTACTTCGGGCAGCAGCGTGAAATACTTCACGTCCAGAAAGCGCGACGTTTTGTCGGCCCGTTCCAGAAACCGGCCCAGCCGCCCAAAATGCCAGGCTTCGTTACGGGTAATGGTTGCGTCGATGATGCCGTAGAACAGCTGGGTACTGTTGCGTACTTCGGTAAAAAAATGCTGAGTCTGGTTCTGGCCCCACTGCTGCTTGGGAGCCATGTCACGCACCATGAGGTAGAACTGGTTCAGGTGTTCCCACATCTCTTTGGAGATGGCCTCCCGAATGGTACGGGCGTTTTCGCGGGCGTTGCTCAGGCACGACACAATCGAGTTCGGATTCCGCTTGTCGAACGTCATGAACTGAATTACGTTCTCCCGGGTGGGCTGGTCGTAATATTTCTCGAACAGATGATTGTCGGCCGTAGCAATCAGCAACGGCTCCCACTGCTGATCTACGTTGGGAGGCAGGTCGAGCGCCAGGTTAAAATTCACGCTCATGAACCGGGCGTAGTTCTCGGCCCGCTCAATATAGCGGTGCATCCAGTAAACAGAGTTGGCAACGCGGCTCAGCATAGACTAAAAGCGTTAGTTTTAGAGGTGGGTGACCAACAAAAATAGGGTTTATGCGCTATTCTACAAGTATTGCGACCCCGGTTTTCGCTTTTCAACCACAGCGCCCGTATCTGATCAACCCCCTACCGGTCGGTCAGTACGACCATTTACTCTTTATCGACCACGTCTATCAGTATCGCCTGCCTGTTGTCAACATCATGTCCAGACTGTCTTTTTTACTGACCCTTATCTCGCTGTCAGTATCTGCTCTTTATGCAAGCGCAGCGCCGGGAAAACCGGCTTCGTCCAAACTCTACGAAATTCGTATCTACTACCCTACTCCCGGCAAATATGCCGAGATTGTGGATCGGTTCCGGCAGTATACAACCCGGATCTTTGCGAAACACGGGATGGAAAATATCGGCTACTGGACCCCCACCGACACGAGTCGCAAAGAATTGATTTACATACTGGCCTATCCCGATCGCGAAGCCCGCGAAGCGTCATGGCAGGCTTTCCGAAACGATCCTGAATGGAAAGCGGTGGTGGCCAAAACGGAGGCTAACGGAAAGCTGGTCGACCACGTAGACCAGATTTTCATGACCGAATCGCGGCTGTCGCCAACTATCAAAACGGGCGTCAAAAACCCCGAGCGTATTTTCGAGATGCGTACGTACACGTCCCCTCCCGGTAAGCTACCAAACCTGTTGACCCGCTTCCGGGACCATACGATCAAGCTGTTCAGCAAACACGGCATGACGCATATCGGCTACTGGATTACAACCGAGGTCGATGGGAAACAGCCTAAGCTCATCTACATCCTGGCCCATCCGAGCGAAGCAGAAGGCCGACAGCACTTCAAGGAATTTGCCGCCGACCCCGACTGGGTTAAAGCCCGCGAGGCCTCAGAAGCTAACGGCAAAATCACCGAAAAAGTCGAGTCGGTCTATATGAAACCCACCGATTATTCCCCGATCCGGTAGAGACACAAGGGCCGGGCGGCCCGGTCATTGCGTCTCACGCGCGTTAGCAACAATCCATCCGGTCAGGAGACGATAGCCGTCCGGTCAGGAGATGATAGCCGTCCGGTCAGGAGACGCAAGGGTTTGCGTCTCTACGGGTTCGAAGAAATACGACATGCGTTCGCCTTCTACGTCGTCGTAGGTGTAGATAGTGCGGGGACGGCGTTTGTACCAGTATCGGATCAGGGCGAAATCGCCGATGCAGGCGCTGCTGTGAATGAGCAGAAGCCCCGCCCAAAACACGTAATAGGCCGGTACGAGCACCCAGCCCACAATCAGGCCGGCTGTGATAACCAGAAAAGGCATGACGGCCACAAAGGCTACTTCGCGCATGGTGGTTGGGAAGTGCTGGCTATAGGCATACACCATCAGGCTTTTCAGCGAATAGCCATACCCTACCTTTGGCGCGCCGATGTATTTGAAAGCCAGCCCGTGGATGAGTTCATGAATAGGCAGCAACAAAAAAAGACCCAATACGGCCGCGCCGATCTGCCATAATTCTGTTCCAGCGCCCGATTTGCCCACGCTGCTTACCAGGTAGTAGGTAACAGTAAAACCAAGCCCACCGCTGATGGCACCCACTCCCATCATGGTCAGTGTTTTCTTCCAGTTTTGCCGGGCGGATTGCTGCGGAGATGGGGCCGTGCCCAGCTCGCGCATGATGAACTGATTCATCTCGTCGATTTTAAACGATTCGATCAGTCGATACTGCCCGGAATGATGTAGTTCTTCGACGGTAGGACGCATGGGCGCAGTCGATTAGTTTTCGTAACAAAGGCACAAACAGCAGGTTCAGTCACCAAAGCTACAACGTTATGAAATTACTTGAACACCTCGCCAATGGGTCGGCTACCGACACCACGGGTACCGCTTTGTCGCGCCAGCATTTTCTGCGGCTGGCGGGGCGCAGCGTAGCCGCGGGCTTCGCGGGAAGCCTGGCCGCATCGTGCCGGACGAACCGGAACCCGGCCACAGCCTCGGGCGTATACAGTACCGCGGGAGGAGCGTCGGTGCCGAAGCTCCCGGCCACATCGCCCCCCGCCAACGTACCCGACAAACCCGAAGATCCCGTTAAGCTGGAAGCCTGGAAGGCAAAGACCGAACGGGAGTCCGGGCCTACGCCGACCCCCATGGCCCCGGATCAGCGCGTTGGCTATGCGCTGGTAGGTCTCGGCCATCTTACCCTGGAAGAGTTGCTACCCGCTTTTGGCGAATGTAAAAAGTCGAGGGTGGTAGCCTTGGTGAGCGGTAATCCGGACAAAATGCGAAAGGTAGCCCGCCAGTATGGCATCAAAGAAACCAGCCTCTACAGCTACGACACCTACGACCAGCTGAAAAACAACCCGGAGGTTCAGGTCATTTACATTATACTGCCCAACGGCATGCACGCCGAGTACACCATCCGGGGTGCGCAGGCCGGCAAGCATATCCTCTGCGAAAAACCCATGGCCAACACCCCCCAGGAGTGCCAGGCGATGATCGACGCCTGCCAGAAGGCCAACCGAAAGCTGATGGTAGCCTACCGGATTCAGTATGAACCGAACAACCGCATGATTCGGGAAATAATACAGTCGAAGCGATTTGGCCAGACCAAGTTCGTTGAAGCGTTCAATGTGCAGAACTCAGCCAATCCGGATCACTGGCGCCATAAGAAAGCCCTGGCGGGTGGCGGGGCCCTGCCCGACATCGGCTTGTACTGTCTCAATACGGTTCGATACCTGCTGGGCGAAGAACCTACCGAAGTGTTTGCGTATCAGCACAGCACGCCCGGCGACGCTCGTTTTCGGGAAGTAGAAGAGATGGTCAGCTGGCAGATGCGGTTCCCGAGTGGTATCGTCGCCAACTGCGGCACCCACTACGGTGTTCACGAAACCCGTCGATACCGGGTCATGGCCGAACGCGGCTGGATGGGACTCGATCCGGCTTTTGCCTATAACGGACTGCAGCCAGAGGTGTCTTATGCAGAAGGAAAAATCGAGCATAAAGAGCAGCCGAAACAAGCCGAGAAAAATCAGTTTGCGGCCGAGATGGATCACTTCTCGGACTGTATCCTGAACGACAAGCAACCGTTTACCCCCGGCGAAGAAGGGCTGCAGGACCATAAAATCATGGCCGCTATCTACCAGTCGGCCCGCGACGGTCGCCCCGTGAAACTGACGGCCGTGACGAAAAAAGATGCCTTTCGCGGACCACTGCCGGAGATGCAGTAACCGGCCCGGGCTAGAGCAGCACAAACTCGACCCGGCGGTTCTTCTTTCGGTTTTCTTCGTTATTGTTCGGCGCTACGGGTTCAGTGGGGCCGCGCCCTACGGCCCGGAGCCGCTGTTTGCGGATGCCTTTACCAACCAGATAATCAACCACCGACTGGCAACGGTCGCGGGAGAGCTGAACGTTGGCGTCGAAGTCGCCCTGGTTGTCGGTATGGCCCTGTATCTCGATACGCATCGACGGATACTGGCTCAGTACCTCATACAGCTGATCAAGTTCGGCATACGATTCGGGACGCAACACCGGACTGCTCTGATCGAAATACAGCTTGTTGAGCCGGATGCGTTTTCCTTTTTCAACCACACCGAACGCTTTGGTAGCTACCGCCGATACGGAAGCGGCTGCGGTTTCGGGACCAGGAGCTGGCGTTGGCCTAATCGCGCTGGAGTCCGCCTTCTGAGCGACTATCGCAACGGGTTTCGCCACTAGTCTGACCAACACCTCGTTCTGCGCTTTATCGATGGTAACGGACCGGCTCAGGTCTTCGTACCCTTCGGCCAGGGCACTAAGCTGGTAGGTTCCTTTGGCGGGCACCTGAACGCTGGCCAGCTGCGTACGCGAATCGGTTTTTAACGGCTGAGCCTCCGGATTGCCAGGCCCGGCCAGTCTGAACTGTGCATTCGGAACGGACTGGCCGGTCTGGCTGTCGACGGCCCGCATCGTCAGGAAAAAACGAATAGCATCCAGCTCCGCGTCGAACTCGTACCGTTTCCCGCCCGCCGGTACGTCGATGCGGAGCGTTCGTCGAATCGATGTATAGCCCGGCGCACTCACCTCGATCGTTAGGTCGTCGTTGGCCGTAAACTGTTGCTCGAGTCGCCCGTCGGGTAGCGTAAACTGTTCCGTCTTCCCGCTGGCTGTCGACGTGATGGCAACAACGGCCGAACGCAGCGGCTGCCCGATGTGCATGGCAAACACTTTGATGGTTAGCACGCTGGGCTGTCGGCGCACGGTATCGGTCAGCACCAGACGCGCCGTATCGGCCAACGCCGGTTGTGACGCCCGTATTCGCTCAACGACGGGCTCTGCCGGTTTGGGAGCCGCTACGGGCGGGGGTACGGGTTCCACACTGGTAGCCGCCGACCGCGGTGGCTCGGTTACAATTACAATATCGTCGGCATGACGGCCCGCTGCGGGCAGGGCGCTGGGGTCTGCCCGAATGGATTTCAACCGAAAATTGGCCGGAATTACGGCGCAGGTCAGGTAAGCTGCCCGGTCGACAGCCCGGCTCATAAGCCGGTATTCTTTTTCATTGACCGACAGCCGATACCCGTTCGTTATGGGCAGCAGCACCGTATAACGCCCATCGGCCGGGTTGGTCTCGACCGTGGTGACCACGCTTCCGGACGCTACGTCGGTCACCACCACCCGGACCGGCAGGGGCGCGCCCGTCAGCGAGTCGGTCACGAAGCCCTGTACGGTAGCCAGTTTAAACGGCCGGAGTTCTTCAGGAATTGCCGTTGTGTACAGGTCGCCGTCGCTGACGTAGTAGAGCAGATCCCCGCAGGCGCTGATGGCCACCGACTGATCGGATCGTTTCGTGTTGATATATTGTAGGTTCTTCGGCTCTGACCAGCGCCCGTCGGCCTGCATGGTACTCATGTAAAGATCGAAATCGCCCATGCCTCCGGCTTTGATCGACGAATACACCAGGGTCCGGCTGTCGGCCATAATGCGGGGAGCTTTCTCGCAGTCGAGATTAACCGGCGGGGGCAGTTCGATCGGGCGTTTCCACTGGCCGTCGCGTCCTTTTTCGGAGACCAGAATGCTGTAGCAGGTATGCCCCTCCCGGGAGCGGCTGGTCAGGTTTTCGCGGACAAAATACAGCCGGCGCCCATCGGCCGAAATACTGGGAAACCCTTCGTAGCCGCTGGTGTTGATGGCTGGACCAGCGTTGACAGGCGGTCCCCAGCCGTCGCGCTGCCGAACGCAGTAGTAAATATCCTCGCGACCAAAACCGGGTTTGGTGGGAAAATTGGCGAAGAAAAACAGGTAATTGCCATCGTAGCTGATGCTGGGCCCGCCAATCAGGGGTGTCATCCCATCGCTATCGTATCGATTGATCGACTGGATCGGCTCGGGCCGGGTCCACTGCCCGCTCGGGTGCAGATGCGCTTCGTACACGCCGAAAAACTGGGCACTGAGCTTATCGTCTACGGCCTGCTGATCACCCTCGGCGTTGATACGCGGCACTTTCCGATACGCATTGACAAACAACCCGTAGCGATCCGACTGAAAAATGAGCGTTTGCCCGTCGGCACTCACCGATGGGGCATATTCGATATGGTCGCGTAGGTTCAGCGGCTCCGGCATTCGCTTTTTCCCCTGCGCCAGCGCATCGGCACCTGGCACAGTCAGCAGCCCGGTCAGTACGGCCCTGGCCAGATACCTAAAAACCGGTCGACTCAGGCATTGCCGGAAGCCAATAGTGATCATCATGCAGGTTGTTTTCAGCTATCGACGCGATGCTCGACTCCTTTTATTCATCCTTGAACGAAACCCGCAGGCCGGCTGCGGTACCCGACCGCACCGCTACCGAGAAACGAAACCGTTTCGTATCGCCGAAAGCCGTGCCCAGCTCTTCTTTGAACAGATTAGCCACCCGAACCAGCGGTTCCTGATCGCCCCCCGAAAACTCCAGCACAACCACCCGCTTCGGATTGGCCGACAAGTACGTTTTCAGGTTCCCAATCGCGTCGTCATCTTTTTTGGGCCCAAGCAGCCAGCGCCGGTTCAGTTGATCGAGCAGAGCGCTTTCGGCAGCCGACAAATTCGCAGCAGGCAGCGGCTCCAGTGCTTTCAGGGCGCAGCCATCCAGTTCTTTCAGGCCAGCTTCGGTAGGGCAGGCGTCCTGACTATCGCGCAGGCCATCCTGATCCCGATCGGGGCAGCCGCCCAGCGCCGGTACCCCCGCCACCGTCGGGCATTCGTCGTCGTTATTGGCGATTCCGTCGTTGTCCGTATCGGGGCATCCGTTGAACCGGGCCGGGCCTGCTTCGTTGGGGCAGGCATCGTTTTTGTCGAATATACCGTCTTTATCAGCGTCGGGACATCCTTTTGTTTCCGCGGGTCCGGCATCCTGCGGACAGGCATCATCTTTATCCTGAATACCATCGCGGTCGGTATCGGGGCATCCCTGAAACATCCAGATACCGGCCAGATCGGGGCAGCGGTCCCGCCGGTTCGACACATAATCGCCGTCGCGGTCGGGCGGTCGTCGGGCGCCTATGGGCAGGGCTACACCCGCAAAAACATGGGCCGACAAGCCGTTGTCGCTGAAGAAGCCCAGCAGGTTATCGGTACCGACCGTAAACAACCCCACCCGAACGTGGGTACCGACCGAGAACTTTCCGAGTGGCTGCCAGTAGTTACCCGTCACCGAGAACTCGCTGCCCGCCGACTCGTAGCGCGGCCCAAAGGTAATCAGTTCGGCCCGGTGCTGGGCAGCGGCATCGGCGGTAGTCGGTTTCCACCAGGCCGCGCCGAAGAACCAGCCCTTCCCCAGCTGCGCATCGGCCTGAACCGAGAACGTCTGCGGGAGTTTATGGGTCAGATCACCGATGCTTCCTTCGGGCAGCACCCCCAGCGACTGCGCCACGGCATTGCGTACCTCGGTGGGTGTTTTGGGGGGTTGAACGGCCGCCTGCTGCAGCGTACCGGTTCGGGGCTGAACGGTCCATGAGCTGGCATTTTTATACCGGATCGAGCCGATATCGAGCAAGGCCAGCCCCAGCCGGAACTGGTATTTGGTCTGCGTCACATCGGACATCGGCCTGCCATCCATCTGATACCGGAACGACTCGGCCCGGGGCCTGAACTCATAGGTAACGCCAATGTCGAAGCCACTCCCGCTTCCCGGAACGCTACCGAGCAACACATCGGCCACGTTCAGCTTGCTCAGCGTGGCCAGGTCTGAGTAGGTCGTCTGCAGGCTGTTCAGCGAATAGCTGACCTGGGTAGACGGGGCGCTGAAATCACCATTGGCCTGTAGGCTGGACGACTGAAGCCCCCGGATGTATTTGTAAGTAAGACCCGCTTTCACGAAATGCTGCTGCCAGTCGAATACGGGCATCGCATACGAAAAAGCCACCTCGCCGAACGCGTCGGAGCTGAGCGCCACGGAACGGTTCCCGGCGGGGAGCGGGGCTTTGCTTCCTTCGAACCAGTCTACCAGATCGTATCCCCCCGTCAGGTTGATGTCGGATCGGTAGCGGGTTGTGATCGCAAACGCTTTACTGTCGCGCAGTTGTACCATCAGGCCCGGTCCGCGCAGGTCTGCCTCTTTTACGGCCAGGTCCTGCCCGCGCAGTTTCAGGCTGGCACTGGCAAAAGGAACCGTAGCCAGCGGCAGGCGGGGCTGAGCTGCAGCCTGAACCGATACCGTAGCCAGATTGATGTGCGTACCCAGTCGCGAGTCAGCCATCGAAGACGGATTCAGATATACGCCGTTAGTACCGGCATAATTACTGAGCTGATAGGCCGTCAGGCGCTGGGCAAACGCATGAGCAGACAGCAGACACAAAACAAGCGCAACGAAGAAGTGGGGCATATCGAGAGGAGAAACGTACCCGGCAAAAATGCCGAATTGTGCCCCCGCATCCAAAACTAACCCAGTCTGATTTAGTAAGCGCGCAATCTACTGATAACCACGAGCCTGCAAACCAAACAATTCGGCGTAGCGACCGTCTTTCTCGAGTAGTTCGTAATGACTGCCAATTTCGAGCAGGGTGCCGTTCTCCAGCACCAGAATCCGGTCGGCCATCCGAACCGTACTGAACCGATGGGAAATGATGACTGATGAGCGGCCTTCGGTCAGTTTGATGAACCGCTGAAACACCTCGTACTCGGCGCGGGCATCGAGGGCGGCCGTGGGCTCGTCCAGAATGATCAGCTGCGCATCGCGCATGTAAGCCCGGCCCAGCGCTACCTTCTGCCACTCGCCCCCCGACAGTTCAACGCCTTTGTTGAACGAACGACCCAGTTGCTGATCGTAGCCCCCGGCCAGTTTAGCGATTACGGTATCGGCCAGGCTTCGCTCGGCCGATGTTTCAATGCGCGGCTGGTTGGTTCGTTCGTCGATGTCACCCACGGCGATGTTGACCCCCGCCGACATTTTGAAGCGTGTATAGTCCTGAAAAATAACCCCGATGTTTCGCCGGAGTTCGAGCAGGTCGTACTCGCGCAGGTCATAGCCGTCGAGCAGGATACGGCCTTCGGAGGGGTCGTAGAGCCGGGCCAGCAGTTTAACGAGCGTGGTTTTACCCGCTCCGTTCTCGCCGACCAGCGCCAGCTTTTCGCCAGCCTGCAGCGTGAACGACAGGTTGCGTATGGCCCAGCGTTCGCTGTTGGTGTATTTGAAGCCGACGTTCTCGAACACGAACCCGATGCGAATGGGACTGGGAAAAGGGCGCGTCGTTGCGGGCGAGTCGATCAGCGGCTTGATGGCAAAATAGTCGAACAGGTCCTGCAGGTAAATGGCTTCCTGAGTCAGGCTGCTGAACTGCAGCAGGATCCCTTCCAGCGAAGCGCGCACCTGCCGGAACGAGCCCGCCAGAAACGTCAGGTCGCCCAGCGAAATCTGCCCGTTTACGGCCCGGAGCACAATCCAGACGTAGGCCCCATAGTACCCCGCCGTACCCAGCGCCGTCAGCAGCACTCCCCAGCTGGCCCGGCTGATAGCCAGCGCTTTGTTTTTCTGAAAGAACTCGCTCGATAAGGTCCGGAACCGATCGATCAGGAAACCCGACAGACCAAAAATCTTTACTTCTTTAGCCGTTTCATCACTGGCCCCTACGTAGCGGAGGTAGTCCAGCTCGCGCCGTTCGGGCGTCCAGGAACGCGACAGCGAGTAGCTACGCTGGTTGAAGTAGTTGTCGCCGATAAACGAGGGGGTTACGGCTACCAGAATCAGCAGCAACAACCAGGGGTTATACACGGCCAGACCAGCCGCCAGAAAGCCAACCGAAATTAACTCCTGCACCTGCCCGAACACCCCCGACAGCAGCACCGTACGACCCGTAGTTTGCCGACGGGCGCGCTCCAGCTTATCGTAAAACGTAGCGTCTTCAAACTGTTCCAGATCGAGCGATGCAGCATGCTCCATCAGCCGGATCGAGGTGCGGTTGGCAAACAGATCGCCCAGCAACCCGTCCATGAGCGACACGGCCCGGCCCAGAGCAGTAGACAAAATAGCCATGCCAAATTCGGCCGCCACCAGCCACCACAGGTAATCGGTATCCTTGTCGGCTGTCTGTCCCGCCAGCCGCACCACTTCGTCGATGAGCAGCTTGCCCACGTAGAGCGTCGCTGCCGGAATAGCCGCCCGCACCAATCGCAGGAGTGCATTCCCGATAAAAAGCCCCGGCGACACCGCCCAGACCAGTCGAAAAAAGGCGGGCAGGTTACCCAGAGCGGCAAACCGGTCGCGCCAGCTTAGCTCTTCCTTCCGGTCCGTTGGCACCGCACCGTTCGGCGGACCGGCGGGGCGTGTAGTTGTCTTTGCCATATACGAAAAAGACAAGGGTCGTATGTGATTAGTTCATAGATAGCCGACCCCGCCAGACTGGTAGTAAAATCATATTATGCCAGTCTGGCCAGAATAGCCGTTATTTCGTGTAAAGATGCCAAACTGCCCCACTGCATGAATACGAACAAATTCACCGCCTTCTTCGAACGCTTCGCATCCCGGGCCACCCGTGCCACTGGCTCCTCAACCGCCTTTCTGCTCGCCCTGCTGACCATCCTGGTCTGGGTGATCACCGGCCCTGTTTTTGGCTATTCAGACACTTGGCAACTGGTCATCAACACTGGCACGACTATCATCACGTTTCTGATGGTGTTCCTGATCCAGAAATCGCAGAATAAAGACTCGCTGGCTATGCAGATCAAGCTGAACGAACTGATTGCCGTCAATCGAAAAGCCAGCAACCGCCTGCTCAACCTCGAAGACCTCAATGAAGCCGATCTGATTGCACTGCATCAGTTTTTTGGTCGACTCGCTGAGAAAGCCAAACAGGAAGACAGCCTTTCGGAGTCACACTCGATCGAAGAAGCCGAAGAGATCCACTTCGAAAAACAGGAGGAGAAGAAACAGCGAAAACAAAAGAAAACATCTAAAACCAGCCCGCAGAGCACTCAGGCGTCAACGCTGTAGACCAGTGAACTAGCTGGCCTGCCCGGACACCTAAAATATTCAACTGACTGTCAGCGAATTATCGACGTACCAATTACGAAATACAGCCTTTTTTGAGAGGGGTAGATGACTTTGCGCGCTGCTATCGTCAATAGCGCACAGTCATTTACCCTTTCTTATGTTACGACCCTACAAAATTGTGGTATGCGTTGTACCAGCCATCCGATCCACGATCCTTTTTCTTTTCGGACTCTGGCTGCTTGCGAGCTGTAGGGAAACGTTGCAACACCGGAACCGGCTTACAGGAGCGGCACCGAAACCAGTTGTTCATTCAAGGCCTCAGGAAGAAGGAAATCATCCTCAGGTTGATTTCGCCCACAATTCGATTGCTCTGTTAAAAAGCCACTTTACCGCCTATCCTGGCGACGGCGTTGTTATTTGTCAGAAAGAAAATCAGTTCAATAAAAGCGACATCGACTTTACCGGAAAAGTACGCCCTTCAGACCGGGCTTCGGATCGTATGACCGACCACGCTACATCGATAGCCTCCATGCTGGCTGGTCTAGGGCATTCGTCACCGCTGAATGAAGGAATTGCGCCAAACGCTCATTTAATTTCAGCCTCTTTCAATTCATTATCGCCGGAGCCAGATGAGTTTATTCTGGACAACAAAGTATGCCTGGTCAATCACTCTTACGGTTCTTCGATAAGCTACCAGTACAGTGCTGATGCCGCTGCCTACGACGAGCAGGTAAGCCGGCTTCCGTACCTGATGAACATTTTCTCAGCTGGCAATAGCGGCCAGGATACGGCTTCGGATGGTCTTTACAGAGGAATTCCGGGCTTTGCCAACCTGACAGGTCATTACAAAATGGCTAAGAACGTGCTGCTTGTCGGCGCCGTCGATGCAGAGGGATCCGTTATGGAAAACAGTTCGCGGGGTCCGGCTTATGATGGTCGGCTGAAGCCCGAACTAGTGGCTCACAGTCCCGATGGTACTTCGTTTGCGGCAGCCCTGGTTTCGGGCGTAACCGCCATTCTGCAGGATATTCATCAAAAATATTATCGGCAAAAAGCACCGGCCTCCCTGCTGAAAGCATTACTTATTAATTCGGCCGACGATCTGGATGTACCGGGTCCAGATTTTAAAACGGGATATGGAGCCCTGAATGGGTATGCAGCAGCATCGGCTTTAACCAATAAGCTCTTTAAAAACGGTATCGTAAGTAATGGCAAAGAGGTAACGTTTAGCCTGCCCGTACCAGCCAACGTACGCCGAATGAAGGTCACATTAGCCTGGGTAGACCCTGCTGGGAACCCCCAAAGCCTGACATCTGCCGCTTTAACCAACGACCTGGATCTGGAAGTCGTACAGAACAAAACCGTATGGCAACCCTGGGTGCTATCAAATAGCGCCCATGCAGATTCGTTACGATTACCAGCCCGGCGCAAGCGAGATGCACTCAATCCTGTTGAGCAGGTAACCCTGGATAACCCCAAAGCTGGTATTTATACAGTGCGGATAAAAGGTAACAGGCTTACATCGTCTGCGCAATCCTTTCATGTTTGCTACCAATTTGATCTGGCCAACACTTTGACCTGGCTCTACCCTACGGCTAACACCCTTCTTCGTAGCGCTCAGACAACAACCCTTCGCTGGAAAAGCACCTATACTGCTGACGAAGGAAGCCTGCACTATTCAATCGACCAGGGAAAGACCTGGCGTCTGATTTCCAGCGAGGTACCCTTAAAAGCAGGCCAGTACACATGGGAACCTCCCAATCTATTAACCGACTGCAGGCTCCGTCTAACCCCAAACGGTAGTGTAGTCCCTATAGACGTACGCTGTTCGGTATCACCCCAGCTGGAAGTAGTTCCGCAACGGCTTTGTGCCGATTCCTTGCTACTCACCTGGCCGTCTGTACAGGCTACCACACCGGTTCGGTATCTTGTTCAACAATTTAATACTCGTACGGGCTGGGCCACTATAGCCTCAACGGATCAGCGTCAGGTTTTTGTCAGACCTTCCGATAAAGCGGTCTGGCTTGCCATAACCCCCATCTTATCATCTGGCAAAGCAGGGTTACGCAGTACCGCGTTTTCTTTGGCCGACCAACCCGTTTATTGTTACTACGAAAGCTTCGACGCTAGCACAACCAATAACATGAGCGCGAATCTCTTCGTAACGCTAACCCAGACCACAGACATTGCGGAGGTCGTATTTGAAAAAATGACTTCATCGGGTGAATTCAATCCAGTATATACAAAGCCCGTAACGCCTGATTCGCTATATTACGAAGCTACAGATGCTACTCTGAACGATGGTTTGAATAGATACCGGGCGCGAATTCGGTTGGCTTCAGGAGCCGAAGTGGTCACAACCACAAAGGAGGTTTTCCGATTCCAGGAGCGGCAGCCGATTGTGTTATATCCCAACCCCATAAACGCCCAGGCTGCCGAGCTGACTGTTATGATTCAGCAGCCTAATGACTACACACTGGTGCTTTATAATCTGCTCGGGCAGATCGTACTCAGCACCAATCTATCGCAGTCAACGAATACCGTAGGTTTGACGGGGCTGCCACCTGGCCTCTACATAGCCCGCATCCAGCTGGCCGGCCAACTCGTTCAGACCAGTCGACTTCTGGTTCGGTAGGGCTGACTTTTGTTTATCGGTAAGCTATCGAGTACCCGTTTTGCAACACCAACCAGTTAACGAAGCTTAACTCTTCCGCTAACCAACCGATAAATAGACTATTGAATGCGAACACTGGCCATAGCTGACCAGGGTGACACACCGTTATCGGTATACAATATCCGCACTTTGACATTCAACAAACCTCCTCCTGTTGTACATGCACAACGTCTATAACGGAATGTGTATGAGCCAGCTCTACCGTCTGAAGTCTGTATAGTGAAGACTGGGTTATCAACCTCAATACCCCGCTGAATGGTTGAATGGACTATCTGAAAACCGGCTATTCTGTGGTAAGGACCTTTCCAGCGTAAAATTACCGGTATACTAGTAGGGTCAAAGTACAAACTGTAGGGCGCTGACGGATACAGGGCTTTAACAGCTAGTTTGTCTTTTGCTGAAAGTCCGGTCAGATTGCTATTACTACTAACAATGTAAACAGCGTTCATAATTGAGGCAGCGTCTGCTTCGGGCACGGCTGGTATGTCAACAGAATTTGGTTCACCAAAACGGCGCCAGTCTGTATGACGAAAGCCAATGGTATGACCAAATTCGTGAGCTATCAAAACCTTCTTAATATTATCTGGCATCACACGTATTTTGGCCACATCAAGTACGATGTCTCGCCCAGGCTTTCCCAGCAAGGGCAAGTTGGATTCACCAACAGCATCAGGACCATCTATAGTGCCGTTGTAAATAGTTATATCTCTATCAAACCGGTTTGGGGCATTTACAAATCGAATGCTGCTCCCGGCATTGTTCCACATTTGCATAGCTTGCATTACATGGCCAGCAATGGGAGCTATTTCTGGCTGTGCCCAAACCCGGATGTTTCGAATTCGGTTATATCGCTCGATCAAGGCATCTCTATCTTCCCAGGCCTGCTCTTCCAGGGCACCAGTCAGGTTGGGCACTTTCCTGTCTTTGGGAAACCTCATATCGCCTTCGACCACAAAGTATTCGCCCGCATCGACAATCAGTGAGTCGGCATAGCCTAACTTATTGAGGTAGGCCCGCACGGCCGCAGCGTTGTCGGCACTGGTGGGGAGGGGTAGCTCCTGCACCTGACAGGCATATGAAAAAACCAATACAACCAGCAGCCAGACAAATCCTAAAATGATCCGCATAATTTAGTAGTATTAAAAATGGGTAGAGATAAAACGAGGTACTTCTTTCACCCCCCTTTTCGTCGTCTTAGACTAGCAAAAACACCCAGGTAACCACATCGCGTCAATTTGCTTTCAGAAATAGACTTTCTGTTCTGAACACTGACCGGCGGCAACCAAGCACCCACCAATTTACTCATAGCCAATTCGTTAACCATCCCCCATCTGTCCGTTCAAAACAAATTTTTAAGTATATCAAACCCACCAATCAGACACTAGCAAGAGCCGCTTTTACTTACTGGCTACGTCGAAAAATTGATAATAAATTAATTGACCCATCGCTATGTTGTTCACGTCGAACAGGTATAACCAAGGCCTTCAAATCGTCACTTCGACATGTTGGGTTTGGGCAAGTTCTATGAACTCAATTTTATAGATACCAATAAGAACACTGCTATAGTCCTTAGTACCCCATCGGCTATCTTTATGCCATGAAGCGACTTATCTCTGTTTGCGTACTGTGCCTGCTGTTGATCAACGTCCGCGCCGACGAGCCGGTGGGCATGCGGTTCTTTGTCGGCTCCTGGCAACAGGCTCTGGCCGAAGCCCGCAACCAGCATAAACCGTTGTTCGTCGACTTCTATACAGCCTGGTGCCCGCCCTGCCGTCGTATGGCCCGCGAAGCGTTCCCCAACCCGGCCATCGGCGACGCATTCAACGGCCGTTTCATCAATTACCAACTCAATGCCGAAGTCGGTGAAGGCCCCGATGTGGCCCGGCAATACGGCGTAGGCAGTTACCCGACCGGCCTCTACCTGACCCCTACTGGCGAACTGGTTCATCGGTCGGTCGGTTACGCGGGCGTTAACGCCATGATTCAGCAGGCAGACCTGGTCTGGCGGATGCCCAAGCTACGCCGGTCGATCAGCAAACGGAATCGGGTCTATACCGAGGAGGGAAAGTAAAAACACCGCATCGGGCACTTTCTCTGGGGTTGGTACTTCTTGATCCTCAGCCCGGCTATGCTCACCCGTCGTGACTTTTTACAACGTTCTTCGCTCAGTGCGGCTGGCGCGCTGGTAGCGTGGGAAACCACCTCCGGCATGCCCCTTCAACTCCCGACCCAGCCTTCCGGCGTTCAGCCGCCCGCTGGCCTTCGGTTTCGCCAGGTGCATCTGGACTATCACACCAGCGAGCTGATTACCGATGTGGGCGCCCAGTTCGACCCCGACGAGTTTGCCGATACGCTTGCCAAAGCCCGCGTTAACTCGGTTACCTGCTTTGGGCGCTGCCACCACGGCTACATTTATCACGACACCAAACGCTTTCCGGAGCGGCATCACCCCCACCTGAAGCGGAACCTGCTGAAAGAGCAGATCGAAGCCTGCCACAAACGCAACATCCGGGTTCCTGTGTACCTGACCGTGCAGTGGGATCATTTTACGGCCCGGGAGCATCCCGAATGGATCGTCATTGACGAACACGGCAAAGCCAGCGGCACCGAACCCTTCGACGCCGGGTTCTACCGCAATCTGGATGTCAATACGCCCTATGGCGATTTCCTGAAGGAATACGTAGCTGATCTGTTCGAAGCGGTACCGGTCGACGGGCTATTTTTCGATATCATTAAAGTGCTCGACTCGTCGAACCCGCATACCATCCGCCAGATGACGGCCAAGGGAATGAACCCGGCCCTGAAGAGCGACCGCATCCTGTTTTATAACGAGGTGATGGCCAACTGGCGGGCTCATATGTCGGCCTTCGTTCGCAGCAAAGACCGCAACGCTACCATCTTCTACAACTCCGGCCACGTTGGCCCGTATATTCGCCGACACCTGCCTACATACAGTCATCTCGAGCTCGAATCGCTGCCGAGCGGTGGTTGGGGATACCTGCATTTTCCGCTCACGGGCCGCTACGCCCGCACGCTGGGCATCGATTTTCTGGGTATGACCGGCAAGTTTCACACCTCCTGGGGTGACTTCAGCTCACTCAAGAACAAGGCCGCGCTGGAGTTCGAATGTTTCTCGATGCTGGCCCTCACTGGCAAATGCTCCATCGGCGATCAACTGGCTCCCAACGGCAAAATCGACCCGGCTACCTATGATCTGATTGGCTCGGTATACAGTCAGGTCGAGCAGAAAGAGCCCTACTGCGTCGACGCCCGGCCCCTGGTCGATATTGGTGTTGTAACCATGGAAGAGATTCAGCCGCTCGACGTCACTACCCGCGTACCGGACCCGATGATGGGCGCTATCCGGATGTTGCAGGAGGGTAAACACCAGTTCGACGTCATCGACGGTCTGACCGACTGGTCGGGCTACCGCGTGCTTATCCTGCCCGACCAGATCCTGCTGACCGACGCCCTGAAGGCCAAACTCGACGCTTATCTGGCCGGTGGCGGGGCTGTAGTGGCCTCCCACAACTCGGGCCTGACACCCGACAAGCGAGCCTTTGCTACCAACGCCTTTGGGGTGTCGCTCGTGGGCGAAGCACCGTATAGCCCCGACTTTATCGTATCGACCGGCGAAGGAGTCAGCGCCGGGCTACCCGCCACGGAGCTGGTCGTTTATCAGAAAGCCAATGAAGTCCGGGTAACCGGCGCTACTGTACTGGCCATGACCAATGTGCCGTATTTCAACCGGACATATCAGCATTTTGTGTCGCATCGCCACACGCCCTCCAGCGGCAAACCCGGCTACCCGGCCATTGTACAGAATGGGAAGGTCATTTACATGGCTCATCCCCTCTTTTCGCAGTACGCCCAGAACGCGCCACGCTGGTGCCGTCAATTGGTGCTGAACGCCCTCCAGCGGCTCCTGCCCGACCCGCTCGTGCGTACGCCCGAGGCTCCCACTAGCCTGCTGGCCACCCTGAACAGCCAGGCGACCGAGAACCGCCGTATCCTGCATTTGCTGCATTACGTTCCCGAACGGCGCGGGCGCGATTTTGACGTTATCGAAGATGTGATTCCGCTGTACAACGTAGCGGTTTCGGTAAAAGGGTCGGCCAAACGGGTAAGCCTGGCTCCGTCGGGAACAGCGCTGAAGTTCACCCAGCGAAACGGTCGGGTCGAGTTTGTGGTGCCGGCGCTGCGCGGGCACCAGCTGGTGGTGTTGACCTGAGTTAGTCGGCAACCGCCCAGGTACCGGAAGCGACGTACTGTACCCGACCGCCAATCTGCAGATCAAACAGCCCTCCGCTGGTGAGCGAACCGTTCAGTTCGAGCAGCGATGGTCGGCCCGCTTCGTAGCCCTGTTCAAGCCGCAGCTGAACCGGACCCAGGCCAAATACCCGATGCCGGAGCAGGTAGGCCAGCAGGCATGACCCCGCGCTGCCCGTAGCAGGATCTTCGGCTACCTGCCCCTGCTCAAAGCAGAACATGCGCGCATTGAGCTGATTGGTGGCCTGGTAGGTTTCCCGGCAGAACGGGTAGAGCGAGCCGTGCAGCCCTTCGGGACTGTTGGTCTTATGTAACCCATTCGCCAACAGCCAGGCTTCCAGCTCGTTTTTGTCGAGTCGGATCGCGCGCACCGCAGCCAGCGAGCGAAGCAGCACCATCACGTAGGCAAGCCCTGTACTGACCCATTCAACGGGCCAGTCCGTATCCATTGCATCGGGATGCAGGTGTAGCAGGCGAGCCAGATCGGCAGAATCATAGGTTTGACCGAAACGAGGCTGGGCGGCTTTTAGCCAGGGCGTCTCCCCTTCCCATCGCACCGGAACGGGGCCTACACCCAGGTTCAGCGAAAAAGGAACAATGCCGGTTTTAGCCAGATGGTGGGCCAGTACCCAGCTCGTTCCTAACGTAGGGTGGCCAGCAAAAGGCACTTCGTATTCGGGCGTGAAGATGCGTACATCAAATCCCCGCTCCACCGACCCACCCATCACGAACGTACTCTCCTGAAAGTTTATCTCGCGCGCCAAGGCCAGCATCAGCTCGGTTGTCAGTACATCGGCGGGTGTATTACGCGCATCGAAAACAGCCAGGGGGTTGCCCTGATAGCGCTGGCTGGCAAACACATCGACAATAAAAAACGGCAGAGTAATCATGGGAAGCGTACAGATCAGGCGGTAATCTCGATCCGATTCTGCTCGGGATCGAGTACCACACTTTCGTAATAGCCGTCGCCGGTTCGGCGGGGTTCACCCACAACGGCGTAGCCATCGGCCCGAAGCCGTTCGGTTAACGCATCGACGGCGGCTTCGCTTCCTGCTGATATAGCGAAATGAATTAGCCCTAAAGCCTGCTTGAACGGGTCGTTCTGCGAGTAGGGAATACCGGGCATTTGCATTAGCTCCAGCCGCGCCCCACCGTCGAAGCTGAGAAAATAGGATGAGAACCCGGTCCGTGCGTTTCTGTACGTATCGTTACTGGTAGCGCCGAAATAGGTTTCATAGAATGTCCTCATCGACTCCAGATCAAGAACCCAAATAGCCAGATGGTCGATACGCATGTCAGAAACCTACTTTTACGGCTTCCTGCCGCTCGCCCGAAACTGTTTGTTCTTCGAGGTTGAAGATGTCGGCCAGCGTCATGGCCTCCTGGGTACGGTACTCCATGCCGAGATGGGCCAGCAGGTCGTTGGCTTTGTTGGTAGCCAGTTTACCGAAGGCGTAATCGACCATCAGGCGACCTTTCCGGAGGAGGGCTTTATCGAGCAGATGTTTGCTGGCGTTGAAGGTAGCAATGACCTGAATATGCATACAGTCGGCCAGCAACCCGTCGGTCAGGTTCAGGATGTTGGAAACGCTGTTAGTATCGCCCCCGGCCTCACGCGACTGAAGAATCCGCTCTGCATCTTCGATGATCAGCACCGAATCTTTGTTATCGAGCAGAAACGGAATGATCTCCGGCGAAGTCAGGTAGTTGGTCATGTAGGGCGGCAGAATCAGCATGTCCTTCTTGACCAATGAACTCAGGTACTTGATATAGGTTGTTTTGCCGGTTCCCGGTTCGCCATGGAGCAAAATCAACCCTTTGCTTTTGGGTTGTGCCAGCAGGTTTACCAGCCGTTCGTGTACCGGCGGAAAATCGCTGTTGTAATGCAGTTCGAGGTCTATGCTCGGCGGCAGAATCTCAACGCGCTCGGTATGCAAGCCACCCAAACCACTCTGAATCAGGTAAATATGCGTCTGATTCTCTTCATGCACGTATTTGTGTTCGTAAAAACCGGTCAGCAGTTCTTTTGCCGAGGCCTCATTGAGGTAATAGCCATAGAGCCGAAAGAAGCGTTCGCCAACAAATTCGGCTTTCAGTACCAGGCCTTCGTCGTGTTGATAGATACGCTCGATGGTGTGCCAGCCTTCGTCGTTGACGCGGCTCGTATGGTTGATCAGCCGAAACCCACGCCCATCCAGTAACTCCCGCGCCGACAACTTGAAGTCGTCGTTAAAGTGCAGATAGTTCGGGTAGGTACCGAACGCCTGTACAAAATGGGGAGCCAGCGGAAACTCACGGTCAAGATCGCTGGGAATATACAGGTTCTGAATAGTTTGTTGGTTGGGCATACGACTGTCGGCCGTCAGATAGCGAAACATGTCAGCCCTTGAAAGCTCTTCGTAAGGTTTCAACGGGACGCTGGATTACGTTTCAACGCGTCTAAGTTACCGAAAAATTAACGAATAGACCAAGGAGTATTGTGTGTGTACAACCCGGTTTGCGTGGCTAGTAGACGAACTGCAATGCACCGGGCGAGAAGCGTAACGCAATTTCGTGCACGCTTGGCTGGAAATACAAACTGGCGTTCGGATTCTCGGGTGTTTGTGAATAGAACAGATAGCTGATCCGAATCGCTTTGGTAAACTGGTATTCGGCCAGGGCGTGCAGGTAGTTGGTTTGCACCAGACCGGGGCTGTTGTGCCGATACGAAATGCCCAGTCCGATCTGCTCGTGGAACCAGATGCGGGCATTCAGGTCAGCTCCCACCGGGCGATCGGCAATTTTGGAGATCAGCACCGACGGGATCAGGACGGCGTTGTCGCCAACGGCAAAGCGAGTGCCGGCCTGCACCATCAGCGGCCGTACGCTCTGGTACAGAAACCGCCCTGACAGATCGAGCGCGCGTCCCGTAAGTTCGGGCAAGGAAATACCGCCAAAAAATCGGTCTGACTGGTAATAAACGCCAACGCCAAAACTTGCGATAGCCCGGTTCAGGCTCGATGCGGTGGCATAATCATACAAGGGTAATACATTGACACCGCCCTGAACGCCGATCGACAGTCTTGCCAGCGCGGGCAGGTTAAACCGATACGCCACGCTCCCCGACACGCCGGTAGCGGCAAAGAGCCCCATTCGATCATTGAGCGCCTGGAAACCTAACCCGACCCGCCCGTTGGCCACCGCCCCATCGGCAGCCACGCTCTGCGTCAGTGGCGCCCCCCGAACACCGAGCCATTTGCGTCGAAGCAAAGCCGTCAGCTGAAACGATTCGCGCGCGCCCGCATAAGCCGGGTTGATAGCCAGTGGATTAACCAGGTACTGTGAATAAAGCACTTCGCGCTGGGCCTGGACCGGCTGAACCAGCCCGCCACATAGGGCAGTCAGAAAAAGGAGAAAAAAACGGACGCGAACAAAGCGGGGCATACCAAAAACCAGAGTTGAGCAATCAAATTGGCCGCTTTTCATCTAAAATCCTAATCGGGACTAACTGGCTTGCCCTGTTAGCCCGATGCCTGTTTATAAAAGCAAAAGCGAGCAATACACCAGGGTATTGCTCGCTAATTTATTGTTAAGTTGGATAAAGCGCTTGTCTGTGTAACAGGCAAAAACTATACCAATGTTTCTACATTTAATCAATCCATCGACAGAATTTTTATTTCTGTCCGCCGATTTTGCTGATGATCCGTTTCTGAGCAGTTGATGCCGTCTTTACAGGTGTTCAGCAGCAACGTTTCTCCGTATCCTTTGGCGATCATTCGTTTGGCCGGAATACCTTTCGATTTCAGGTAAGCAACGGCTGCTTTGGCACGGTTGGCAGAGAGCGTATTGTTGTAGGTACTGGTAGCGCGGCTGTCTGTATGCGACCGCATTTCGATCCGCATGGTTGGATATTTCGTCATCAGCGCTACCACTTTATCAAGCTCCACAGCCGCATCCGGGCGGATGTTGAATTTATTGAGGTCATAATAGATGTTGTCGATTTTGATAACATCTCCTTTACGGAACATAACCAGTTCAGTAGGCCCCGTGCCATCTTTGGCGATATGCGATCCGGTAGTACCCATGTCGTTTTTCATCGCTTCGAGCGAGTAATCACAGCCCGATGTAATCGAGAAGGAGTAGCTGCCGTCTTCTGTCGTAGTCGTTTCCTGGGAGCTGCCATCGCATTCGTTGATCATTACTACCTTAACGCCCGACATGGGTTTTTTATCAGACTGGGCTATTACACGCCCCCGCAACGTACTAACCACCCCCGCGGCTTTGGCTGAACCTTTGGGGCGACTGAGTGGAATGTCGAGCCGGGAGGGCTGATCGTCAGCCATGTCTTTGGTCGAGAAACCGATTTTATTGTCGAGGTACCCATCCCGGCTGGCCAGGATGCTGAATTCATTATCTACGTCGACGCAGAATCTGACCAGTCCTTCGGCATCGGTCTGGAGTTGCTTCTGCCCGTTAGCCGCTGCATTATCGACCGCCACCGTGGTGTTGATCAGCGGTTCGCGGGTTTCAGCGTCGAACACGCTTACCGTCAGCTCCCGACACGGATACAGCGAGCCTTCGCGCGTGAATCGATACAGATCGTCGTCAGCCCCTCCGTTTTTTCGGTTACTGCTGAAATACCCCCGCTGCCGATTGCCATCGGTAACAATGCCGAAGTCATCTTTGGGCGAGTTGAGCGGTTCACCCAAATTGCGGATGCTGGTAGCTGACGTTCCCTCTTCTATCAGGCTCGCATAAAACATATCCAGATCGCCCAGACCCGGGTGGCCATCCGACGAGAAGTACAGATTACCTTTTTCGTCGACAAACGGGAACAGCTCGTTGCCCTTCGAGTTGATCGTAGGACCAAGATTCACGGGTTCACCCCATTTATCTTTGTTCCAGCGGGAGACATAAATGTCACTCCCCCCGAAGCCACCTGGCCGGTCAGATGCGAAGTAAAGCAACTGATCTGGCGTGCCGTTTTTATCTTTAGCCAGGGCCGGGTGACCCGTTGAAAACTCGTCGCTATTGAATGGTAACTCTTCCGCTTCGCTCCAGTACCCATTGGTATGGGAAGAGGAATACAGCTTTAGTTTGTTAATCCGGTCAGAACTCTGGCCGTATTTCCCGTTTGTATAGTTATTCCGGGTGAAGATGACCCGTGAACCATCTTTGGTAAATGAAGCCGGCCCCTCATGGTACTTGGTGTTAAGGGTCTGGCTAAACCGATCTGCTTCGCTAATGACCTGATCTTCGTACCCCTGGCTGATATTTTTACCCCCAAAGAAACCTACCGTGCGCGAATCATTGGCCGTAGGACTGGTAAAATCATCGCTACCCAGCGGACGAATGAGCTGCATACGAGACGTAGGCTGTTTTATAGCCGACCCACCCAGGCTCGAGGCTTTAGCGGCCCGTAGTCCTTTTACTTCCGGGAGGTAATGCAGATCCAGAAATGGGGTGCTGTTCCAGTTAAATACGCGCTTTATACCGGCTCCACTGCTTTTGGACGATACAAATACCAGTCCGTCTTTATACAGCATGGGGCTAAATTCAGCTTTGCGGGTATTCATCCGCAAAAATTCGACCTTGTAACTAGCTGCGTTTTTTGTGAGCGGGGTTACGTCGCGGTAGAGCTTGGAGAAGGCTGGCCCCCGTTTATCCGTCGTCTGAAGAGTACTGTATTTTTCATAGGCTTCCTGCGCTTCCCGGTACTTGCCATTACTGGCCAGCGACTGTGCATAATACAGGTAATATTGATTGTCTTCCGGCGATAATGAGCCGCTGCTGATCAGGTCTCGATATACCCGTTCGGCGTTGACCATATCCCGAATTTGCTGGTAACTATAGCCCAGGCGCGTTTTGGTCAGGCGCAGCTCTTCGGCCGAGAGCGAAGCCGGTTTAGCGAGTGCCTGTTCATAGAGCTCGATCGCTCTGGCATAAGCTAACTGACTGAACTGAGTGTCGGCTTGTTTAACCAGCGATTGAGCCAGCAGCGAACCCGCCAAAAGACATAAAAAGGCAAGAATAGGAAATGTACGTGTCATACATTATGGTGGTTATGAGACGGAACGAGAGGGAGTAAGCAAGTTTATGCTTTCAGAGTCCCGTAGAAAATACAACTTTCCAGTAAGCAAATACTGCGCCGAATTTCTGCCGTTTTGTTCCGGAGAAGACAGCCAAACGGCCCATGATATCGACAGCGTTTCAGGCTTTGTCAACATCATGGGCCGTCAGAAAACCCACACTCCTATGATAGGTCTATTAGAAGTAACGCGGGGTCAGGATGCGGTTTTTACCAAAGCCAAACTCGTACCGAAGCATAACCTCGTGTGAGCTGGGAGCAATGGACCGCAGGCCGTTCATGGTTCGGTCGTAGGCATACCCAAACCGGAACTGATCGGTCAGCTGAACTTCCAGCATCCCGACGATAGCATCGGTCGAATAATCGGTCCATGTAGAGAACTGATTCCGGCGAATCGAAGCACCAATGGCTATCCGATCGGCAAACCAGAAGTTAATATTCCCATCGAAACCAAGTGGTGCTCCTTCTGCATATTTGACCAGCACAGATGGCTTCATTTTTACCGCCGGACTGATTCCGACAACGAAACCCGCTGCCGCAAAGGCATGACGCGCCTGCACCGACCGCAGATCTCCTACGTTATATTCGCTCAGTTTGTTCTTGATCAGGCGCGGTACCGATAGACTCAGGTACGACCGGTCATTACTGAGGTAGATTCCAGTACCGAAGTTAGGCAGCACTTTTGAGATATTCTGCGCAAAGGCCGGATCGATTGATCCGTCGGGATTGGTGATTACCTCTGCCAGGTTAGCCCGGTAGCTGGATGCTCCACCCTGCAAACCCAGAGCCAGCGTTGTACGCTGCCCTACCTTGATTCGGAATGCGTATGACGCAAAGGCACCGGCCTCCTCCATCACGCCGTACCGATCGCCATACAACTGCAACCCGATACCGACACGCTCCTGGTTGAGCGGCATGTCCATAGTGAACGTAGCGGTTTGAGGAGCCCCCTGCACGCCAGTCCACTGATTTCGGTAAAGTGCCGACATGCTCAGCACATCACGGCTTCCCGCATAAGCCGGGTTCAGGGCCATCATATTGAACATGTACTGCGAGAACATCTTGTCCTGCTGCGCCCGGACCTGGCTGCTGCCGATCCCGAGGATCAGCAGCAGCGCGATTGCCCACTGTTTTTTTACTAACTGGTTTACCATCGGTATTAGCGGTTAATCGTCATGTATCGTACAAACTTGCGCCCGTCGCTCAGGTTGATCACGTAGTAGTACGTTCCGTCAGGTACACCAGCAGCGTTGTCGCTGATTACAGTCCCTGCATTCGGCTTACCGTCCCAGTCGTTGCGATAGTCATCTTTCTTGTAAACAAGGTGTCCCCAGCGGTTGTACACCTCGAGATTGATCGTTGCCGCCCCGGTTCCGCGAATGACGAACAGGTCGTTGATACCATCACCGTTTGGTGAGAAACCTTCCGGAATAAACAACGCGGTGCTGGTAGCGGGCAGATTCAACGGAGTTGCTTCACGCTCGTTCAGATCGGTTGGGTTGCTGTTTCCGTTGATGTCCGGGTTCAGACCATTGGTCGAGACATCAGACACCTTCTCCGTACCCGAGATTGCCTCTGCGTAAGCCGTGTTCAGGAAGGTAGTTGTGCTACCGAACGTAACTACGTTCACCACAAACAGAATGGTGTCTACTTTACCGGCAGCCAGTGTACTGGTGCTATCGCCGAGAACGAGCAGCGGATTAGCGCTGCCATCGAACGCTGGGTTCAGCTTCAGTGCGCTACCGGTCGAAATTGTCACCGGCGGACTCACCACCTTGTAGCTGGCTCCGGTTATGTTGTTAAACACCTTGGAGAGCGTATCACTGACTGACACCTTCTTCAGCAACTCACGACCGAAGTTCTTTACAACGACCTGATACACTACGTTGAAGCTTTGATCAGCCTGACGAACGGTATCCCGAACAGACATAGCCACACCGATGAACGATCGCGTCGACAGGCTATTGAGAATCACCGGTGTTGGTGCGCTGTTGTTACGCGGGTCGAGGTCTTTATCCGGATCATAGTCGGTACCCGTCGTCGACTGGTCTTCAACTACTTTTTTATCCGGTGTCAGTGCTGTAGCCTTTGCCGTGTTATAGAACGTCAGCGAATCCGCATTGCGGGCATCTACCCGTACTATGAACGAGAGGCTACGACTTTCTCCTACGCCCAGGCTACTCAGTGAATCGACCAGCATCTGCGTAATCAGTCCCTGACCAGTATACTGCGGGTTAACGGTCAGCCCCGAGCCAGCACTTACGCTGATCTGATTGCTGACAATAAGCGCCCCGTTACCAAACGTTTCGGAAAGATTATCAACCACCTGCACTTTGGTGAGCGGCACCGTACCACAGTTTTTCAACGTGATCGTATATGGGATGTCGAATACACCTTCAGAGACAGCTATCGGCTCTCCAGCCAGCTTGGCTACACCGAGCAGACCGGCGGGCAGATCAAAGCGAACAGGTGTTGAGACGGCACCCGGCTTAACAGGATCAAGCCCGTCATTCGAGATGTCACTAACCGTCTGATTCGTTCCAGTCGTCTGTCCTGTCACCGTTGCCGAAGAGAAGAATGGACCATTATTGCCATTCGGCTTCACATTGACCACAATCAGAACAGTATCCTGCTCGCCTGCTGCCAGTTTGCTGGTTCCGGCAAGTACATTGGGGTAGGTATTGCCGTCATAATTGGCATCCAGTACCAGCTTGCTGCCAGCGCCTACTTTTGTGCCCACCACCGTATACGATACCGGCGGGGCGAAGGCCTGTACCAGACTGTCGGTCAGACTAATGCCTGTCAGATCAACATCACCCAGGTTCTTGATTGTTGCCTTGTAGGTAATGGTATAGCTGCTGTCAGCCTTCGGCTCAACCTTCAATACAGTGAGGGCCAGACCAATACCCGGTCCCTGTGGCTGTCCACCACCCAGCGTAAAGCTGGTTACAGTCGAGTTGTTGGTGGGGTCACCATCACCATCCGGATCAGTATCGCCACCGCTTGTCGACAGATCGGTTACGGTTCCAGAGCCATTCAGTGCCGTAGTACTTGCAATGTTGATAAATCCTCGGGTCGTATCGCCCGGTACGCGTCTTACAACCACGTCCATCGTGAATAGCTGCGAACGGCCTGGTGCGATATAGCTTACCGGGTCGAGCAGATCAACGTTACCTCCTGCACCTGTGAAGGTAGCAAGCGGCTTCAGGGTAGAACCGACCTCTGGCTTCACGACCGCACTCACCAGTTGGTTGGGTGCGAAGAAGAAAGCCAGATCATCAACCACCTGCACTTTCCGCAAGGTATCGTCACCGAAGTTAGTCGCAACGAAGCGGTAGGATACTTTGATCAATGAATCGCCCTCAGCTTTTGGCGTACCTAGTACCGACTTGGCAAGACCAATCTGGCTTGGTTTATAGGCCGAGTTGTTGGTAACCGTCACACTAGCCGTGTTGTTAGCCAGATTGGTGTCTTTCTGGTCGAAGTAGGTGATAGCAGCCGTATTGACAACCGCGCCTTTGGCTACGAGTCTTGCCTGGAAACTGATCGAATCAGACTCCCCAGCCTGGAGGCTGTCAATCCGCTTCGTTATCACACCATTCGATACCGAGAAGTCAAAGACCTCACTTGGTATCAGTTCGAGTCCCTTAGGCAGTACGTCGCGTATGTCGATGTTCTTAGCCGTATACAGGCCGTTGTTCGTTACCTTGATGGTATACGTTACCGGCTCTCCATCCTCTACCGTCGATATATCTGCCAGCTTACTGATAGATAGGTCTGTCTTAACTGTATCTGTAGCACAGTTGAAGATACTTACTACCACTTTGGCAGGTGCGCTCACACAACCGTTGCTGTTCCGGGCAAATACGTAGTATGTGCCGGCACCTACTGAGTCAGGGCGCGTGATGAGTTTCGACCAGGCTGGCTGCCCGATACGGTACTCATAGGTGCTACCCGCTGTTGTTGCCGAGAGAGCCGACGTCAGGTTAGCTACTACCGACGGACAGTTGTTGCGAATGTTCGCGACGAGCGGCATGGGAGCTGGTTCGGCTACTTTCACGACAACTGGCTCGGAGAAAGCTGAACTACATCCGCTTCCATCTACAACCTGCAGGGTGTAGGTGCCACTGGTTTTCACTACGATGCTCGATGAGCGCTCTTTGTTACTCCAGACGTAGCCGCTAGCACCTACTGGTCCAATAAGCTTGACAGAGTCACCATAACAGAGGTTCGTTGATCCTACGATCTGAACCGTCGGGACGGTCTTACTACCTTGAATCGTCAGCACCATCTCGTCCTTAGCGACTGCGCAGGCTGCGTTGTTCGTACTTACTGACAGCGTCAGCGTTACTTTGCCTGACGCTATATCCTCGGCGCTGGCCGTATACGTGGCGTTCAGCTGGAACGAGTTATCAAAAGTACCTGTACCGCTGGTGGTCCAGTGGGCGGTTTTACCCGCACCACCCATTACACCCGCTAGTTGATAGGTCTTCGCAGCGCATATGCTGGCGTCAGCACCCGCATTGGCCGTTGCCGGATTCTGCGGATTACAGGGTGAAGCGTCGCCACAGGTATTGATGTTAATATGGATGGCAACCGGCAGGCTATAGCAGCCGTCAATCGTTTTCTCCACCACATAATACGTACCGGCACCTACTGCTGTGTTCGTCACCTTTGAGGCTGCGCTCAGCGACTGGCTCGTATAGAACTCAAATACACCACCGCGGGTCGAGACCTGACTAGTTACGGCCGTCGTCAGATCGACCGTATTAATTGGACAGGTATTGGCTTTGTCTACTGTCTTCGGCTGAGCCACTTTCGGTAGTACCGTCACTGTTACCTCATTCGAGGCTTCGCTCTTGCAATTATCCGATGTGCAGCAGCGGGCCGTATAGGTTTGCGTAGTAGCCAGAGACACCGTCAGGGTCGAGCCTACCTGGTTGTTCGACCAGGTAACGTATGAACCAGCCGGGCAACCCTGCGCTACCAGCGTTACTGGTGCACCGAAGCAAGCAGTCGTGCTGGCTCCGCCGGCCACCGAGATCGTTGGCGCAGCAGGAGCACCTGCTTTAATAGTCGTGTATGGTGACCAGGCGCTCGAGCACTCTCCAATCTTACACTTCACCCGGTAGCTAACATCGTTTGTGGCGATGAATGACAGGCTGCTACCCGTTGTAACGTTGTCGGACCAGATATACTGACCACCCTCACAGCCTGTAGCGGTGAGTGTTACCCACTCGCCTTTGCAGGCAACCATCCGATCGGCAGAGATCGTTGGTACGTTCGGCGTGCTCACTATTGCATCGCCCATGTTCGAGTAATCGCTGGTACAGCCATCGATGGTGCACGTAGCCATTACCCATAGATCGGCCACGATTGTTTTCGTAATCGATGCGCCTACATCGCCGTTGGTCCAGCGGATGGTACCTCCCTCACAACCAGTGGCTGTAAACGTAACAGCAGTACCAGCACAGATCGTAAACGGTTTGTTCGGGCTTATGACAGGCGGAGCCACGCGTCTGACGTTAATCTTGGCCCCAGCGACATCGAGATCAGCACAGATCTTCCGTTCTGCAATGAGCTTAACGACATCACCACCCGTTGTCAGACCCGGTTTCACAGCCGACAGGTCGAAGTAGTTCGGCGTATTTGGTGTAGCGTTGTACACCAGCGTATGAATCGTATAGCTACCCGCTGCGTTGGTGACGCTGAAGGTTGGCGTGGTACTGGTCTGTTGAATTACCAGATCAGCTCCTTTTGTCAGCACATATAGTACTGAGTAGCCCGTCGGCTGCACCAGACCACCGTTTGGCGTAGCGGCCAGCGTTATAACGGTGGCAGTACCCGAACAGATTGTAGCTTCAACCGGCACCAGCGTACCTGCTTTGGCGACGCAGCTGCCCGGGTTCACGATAATCGTGTTCGACGGATTGCTGAGACAGGTGCGGTAGCGGCACTGGGCATAATACGTCTGCGTACCGTTCGGACGGACAACAATCACGTTACCCATGTTGTTGCCGTTGATATCGTTGGCGCTCCAGATGACATCACCCGTGCAGCCGATGGCGGTCAGCGATACGGTACCACCAGCTTCCACAACGGTTGCCGAAGCGACAATGGTTGGTGTTGGTACCGGCGTCACCGTGATCGTGTAGGTTGCCGACTGCGGGCTCCGGCATTTGCCATCCTGGCAGTAGACCGAGTAGCCCGTCGTTACCGTTGGCGACACGATGATGCTGGTCGTTGTCTGACCTGTGCTCCACATTGGTGTACCCATGCAGTTGGTCACCGTCAGCGTTACTTCTTCGCCTGGGCAGGTGTGATCCGTGCTGCAGGTTACGATCGGCTGTGGGGTTGCAGTTACGCTCACCTTGATGGTGTTCGACCGGCTGCTGCCACAGGCACTTCCGCTGGTAGCTGTACAGATTGCGTAGAACTCGTTTTGCGTTGGCGTTGCCGATACAGACACCACCGAGCCGGTCTGACCATCAGACCAGGTGATGGTACCTCCCGTGCAACCCGTTGCCGTCAGCGACACCAGGCCGCTGCCACAGATTGAGGTCGTTGAAGCAACAATCGTTGGCGGTGCTATTGTACCTGAAGTCGTTACCGTTACCCGGATACCGAGCGACCGGTCGCTTTCGCAGTTCCCCTGTTTGCAGGTAGCGAAATACTCTTTTGTTTCTGTCGGGAAGAAGCTAATGCTGGCACCGACGCGGTCAATACCATACCACTTAACAGTCCCTTCACATCCTTCGGCCGTGAGCGTCACTTTCTCCCCGCTACAGATCAGGTTTTTACCTGAGGTCAGACTGATTTGCGGAGCCTGTGGGTTCACGATCGTTACCGGAACGGCATTCGATGGCTCGCTTAGGCATGTGCGATAACGGCACTGAGCATAATAGCGCATGCTTGCCGTTGGCCGAACGGTGATAACTGACCCGGTCAGGGAGTTACCATCTGTACCCGCCACGTTCCAGATAACGGTACCGTTGCAGCCCGATGCTGTCAGCGAGATTGGCGCCCCGGCGCAGGCCGTATCCGCACTGGCCGTTACAGTCGGAACCATAGCCGGGACTACGCTGATCGAGTATACTTTTGAAGACTCGCTCCGGCAACCATTTGATTTACAGTATACCGAGTAGCTATTATTACCCAGGCTCGGGCGGACAACGATGCTTCCCGTCGTAAGAGTTGTGCTACTCCATACCGGTGTTCCCGCGCAGCCATTCACGGTTAGGGTTACTTCTTCACCCGGGCAAGCAATGGTTGTACTACAGGTGATGGTCGGCGTCGGCAGGCCTGTCGAAATATCGATGGTCTTCGTAGCCGGTTTGCTTGGGCAGCTACCAACGACACACTGAGCCGTATACGTAGTGCGGTTTGTTGGTTCAACCACAATCACGTTGCCGGTTTGTGCCCGCTCTGACCATTCAATTTTACCACCTTCACAACCCGATGCAGTCAGCGTTACGGATGTACCTGGGCAAACCTGATCCGCACTGGCCGTAATGACTGGTGGCTGCGGATCCCGTACGGTTACCGTGATGAGGTTCGACCGGCCACTGATGCAGGCCTGACCCAGTACACAGCTAGCCGAGTAGGTAGTCGTTACAGATGGCGTTACGATCACACTGAAACCAGTTTGTTGATCCGACCACCGAACAGTACCTCCTTCACAGCCTCGGGCCACCAGGGTCGTCGAACTGCCTTTGCAAATCTCCGTCAGGGCGCAGACAATAACCGGCGGTTCGGCGTTACAAACCGACACATCTATCGTTGCGCGAGCGGTATCGTTTTTCGCATATCGCGGATCGTTGTTCGAACCGCTGATGATGCCCGTATTCGTAATCGTACCACCAGCGTTAATCGTTGCTTCGATTAACAGGCTACGGTTCGATCCTTTCGTGAGCGTACCGATGGTCCAGGTACTGGTAGCTGCATTGTACTCAGCAGCTGGCGTGGCGCTTACAAATGTCAATGTGGGCGGAAGCACATCTTTCACCTTCACATCGGCACCCGTAATCGGTCCGTTGTTGCTGGCCGTGAGCGAGTAAGTTATTTTCTGACCTACTTTATACGGACCTGCCGTCACGACAGTTTTCGCAAGAGCCAGGTCTGGCAGGCACGTTCCGACCGTGATAGTCAGCGACGCACGCGGGCTTACACAACCACTTGAGTTAACTGCCTCGGCGGTATAAACCACCTGGCCGGCCGTAGCTGGCGTTACGATCAGTTTACCACCGCTTTCCGTTGTACCCACCAGTTTGTTATTCTGATCATACCAGTTGATACGAGCACCCGGCGCAAAGCCTATCAGCTTAGTGCTGCTACCCTGACAAACCAGTGTGTCGTCGCAGGCTACACCAACCGGCATATCGGGCCGCTTGTTGATAGAAACAAGCATTGAACTGGTAGCAGCCTTACAAACACCGGCTCCGTCAGGATCGTTGGTTGTTGCAGTCAGCATAACTGAACCGCTGGCAACATCAGCTGCAGATGGTGTATACGTAGTGCTCAGGCTGGTTGGGCTGCTGAACGTACCCGTACCGTTGGTCGACCAGACAACACTTGTTGCCGAACCAGACAGTACAGCTTTTACAGGAACGCCATCACCCGAGCAGATCGACACCCCTGGGCCTACATTGACACCTGCCACGTTCTGGCAGTTACAGTCTACAATTTCCACCGTCAGCACCGTTGGGTTGCTGTAGCACCTTCCTGATTTGGCAAACAGGTAGTACTTCCCGGCACCTACTACTGTAGTGTTCGTCACCCGGGTGGCTTCTGAGCGGGTTAGACTCGTATACCACTCATAAGTAAGTCCTGTACTGTGGTTTTCTATTTCGATCGTTGTCAGATCGACAGTTGTCTTCGGACAGATATTCTTGATGTTACCGAGACAGATTGGGGTGGGCACGGTCGTTACCGTTACCACGATCGGCTTGCGTGGGCTAACGCAGCCTTCTGTCATTGCTTCGGCATAGTATACAGTCGTTGTGGTCGGATTAACCACGTACGGCTCACCACTGGCTGTGGTCGCAACAGCTACCCCGTCATATGGGGTGAGGTACCAGCGAATTTTTGCACCCGGAACTGAAGTCGATGCCACCAGCGTGGTACTCTCCCCGTTACAGATGCTGGCATCAGCAGAAACCGTCAGGTTGAAATTATCCGGGCATCCTGTACCAATAGAGATGCTGTACGGAACAGCTACCAGGCAGGATTTGGCATCTGTAGCAACAACCGTAAAGTTGCTGACACCAGCCGTAGTTGGCGTCCCGGATAGTACACCCGTAGTCCGATCCAGCGTCAGACCAAGAGGTAGGCTACCAGCCGTCACAGCGTATGTATAAGGTGATATGCCTCCCGTGGCTACCAGAGTCTGACTATAGGATGTCCCTTTCACACCTGCTACCAGCGTTGACGGCGTCAGGGTTATTGGCTGACAGAGTGTGCAGGACGCCGGCACGGCATAGGTCGTACTCTTGATCATATTCACCACACCTGCCAGCGTTGCCGTAACTGTGCGCGAAGCAGGACCATTGCTGACCCCCGTCAGAGAGAACGAGACGGAAGCCTGTCCAGCCGTAACCGTGAATGAGGCAACAGGCGAACCATTTTCCGTAATCGTCAAAACACCCGGAATAATGTTCGTAAACGAAACAGTACCGGTGGTGATGTACCCGTTCGTAGCGGTATTACAGATAGCTGGTGCTACAACGATGGCCATAGCCGGCATTCCACCTACCGTTACCGGTACAGACGCAGTATTATTAGACGGGTTGGTATCAACAGGTCGGTATCCATCCGTGTTCGATACCGATGTGAATGGACTGAGGACGGCTATGTTGGTCAGCGAACCACCCGCAAACGCGGCACTGATCTGCGCCGACAACGTCAGCGAGGTTGTACCTCCGTTGGCGGCCAGCGGTCCGGCAATCACCGTGCTCACCGAATTGGCTCCGCTCGTCGCGAAACCAGTTCCGCTCACAAAACTCATACTGGCCGGTAAGAGGTCATTAACAACCACATTATAAACCGGATAAGCTGAGTTGTTCGTAACCCTTACTTCATACGTAACAACATCACCAGCCGTGAACGAGCTGCGGCCACCGGCTACCGTCTTAGCGATACCTACATCATAGCCCGGTACAAACCCGGCATCCAGACTGCCGTTGAACTCGCCCGAGGTCAGCGTCACGCTGCCCGTGCGGCCCGTGGCCAGCAGGTCACTGTCCATGGTACGATCCGTACCGCTCAACGGCGTGGTAGCCGTGAAGCCCGTCGGTGTCGAGAAGCCTACCGCATAGCTGTTGCTGCTGCCCGGGGTCAGCCCCGTAAAGCTATAGAAGCCCGTGCTGCTGGTGAGCACCGTCTGGCTGGTGGGCTGTCCGTTGAGGAACAGCGTGGCCACCACCCCGGCAATGCCTGGTTCTCCGGCATCCTGCACGCCGTTGCTGTTTAGGTCCGCCCATACATAGTCACCCAGACCGGCGAAGCTACCCACAGGTACCGTCGTCGTGGCCGTGTTATTATTCGGTGTCGAATCCTGGGGCTTGTACCCATCCACGTTACTGGTGGAGGTAAACGGACCAACTACTGCTACGTTGGTAATGCTGGTGGCCGAGTAGGTGTTGCTAATCTGGGCGGTATAAGTCAGGCTCACCGAACCACTAGCTGCCAGCGGACCAGCGATGGTACCACTGGCTGAACTGGGGCCGCTGCTAACCAGGCCGCTGCCGCCTACAAAGCTCACCCCGGCAGGCATCTGATCTTTCACCTCTACGTTATAAACCGGGTAGGCCGAATTGTTGGTGACCAGTAACCGATACGTGATCAGGTCGCCCGGCAGATAGCTGCCTTTGGGGTTCACCACCAATTTCTCGATACCTACGTCATAACCCGGTACAAACCCGGCATCCAGACTGCCGTTGAACTCGCCCGAGGTCAGCGTCACGCTGCCCGTGCGGCCCGTGGCCAGCAGGTCACTGTCCATGGTACGATCCGTACCGCTCAACGGCGTCGTGGCCGTGAAGCCCGTCGGCGTCGAGAAGCCTACCGCGTAGCTGTTGCTGCTGCCCGGGGTCAGCCCCGTAAAGCTATAGAAGCCCGTGCTGCTGGTGAGCACCGTCTGGCTGGTAGGCTGTCCGTTGAGGAACAGCGTGGCCACCACCCCGGCGATACCCGGTTCTCCGGCATCCTGCACGCCGTTGCTGTTCAGGTCCGCCCACACATAGTCACCCAGGCCAGAAGTCGGAATCAGATAACCGGCATCGATAGTCGTGTTGTTCTCACCCGAGGTCAGCGTCACCGAACCGCTCAGCCCCGTCACCAGATCGGCGTCGGAGTCAATCGTGTTATCGGTGCCAGAACGCGGGGTAGTCGCCGTCAGACCGGTCGGGGCCGTGAAGCTCACCGAGTACACGTTGGTCAGGCCTGGCGTCAGGCCTGTGAAGCTGTACAAGCCACTAGCATCGGTTGTGGTCGACGCCACTACTGTACCGTTGAGCAACAGGCTTACCGGCACGCCCGAGATGGGGGTGTCGCCGGTCGACTGAACACCGTTGCGGTCGTTATCGGCGAAGACGTAGTTACCCAGGCTGGCAGGCTTGATGAAACCCGCGTCTACGGTACTATTGAACTCGTTAGCGGCCAGTGTGTAGCTACCCGTCACACCCGTGCTGGGATTAGCATCACTATCCGTTGCGTCAGGGCCTATGTTGGCCACCGTTCCGCTAAAGCCGGTTGGGGTTGAGAAGCTTACCGAGTAGACGTTGGTCGAGCCAGGGGTCAGCCCCGTGAAGCTATATAAACCACTGGCATTCGTCGTGGTCGTAGCGATCTCCAGCCCATTGAGCCGCAAGCTTACGGTTACCCCCGAAATAGGTGGCTCACCGGCATCCTGCTGCCCGTCGGCATTCTTATCTTCCCAGACAAAGTTGCCCAGGCCAGCCGTCAGACCCTGGTAGCCGGCGTCGATGGTCGTATTGTTCTCACCCGAGGTCAGCGTTACCGAACCGCTCAGCCCCGTCACCAGATCAGCGTCGGAGTCGATCGTGTTGTCGGTGCCTGAACGCGGGGTAGTTGCCGTGAAGTTGGTCGGGGTGGAGAAGCTTACCGAGTACACGTTGGTCAGGCCTGGTGTCAGGCCTGTGAAGCTGTACAAGCCACTGGCATCGGTTGTGGTCGACGCCACTACTGTACCGTTGAGCAGTAGACTCACCGGCACGCCCGAGATGGGGGTGTCGCCGGTCGACTGAACACCGTTGCGGTCGTTATCGGCGAAGACGTAGTTACCCAGGCTGGCAGGCTTGATGAAGCCCGCGTCTACCGTTGGGTTATTCCGGGCGGTACTCGATTCAGGCTGACTTGTATCTATAGTATATACGCGCGTCAGTCCATTGAGGCCCGCATCACTGTTCATGTCGTCCGATACACCCGTTACCGTTTGCGACGTAGGCTGGAACCCAGCTGGTGTCACGAACTTAACCGTGTAACTGCCATCGGTCAGACCGGTAAAGCTATAGAGCCCACCCACGGTTGTTGTGGTCGAGGCCAGCAGCGTTGTACTCGTTGGATCATATAGCTCAACGGTTACACCGCTGATACCGGGTTCGTCAACGTCCTGTTTGCCATTGGCATTTTTGTCTTCCCAGACAAAGTTACCCAGGCTCCCCAGCGGCCCCGGTACAAATTCGATGTTACAGCAGTTTGATGAAGCACATTCATTCTTGTAGGTCACAAAACGATAAACGCCCACCGACTTTATAGTCAATGAGTTGTCATTGTTTACTACAGCCAGCGAGGTCGATACGGCGGATGTACTGATGGGTACATCGTTGCGAAACCATTCGATCCGGTCGAAACCAGCTGGTACTGACACAGTATATTCATCACCCCCATAGAAAAAGATAGGAATAGCGAAGCAAACGGCCGCATAATCATCTTCGTATATATTACCAGACGCAGGCGAATCGGGATCGGTCTGATCGAGGCTGGTAACCTCGGCGGTGTTAAACCATACTCCTCGTCCGACTACGGTGGCCCGGAAGGTAAGCGTCGCCGATGCGCCGGGCGCAATCGAAGGAATACGCCAGGTTCCGGTCGTCACCGTTGATGACGCTGCCGCCGTGTATGTTCCTGATGAAGTCGACGCTGACGAAGGCACATAAGTAGCCCCTTCCGTAAGCAGGAGGTCCGTTACTACTACATTGGTGGCAGTAGCAGTCGCATTAGCTGCGTTGGTAACGACCACCGAATACGTGATAACATCACCAAGTGCCGGGTTCTGGTTGCTGACGGCTTTAGTCAGACTTAGGTCGACGACGGCCGTTTGCGCAAACGTTGCCGGAATACCGCCTAGCCAGAAAACAAGCAGTGCCACCAGTGACAGCACTCCCTGACGAGACCGCGCGCCCCATGAACGACCCTCGCCCCCTGCACCGGCCAGACGTTGTGAAAAACGGCTCGTGCGAGTAGGCTTCTCTAATGCCGTATTATCCCCCCTGCCCACGTTAACTCTGGGTCGGCTTATGGACATATGAGGTGATTCGTTCTGTAAAATTTGATCATTCATTCGCGGTAGAGTAAGAAAAGTGGGTAGCTGCTGGATAAAGTCTATAGATGGGTTGATAGTACGCCCGGGCGGAATATCGGGCGGGCGCCCCGCCGACCGGATACTGCCAACGGCAAAGAGCCGGGCTGGCGCCAGCAACGACTCTGTCATGAAGAAAGGGAAAGGTTGCTGTTTGGGTTGAATTGATGGAAGAGGCTGAAACTTTCTCTGTATCAGCTGAAGCACATAGCCAACTACCTGATTTGCCAGATAACCTAGTTTTTCTCGGACATTATCAATCTTCCGGTCGTTTTTACGACCGACCGGATTAACTGAAACGTCAGGACGTTTTATGCGAAGCGTAGACGTTACTTCCATCTGCAACTTTATTTGGAGCGTATACTTAGCGGCAAAATCAGCCCGCAAACGTTGCGATTATTCTGACCGACAAACCATGCATAAGTCACGGTTTGCCCTGCCTGAGAACAGTGGCTATTTTACTCTCCAAGAATTTAACTAAAACTATGCCAAACACCCACCCCTCAGTGATACGCAAACAGGACGGCAAGTAAATCATTGTATATTCGAGAGTTAATGACCCGCACGTATAGTGGTTGGGGTAAGTAAGGGCAGTCTGATCCCTGCCGAATTACTCCAATACGACTACAGGAGCAACCCGCCGGGTTTAGCGAAAACTATGCCAAGTGTAATGTAACCGGCCCGGCGTGACTAATTTATTCAGCACGCCAGATTACGCATGACGGATCACTCTATTTGACAATAAAGCAGCCCAGCAGGCAGGTCGATAAGAGAGGATACGAGAAAATGGGAGCCGGATAAGAATGTCCAGAGAGGCTTATCAACATAATCGGCCGACAAATATAGCTACTCAACAGAGTAAAATAGTTCTGACTCGATAATTTGACCTAAAAAAAAGAGCTGCCCTTTTAGGAGCAGCTCCGGTAAGCAGTTGCGAGTAGTTTTTCCTAGAAATCGTAGCCAAGCGTCAGGTAGGCAATGGGCTTGGTGACCGTTTTATCTTCCAGCCCCCAGCCGTAATCAAACTTGACGAAGTAGCCGAACAACATGGTTCGGGCGCCGGCGCCGTAACCAATCAGGAACGGATTTTTGAAGTTGGTGACCCTGGCCCGGAACGGGATATTCCCCCCTCCTACACTTTCCGTATTCAGACTATTCTGCTGGCTGAACGGCCCACTTCCCGTCCAGGCGGTACCAATATCGGTAAAGGCCACCAACTGCAGATTCCGCAGGAAGTTCGACGTGATGTTGCCCCGATACAGGTACCGGATCAGCGGGAGCCGGAGTTCGGCGTTGAATAGCATATAGCTGTTACCCGTCAGTTTTCCCTGCCGGAACCCCCGCAGCGGAGCCGCGAAATCCAGGAAGAATACATCGCGGTAATCATACGGAATTTCGTTGGCCAGCGTGTTGGGCACCCGTAATGGGTTATTGACAATAGCATCTTTCTGGTTCGCTCCAATCCAGTTTTCCATTCCGCCCAACGTACTTTGCTTCGGCGATGGTCCACCCGACTGGCTAAACGCAAAACGGGCGGCCAGAATCAGGTCCCGGTGTATTTTCTGGTAGTGACGCAGATCGAGCGATAGCCGGCGGAAACCCTGCGAAGCAGCCCGCAACCCACCGTATTCCTCGAAACGGAGTTTCATGCGGGTGCCTACGGTCATATTCATGCCGTTAACCTTTGTATTATCGAACACAAACTCGCCCCGCAGACCGGCATAGTCCGACACGCGGTCGGGTTCAGCAAAGGTGGTCAAATCAATCAGCCGGGTAATGGCGTAGAAGGGCGAGATGGTAAGCCGGCTGTTTACCGAAATCGGATACGAAGCCGACACGGCTATGCGGTTGTATCGATATTTCTGAGTCAGGCCCAGCTGATCAATGAACAGGGTCTGCCGATCAACCCGGGCGCCGTAATCGATGCGGTTCGTCTGATTGGTGTACTCCGCGAAGAGATCGCTGTTTCGCAGGGTCGTTGTGATGAAACCACCCGCCCGAAGCACGTGATTCTCGAGCAGGTCGGTTAAAGTTACGTCCTGCGCGAAGCCAAAGCCCCGAATCGGATCGATGCGCCAGTTTGAGGTAGCATCGTTGATGGTAAACATTCCTTTGTACGCATACGGCCCACGAATGGTAATGTTTTCGCGCCGACGATTACGCGGAGGAGCGGTGGCAATACTAGGGGTTAGCCCCACTGTCCGGCGCTGGCGGTACTCGGCCGCCTTCAGCACCTCGGGGTCGAACTGGTAATTATCGGTATCCACCTCACCAGGTTCCAGCGCCAGCTGCCGCGCCGGTTCAGGACGTACCGTATCGGCCTGCCGGGCTGCTACCGAATCGCCCGAAACGGCACCGGCCCGTCGGGTGGTATCGGTACGCAGCTGCTCGGCCCGAACCGAAGCCGACGGATTGGTGCGATTGAGCGTTGCCACCCGCGGGGTAAGCGGAGCCTGAGCCGTTTGGGTCAGGTTTAGTTTTGAGCGGAACCCGATATACTCATCGCCATCCTGCAGAGTGCTGTAGACGAAGCCACCCGTGGCCGGGTTGAGGTCATACAGTCGGATACTCTGCGGGAAAGCGGTTACCTGCCGGGCCGTACGCGTTTCGGTATTATACCGGTACAGGTTACGGACACCGTTGGCGTCGTTCAGATAATAAATCGTCGTTTCATCGGCCGGAATGGGGTTCGCAGCATGGGTCAGCGAATCGGTCAGCCGCTGCACCGACAGGTTACGGGCGTTACCTTCGTGGCTGAACAGGGTAAGCCGGTCGCGGATGGTCTTGTAGCTTCCTTTGTCAACACCCAGCGTGTCGAGCTGGCGGTTGGAGCTGAACACGATCTGCCGGGCCGTACGCCCAACAAACTGCGGATACAGATCGTCGTAGAGGTCGTTTGTGATCTGCTGGTAAGACCCGCGGTTAATACTGTATAAGAACAGATCATTCTGCCCTTTCCGGTCGGCGCTCATGATGAGGCTGCTGCCATCTTCCGACGCATCCATCCAGACAACCTGCGTTAAGCCGTTCACGGTGCGTCTGAACTCCTGGCTTGGCCGCTTTTCCAGGTTAGAAAACTGGTACAGGTTCGTACGGCCCAGCTCGTCGGTCAGTACCAGCAGGTTGTTGTCTTTCTGCCAGGCCACCAGGGGCGTACTGGTCCGGGTCGACTGCCCATCGAGCCGGTACCCACCCGACAGTACGGTTGTCTTTTTCCGGTTCGTTGTATTGACAACTTCTACGTTGAATTTACCATCCCGAAGGACGGTATACGCAACAAACTGGTTATCGGGGCTGATCTTCAAACTAACCAGCGATGATTTTTCGTCGGCCGAGCTGACATTGAGTCGAAAATCGTCGGAGCCAGCCTGGTACGACTGCGATACGCTCCCGGCCATACCGGCATAGTATTCGCGCCATTCGCGCAGGAACCGGTTGTAGGGTACACCGAGTGTGCTGGCAATACTGCTTTGCTCGTTCCGGATAATGCGGGTCAGGTTCAGGATATTGGATACATTATCGCGCCCGTATTTCTGCACGATGTAGTTCCAGATGGAGTGGCCTACCCGTTCGGCTTCGGCCCCGGAGAGGAGCGACGGTTTCTTGACGGGTCGGGTCAGCGATACGTCGCGCATGTAGTCGTCGAGTTCTACACTATTGCCCTCGGCAATATACGACGCCACCCCCGGCATGAACCAGTCGGGCAGCGTCAGCAGCAGTGAGCTTTGTAAGGCATCTTTCAGACTCCCTCCGTACAGCATGTCGTAAACGAACAGCATGGATATATCGCGGATAATCTGTCGGCGAAAGCTGATCTGATCGCCTGTAAAAGCCAGCTCTACCCGCGACTTCGATAAGTCGAGATCACGACCGCTCAAGCCCGACTGTGCGTTGAGACCAATGTTACTCTGTGCCAGTTCCTGCGGGGAGTTGAACAGAAAAATTTTGATACGATTGTAGGGGGTATAGCCCAGGAGTTCGGTGATTCGGTCGAACTCCGACTCGGCATACTGGGCCGTCAGGTTGGCGATCTGAGTGCCGTCCTGGTAATAGTAGATTTCGAAGTTCGATGTCCGAACAATTTTCCAGTCGAAGTTCCGGTACTGAATCCGGTTTTTACCGAACCGCTCGAGCGACGGATAATTTTGCGCCACGGCTGCGCTCAGCCCTCCCAGCCACAAGCCCAACAGCAGTATGTAATGGTTCCGCATAACGAAATAGTATAGACGTTGGCTACCGGTTTTCGGTACTCAGTATACGGTAAACGACCTGATAAAGATGCTGGTTACCGATCCGAAACTGAAAACTAATCAACCGTGACTGTATAACGACACACAGCGGCTAATATTCGCTTCCGGTTCTAATTCTTCACCATCGAGCAGGTGCCGCGCAAAGTCTTCGGCCAGGTAGGGGGCCAGCGATACGCCCTTGGTCCCCATACCGCCAAAAATCCCCACAGCCGGATGTTCAGGATGGATCCCAACAAACGGCCGCCGATCTTTGGTAGATGGTCGAATACCGGCCTGCTGCGCCACAATCTGATACGGTACCCGCAGGACTGGCTGTACTTTCGACTCTAAAAACGATCGACCGTCATCGGTTGTTTGCCAATCGAGATCATGCCATGAATAGGTAGCCCCGATACGGACCAGTCCCGGACGAACGGGCAGGATAAAAACCCCCTGATTAACTATAGCCGTAATAGGATAATTTTCGATGACCGCCGTCAGAATCTGTCCTTTAACAGGATTGTAGGGTAAGTAGCCAAATAACGGATTCTCACGGGCCTGCACCCCATCACAGAATATGACTTTATTGATAGATATGCCGTTCCACTTCACAGCATTTTCCTTGATAATCAGGTCACTATTATCAATACTTCCTTCATAGTATTGATTTTTTCTAACAAAATAGCCTTTTATCAACCGAACAAACTCGGTTAAATCGACCCATCCGGCCCCGTGCACATCTAACCCACCGTAAGGATTGTTGATATACGCCCCATATTGCTGATTATCAGCTGACTCCCGCGCATACGCACGAGCCGCCGGGTCATTGATCAGAGCGAGGTAATCAGCTTTCTCGGCTTCGGAGCGAAACGGACGGTAGATGGTTTTAGGATGGAAAAACCGCACGCCCAGTTCATCTTCGATACCTGTATAATACTGGTGCAAAAACGGAAACAACTCATCCGCTTTCCAGGTACGAACGAGTTTACGGCCCGTGAGCGGATTGACAATACCAGCCGCCACACCCGACGCTGACGGTAAAGCCGGATCATCAGCGAGCAGCACCGAGCAGCCCCGCTGATCAAGTGTCCAGGCCAGCACCGACCCAGCCACCCCCTGCCCCACTATCAGAAAGTCGACGGTCATTTATAAGGAATGATGAGTGATGAGTGATGAATTAATTATACATTATTCATTTCCCACTATACATTTTTAGCCTGCTCACTTTATTGCTTTCTGCCGATGGAGTTCAGACAGGCGCCGGTCGGCCTGTTCGATGACCCAGTCGACCTGCTCTTCGATGGTCATGTGCGACGTATCCAGCAGGGCCGCATCTGGTGCCTGCATGAGTGGACTTTCTGAGCGGGTCGTATCGATCAGGTCGCGCTTCTCAATATTTTTAATGATATCGTCGAGGTTGACCATGTCGCCTTTTTCGAGCAGTTCCTGCTGTCGGCGTTTGGCCCTGATGTAGGTATCTGCCGTCATGAACACTTTCACCTCTGCATCGGGAAACACCTTGGTTCCGATATCCCGGCCGTCCATGACCACGCCCCGTTTGCGCCCCATCTTCTGCTGCTGAGCGACCATGGCCCAGCGCACTTCGGGGATAGCACTTACCTCGCTGACAATGTTCGAGATATACATGGTTCGGATCTCTCCTTCTACGTTGAGGCCGTTCAGGCACGTCTCGTTCTTGCCGGTACGGGGGTTGTGGTTGAAGGTAATATGAATTCTGTCGAGGGCAGCTACCACTTCTTTGTGGTTGGAAAGCGCAATACGTTCCTGGGTGAAGAACAGGCTTACAGCCCGGTACATAGCCCCGGTATCAATATAACCGTAGCCCATGCGGGCGGCCACAGCTTTAGCGGTGGTACTTTTGCCACAGCTCGAATACCCGTCAATCGCGATAACTATCTTCGGCATGTAATAAGAACCCGCCGAAGCGGTAATGTTTTGGCAAAATAACCACAAAAAAAGCAAAGGGGAAAAAGCAGCGGGCCTGGAGCCTGGGGTACTGTCTACTTCCCCAGACTCCAGGCCCCGGCCCACAGGCACTTATCCCCGTTCAGCCCGCAGGATAGCAAAGACATGCTCATCCAGGTACTGGTTGTTCTTGACGGCAGCCTTCTTATGGATCGCTTCGTGTCGGTACCCGGCCGACTCCAGCACCCGCATAGACCCGATGTTGCCTTCCAGCACGCAGGCAAAGATCCGGTTGACCTGAAAATTACTGAAGATGTAATCGGTCATGATCGGTACGGCCTCGGTCATGATGCCCCGCCCCCAGTACTCTTCGCTGAGCCAGTAGCCGATCTCGGCGTTGTAGCGGTAAATATCATCCTTCACCGTAAACCCGATATTCCCAACCGCCTGTCCGTCAACTTCAACAGCCAGGTTGTTGGGCTGCTGGTACGATTTGTTGGACCGAACCCACGAATGCGCATCGCGGGGCGTGTATGGGTACGGGAAAAAGTCACGGACATTGTTCCAGATACGCCGGTTACTGGCGTGGTGTGTTAGCGAATCTTCGTCGCCCTCGCGCCAGGGGCGAAGCCGACCCAGGGTTAGATCGAACGTAATCAACGTCGTTGTCAAAGAAGTCAGGGTTAATACTACGACAGTAACAACTGGATTAGGTAAATGTTAAGTCGCCCGGTTATTCGGGTAACACGACGGTCAGGCTCCGGGCGCCGTGCGCTCCAATGACCAGAGACTGCTCGATATCGGCGGTCTTCGACGGGCCCGCAATAAATGTTCCGTAGGTGAGCCGGGACCGGTCAAGGCGTTCGTAGGCTACGTGCATGTTGGGAACGAGCGCGTCGCGGTCAACCACCAGCACCAGGTATTGGGTGATGAACGGCAAAGCCCGGTGCATCATTGAGGCCTCCGGTACCCAGATGGCCGCGTTCTCCGCAACGGCAAAATCGCCCCGCAAAACGGCCACGTCAATCTGCTCAAGTACCTGTTTATCGGTCTCCGGCCCGACCGGTACGAGGTCCAGCCCCGGCAAAGGCACCGACGAGGCAATTCGCTGAGCATCAGGAAAAGTTTCCTGCAGAAAACCAACCAGCGAGGCCGGGGTGGCCTGTAGATCGACCAGTTGACCGCCCACAAAAGCCAGCGCTTTCTCGAACCGGTCGCTCAGATCGTCGGCTTCGTTTACGAAGGTCGGCACATCGGGTAGCGGTAAAGGCTCCGGCTTGTTCTGCCGGATGCGGGCAAGCATGGTATCCCGGGTGGTCGTCATGGGCGACAAGTTGGTTTTGTAGCCAATACTACGAAATAACTTCGTCAGCACCCTAACGGATTTCATACCCGCCATTCGGGCGTTCGTCAGAAAAGACTCTGCTGTCGGCTGACCGTGCGATAGTTTTGTGGCTGTCGACACCTGCATAAACCGACTATACACTGTACTTTTCATGAACCTGGCCAGCTCCGTATCCGCCGGTATTCTCTATCGTTTTCCGGCCGGAACCCTCTTTTGTGTCGATCCTATCGGGATTTCGGGCAAACCGGGCCGAAGCAGGCCACCGAAAATGTACTATTTTTAGACCGGCCAGCAATCTTATTCCGACAGGAGTGTCAGCCAGACCCCTGCCTGCTGAGCAACCGATTTTCTGGATCTATTCTGCCACGCTGTCGTTAAGAAATGCGATACACCCACTTTCTGAGGATGAACAACCGAAGACTATCTTCCGACCTATGACCCGCGAACAACTTATCGGCACGATTGGCAAAAATGGCAAGCGGCTAAAGCTGCGGGGGTGCGATCTGGCTAATTTCGACTTTAGCGGCCTCGACATGACGGGGGCTGACCTGAGTTTCTCCGACCTGGCCCGAGCCAATTTCCGCGGAGCTATTCTGCGTGGTGCTAACCTGAGTTTTTCCAACCTGACCGGCGCCGACTTTACCGACGCCGACCTCTACGAAGCCAACCTGAACTACTGCGGTCTCCAGCAGGTCAACCTCACCGGTGCCAACGTAGAAGGCGCTTCGTTCAACTTTTCGGGTCGAAGTTCGTACCAGCCCAATCTGCGCCGGGAGCCCATTACGCTCACCACCATCTTGCAGAAACCCGGCTGGGGAACCCTGATCGGTATGATTCTGGGGGCCCTGCTGGTGTACGGAGCCAGCGGCATTATCTATTTCACCAACCTGATTGCTACGGCTACCGACGACTGTATTGCCGACCTGTACCGGTTTGTAATCGCCCAGAACATTGCCGATGGCATCGCTACCTTTCTGGTGACCTGGGGCTTGCTGGGCTGGCTCACCCATCGGTTTACTACGGTCTGGAAACGGCACCTGATCTTGAGTATTGCGGTATTGGCTTCGGTCATGACGATCAGTACCGGAATCTATTACTGGTTAGGAAGAGAGGTCCTCACCGAACTGAGCAAACGTCCTGATTACAATAACACCAACGCCCCCTGGCACATCTATTTGATAGCCGATGTTTTGATAGCCAACGTCTTTTTGTACGTGCTGCAACAGGGCCGGCAGCTGACCCGCAAGCTCTCCGAACAGGAGTTCCAGCTCCTGAACATGGAGAAACTGAAAACCCGCGCCGAACTGGACGCCCTGCAGGCCAAGATCAACCCCCATTTTCTCTACAACGCGCTCAACAGCATTGCCAGTCTGGTTCATGAAGACCCCGACAAAGCCGAGGAGATGACACTGCTGCTCTCCAAACTGTTCCGCTATTCGACGGGGCGCGAAGGCGAGTTGTTTGCCAGCCTGGCCGATGAACTCGAAATGGTCCGGACGTACCTGAAAGTGGAGCAGGTTCGGTTCGGTAACCGGCTGGCGTTCAGCGTTGAGGTGTCCGAACCCAACCTGATCGATCTTAAACTACCGCAGTTTCTGCTCCAGCCCATCGTCGAAAACGCTATCAAACACGGCATCGCCAAACGCGCCGATTCGGGCCGTATTGATGTTCGTATCTACGAAAAAGCGGGGGAGTTACACCTGTGTGTTCATGATAACGGCCCGGCCTTTCCCGACGAGATGAGTGGTGGTTACGGCTTGCGCAGCATCCAGGACAAACTAAAACTGCTCTACGGCGACGACGGCCGGGTGGAGTTGCAGAACTGGCCGCTCAAGCAGGTGCTGCTGTCTATAAAACTGGCAAAACTTGTCCATAACGACCAGTCATTCTCCGTATCGGAGGTCCACTAATATCCTACCCTTTTACATTTCCCGATTAGCTTCGCCAGCCTTATGTCATTTCCCCTCAGAACCCTACTCATCGACGACGAACCATTGGCCATCAGTCGATTACGGCGCCTGCTGGATAAACACAGCGATACGTTTACCGTTATTGGCGATGCGGCCAACGGCGCCGAGGGCCTGACGCTCATCGAAGCCCGCCAACCCGACGTTATTTTTCTGGACATCGAAATGCCGCTGCTCAACGGGTTCGAGATGCTTTCCAAACTCACCGCCATGCCCATGGTCATATTCGCCACCGCCTACGATCAGTACGCGATCCGGGCGTTTGAGGAGAACTCGGTCGATTACCTGCTCAAGCCGATCGAAGCCGAACGGCTGGCCCGAACCGCTCAGAAAATCCGGGCGCTGGTCGAGCGTAACGAGCCCGAGAGCCGGAGCAATCCGATGACCGAAAGCGTGATGCGCCTACTGGCCCAGATGCAGCCCAAAAAGGAAATCTATTCGATTTCGGTTAAAACCGGCGAAAAAATCCGGCTCGTGCCGCTCTCCGATATTGCCTTCTTCGAAGCCGAAGAGAAATACGTTTTTCTGTCGACCGTTGACGGGCAGAAGTTCCTGACCAGCTACACCCTGACGGCCCTGGCCGAAAAACTACCCGATACGTTCGTGCGCGTCAGCCGGTCGGTGCTGGTTAACCGGCAAAAGATCTCGGAAGTCCACCGCCATTTCGACGGCAAGTACCTCCTGGCCATGAGCGACAAAAAAAGCACGAAACTGACCACGGGAAGCACGTATGGCGATACCGTGCGGCAATTGCTCGAACTGTAAACCAAAACGGGGCTGGGTGAACGACACACTGAGCAGAACCGATTAGTTTTGTAGTATGAGCAAGAAAAACCGCTCCGGGGTTGTCTACTCGACCAACCCGGATTTCAACTACCAGACCGATGAGCAGCCACCGGCCGAAACCCTGCCGCCCACCCAGCAAAACCTGAAGGTATGGCTGGTTAAGCTGGGGGGCAACAAAGTGGTTACGGCTGTTCGGGGGTTTATCGGCAGCGAAGCCGACCTGGCCGAGCTGGGCAAACAACTCAAAGCAGCCTGCGGATCGGGCGGCTCCGCTAAAGACGACGAAATCCTGATTCAGGGCGACCACCGCGACAAAGTCCTGACCTGGCTGACCAATAAAGGCTATAAAGCCAAAAAAGCCGGCGGATAAAGCCATGCCGCTGGCCTGCTCCAGTCCGAAACGATAGGCTCTATACGTAATCCAAAGCGATTACGGTAACGCAAAAAAGGCCAGCGCCGGTGAACTTCCCAACGCTGGCCTTTTTAGTGCACCGATACGCCTTACTCGGTCGTCTGCCCGTCTTCCGGCAGCTCCATGTAGTTTACCTCCCAGTGATGACCGTCGAGGTCGAAGAAGCTCCGGTAGTACATAAAACTCTCATCGTGAGGCTCCCCGGCGGGGGTAGCTCCGCCAGCCATGGCCCGATCTACCAGCGTGTCGACCTGCTCCCGGCTATCGGCCGATAATGCCACGATTACTTCCGTCGTTTTAGCGGTGTCGGCCAGTTCTTTAGGAGTAAAAGTTGTAAAGAAACTGTCGACCAGCAGCATGGCGAAAATGTTCTCGCTGATGATCATGCAAGCCGCTTTCTCGTCCGAAAAGCGGGCGTCGAAGCGGAAGCCGACGCCCGTAAAAAACTCGACCGACCGATTCAGGTCACGAACGGGTAGATTCACAAAAATTTTGGTTGCCATAGTAGTTGTTGTTTGATTTTGTACTGGACAAAGGTACCCACCCCCGCCAGGGCCCTTGCTGTGTGATCAGGACAAGTTGAGGGGGTGATTGCGACAACCCATTTTATTCGCATTTTTACCCGCCCGCAACCGGCATTTCTCTTAACCCACACGGTATGCTTCGCCCTTCTTACGTACTCACGTTACTGTTCATCAGCGCGCTTCTGAGCGCCGGTCTGGCCCCCGGCCCAACTTCCAAACCCATTGTGCTGGCCTACGTTGGCGGCTTCCGGGGGCTGGTCAACACCGACCAGATTGCAGTCGAAAAACTGACCCATATCAACTACGCCTTCGTCGATGTGCGGAATAACCGCGCCTGGCTTCACAACCTGGCTACCGACTCGACCAACTTCCGGAAACTGAACAACCTCAAGCAGCGCAATCCCGACCTGAAGATTCTGATCTCGATTGGCGGCTGGTCGTGGAGTGAGAATTTTTCCGATGCGGTGCTGAGCGATACCGCCCGCGTAGCGTTTGCAGCCTCGGCCGTCGACATTGTGCGGCAATACCAGCTCGATGGGGTCGATATCGACTGGGAGTATCCGGGTATGAAAGGCGAAGACAACGTTTTTCGGCCCGAAGACCGGCAAAACTTTACCCTGCTGTTCAAAGCCCTGCGCGACCAGCTGAACAACCTCCAGAAACAGACCGGCAAACCGTATCTGGTTACGACGGCCCTGCCCGGCTTCGACGCCATCTTTACCCATACCGACATGGGTCAGGCGCAGCAGTACCTCGATTACATCAACATCATGTCGTACGACCATTACACGGGCGGGCCGCTGGCCGGGCACCATACCAACCTGTATCCGACGGGTCAGGTACCCAACGAACAATCGGGCGACCGGGCCGTACAGGCGTACCGGAAAGCGGGCGTACCCGCCAGCAAGCTCCTGCTGGGCATTGCCTTCTACGGACGTGCCTGGCAGCTTCAGCAAGACAACCCCAACACCCACCCCAGAACCATCGCGAAGGTAGAACGGGGCGGTGGCTACACGTTCATCAAAGACAGTTTACTGACCAACCCGGCCTACAAACGCTACTGGGACCGTAAAGCCAAAGCGCCTTACCTCTACAATGCCGACCTGAAACGCTTCGTCTCCTACGACGACGAAGCATCGGTAAAAGCCAAATGTCGGTACGTGAGAAAAAAAGGGCTGGGGGGCATCATGTTCTGGGAGTACTCCAGCGACCCTAAAACCTACCTGCTCAGCGAGATTGACCGGCAGCTCCGCCAGCCATAACTTCACACCGCAACCTCTGTTCCTATACCCTTACCCCCACTCCCATGACGGCCAGCCGCGCACTTTTTCTGTTCTGTTTCCTGCTGTTTACTGGCCACGCCCGGGCCGCCAAAGTCGATACTGTCGACACCTATAGCGCATCGATGAAAAAAACGATCAGGGCCGTGGTGATCACGCCCGACTCGTATACCACCGGCGCCGAGTTCCCGGTCGTTTATCTGCTCCATGGGTATAGCGGTAACTACAGCAACTGGATTCAGAAAGCACCCGCCCTGAGCCGGGCGGTAGACGCCAACGGGATCATTGTAGTTTGCCCGGACGGCAACTACGGCAGCTGGTATTACGATAGCCCCGTCGATGCGTCGTTCCGCTACGAAACCTACGTCTCCAACGAGCTGGTAGCCTGGGTCGACAGCCATTACAAAACCATCAAAGACCGGCAGGGGCGGGCCATTACGGGCCTGAGTATGGGCGGCCACGGCGGGCTCTACCTGGCGTTCCGGCATCAGGACATTTTCGGAGCCGCCGGCAGCATGAGTGGCGGAGTCGACATTCGGCCGTTTCCGAACAACTGGGACATTGCCAAACGGCTGGGTCCGTATGCCCAGTTTCCCGACCGCTGGGAGCAGCATACGGTCATCAACCTGCTTCATCTGCTGACTCCCGGCTCGCTCTCGCTGATTATCGACTGCGGCACCGACGATTTCTTTTTCCGGGTCAACAACAACCTGCACGACAAACTCCTGGAGCGCAACATAGCCCACGACTACATCACCCGGCCCGGCGGCCACAACTGGACGTACTGGAATACCGCTATATCCTATCAGCTCCTGTTCATGCGGCAGTTCTTCGATAAACGGAAGCCGGGTTGAGCAGCCGTACGACGGCGTTCAGCAGACGCAAACTAGGTCAGGGCGACGGGACCAAACAAAAGGCCCGGGTCGTGGTCTTTCCATAAAGACTACTACCCCCATGAATACGTCAACCAACACCGTCCTGATTACGGGCGGAGCCTCCGGCATTGGCTGGGCCCTGGCCGAGCGGTTTCTTCAGGCAGGCAGCCAGGTCATTATCTGTGGCCGACGCGCCAATAAGCTGCAGGAAGCCCAACAAAAGTACCCACAGCTTCACACGCGCCAATGCGATGTAGGCCAGGCGGCTGAACGAGTAGCGCTGCTCGACTGGGTCCGTACCGAGTTTCCGCAGGTCAATGTACTGATCAACAACGCGGGTATTCAGCGCCGGATGCAGCTGGCCGATAGCCAGGACGACTGGAGCGAGAGCCAGCAGGAAATTGCGATCAATCTGGAAGCTCCGCTGCACCTGGCTACGCTGTTTATTCCGCATTTGAAGCAACACCCACAGTCGGCCATTGTCAACGTAACATCGGGGCTCGCCTTTGTACCGGGCGCGTTTGCCCCGATATACAGCGCCACCAAAGCGGCTCTGCACTCGTTTACGATGTCCCTGCGGCATCAACTGGCCAACACCTCGATCGAGGTTATTGAACTGGTACCGCCAGCCGTCAATACCGACCTGGGCGGGCCGGGGCTGCACACCTTCGGCGTGCCCGTCGGCGACTTTGCCGACGCCATGATGAACGGCCTGCAGGCTAGCGCAACCGAGATTGGCTACGGCACTTCAGAAACCAATCGCATGGCCTCCCGCCCGGAAATCGACGCCATCTTCGCCCGCATGAACAGCCGATTCTAACAAAAAAACGGCAACCCGCGGCTGGCCCTTTCGGCCCGATGCTGATGCCTGGCGAGAGAGCCAGGCAACACTATAATATTTTTTTATCATACATAATATAACTATAGACAAAAGCGCTTACTTTTAGACCATAAACAACATGCTGAACAAATCTGACAGAAGCGGTCATCGTCGGTTTTGTCAGGCTGTCATATAGCCTGCTGGTTGCGTAACCCTCTGTTTAGCCACCTTTTGTTATGGTCACAAAAAGAAAGCAGATAATCCGGGTCGTCTTCGATGTGCTCGACGAAATGAAAAACCAGCTTCGGCTGAATGAAGACTTATCCGTTGCGGCCACCGACCCCGACGAAGCCATCGACTGGGTCTTTGCCGAGATGCAGCGCCAGTTCAACCGCTCCGACATCCGCCTGTCGCGGGTACGGATCGATGCGTAAGAACATCGGGTTGCCAGCCATTACGAACGACGAGGCAGCCGATATGGAGTCGGGCGCCGAGCTGATTGACAACGAGTAACACAACCTTCGTGTAGGAGTGCCCAGCCCCGACCATCTGTGTCGGGGCTGCTGCTTATATGCACCCACTCCTGTTTATTTATGCTCCATCTATCAACTGATAACCAATTCAATAGACATCACTTATCGGCTACCAGGCTACCCTCTGTACCAATAAATTAGTTATCGAAAAATAGATTATTGAAAATCGTTTCTACATTTGTCTTGCTGAAAAGCGAAGCTTTAGGGGTGCCCGTACGGGCTGAGAGATCACCCTTTGAACCTGAACAGGATAATACCTGCGGAGGGAAAAGCGAGACAATAGATTCCTGTAGTGGCTCTGTGCGCGTGGCGCCATAGTGGCCTGCTCCTGTTTTTTCGCCTTCTTTCCGGTTTATCCGAGCGGTTCGCTCCCTGGCTTGTGCTTTTCTATGCGCTGAAGCACAGGTTCCATGATTGTATTCGTCAATAACCAGTCCGTAGAAACGCCCGATACGGCATCGCTCGAGAGTCTTCTCGCTCAACTGGCTATGGCCGACCGCAAAGGCATAGCCGTAGCGGTCAACAATGCCATTGTGCCCCGCACGGCCTGGGCACAGCTTGCCCTGTCGGGCAGCGAAAAAATTACCATTCTACAAGCAACCCAGGGAGGATAACGATGAGCCAGAAAACTGAACAACTGCCTTCGCAGCAGACCATTACGCGCCAGCCCCTGACCGGTTCGCGCAAAATCTACGTGCCCGGCCAACTCTATGACATCCGCGTGGCCATGCGCGAAATCACCCTGTCGGATACGGTCACGCAGGTGGGCAACCGGAAAGTCAGCCAGCCCAACGCGCCCGTAACGGTGTATGATACCAGCGGCCCCTATACCGACCCCGACGCCAGCATCGACCTGCAACTCGGCCTCGATCGGCTGCGGGAACCGTGGATCCGGGACCGGGGCGATACCGAACAGCTGACGTCGTTTTCGTCGGACTACTGCAACCAGCGACTGGCCAACCCCGATCTGGACGCCCTGCGGTTTGCTCACATCCGGTTTCCGGTGCGGGCCAGGGCGGGCCAGAACGTGACGCAGCTCCATTACGCCCGCAAAGGCATCATTACCCCCGAGATGGAGTACATCGCGATTCGGGAAAATCAGCGGATCGATACCCTCAACGATCAGTCGTCGCTCTGGAAACAGCACCCGGGCAACAGCTTTGGCGCCAACACCCCCGCTCCCTATATCACGCCCGAATTTGTTCGGCAGGAAGTAGCCGCCGGACGGGCCATCATCCCGGCCAACATCAACCACCCCGAGAGCGAGCCGATGATTATTGGCCGTAATTTCCTGGTCAAGATCAACACCAATATCGGCAACTCGGTTGTGTCGTCGGGCATTGACGAAGAGGTCGAAAAAGCCGTATGGAGCTGCCGCTGGGGTGGCGATACGCTGATGGATCTATCGACAGGCAAGAACATTCACGAAACCCGCGAGTGGATCATCCGGAACTGTCCGGTGCCCGTCGGCACGGTACCCATCTATCAGGCTCTTGAAAAGGTAAACGGGAAAGCCGAGGCCCTGACCTGGGAGCTGTTTCGGGATACGCTCATCGAGCAGGCCGAACAGGGGGTCGATTATTTCACCATTCATGCCGGCGTGCTGCTGCGCTATATTCCGCTGACGGCCCGGCGCGTGACGGGTATCGTTTCGCGGGGGGGCAGCATCATGGCCAAGTGGTGCCTGGCCCACCATAAGGAAAACTTCCTGTATACGCATTTTGACGAAATCTGCGAGATCATGAAGGCCTATGATGTGTCGTTCTCGCTGGGCGACGGACTGCGCCCCGGCTCCATTGCCGACGCCAACGATGCGGCTCAGTTTGCCGAACTCGAAACCCTGGGCGAGCTGACTAAACTTGCCTGGCAGCACGATGTTCAGGTGATGATTGAAGGCCCCGGCCACGTTCCCATGCACCTGATCAAGGCTAACATGGACAAGCAGCTGCGGGAATGTAACGAAGCCCCTTTTTACACGCTCGGGCCGCTCACAACCGATATTGCCCCCGGCTATGACCACATCACATCGGGTATTGGCGCGGCCATGATTGGCTGGTTCGGTACGGCCATGCTCTGTTACGTTACGCCCAAGGAACACCTCGGCCTGCCGAACAAAAAAGACGTTAAAGATGGCGTAATTACCTACAAGATTGCCGCCCACGCGGCCGATCTGGCAAAAGGTCACCCCGGGGCGCAGTACCGCGACAACGCCCTGAGTAAAGCCCGCTTCGAGTTTCGCTGGCAGGATCAGTTCAACCTCTCGCTCGATCCGGATACGGCGCGGGAGTTCCACGACGAAACGCTGCCCGCCGAAGGCGCCAAAACCGCCCACTTCTGCTCGATGTGTGGCCCGAACTTCTGCTCGATGAAGATTACGCAGGACGTTCGTGACTACGCCGACCAGAACGGCCTGGCCGATACCGACGCCCTCGATCAGGCCATGCAGGTGAAAGCAAAAGAGTTTGCCGAACAGGGTAACCAGCTTTACCTATGACCGCATCGCGCACCTGGCCACCGGTTCAGCACGAACGCCCTTACGCACTGTCTATTGCCGGACTCGACCCCAGTGCCGGAGCGGGGCTGCTGGCCGATGTGAAAGTTATGGAAGCTCTGGAGGTCTACGGCCTGGGGGTTTGTACGGCCCTGACGATGCAGCATGATGCCGATTTCAGGGCCGTTGAGTGGGTCGCGCTGGATTCGATTATCGCCCAGTGTATGCCGCTGGCTGACCGCTACCCGGTTTCGGTCGTCAAGATCGGCCTGGTTCAGTCGCTGCCGGTGCTGGCGGAGCTGACCGACTGGCTGACCCAAACGTGGCCCGGCCTGCCCATCATCTGGGACCCGATTCTGAAAGCCTCCGCGGGCTTCGATTTCCACGCGATGACCAGCCAGACGCTACTGTCGACCCTACTGCCCCGGCTGAGCCTGCTGACGCCCAACGTACCCGAGGTGCAGCAGCTAGCCGCTACGGATGAAGCCGTTTGGGCCGCCAGGACGCTCAGCGCGTATTGCCCGGTTTATCTCAAAGGCGGTCATGCCGAACCGATCAATGGCGTAACAACCGACAGGTTGCTGAAGGACGGGCAGGAGATCGCCGAGTTCCCGGCTCCGTTCCTGCCGGATGGCGAAAAGCACGGCAGTGGCTGCGTACTCTCGTCGGCCATTGCTGCGGGCCTGGCCAAAGGACAACCGCTACCAGAGGCTTGCGCTACGGCGCGTCGCTACATGAATCAATACCTGGCCAGTAGCCCCGGCTTGCTTGGCTTTCACCAGTCGCTCTCATGAAAATAAGCCAGTTACACTATATCGTCACCCAACCGGAACAGGCCGAAACCGCCTGCCGCGCCGGTGTCGACTGGATTCAGCTTCGGCTAAAAAACCGGCCCTATGCCGACTGGAAGGCAGTAGCGCAGGATACCCTCGCGGTTTGTCGGCAGCATAACGCCCGGCTGATTATCAACGACAACCCAACCCTGGCGGGCGATATCGGAGCCGACGGCGTACATCTGGGTCAGGACGACATGCCCGTGCCAGACGCGCGGGCGCTCCTGGGCGATGGGTTCCTGATCGGGGGCACCGCCAACAGGCTCGACACCATCCTGACCCACTACCGGCACGGCGTCGACTACGTTGGGCTGGGGCCGTTTCGGTTTACGACAACGAAAGAAAAGCTCAGCCCCATTCTGGGTCTGGCAGGCTACCAGGCGATCCTGTCGGCCTTGCAGAGTCGCTCCCTTTCTGTGCCCATTGTTGCTATCGGCGGTATTACCCTGGCCGATGTGCCCGCGCTGATGCAAACCGGTCTGCACGGTATCGCCCTATCATCGGCCATCAGTGGGGCCAGCGACCCCGCCCGCCAGACCCGCCTTTTTCTGGATCAGCTCTCACTCTCTACCCTCTCTTTTCCACTGACATGATCACCCAGCCTTTCGTCATTGCCGGCCAGTCGTTTTCATCGCGGCTGTTCACCGGCACCGGTAAATTCGGATCCACCCAGCTGATGGAAGAGGCCCTCCTGGCCTCGGGTACGGAGTTGGTAACGGTAGCGCTGAAACGGGTAGACGCCTATACCCATCAGGACGATACCCTCGTCCACCTGACCCACTCCCGGCTACGCCTGCTGCCCAACACCTCGGGCGTACGAACGGCCCGTGAAGCTGTATTTGCGGCCCAGATGGCTCGCGAAGCGCTCGAAACCAACTGGTTAAAGCTCGAAATCCACCCCGACCCCAAATACCTGCTTCCCGATCCGATCGAGACGCTGAACGCGGCCCGGGAGCTGGTAAAGCTCGGCTTTATCGTTCTGCCCTATATCCATGCCGACCCTGTTTTGTGCAAGCGGCTGGAAGAAGTTGGGGTAGCGGCCGTGATGCCGCTTGGCGCCCCGATCGGTACGAACAAAGGACTGCGAACGATCGATTTCCTGGAAATAATTATTGAGCAAAGCCGGGTTCCGGTTGTGATTGATGCAGGTTTGGGGGCCCCGTCGCACGCGGCTGCGGCTATGGAGCTGGGGGCCGATGCGGTGCTGGTCAATACCGCTATTGCCGTTTCTGACGATCCCGTACGCATGGCTACTGCCTTCAGGATGGCCGTTGAGGCCGGTCGGCTGGCCTACGAAGCCCGGCTGGCCCGCCCCGCAACCACCGCAAACGCCAGCAGCCCACTCACCGCTTTCCTGGACGAACTATGACCTCCAAACCCTGGTTTGAGGCCCACGACTGGACAACCGTTCAGCGTGACATTTACGCGACGACGCCCCGGCAGGTGGAGCAGGCGCTGGCCACTAGTCGACGCACACTCGATGATTTCAGAGCCCTGATTTCGCCGGCCGCCCAGCCTTACCTGGAACCGATGGCTCAGCTCAGTCATCAGCTGACGCAGAAACGGTTCGGGAAAACGATGCAGCTCTACGCGCCCCTCTACGTATCCAACGAATGCCAGAACATCTGTACGTACTGCGCCTTCAGCCTCGACAACCGGATTGCCCGGCGCACCCTGACCGCCGAGGAGCTACTGCGGGAAGCGCAGGCCGTCCGGGCGCTCGGTTATGAACATATCCTGCTGGTAACGGGCGAGGCCAACCAAACGGTGGGGGTTCCGTACCTCAAACAGGCCATCCGGCTGCTGCGCCGAATGTTTTCGCATATCTCGATGGAGGTGCAGCCGCTCGACCAGCCGGAGTACGAAGAGCTGATTAGCGAAGGGCTGAATACGGTACTGGTCTATCAGGAAACCTACAACCGCAGCACCTATAGAAATCACCATCCGAAAGGCAAAAAATCGAACTTTGCCTACCGGCTCGAAACGCCCGACCGGCTCGGCCAGGCAGGTATTCACAAAATTGGCCTGGGCGCCCTGCTGGGACTCGAAGACTGGCGCACCGACAGCTTTTTTACGGCCGCTCATCTGCATTATCTCGAACGAACCTACTGGCAAACCCGGTACAGCGTTTCGTTTCCGCGGCTGCGCCCGATCGACCTTCGGCAAAACGGTGCCATAACGTCGAAGTCGTTCGAGCGGTGTATGTCTGACCGGGATCTGGTGCAGCTGATCTGCGCCTACCGGCTGTTCAGCGAAGAGGTTGAGCTCTCGCTTTCGACCCGCGAGACACCCCGCTTCCGGGACCATGTGTTGCGGCTGGGCATCACGAGTCTGAGCGCGGGCTCGAAAACGAATCCGGGCGGCTACGTCGTGGAGCCCCAATCGCTGGAGCAGTTTGCCATCTCCGACGAGCGCAGCCCTGCCGAGATGGAAGCGGTTATTCGGCAGCATGGATACGAACCAGTCTGGAAAGACTGGGATAAAACGTTTATGCCCCTATGACTCCGGAAGAAATCAACCGCTACAACCGCCACATCCGCCTGCCGGAAATCGGTTTGGCCGGGCAGGAACGGCTTCGGCAGGCACGGGTGGCGCTGATCGGCGCGGGCGGGCTGGGCTGCCCGGTGGGGCAGTACCTGGCCGCTGCCGGCGTGGGCAGGCTGGGCATCATCGACGGCGACCGGGTGGAAGCCAGCAACCTGCAGCGCCAGATTCTCTTCGCCCCCGAGCATATTGGCCAGTCCAAAGCCGACGTAGCGGCCCGGTGGCTGGCCCGTCAGAACCCGCATATTGAGGTGATATCCCATGCCGTATTTCTGGATCGGACCAACGCGCTGGAGTTGCTGGCGCCTTACGACCTGATTATCGATGGATCCGATAATTTCGCAACCCGCTACCTGGTCAACGATGCCTCCGTGTTACTGGGCAAACCACTGGTAGTTGGGTCTATCTACCAATTCGAGGGCCAGGTCAGCGTTTTCAACTACCAGGACGGGCCTACCTACCGCTGTCTGTACCCCGAAGCGAGTGAGCTGGCGACCTGTAGCGAGGTAGGGGTCCTGGGCGTACTACCCGGTATGACCGGCTGCCTGATGGCCAACGAAGCGATCAAGCTCCTTACGGGCATCGGCACGTTGCTCAGCGGAACGGTGCTGGTTTTCAACGCGCTGACCTGCTCGTTCGATACCTTCTCGTTTGCGGCTAATCCGGCCAACCGAACCCTGAAGTCGCTGCCCGAGCCGGTGCCGGTTTGTGCGGATACGTGGCCGGAGATCGGGCCGGAGGAGTTGCCCGACTGGTTACAGCGAGCCGACAAGCCCCTGTTGCTGGATGTACGGGAGCCGGCTGAGTACGAGCAGGACAATATAGGTGGGCAGCTGCTGCCGCTGGCCGATCTGTTACAACACCCCACCCAGGTACCCGCCGATCGACCGGTTGTTATTCACTGCCAGTCGGGTGGGCGAAGCCGGCAGGCGATTCAGTTTTTATGGCAGCGGGGCTACCGGAACGTGGTCAACCTGCGCGGAGGTCTGAACGCCTGCCGAAGCCGGTCAGCGACCTACGGAAGCCTTTATCTCGGTCAGCGCCCCAACCGGATCGGGTTGCTGCCATAGTCCACCCATCAGTGCGGCTCCGTCAAATCCGGCCTGCCTGACCAGGGCTACGTTTTTGGCCGTGATGCCTCCCAGCCCAATCAGCAGCGGCAACTGGGTATGCTGCTCGCGCAGGGCCAGTAGCTGACGTCCGATGGTATCCAGGCTGACCGACGGGCCGTAGCCAGGCTTGCTGATGCTGCCGAACACCGGACTGTAGAAGACCATAGAAACGCGCCCGGCCAGGTTTGCCCACTCGCTAAGGTGATGAATACTGGTCGAGAACGGAGCAGCTTCGCGGCCCGTCAGCCACTGCCGGTCGGCTTCTTTCACATGCCATCGGAACGGAGGGCGAACCGCATCGGGCCGGCTGGCCGACAGCAGCACCGAGGCCTGTTTATCGGGCGGTAACCTGTCCGGCGAGGCTTCCTGCACGGCCGAACGCCAGTACAGAAAGTCAAGCCCGTTTGCTAACAGAGCCGCCAGCGTCGGTATGTCCTGACTCTGGGGGCTGCCGTCGGTTATGCCGACCAGCAGGAATGAAGGTGCGCTCATGGGGGGCAAATGTAGCTGTTCAGGCCCCGTCGGGCTTTCCCGGGCGCGGTCTATTTTCTATCTTAGAAGCGTCTCCCCCTTTACAAACCAGACAACCTGATGAAAACGTCCCGACGTCATTTTTTACGCCGAACCGGCCAGCGCGGTCTGGCGGCTTTATCGGTGGCTGCGCTGCCGGCCGGTGCCAGCCCGCTGCTGACCAGCCAGTCGCCCTTACCGGCTTCTCCAGCCACCGCCATCAAGCCCGACCACGTAATTCGGTCGTTGCCCGAAAATATGGTATGGGGCTACTTCGGGGCCGATGTACCCACGGTTTATACCGTGAAAGACGGCGATGTGGTCGAGATTCAGACGGTCAATCCATCGGGCGTAAGCCGCACCAATCCGGACGAGTTTTACACGAAGAACAACCTGCCCATCGACGCCCACGCGAAGGAGGTGATCGCCATCATGAAGAATGTGAAGCCCGAGCCCTCCGGCATTCGCGGCCATATGCTGACCGGCCCTATCTACATCGACGGCGCGCAACCCGGCGACACCCTGGAAATCCGCATCCTCGACCTAACGTTCCCGGCTGGCTTCGGGATCAACAGCGTATGGCCCGGTGGCGGAGGTATCCCCGACGCTGTCACCTCGCGCGAAACCTTTGTCTATCGCTACGACAGCAAACGCCGGGTGGCGGTATTGAAAGAAGGAGTCGAAATTCCGCTGAAGCCATTCATGGGCGTTATGGCCCTGTCTCCGCCCCCCGGAACCGGCCGGGTCAGCTCCATCCCACCGGCTTTTTTTGGCGGCAATCTGGACATCAAACACCTCACCAAAGGCACTACCCTCTTTCTACCCGTCTCGGTACCGGGGGGTCTCTTTACCACCGGCGACGGTCATGGCGCACAGGGTAACGGCGAAGTCAGCGGAGTCGCTATCGAAACGGCTCTTACCCTGACGGCCCGATTCATCGTCCACAAAGGAAAAACGCTGAAGATGCCCCGTGCCGAAACGCCCACTCACTTCATTGCCGTCGGGCTCGACAAAGACCTCAACAAAGCCATGAAAAACGCGCTCACGGAAGCCGTCACGTTCATAAAAGAGGAACTAGGGTTTACCTTCAACGAGGCTCTATCCATTGCCAGCACCGGTGTCGACTTTGAAGTAAGTCAGGTGGTTGATCAGACACTGGGCGTTCATGCCATGATCCCCAAGTCCATCTTCACCAAACGCAAATTCTCTTACTGGACGTAACAACTACCTTGGTCCGTGGAGACACGGACCAAGGTGATCAGCCGACCGAACCCCGATGTCGGCTGATCACCGACCGCCCGTCTCCAACAAACCAGTGCGTATTCATGTTAAAATGAAATAGTCAGCATTTGTTTCGCGAACTGGCCGATAACGCCAGGCTTCTACAACGGCTGGAGCACATGGTCTCAACGGTATCGTTCAGATGAATCTATCGAAGCTGTTTGGTCTGATTACGCCACTCGTTCTGCTGTCGCTGATGGGCCTGATCATGATTCTGTATGGGTTTGTCGATATGAAGCAGGAGAATAACGTACTCCAGTTTTTCTTCGGCATTCCGCTCATGGCGGGCGCCCTTGGACTCCACTGGCTCGTTCGGCGGGCTGTCCGCTATGACACGCGCTACGTCTGGATTATCGAGTCCATCATGGTGGCCTTTATGTGGTATGCCTTTAACCACTCCTGATGGCGGCCTCCCGATCTGCTCACCAAACCTTCTACGCTTATGCTTCGCTGCGCTTTGTTTGCTGGTTTTCTGCTCATCTCTGCCCTTCTCGTCGGCTTTCAGTCGACAGACAGCTGGCTGGGCAAATGGTCGGGTGAGCACCCGGATGGCGTCACGTATACCATCACCGTGAAAGACAAGTACAAGGGCATGAACCTGTGCGACGTACACGCGCAGGGCATCCAGACCTTCTATCACCTCGAGTGCTGGGCAACCGGTACCCCAACCACGCTGAAGGTCTATTACCGCTCCACCACCGACGGCGCTTTCTACGCCAAAGACCGGGTTAAGCTGAACCAGCCGCTTTTCATCCTGCAACGGGACAAAGGCAAAACCAACTGGCAATGGCAGCAGATCTTCGACGGAAAAATACCCGTTCGAAAAAAAGCGTCGGCATAAATACCGACGCTAGTCATGATCCCAAACGGCAGGATTCGTATTGAGGGCTACCGATGAATAGGCCCGGCATTCATGCCGGGAAAACCGGGTGGTATTTTAAATATGACATCGGCATGAATGCCGACGCGATTCATGAACCCAAACGGCAGGGTTCACATTGAGGGCTGTCTATGAATAGGTCCGGCATTCATGCCGGGATATATTATCCACGAATTGACATCGGCATAAATACCGACGCTAGTCATGAACCCAAACGGCAGGGTTCGCATTGAGGGCTACCGATGAATAGGTCCGGCATTCATGCCGGGATATATCATCCACGAATACGGCATCGGCATAAATGCCGATACTAGTCATACCTCGCCCTGAGCGGAATCCGGACCGGGGCGAATCATGAATAGGCCCGGCATTCATGCCGGGATATACGATATACAAACGGGATATATTATCCACAAACACAACCCGGCAAGCGCATTACCGGCGAGTCGACTGCTGTTGCAGGGCTTTTTTGAAGTACGTTCCCTGGCGGGTAGGTTTGTAGGTCCAGTCGGTAAAGAGCATGGGAGCCCACTGCGGGTCGAACACCCAGACGATGTACGAAATGCCGTTCGCGTCGCAGTACCGCGTGATGGCGTCACCGTACGATTCGTCGCTGATGACCGGCACGTGAGCGCCTTTGTCGTCGGGACCACAGAAGCCGATTTCGGTCAGGATCAGCGGGTATTTCTTGGCCACAAAGCCCCAGTCGGCCGTCCATTTATCCTCCCAGGGCTTTTCGCGTTTCATCGGGTACGGATGGCTCACGTAGCCGATTCCCTCCGCATTGATCGGACTACCGGCAACGTCCCGGAGGTCATAGGCCCAGTTAAAACCCGCCACCAGCGGAATCGCTTTGCCGCCGTTGGCCCGGATAATGGTAATGGTTTCTTCCATCAGCGCTTTCCACTCGGCCCAGCTGCAGGTGCCCAGTTTGCCGCCCATGACGGTAGGCTCGTTGAAGAGTTCGAAAAACCCAACGGTCGTGTTGTCTTTATAATGGTCGGCTATTGTCCGCCAGAACTCGAACGTTTCCCGGCGGGTGGTTTCGTACATGGGGTTCTGGTACATCTCGTTTTTGAGGTTACCGATGGTATGCCAGTCGATGACCACGTACAGCCCCAGTTCACCGGCCCAGGCCACGCCTTTGTCGAGCAGCTGGAGGTACTGAGCTTTACCCCGGTTGCGCCAGGCAGCCGGATGAACCGGAAACCGAACGATGGTAGCGCCCCAGCGTTTCATCTCTTCAAAATACGACCGGTCCCAATGCCCGCTCTTCTCCAGCTTATCGGGGTCGCTGGCGTTCAGGCCCCGGAAAACCATCGGCTTTCCTTCGGTCGTAACGAAGGCGTTACCCTGAACCCGCAACCGACTGAGGGGCGTAGCGGGCTGAGCCACGAGCTGACCAACCACCAGAAAAAAGCCGAGAGCCAGACCCGGCACTGAAAACCTCATCATCAGACTGGTCGCTTAAAAATCAGTGTCGGCTTTGGCCAGATCCATGTCCTTGATCCAGAGATTGCGGTACAGCACGTTATGCCCTTCGGCCTGTAGTTTCAGCCCACCGGGGGTTTCGGTGATGCCTTTTCCGCCATCGTTACCGCCGTCGATACCCGAGTTGGGCCCGCCCCAAACCTGTTTGATGGCATGGTTGGTATGCACTTTTTTTCCGTTGAAATACATAGTTACCAGCGGCCGCTCGGTTAGTTTCCCGTTTTCGAAACGCGGAGCGCGGTACATGATGTCGTAGGCATTCCACTTGCCGACGCCGTTGTAAGCGTAATAAGGCGAGGGCGTTTCGTTGATGACCGCGCCCATACCGTGGGAGGTGGTGTCGCCGTCGAACACCTGAATCTCGTACCGATTGTGGAGATAAACGCCACTATTACCGCCCGGCTCCGGAATGAAAAACTCGACGTGAATACGCGCATCGCGGTAGTTCTTCTTCGTCACGATGTCAGCGGCACCGTACTTGCCGCCTGCGCCGGCCGGGTCGTTGGTATTCAGCACCATGCCTTTCCCCGCGGGGTCGGGCACGAGAAACCATTTGATGGGGAGCGTAGCTGCCAGACGCGGTCCCTGCCAGTACGTCCACTTATCGTCGAGGGTCTGCCGCTTCCCGTCGAACAGGATATCGGCGCCTTTGGGAGGCTTCGTTCCAACGCCGAGCGGCTCTTTGGCCTGGGGAATCATGGCAACACTACCAGCCAGCAACAGCAGAGCCGGTAAAACGAAAGCGGGTTTGCGAAGGAATGTCAACATAGACTTGGGAGGTTACAAGATAGGTTTAGGTTATGGCCACTGTTGAAGCGGTTGTACGGGCCGGGCCGATTTGGCAGCCGCCCGCTCGGGCAGCAGCGACACGGTCAGGACACCCTGAGCACCGGCCGCTACGGGTACCTCAAAGGTCAGCAGAGTTGTGCCGGGGTTGGGCGCATCATAGTCGTGGTTTGGTTCGGCGGGGGCGGTTTTCAGCGTCACGGCGGCCGGTTCCTGCACCTGAACAATGAGTTTCTTCCCGTTTTTGGTCAGTTCGGCGCGGTTGTTTCCGACTACGGTTACGGCAGCCGTTGTGAGCAGGGTCCAGCGGATGGTAACCGGACTGGCAGCGGCTTCGACTTCGTCACGCACCACCACATGATCCTGGTCAACGATCGCAATACCCCGGCTGGCTTTGGCCAGCGAGCCGCTGTAGAGTGAACTGAGGTCGGTCGTGGCGTGCATGAACCCGGCCGATCCCGATGAGCGGGTAATGGGCGCGTAGCCGTCAACCCGCTGCAGACCATTATTGACGGTGAGGGTATTGTGTACGGCATTGCCGTAGCGGTAGACCTCCCAGCGCTGCGAATCCTGCTCCTTACCCCATATTTTGATGCCTTTCGACTCCAGCGAGTTGTAATCCTGCATGCCCAGGTCCATAGCCCACCGAACGCCATCGGCTTCCATCACGAACGAACCGGCATCCATATGCGCGTGGTTAACCGACGGCGACCCGCCTTTCACCCCGACATAAACAGCCGCCGGATCGGTCCAGGACGAGCGCATCAGCGCCACCGGATTTTTCCCCTTGCCGACCCACAGCGTCGACGCGGGCGCCGGAATGGAGTTGACCCGTATGCCCCCGTTCCAGAGCATGATGGCCGGCAGCAGCCGGTCTCTGACCTGGCGGGCGGGGTCTTCCGTCAGCAGCCGCCCCCGCTCTACCCACAGCAGCGACGGATTCTTCGTTTTCGTAGCGAACCAGAACATGGCCGGCTGCAGGCTACCGCCCGTACCCGCGTCGGAGTAGTTGAACGAGCTGCCCGTTGGTCCCGTCATATTGGCCATATACTCCGCCGTTTTCAGGAAGCCGGGCTGGTTCGACAGGCCAAAATCGCGACCGAAGACTTTCTCCATGGCGCTGATGTACATGACGTTGAAGCTCGTACCGTACCCCCAGTAGCCGTATCCTTCGGGATAGGCGCCGTCGGGACCGTAGTCGCCCATCGACAGGACGATGGTTTCGACAGAGCGGTTCAGGATCGTACGGGCCAGCTCGGGCTGATCTTCGTAGATAGCCAGGGCGCCATAGGCCATACCCGCGTTGCAGACCTGGTTCCAGTTGTGCGTTGCTTTCAGCCAGCTGTTGTAGCGGCTGTCGAGCGAGGGTTCGATTCCTTTTTTCAGAATGGCCGTTTTGATGGCGGTTCGGGACGCAGCCGACAGGTCGTTGTAGAGCCAGTCGTAGCCAATCCCGGCGGCCATGGTCATTTCGGCCACGTCGAGAAAATGAGACGGGTTCCAGTCGCTGAAGGCCGATATGGCGAGCAGTTCTTTCTCGGCCCGCTCCAGGTACGGCCGCTGTTTGGTGGTTCGCCAGGCGTACGATAGCAGAAAGAGCCGGCGCAGGGCCTCGCGCGATTTGTCGAGCAGCCGCCGACCAATCTGAATCCGCTCTACCGGGGCTACCGCGATCAGCTTGTCGCATTCGGCCAGCATTGCCTGGTGCAGGCCGTTCCAGGTTTTATCGGCGCGGAGGGTCTGCTGAATGGTCGCTTCTTCGCCAGCCAGCATCAGGATACGCGGATGGGCGGGCAGTTTGGTGGCTGCAGTGATGGGCTTGTCCTGAGCCTGCAGCGCCGGGCCGCAGAGAACAACCACCGTAAGTATTTGAAGGTAAATGGAGAGGGACTTCATGAAACGCTGATTTAGTCAGAAAAGCAGTCAGTCCCCTATTTATACCGGCAATGTATTCCGGCTTGTTATCCCTCATCACGATTTGTGATGCCTGCTGGCGACCCGGCCGGGCTACCTTTACGGCGAATTAATCACCTCATCCGGGTGTTTTACCAATAGCGTTGGTGTCCTCCAAACAGGCCACTGACCGAACCTCGTACCAACAATGATTACGACTGATATATGCATTATTGGCGCAGGCCCCGTTGGTCTGTTTGCCGTATTTGAAGCGGGTTTGCTGAAAATGCGCTGCCACCTTATCGACGCCCTGCCGCAGGTAGGTGGTCAGCTTTCGGAGATCTATCCGCACAAACCGATCTACGATATTCCCGGCTATCCGGCCATCAACGCGCAGGATCTGGTCGACAATCTGATGGAGCAGATCGAGCCGTTTCACCCAACGTTTACCCTCGGCGAACGCGTCGATGCGCTCGAACGCCAGCCCGACGAGTCGTTCATCATCACGACCAACGAAGGCACCGCCGTTCACTGCCAGGTGGTGGTCATTGCGGGTGGACTCGGTTGTTTCGAGCCCCGCAAACCCGAGATCGAAAACCTCGAGCAGTTTGAAGGCAAAGGCGTAGCGTACATGGTCAAAAATCCCGAGCAACTCCGCGACCGGCGGGTGGTGCTGGCCGGTGGTGGCGACTCGGCCCTCGACTGGACGATCTTTCTGGCCAATGTAGCCAGGGAAGTAACCCTCGTTCACCGCAGCGACACCTTCCGTGGGGCGCCCGACTCGGCCGAAAAGGTGTTCGAGCTGGCGCAGCAGGGTAAGATCAACCTCGTTCTGCAATCAACGATTACGAGTATCAACGGAAACGGCCACCTGCAGGAAGTCAACATTACGGCCAAAGACAAGACGGTGCGGACGCTGGAAGCCGACAACCTGATTCCGCTGTTCGGCCTTACGCCCAAGCTCGGCCCGATTGCCGACTGGGGGCTCAGCATCGACAAATCGGCCATCAACGTCGATACTACCGATTACTCGACCAACGTGGAGCGGATCTACGCCATCGGCGATATCAATACCTACCCGGGCAAGCTGAAGCTGATTCTGTGCGGGTTCCATGAGGCTGCGCTGATGTGTCAGAGTGCGTTCAAATACGTACACCCCGAGCAGAAACTCAGCTTCAAATACACAACCGTCAATGGCGTTCCTGCCTTTTAGTTAAGCCGGTCTGACTGCCAGCAATGGGTAGTCAGACCTTACCATACCGTTATGATTCAATTCACTGTAGAAGACCGCGACGGCACGCGGCAGACGCTGGAGATTCCGGAAGGCATCAACCTGAGCCTGATGGAAGTGCTGAAAGCCTCTGAGTACAACATCCTGGCTACCTGTGGCGGGCTGGCTCTCTGCGCCACCTGCCACGTACAGGTGCTGGCCGGACTCGATGCCCTGGCTCCCGCCCAGGACGCCGAACTCGACATGCTCGACACCCTACCCGATGCCGACTCGGACAGCCGTCTGGCCTGCCAGCTCCGGGTCGACGAACGGCTCGAAGGCGGTCTCTTCCGGATTCGGGGCGCCGAGCAGTAACCATAACAGACAATAGCGGGCGTGGTGGCATGACGTTATGTCGGGCATCGCGCCCGCTCCGTGTTCACTCTCTCTACTCTACCTCCACGACCATTTCGATCTCGACGGCGTAGTTGGATGGCAGCGCGGCCATACCCACCGCCGACCGGGCGTGTTTGCCTGTATCGCCAAAAGCGGCTACGAGCAGGTCGGAACAGCCGTTGATTACCTTGGGCTGATCGCCAAAGTCGGGCGAGGAATTGACGAAGCCCGTCACCTTCACAATCCGCCGGACCCGATCGAGGTTTCCCAATTCAGCTTTCAGACTCGACAGCAGCGCGATCGTTGCCTGCCGGGCGGCTTCGTAGCCCTGCTCTATGGTCAGATCGACACCCAGTTTGCCGGTTGTTGTGGAGACATGGCCGGCCAGGAAAACCAGATTGCCGGTGCGGACGGCTTTGACGTAGTTGGCCATCGGCTGGGCGGGCGGGGCCAGGGTTATACCCATTTTGGCCAGCGTTGGCTCAATCGACTGGGCGTTGGCTACGACAGAGGCTGTCAGCATCGACAGCAGGAGAAAGACTCGTTTGGGGTTCATCAGACAGGAGGATCAGGCCGGAAAAATAGGCAAAAGGACCGAAACCGCAGTTGAATCAGTCCCCGCCCGCCGTTAGCAGTTAGGTCTTTACAACTAACTTAACAACACCATGAACAAGCCAATTTCGAGACAACAACACGGCCTGGCCGACTACACCTACGCGCCCCTGGTAGCCACCGCCCCCGAAACCCTTGGATTCACTGACAACCAGACGGCCACGACCCTATGCCGGATTCTGGGGGGTGGCGTGCTGGCCGCGACCCTGCTCACCCGCGCCGAGTGGGGGCTGGTAAAAGCCATTCCGTTCAAAACCCACCTGACGCTCGACGTCATCAGTGGTGCTCTGGCAGCAGCGGCCCCCTGGCTGTTCGGCTTCTCGGGCAACACCCGCGCCCGCAATGCCTTTCTGGTCATGGGCGCGACCAGCCTGGTTGTGGGTGGGGTACTAACCCAGCCCGACGAAATGCCCCGCTAAGAAAGTTGTTTGATACCTGTACGACCCGGCCCGGCAGAACCGAAGTAGTTCTGCCGGACCGGATTTGCTGAGTCGAGCCTGCTCCTGTCCGGCAAAGGCCCAACCCGACTACGGGCTTTAACTCACGGATTTTTCCAGCACGATAAACGAGAGCGGCACTTTAGGCATACCGAAGCGCGGGTCATCCATCGGAAACGGTTTAGTCTCACCCGTGGCGCTGTACCCACGCCGTTCGTACCAGGCTACCAGTTCGGTACGTTGCGGAATAACGGTCATGGTGATGGTGCGGCACTGCCAGTCCCGGGCCATTTCTTCAGCGGCTGCCATGAGCTGCTTACCAATGCCCCCAGCCTGCGCATCGGGCGATACGGTCAGCATACCCAGGTACAGACTGTCGCCTTTTTTTTCCAGATAGACGCAGCCCAGCAGCTGATCGGCCATGCGGTAGGTCAGGATGGTAGCCAGAGGATTGTCAAGCATAGCTTTCAGCGACTCGTCATCGGTGCGGATACCGCCGAGCAGGTCGGCCTCGGTGGTCCAGCCCCGGCGGGAGCTGTCGCCCCGGTAGGCGCTGTTAACCAGTTGATTCAGAATTGAGACATCGCCTTCGGTGGCCGGCGAGATAGACGGATTGTTCATGGTGCAAAGATAAGGAACCCTTCCGCACAGGTGCTTATCCTCTCCATAGCAGCCGGTCGGGTCGCCATTTCCGAATAACTTAGGGGCGTCTATTACAACCTGCTATGAAAACCTCTGTCTGCCTGCTCGCCTTCCTGCTGACCACAGCCGCTCTTGCCCAGACCCGGCCCGACCTGATCACCCCCTACGAACGAAGCCAGGGTCGACAAACGGCAACCTATGCCGAAATCATCGATTACTACCGGCGACTCGATCGGCAGTTCGAGCAGGCCAAACTGGTCGACGTGGGGAAAACCGACGTAGGTCAGCCACTACACGTGTTTCTGCTCGCGGCCGATAAAGTTTTTACCGCCCGCCCCGACCGCGTCACCCTGCTGATCAACAACGGCATTCACCCCGGCGAACCGGAAGGAATCGATGCCTGTCTGATGATGGCGCGCGACCTGCTGCTGACTAATAAACTGCCCAAAAACGTCTTGCTGGCCATCGTACCGGTGCTGAACGTAGGCGGCTGTCTGAACCGGGGCGTATCGCGGGTAAACCAGAACGGGCCGGAGACCTATGGCTTCCGGGGTAATGCGCGAAACCTGAACCTCAACCGCGATTTCATTAAGGCCGATGCCGAAAACACCCGCTCGTTCCAGGCCCTGTTTCAGCAGCTGAAGCCCCAAGTACTGATCGACAACCACACCAGCAACGGCGCTGACTACCAGCACGTGGTCACCTATTTCTCCACCCAGAAAGACAAGCTCCACCCGGCTCTGTCGGGCTATATGACGAAGACCTTTCAGCCCGATCTGGACAAGGTACTGACGGCCAGAGGATTTCCGCCCGCGCCTTACGTCAACCACCCTAAAGACACACCCGAAAGCGGGCTGCTGGGCTATAACGACTCACCGCGCTACTCAACGGGCTATGCGGCTCTGTTCAACTGCTTTGGCTTCACCCTCGAAACCCATATGTGGAAAGACTACCCGGCGCGAGTCAAAGGGAGTTATGCCTTCGACGAGGCCGTTCTGCGCCTGTGCGAGCGAGACGCCAGTCAGATTCTGGCCAACAAACGACGCGCCGATGCCGCCGTTAGCCAGCAGACGACCTTTGCGCTCAACTACCGGCTCGACCGCAGCCAGACCGACACGATCACCTTTCTGGGCTACGAAGCAGGCTATAAACCCAGCGAGGTATCGGGTCTCCGCCGATTGTATTACGACCGTAGCAAACCCTTTACCAAACGGATTCCATACCAGAACACCTTTGTAGCCGATCTGGAGCTGACCAAACCCCAGGCCTACCTGATTCCGCAGGCTTGGTCTGAAATTCTGGCGCTGCTGAAACGGAACGGGGTGCAGATGAAACGACTCACCAGCGATACCCTGATCACCGTTTCAGCCTACTACCTCGACGAGTACCGCACCAGTCCGCGCCCGTATGAGGGCCACTACCCGCACTCGGGCGTGAAGGTCAGGACCGAAACGCAGCGTATTCAGTTTTACAAAGGCGACTACCTCATCCCGACCAATCAGCCGGCCAACCGGTACCTGATCGAGACGCTGGAGCCCCAGGCACTGGATTCGTTTTTCGCCTGGAATTTCTTCGACAGCATCCTCGACCAGAAAGAATATTTCTCCGACTACATCTTCGAAGACACAGCCGCGGAACTGCTCCGCAACGATCCGGCCCTTCGTCAGAAACTGGCCGATAAGCGAGCGTCTGACAAAGCCTTCGCCGAAAACGCCGACGCGCAGCTCTCGTTCATCTATAAACAGACACCCTATTTTGAAAAGACCGTCAATCGCTACCCGGTTTTCCGGCTGGAACGCGCCCGGTAAAAGCTTCCAACGGCCTGACCGGGTTTGATTCCTCTACCCCATCAGGCCGTTTAGCTGACTAGTTGTACCAGGCGTCGAAAGCGGCTACTACGTCGGTCCATACGCTCGTACCTGCTTTCGGGTCCGAGTTGACCAGTACCGCCACGTAGACTTCATTCCCGAAACCAAACACCCACGCGCCCACTTCGCCCGAGTTCAGGGAAGCCGGGTAGCCCCCGTTTTTCATGACGTATTTGATCCCCGTGTTGGTCAGTATGTTCGCGTTGTCGTACCCCAGCGTGTCCCGGCGCATGGCATCGGCCACCGACTTGGGCAGAATCTTGTAGGTATGATGCAGGGCGTTCATGAAGGTTGCCATCTGCAGGGCCGACATGTTCCAGCCGCGCTCCGCATTGGTCAGGGTCATATCGCCCCAATCGGTACCCTTTCCGTCAGGAGCGGCCCATTTGTAGCACAGCGCCGGGTTGGCATCGGTGGGTTTGCAGGCCATGTTGGGGGCTATCCCGATCTTATCGAACACGTTGAGCTGGCAGTAGTTCATGTACGCATCGGTATACTCCTGCGCCTGCTTCTGCTCGACCTCGCTGATTTTCTGAGCCGATGCGTTGGCTGGCATGGGCGTGATGGAGTAACCGCCGACCAGGTTGGGAATCAGGAACCGCATGAGCGCGAAGTTCATGTTCTGATAGTTGTACGTCAGCCGGGGTGAGGTAGCCCCAACCACCATAGCCGCTTTCAGCGAAGCATAATCCGAAGCCACGTTCTTGGGAAAGCCACTGCGCATGGCCAGTAACTGGCGGAAGGTAATGGTTTTGATGCTCTTGTGCAGTGACCAGTGTTTGGGCAGGTAGGCCCACATGGTTGAGTCGATGTTGATATTTTTGGCGTTGAGCGCGTGCAGCAGGGCCGCGGCCGTAACGGTTTTGCTGACGCTGGCCACGTTGATTTTGTCGCCTACATCCATCTTGCGTTCGGGCGCATCGGCGGCCCGGCGGGCATTGCCTCCGGCGCGGGAAGCCCGCAGCGAGCCGTCGGCAAACACCACAATCTGGTACCCCATCACGTCGGGTTTGATACGCGCTTCAATGTCGTTGGCCAGGGCGTCTACGTCGAGCGATTTACCATTTTTACCCACGTTGGCAGTGGGCTCGCAGGCGGTCAGCACCGCAGCCAGGGCAAGCAGGCTGATGACTGAGTTAGAAAAGGTTTTCACGGGCAGTTTTGGTTTAGTATGTCCGGGGCAAAGGTACCGCAGCTGCCCACGGCCCCACAAGCGCATAAAACCCTGTCCTGATGGCGATTAGTACGGATTCTTGTAGTCAAGTATTCCTACGTATCAACCCATGTATTTACGTAAGGATAAACATATAGACCAATGCTGGTTCGATCGTTCAGCGCCCTGGCACTACCAGGATTCGGGCCATAACCGGTATTGGAGACGGGGCTTAACAGTTGGCCCGCAGATTCGTTAAAGAATCACGAGCCGGCTAAGGCTGTAGACGAAACGCTTCGACCACGACATCCCGTCACGACTATGCAGACAACCCTGCTCTGGGCAGGCCTGGAACACCCGTCGCTGGAACACTGCCTGATCACGGCCAGCGCTACCGGATTTGAGATCCATTCGGTGATTGTAGGTCTTGCCGACCTCGGCCCGTATCGCGTAGACTACACGATCACAACCGATGCCTACTGGCAAACGACAGACTGCCAGCTCCTGATGCAGCTGGATACCCAGACCAGGCAACTACACCTTCGTCGCGATGGAAACGGGAACTGGCTGGCGAATAACGAGAAGATGACGGCCTGGCGGGGCTGTACCGATGTCGATATTTCGTTGACGCCCTTTACCAATACCTTACCGATCAACAGGCTCCGGCTGGCTGACGGACAGGCTGAGCGTATTCACGTTGTTTATATCGATGTGCTGGCTCAGCAAACCGCGGCCGTTCATCAGCGCTACACCCGACGCTCGGCCACCGCTTACCAGTACGAGAATGTACCCAACGATTTTGAGGCAACGATTACCGTTGATGGCGCCGGGCTCGTAGTCGATTACCCCGGTCTGTTTACCCGACACGCACAACGCCAGACCGGCTAATGGGCTAATTGAACGAATGGCGGAAGGCCAGCGGAGACGAACGGGTCTTGTTTCTGAATAATTTGCTGAACGACTGCGGGTGTTCAAACCCCAGCCGGTAGGCGATTTCACTGACCGACAAATCGGTGGTCGACAGCAACTCTTTCGCCTTTTCGATCAACCGACTATGAATGTGCTGCTGAGGAGCCTGCCCCGTCAGCGACTTCAGCAGACTGCTCAGGTAAGAGGGCGACAGATTGAGCTGATCGGCCATGTAGGCCACCGTAGGCAAACCCGATCCGAGCAATTCGTCGCTGTCCAGATAAGCCGCCAGGGTTGCTTCAAACCGATCCAGCACATGGTGGTTGGTGATCCGGCGGGTAATGAACTGCCGCTGGTAAAACCGGTCCGCGTAGTTGAGCAACACCTCGAGCTGGGCAATGATGATGTTCTGGCTGAAGGCATCGATAGAGGCCTGGTACTCCTGCTGAATCTGCCGGATGATGTTGACAACCACGGCTTCTTCCTTCTCCGACAGGAACAGGGCCTCCCGGATGGAATAGTCGAAATAAGCGTGTTGCCGAATGGTTTTGGCCAGCGCAGTACGCCACAGAAAGTCGGGGTGAATCATCAGCAGCCAGCCGGTAGGCTCGGCGGGTTCGTCGGTCGTTACGGTAAGAACCTGACCGGGAGCCAGAAACACCATCACGCCATCGTCGAAATCATACGGCTGCTGGCCGTAGTTCAGCCGGCCGTTGAAATTCCGTTTCAGCGCGATCGAGTAAAAATTGTTCACAATAGCTTTCGGCCTGTCGATCTGCCGCGGTCTGATATCATCGAACCGGACCACGCTAATGAGCGGATGGTCGGGCTTCGGAAGACCCGCAAACTGATGGTAGGCAGATATGGTATCGATGTGATGAAGCGGTCCGGTTGTCATGATTCTATCAGCTTGTAGCCAGTCCTGGTATCGGCAAGGCCCGGCATGTTACCTGGCATAGAGCGTTGCTAGTCCGTCGCGGAGGGGGGTGGGCCTACGACCCAGCAGCATCTCCAAATCCGGGCTGACCCGGTCTTCCTGCCCATTGGCAATATCGGTGATAAACCCGGTGATTCGGCGGGCTACCACCTCGCTCAACCCGCGCCCAAGCAGCTGCGTTTCAAACGTGGCTGGCGCTGCCGGGGTGTAAGTTACCACCTTATCCGACAGATTCGAAAGGAATTCGGCTACATCATAAAACGAGTAGGATTCGCTCCCCGTCAGCAGGTAGGTCACGTTGCCGTCGGTGCGTCTGGCCAGCGCGTTGGCAATGGCTTCGCCCATCTCGCTTCGAAGGGCAAACGCAACCCGGCCCTGCCCGGCTGGTACGTAGATACCCTGCTCAAAAACGGCATCACCACCCAAAAACTGCGGCAGAGCGTCCATGTACAGCACGTTCTGGAACAGGGTGTAGGCCAGCCCACTGGCTTTGATATAATCTTCGGTCTGAAAATGGCCGTTCATCAGCTGGTTGACCAGCGTAGCCGGCTCTTTCAGGGCCCGACTCGTGTAGGCAATTCGCCGAACCCCGGCTTTTCTGGCTGCGTCTAACACGTGCTGGTGCTGGCGAACCCGGTTTTGCTCGTCGGTGCCCGCAATCAGGAGTACGGTTTCCATACCCACCATAGCGTGGTCGAGGGCCTCCGTATCGTCATAATCACCCCGGCGTATCGTTACGCCCTGTTCGAGCAGATGGGCGGCCTTATTTTCGTCCCGCACCAGGGCAAAAAGCTGGCTGGCCGGTACGAGTTGCCGTAGCTGCCGGATAACGGCAGTACCCAGCTGGCCGGTGGCTCCGGTTACTAAAATCATAGCGTTGCTTTGTTTTGTTTAGGACAAAGGTCCGCCGGATTGTGTCCGCAAACGTAGCCGGATTTGTGGTAGTTGTAGCCGAATCGATGACCGGGCCGGGCTGATACCGGACCGGCCTATACGCCAACCGGCCCAGGCGCTGATTCGTACAGAACCACCGCCTGGGCCAACCAGTAGAGGGCGTTTACTTCCAGCCCCCGCCCAATGCCCGGTAAATAGTCACCATGGCATTCATCTGCTGCATCTTGGTCTCAACGAGTTCGAAACGGGCCTGTACCGCATCGCGCTGGGTCAGCAGCACTTCCATATAATCGGCTCGGGCTGAGTTGAAGAGTGTAGTTGAAATATCGATCGATTGGGTAAGCGCCTGTACCTCCTTCGATTTCACCCCGTAGCTCTTCGCCAAGTTGCTGATGTTCGAAAGCTGGTTGGCCACCTCGATATACGCGTTCAGCACGGTTCGTTCGTAGTTGTAAACCGCCTGAATCTGCCGCGCGTTGGCGCTGTTATAGGTGGCGACAATCGCGTTTTTGTTGATCAGCGGAGCGGCCAGATCCCCCGCCAGCGACATGATTATCGACTCGGGCGTCTTCAGCAGGTAAGCCGGATTAAAAGCCTGATAGCCAATACCGGCCGAGATACCCAGCGATGGATAGAAACGGGCTTTGGCCACCTGAACATCCAGTTTACTGGCCGCCAGTTCCTGCTCGGCCCGCCGAACATCGGGCCGGTTTTCCAGCAGCTGCGACGGAATACCGACCCGTATGCTGTCGGGGACCAGGTCGTTGAACGTCGCCGAGTTTCGCACCACGGGCTGCGGGTACCGCCCAACCAGGAAGTTGATCCGGTTCTCTGTTTCCACGATCCGCTGCTGAAGGCCATATTGCAGGTTCTGGGTATTCAGCACCTGCGCTTCGAACCGGCGTACGGCCAGCTCGGTAACCCGGGTCGCTTCTTTCTGCAGCCGGACCGTCTTGAGCGCGTTGTTCTGAATCTCCATGTTCTGCCGGACAATAGCCAGCTGATTATCCAGCGCCATGAGTTCGTAATACGACGTGGCTATTTCGGAGATCAGGTTCGTGATGGTAAAGTTTCGGCCTTCAACGCTGGCCAGGTAGCGGTTCACAGCCGCCTTTTTCGCATTGCGCAGCTTATGCCATATATCTACCTCCCAGGTAGCCACGGCCCCCACCATGAAGTTGGGCAGCGGGTCCGGAATCTCTTTTCCCGGCTTGATCTCCGTCGTAGCCTCCGTTGCACCCAGCAGCGTATAGCGACCTACTTTATCGACACCGGCTCCACCCCGCAGCCCTACAAAAGGCAGGTATTCGCCCTGCCGGGCCCGAATCTCGTTCTGGGTAATCTGAATCTCCTGCAGGGTGATGTTCAGCTCCTGGTTGTTGGCCAGGGCCGTATCGATCAGGGATACCAGGTTAGGATCGGTAAAGAATTCGCGCCACCGCAGCCGAGCCGTGTTGGTCGAGTCCTGCGAGGTGTGGTAACTCACCGGAACGGTGCGGTTTTCGGTTCTGGTAACCAGAGCAGGCGTCTTGCAGGCAGTAAACGCTACCGACAGGCAGGCCACTACCAGGTAGATAGGCAGGCGTATTTTATACATGGTCAGGATTGTCTTCGGTTACAGGAAACGCATCTAACTGATGCACCAGGTTTTCGGTCAGCGGATCGTGTTCTTCATCCCTGATCATCTTCCGCCCGTCGGCCAGATGACCGAATATGTAGTACAGGCCCGGGATGATGATGACCCCGAAAATGGTTCCGAACAACATACCCCCCAGCGCCGACGCCCCGATGGTCCGGTTACCGATAGCCCCCGCACCGGAGGCCGTAATCAGCGGAATCAAGCCGGCTACGAAGGCAAACGAGGTCATCAGGATCGGGCGGAAACGAACCCTGGCGCCTTCGATGGCCGCGTTCAGAATCGTTTCGCCCTGCTGCCGCTTCTGCACCGCAAATTCGACGATCAGCACGGCGTTTTTACCCAGCAGACCCACCAGCATGATCAAACCGATCTGGGCGTAGATGTTGTTCTCCAGCCCCATCAGCTTCAGCACCAGGAACGAGCCGAATATCCCGACGGGCAGCGAAAACACAACGGCCAGCGGAATGATGAAGCTTTCGTACTGCGCGGCCAGCACCATGTAGACGAAGGCCAGTACGATCAGAAATACATACAGCGACTCGTTACCCCGGATCGACTCGTCGTACGAAAGCCCTTCGAACGCAATGTCGTAGCCTTTCGGCAGCGTTTTGGCCGCTACCTCCCGGATGGCCTGTATGGCTTCGGCGGTGGTGTAGCCTTTGGCCGGCAGGCCCTGAATGGCGGCCGAGTTATAGAGGTTGAACCGGGTAATCTCGTTCGGCCCCTGCCCTTTTTTCAGCTTCATGAAGGCCGAATACGGGACCATCTCGCCTTCGTCGTTCTTCACGAAGAGCTTCAGCAGATCGGACGGGAGCCGCCGGAAACTCGGATCGGACTGTACATAGACCTTGAAAAACTGGTTGAACTTGATAAAGCCCTGCTCGTAGGTACTACCGATCAATATGTTCAGGTTGTCCATCGCTTTACCGATCGACACGCCTTTCTGCATGGCCAGGTTATTGTCGATCTCCAGCTCATACTGCGGATAGTTGGCCGCGAAGAAGGTAAACAGGCCCGCCAGCTCTTTGCGCTTGCCCAGATCCTCCATGAACTGCTTGTTGATTTTATCGAATTCGCTGTAGTCCGTGTCGGTGTTCTTATCCAGCAGGCGCATCGAGAAACCGCCCGACGTGCCGAAGCCGGGAATGGCGGGTGGTTCGAAAAACTCGACGGTAGCGCCCAGGTTTTTCGATTTCTCTTCCAGCTCTTCCATGATCTCCTTCACGTTATGCTTGCGCTCCGACCAGGGTTTGAGGTTGATCAGACAGGTACCCGCGTTGGAGCCCCGCCCTTCGGTCATGATCTCGTAACCGGCCAGCGACGAGATCGACTCGATGCCCGGCACCTCTTCACAGAGCGCCTGAAGCTTTCTCGACACCTGGTTGGTTTTTTCCAGGGTAGAACCCGGGGGCGTCTGGATAATGGCGTAGATCGTGCTCTGGTCCTCGTTCGGAATAAAGCCGGCCGGCAGAATCTGGTTCTCATACGCAATGCCCAGACAGAAAGCCGCCAGAATCGCGAACGTAACGAACCGACGGCTGACAATGAGTCGCAGCAGGCCTACGTAGCGTCCGGTGAGTTTATCGAACCCCCGGTTGAAGCTGTCGAGCGCGCGGGTCAGCGGATTTTTCCGGCGGGCGTGTCCGTGGTGGTTCTTGAGCAGCATGGCGCAGAGCACGGGCGTCAGCGTCAGGGCGATCAGGGCCGAAATCACGATGGAACTGGCCATGGTGATTGAGAACTGTCGGTAAAACGTACCGACCGGCCCCGTCATGAACGAGATGGGCAGGAATACCGATACCATCACCAGCGTAATGGCGATAATAGCCCCGCTGATCTCGCCCAGCACTTTTCTGACCGCCCCGAACGGCGACAGATGCGGCTCTTCTTCCATCTTGGCGTGCACAGCCTCTACCACCACAATGGCGTCATCGACCACGATACCGATGGCCAGCACCAGCGCAAAGAGCGTAATCAGGTTGATGGAAAGCCCGAACGCCTGAATGACGAAAAACGCCCCGATCAGCGACACCGGAACCGCCAGGATCGGTATCAGCGTCGACCGCCAGTCGCCCAGGAAGATAAACACGACCAGCGCCACCAGCAGGAAAGCATCGCGCAGGGTATCGATAACCTGTTCGATCGACGCGTCCAAAAACTGCGATACGTCATAGCTGATTTTATAGTCGACCCCCGGCGGAAACGAGGCCTTCATAACCTCGAGCTTGGCTTTTACTTCCTCGATTACGTCGCTGGCGTTACTGCCGTAGTTCTGCCGCAACACGATAGCGGCCGACGCATGTCCATCCAGGTTCGAATAGATGTCGAAGAATTCGCTCCCCAGCTCGACCCGGGCTATATCGCGCAGGTGTATACTTTCGCCGGCCGAATTGGCGCGGATAATAATACCCTCATACTCTTCGGGTTTGTTGTATCGCCCTTTGTAGGTAAGCACGTACTCGAGCGACTGAGCCGCTATGCCGGAGCTTTGCCCGATCCGGCCGGGCCGGCCAATGATGCTCTGTTCGCCCAGGGCCTTCATCACTTCTTCGGTAGAGATGTTGTAGGCCCGCATGCGCTCGGGGTTCAGCCAGACGCGCATGGCGTACCGCCGGCTTCCCAGAATCTGCGCCCTGGCTACCCCTTTGGTCCGCTGAATTTCAGGGATCATCTTAACGGTAGCGTAGTTGAACAGGAATTTTTCGTCGATGCTCTTATCTTTCGAGTAGAGGTTGACGTACATCAGCATACTGGGCTGGATGGGCGTGATGATGACCCCCTCCCGCTGAACCAGTTCGGGCAGCAGCGGCATCACCTGGTCAACCCGGGTTTTGACCCGGATAACGGCATCGTTCGGGTCCGTACCCGGCTCAAAAATAATCCGGAGCGTGGCCTCACCGGCGCTGGTTGCATCGGTAGCGATGTACCGCATATCCTGCACCCCGTTGATAGCCTGCTCGAGGGTAATGAGCGTCGATTTCACCAGCACATCGGCACTGGCGCCGGGATAGGCGATAAAGATGTTTACGGTTGTTGGGGCGATATCCGGAAATTGGGAGATCGGCAGTTTCTTGATAGCCAGTACACCGATAAAGACGATCATGACCGAAATCACAATGGCGAATACGGGCCGGCGAATGAATTTGCTAAACATATGCTGGTTTGAATGACTACTAAATAATGAACAGGACACAACAGACCCGTAAGCCGCTATCAGTCAGCCGACAGCAGCCACTCGTTATGTCTTTCACATGGTACATTCTCTTATTCGGCGTACAGGCTCAAATGAGCGATAACAGCGGCAGGCTGCTCGAATTTGTATTGTATTTTCTCGTTCTCTTTCACCTGGCGCAAGCCTTCCAGCAGGATTTTGTCGGTTTTGGTCAGACCCGACCGAACCACAAAAATGTGCGGCATCTCGGCGGCTACGGTGATTTCCCGCGACCGGATCACGTTGTCTTTGTCGACCACGTAGACGTACTTCTTGTCGAGCACTTCGAAGGTTGCTTTCTGCGGAATAATGAGGGCGTGTTTGAGCGGTAGGGTCATCTGAACCGTACCCGTTTCACCATGTCGCAGCAGCCCTTTCGGGTTGGGGAAGGTGGCCCGGAACGCAATGTTGCCGGTTTCGTTGTTGAAGTCGGCCTCGATGGTTTCGACTTTACCCGAGAACGGGAACAACTGGTTGTTGGCCATCAGCAGGTGTACGTTCGTCAGATCGCCCGACTGCGCTTTGGTCCGGTAATCGAGGTATTCGGCTTCCGGCACGTTGAAATAGACCCACATCCGGCTGTTGTCCGACAGCGTCGTCAGCAAGTCGCCTTCATCGACCAGGCTACCCTGACGTACGTGAAAGTGGTCCATTATGCCGGAAAAGGGCGCTTTGATTTTCGTGAATCCCAGGTGCGTCTGGGCCAGCGACACCTCGGCTTTGGCCTTGTCCAGTTTGGCATTGGCCATCGACAACTCGTTGGGCGCTACGATTTTGTTGTCGGCCAGTTTTTTGGTGTTCTGGTATTCGATAGTGGCGAAGTTGGCCTCGGCCTCGGCCTTCTGCAGCTCGGCTTCGTACAGCTTGGGCATAATCTGAAACATCATCTGCCCCTGGTGCACATACTGCCCTTCATCGACGAAAATGTTCTGAATATAGCCCCGCTGCTGCGCCCGCATCTCAATGTGGCGGATGGCCTGTATCTGCGATACGTACTCTTTGGTGATCGTCGTATCGCTCACCAGCGGACTGGTAACCTGATACCTGACCGCTTCCTCTTTCTTTTCTTCTTCTTTTGTACAGCCCGTGCAGCACCAAACGGCAGACAGGCTCACAAGCATCAGGATTTTTTTCATACAGGTTGTATGGTTTACACAAAACGTTTTGGATAGGGGTGTATGGGGGGGTATTCTCGGTTAAGAACGCTAATCGGACGGCTGGCGCTGGGCGCTGACCATCTGCTGCGGAGGGGCGTTGGGCGCTTGCTCTAACTGATGAATCAGGCTGTCTTTGTGCTCATTAGCGCGTTTGCAGTCTGACAGCTGCTGCTGCCAGACCAGCAGATCGACGGGATGCACGGTGCTGCCCGCATCATAGTCGGCCAGCCGTGGCGGGCGACTTTTTTCATGCAGCAGAAATCCGTTGAACACCAGCGAAAGAGCCAGTGCTAACCCGAAGCTGTAAAGCAAAATCGATGGAGAATGCCGACGCTGCATGACTCGTGTCCGTGTTAGATTGACACAAAGCAAGCACCACCACATTAGAACGGTGTGAGAAGGAAATTAGAAGATATTAGAATAGTATAATGGGTAATTATTCTAGAGCCCCGAACAGCTGCTCAGGCTATAAATTATTATATTTTTTAACCTATAAAGTCAAGTTAAGATAGTTAGTTTCTTACGGGTTTTATCGCCAACGGGTGAGGTATAAACGTAGTCTGTTCAGTAGGGATTACGGATCATGTGTAGCTAACAAACTAATTTACAGTCATTCAGTAACCGCACCCATCACCAAAACTACAACGATGGATGGTCGAGCCACTGTGGTAGCCTACGCCTGGGCTGGCAGACGAATGGTAACCGAGGTGCCTTCGTTGACGCGGGAGCTGATCTGAATACTGCCCTGGTGCAGCTCCATAATTTTTTGGGTTACGGCCAGTCCAATGCCATAGCCAGGCACACCCTCTACGTTTTTGCCGCGGTACAGCGGGTCCAGGATATGAGCCGTGTCGGTTTCGGCGATGCCCCGCCCCTGGTCGGTTACGGTCACGACAATTTCTTCGTTCAGCGACTGCAACTGCACCGAAACGGCTTCGCCGGAGTACTTACAGGCGTTGTCCAGTACGTTCAGGAAGGCCGTTGTCAGCAGCGTGGCATTGCCTTTTACGGTCATCGAGGCTTCGTCGGCGGTAGTGAATCGAAGCGGCAGGTTGCGGCCGGGGTACTTGGTCTGCACCTGGCCGATGGCCGTCAGCAGGCAGTCGTCTACCTGAACAGACGTCAGGGCCACCGTTCCGTCAGTCACCTTAGCCAGACCCAGTAGTCCGTTGGTCAGCAGGATGAGTTTCTTCAGCTCGTCGACGGCTACTTCCATACTGTCGCGCCAATCGTCGGGGTTCTGGTCGTAACGGAGGGAGGTTTCCAGCGTACCCAGGGTGTTGGTGAGCGGAGTTCGCAGTTCGTGTGACGCGTGCGAAACGAAGCTGCGCTGCGACACAAACGCATCTTCCAGCCGGAACAGCATCTGGTTAAACGTCATGGCGAGCTGGGCAATTTCGTCGCGCCGGTTGCCTTCCTGTACGCGTTTATGCAGGTGCGTGGCGGTAATCTGCTCCACTTCGTCCACGATCTGGGAGATAGGTTTCAGCACCCGGCCCGAAAAATACCAGCCCGCCAGCACGATCAGCGCAAACCCCAGCAGGTTGGCCAGCATCAGAATCTGTTGGAGCGTACCCAGCTTGGCAAAGCCGATGCGGTCATAGCCCGACGCAAAAATAAAGAACAGCTGCCCCCGATCCCGATACGGAATCAGGATAGACTCCAGCCGACCGCTCTTGAATTCGAAGGGAACGTTGGAGGTCAACTGGTCAATCTGGCCCTTGTAGTAGTCCGACCCCTTTAGGTTCCGGTTGGTAAATACCAGGTTCCGGCGGCTGTCGTAAATGCTGAGCTGCTCGTCTACGATGGTGAGCAGGTCGGTGCGCACCATGTTTTCGAAGAAGTCGTCGTGCAGATGCCGGCGCGAAATCAGCACCCGGCCTGTTACCCGCGCCTTTCCTTCCAGCTTATTGTAAAACTCCTCCTGCCGGTACAGCGAATAGAAGTACCAGACCAGCAACGACAGGGTAATCTGGATGGCGGTGGCCAGTAGGGTAAAGCTGATCGTCAGTCGGTTCCGGATGAGCATGGAGGTAGTTGAGCAATGGGCAGATCTGTGTTACGGCATACGTGTCAGCACCTGTCGGCCGCCATCAGTCTTCCCGGAGAACATAGCCCATACCCACAATGGTATGCAGCAGGCGGGGTGAAAAATCTTTGTCTATCTTCTTCCGCAGATAACTGATGTACACGTCGATAACATTGGTGTTGCTATCAAAATTCAGATTCCAGACGCGCTCGCTGATATCGACCCGCGAAATGATCTTTCCTTTGTTGAGCATCAGGTACTCCATCAGGGCGTATTCGCGGGTGGTCAGGTCGATCCGTTTGCCGGCGCGCGTAACGGTTTTGGTATCCAGGTTCAGTTCGAGGTCGGCCAGCCGCAGCACTTGCTTGGGTTTGGGGCCGTTTCGGCGAGTCAGCGCCCTGAGCCGCAGCAGCAGCTCCTGAAACTCGAACGGTTTGGCCAGATAGTCATCGGCTCCCGCGTTGAACCCATCGGCTTTATCGGCCAGGCTATCCAGCGCAGTCAGCATCAGTACGGGTACGGCCTCGTTTTCGGTCCGGATCAGCCGACAGAGTTCAAACCCGTTGATCTGCGGCAGGTTGACGTCCAGGATGATGATATCGTAACTATCCTTGCGAAAGAGCGACAGGCCGGTTCGCCCGTCAAAAGCCACGTCGACGTCGTAGCCCTCGGCCGATATGCCTTTGCGGATAAACGAAACCACCCGCTCCTCGTCTTCAACCAAAAGGATTCTCATGAACGTTATTCATTGAGCCGCACAGGACCCGGTCGTTGCTGGCAACGGCTTCTCGTACAGACACGGCAAAGATACCAGTAGATTCATTCATATCCGGCGTGTACAAGCTGCGCCAACGCCCCCTATACGGCTTTATTCAGAGCTGATCGCCCACGACGCGCAGCCGGACAGAAGCAGGCTGACGATCAGCCCGAAGGAGTTGTGTTATTCGGCGAAAGTCCTGGTATTCCGGTGAAATTAGAGGTTTGGCTAAACCAGGGCTTGCCGACTTGCGTTGGGTACGTATGTCTATTCTCCTTTCTCCCCTGCAACTCCGCAGCATCCGGCTCCGGAACCGGATTGTTGTCTCACCCATGTGCCAGTACTCGAGCGTCGATGGGTTTGCCGACGACTGGCACCTGGTACACCTCGGCAGCCGGGCCGTTGGCGGAGCAGGTCTGATCATTACCGAAGCCGCTGCCATATCGCCCGAAGGCCGCATCAGTCCCGACGATCTCGGCATCTGGTCCGACGACCACATACCTGCCCTGCAACGGATCACTCGTTTCATCAGCCAGCAGGGTGCGGTAGCCGGTATTCAGCTGGCCCACGCTGGTCGGAAGGCCAGCCATAGCCGACCCTGGGACAGCGGTACGGCCATTGCGCCCACGGAGCCGCGCGGCTGGCAGACCGTAGCGCCCAGCGCCCTTCCGTTCAACAACGGCGAGCCCGAACCGACAGCCCTCGATGCCGCCGGTATCGAAACCATACTGGCCGACTTCCAGTCCGCCACCGAGCGGGCGCTCAGGGCGGGTTTTCAGGTCGTTGAAGTGCACGCGGCCCATGGGTATCTGCTTCATCAGTTTCTATCGCCGTTGAGTAACCAGCGGACCGACCACTACGGCGGCTCGTTCGAGAACCGGATTCGTCTGCTGGTTGAAGTCATCGGGCGCGTTCGGGCGGTCTGGCCGGCTGAGCTGCCTTTGCTGGTTCGTATCTCGGCAACCGACTGGACCGAGGGCGGCTGGACACCCGACGATTCGGTAGCGCTGGCGGCCGTGCTGAAGCAACTCGACGTCGACCTAATCGACTGCTCAACGGGTGGTAACGTGCCGCGCGCATCGATTCCGACCGGGCCGGGCTATCAGGTATCGTTTGCCGACCGGGTCCGGAACGAGTCGGGTATACCGACCGGCGCCGTCGGGCTGATTACCTCCCCCGAGCAGGCAGAAGCCATTCTGGCCAGCGAACAGGCGGATTTGATTTTACTGGCCCGCGAGTTTCTGCGCGATCCTTATTTTCCACTTCATGCCGCCCATGCCCTGGGCGACGACATGCCCTGGCCCGTGCAGTACGAACGGGCTAAACCAAGACAGTAATCGTTATGATGACATTTGCATCCAACCAACCCGAAGATCTATTTTTCGATGCCGCCCGCCGGGGCGATGTGGCTTACCTGCGCGAACAGATCAGCGCGGGCTTCGACGTTAACCAGCAGAACGGCAAAGGCTTTACGCCCCTGACCATTGCGGCCTACGACGGACAAGTCGAAGCTACCCAGCTTCTGCTCAACGCCGGGGCCGATCCCAATATACAGGACGTGAGCGGCAACACGGCGCTGATGGGCGTAAGCTTCAAAGGCTACGCCAACATTGCTCAACTGCTGATAGCGGGTGGTGCCGATCTGAACCTACAGAATGGCAACCAGGGTACCGCGCTGATGTTTGCCACGATGTTTGGGCGTAATGCGCTGGTGAAGCTGCTGCTCGACGCGGGTGCCGACATCACCATCCGCGACGTCCGCGGCCACACGGCGCGCGACCTGGCCATTCAGCAGGGCAACGAAGAAGCCCTGGCCTTGCTGGGTTAAGGATTCATCGGCATCAATGCGGGTCCGAAAACAGGGCCATCGGCATGAATGCCGATGCTAGTCATGGATCGCCCGGGAAAGGACCCGGACCGGGGACGGATCATGCATAGGCCCGGCATTCATGCCGAGATACCAATGCGAATCGGATTCATCGGCATCAATGCCGATGCAATCCATGGGTCGTCCGGGGCGGGGTCTGAACCGGGGCGGATCATGCATAGGCCCGGCATTCATGCCGGGATATCAATGCGGGGCCGGAAACAGGGTCATCGGCATTCATGCCGATGCAATTCATGGGTCGCCCGGGAAAGGACCCGGACCGGGGACGATCTATGAATAGGCCCGGCATTCATGCCGGGATATCAATGCGAATCGGATTCATCGGCATCAATGCCGATGCAATCCATGGGTCGCCCTGAGCAGGATCCGGACTGGAGACGATCATGCATAGGCCCGGCATTCATGCCGGGATACCAATGCGAATCGGATTCATCGGCATCAATGCCGATGCAATCCATGGGTCGCCCTGAGCAGGATCCGGACTGGAGACGAATCATGAATAGGCCCGGCATTCATGCCGGGATATCAATACGGGCATACATACCGACATACAAATCCCGCGAGGCTGGCCGTTCATCAGGAGCGGAAGCCTCGCGGGAGTAAAGGGTATTGGTTTGCTTAGTTGCCTTTCTTTTTGTCGGCTGGCGGAGTCGATGACCCCATTTTGGCGGGAGCACTGGCCGGAGCGGTAGCGGTTACGATGGGTTCGCCTTCTTTGTCGAGTTCAACCAGTTCGTAGCCGAGCTTCGCCAGACCGGGCTTGATCAGATCTTTATTGCCGACCACCGTAATGATCATGTTGTTGACCGGCAACCGTTTCTTCGCAATGGCGTCGATCTGCGCTTTGGTGATGTTACGCAGGATCTCGCTTTGCTGCTCGACGTAGTTGCGGGGCAGGTCGTAGTCGATGATCCGGCTCAGGAAATACGCTTTCTGGAGCGATGTCTCGTACCGCAGCGCGTCGACCTGGCCGAGCGAGCTTTTCACGAAGGTCAGCTCCTGGTCGGTAATGCCCGTCTTGCCGTAGTTGGTGATCTCTTTGATGAATTCAACCACCGAGCTATCGGTAGCGGCCGCTTTCACCCCCGCCTGTGCCGTAAACGGACCCGGCGTTTTGGTACTCGAGAAGCCCGATCGAGCCCCGTAGGTCCAGCCTTTATCTTCGCGCAGGTTCATGTTGATCCGGCTGCTGAACGCACCGCCCAGCATGTAGTTGGCCAGGCTCGTCTTGTAATACTCACCCGTCGCGTCGTAAGGCATGTCGGTCAAATATCCGACCCGAATCTCCGACTGAGCCGCCCGTTCCTTGTCGATCAGGTAGATCCGGGTTTTGTCGATTTTGCGGCTGACGGCGGTTTTCGGCATGGCGACGGGCTTGGCCGCCCATTTGTTCAGGAACGCCAGCTTCGGCATCACCCCCGTCTGCTCGACATCGCCCACGATGATCAGGTTCGTCACCGACGGCGACAGGTACTTCTGGTAAAACGCCTTCACGTCGTCGAGCGTAATGGCCTCAACCGTTTTGGCCGTCCCGCTTACGGGCACCGACCGGATGTTGGATGCGCCATAGAGCAGTTTGTTGTAAGCCTTATTGGCAATCACAACCGGCTGGGTGCTCTGGTTGGCAATCAGCTCCAGCTGCTGCTTCTTGAGCCGGTCAAAATCGTCGGCGGCAAACTTGGGCCGGAATAGTTTCTCTTCGACCAGCGCCAGGGTCGAGTCCAGATTTTTGGTCAGCGACTCGACCGATACGCTGATATCTTCGGTGCTGGCCCGGATGTCGATACTGGCGCCCAGCTTTTCGAGTTTGGTATTCAGCTCTTCGTTCGAGAACCGTTCGGTAGCCTCGTTCATCAACGCGGCTGTCAGTTGCGCAATACCGGCTTTCGATGGGTCATTGGCCGACAGCAGGTGCCCTCCTTTGATGGTGAACAGCATCGTTACGGACGGAATCTCGTCGTTGCGCGTTCCGATCACTTTCAGGCCGTTGGGCAGTTTATCGGTCCAGAAGGGCGGCACTTTCAGCGCCGGGTTGGCGCCGGGGCCGGGTTTCACGCTCCGGTCGAAGCTATCTTTCGCTTTGGCGTAGGTCAGCGATTTGTAGCCGTAATCGGGTGCCTGATAGCCAGCCGTCGAGATCGTATAGTTGTCGGGTTTGGCCACAATATCGGCTTTGCCTTTCGGGTATACGGTCAGCAGCACCGCATTCTTACCTTTCACGTACTGGTTATACACCCGCATCACATCGGCTTTGGTAACCTCGCGGTAGCGTTTGAACTCCTGCGGCAGGTAGTTGGGCGTACCCAGATACGTCTGGAAAGCGGCCAGCTGCGACACCTTGCCCGACACGCTCGACAGGCCGTCGATAAGCTGGGCCTCGCGGGTAGCGGTGAACTGCGCAATGTCATCGTCGGTAACGCCCCGGCGCTCAAACTCGGCCAGTGTCCGCCGAACGATGGCTTCGGTACTATCGAGCCGTTTGTCGGGAAAAGGCAGGATCGTCATCGTCAGCTGACCCGCCAGTTCGGTAGCCGGATGGCCGGCGTTGGCCTGCACCGCCAGCTGCGGCTTCACCAGGTTTTTATAGAACAGGGAGTTTTTACCACCGCCCAGAATTTCGGCCAGCGCGTCGAGCGGAGCTTCGTCGGGGTGGTAGTTCGGCACCGTCGGGAAAACGATCTGCAGCATCGGGAAACGTACATTGTCCTCGTACGAAACGTACCGATCTTTGTCCAGGACGGGCGTAGGCACCTTGGTTTTGGTCACTTCAGGACCACGCGGGATGGAGCCGAAATATTTCTCGGCCATAGCCACGACCTGTTTGGGCGTTACGTCACCGCCTACCGTCAGTACTGCGTTGTTGGGTCCGTACCAGCGCAGGAAGAAGTTTTTAAGATCGTTAACGTCGACCCGGTTCAGGTCTTCGATGTAGCCGATGGTCAGCCACGAGTACGGGTGGCCGTAAGGAAAGAGGTTTTTAGCCACGTATTCGCTGGCCAGGCCGTAGGGCCGGTTGTCGTAGTTCTGGCCCCGTTCGTTCTTGACGGTAGCCCGCTGAATCTCGAATTTTTTCTGGGTAACGGCATCCAGCAAAAAACCCATGCGGTCGGCTTCGAGCCAGAGCGCGCGTTCCAGCTGGTTGCTGGGCAGGGTTTCGTAGTAATTGGTCCGGTCGCGGTTGGTCGATCCGTTGAGCGTTCCGCCCGACTCGGTAACAATTTTGAAGTGTTCGTCATCGGCTACGTGGTCGGAGCCCTGAAACATCATGTGTTCGAAGAAGTGCGCAAAGCCCGACTTGCCGATCTCCTCGCGGGCCGACCCTACGTGGTAGGTAACGTCGACATGGACGATTGGGTCAGAATGGTCTTCGTGGACAACCACCGTCAGCCCGTTGGGCAGCACGTACTTTTCGTACGGAATCAGGAGTTCCTTTCCCTGCCGGGTGACTTTCTCCACGAGTTTCGTTTGCGCACTGGCTGGGTCGGTCATTAACCCAGCCAGCAGCAACGAAAGGTAAACTGTAGCTTTTTTCATGTAGAGTACTAACAGAAGTAAGCTTCTAATTTACATAGAGAAGTCAACTCGTTAGGTACTCCTGGCTATTTTTTTGTCACTTATTTGCCACCCGGTCGCGAGGGGCGTACTTCTACCTTGCTGGGCAGCGTACGGGGATGCATTTTCAGCAGGTCATAGACGATGTTGCCGATATCTTCGGGCTGTATTTTCCAGGCATCGGCATCGCTGGGCTGGTGGTCGGCAAACTCCGTGGCCACCGAGCCGGGCATGATCGTCGACACCTTGATGCCTTCTCCGCGCAAGTCGAGCATGATGGCCTGCGTAAAGCCCACCAGCCCGAATTTACTGGCGTTATAGGCCGATCCTTTCTCGAAGAAATTGGCCCCGGCCAGGCTGGCAATCGAGATAAAGTAGCCCTGAGTCTTTTTCAGTTCAGCAATGGTGGCCTTGGCAGTGTTGAAGACGCCGGTCAGGTTGATATCGATGGTTTCGCGCCACTGGTCGGGCGTCAGCTCCTGAATCGGCGCAAAATGCCCTACGCCCGCGTTGGCAATGACGTAATCGAGTCGCTCCCACTGCTGAACGATCGTGTCGACCGCGCGCTGCTGCGACGCCAGGTCGCGCACGTCGGCCGCCAGCCCCAGCGCGTGGTCGGGCCTGATCTCGTTCAGTTTGGCCGCTGCCAGCTCGGCCGCCACCGACGCCCGGCTTGTGATGGCCACCTTGATGCCCTGTTTGATGAGTACTTCGGCCACGCCGTACCCAATACCTTTTGAACCACCCGTAATCAGCGCGGTTCTGATGTGATCTGCCATGAATTGAATCGAAATAATGAAAACTATCTCTGCCGATAACCGCGTATCAATCCCGAAGGTTTTACCGGAAAACCCGGGTCGGCATCGCTGACAACCGATTGCTCCCACACGCGCGACAGGCTGCCTGGTCTGCTCTACCGCTTTTGCGTCAGCTGTAGTGAGCTGTCGTTGATCTCGAACTGCTGCTTTTTCAGGAGATGAATCACCTCCGCGCCGGCCAGCAGCACCGGACCGTAGCCATGGGCCGCGTACAGGTTGATCGGCCGATGGTAATAAAACGCCGGATCGAAGCCCATACCCGTACCAACGCACGTTCCCGCCACCTGTCCTTTTTCCGTTACTTTAGTCGCCACAGCGTTCCAGCCCAGCAGAACGACCGGTGCGTAGGCCAGCGGATCGATCCAGCCCCGGTTAATGGCCCGGGCCATTGAGTACACATAGATTGCGGTAGCCGAGGTTTCCAGATACGAATCGGTCCGGTCGAGCAGCTGGTGCCAGAACCCCGAACCCGACTGGCAGGCGGCCAGCCCCCGTACGTGGGTTCGCAGCAGGTCGAGCACAGCCGCCCGGCCTGGGTGGGTTTCGGGTAATACGTCCAGCAGTTCAACCGCCGTCATGACCGCCCAGCCGTTGGCCCGCGCCCAGTGAAACTCCGGGTGAACGCTCATGCCTTCGACCCAGCCGTGCATGTAAAGTCCTTTCTGACGGTTGAACATCCGGTTCGAGAATTGCAGAACCTGCTTTACGGCTTCGTCGTAGTAGGCTCCGTTGCCCGTCAGCTTCCCCATCTGCGCCAGGGCCGGCACGCTCATGAACAGATCGTCGAGCCAGAGGGTGTTGGGTTGTGGGCGATTACGGGCCAGGGTTCCGTCGGCCAGGCGGTGTTCTCTGGTCTGGATATACGACAGATAGGTGTCGATCTGCGGGCGCAGGTCAGCTTTGACGCGACCGGTTCGGGTGGCTTTGATCATGGCCGCGGCCATGGCGCCCGCATCGTCGAGGGCATGGGGTGCCAGCATGGGCCGCAGCGAGGTGTTGGCCTGCGGGTTAGCCCGCACCTGCTCGCGGAAGTACGGAATCAGGTTGACCAGAAACGCCAGCCGCTGGTTGGTATACTCGGCATAGCGCGGATCGCCGGTGGCTTCGGAAGCCAGCAGCATACCCGCGTAGGTAACGCCCCATTCGTAGCTGGTCAGCCGGAAATCGCCGGGTTTCAGCACCGCGTTGGGGTTGAACGTACCGAAGCTGGTAATGGGCTGGCTGGTCTGCTTGTCGATGACCTCCATCGGCGTCACACCGGCCAGGTAGGTATAGACCCGATCCAGCACCTTCGTTACGTCGGCAACGGCGGGCTGACCATACGGAACGGGATAATCGGGCTGGAGCAGATGCAGGGGCGTGGTCGAGTCGTTGGCTTTGGGCGGAGTCGACTGCCCCGACGACAGCGAAGCGGTAGCGGCCCAGCATACGGTCAGGGCAGCGCGAAGAAAAGCAGGAGATTCGGGCATAGAAGTGTCTGTACGGAAAACAGGTACGCTGCCGTCAAAAGACCCCGTCGGGCTGCGGCTACTGTGCCGCCCGCGCCCGCCGCTCTACGGTTTAACTCCGACAAACCGAAGCAGACTCTGGTAGATCACGTTGTTTTTCCAGTACAGCTGCGTTACCATGCCTACGTGCTTCTTACCGGGCAGGGTAGTATACTCGTGTCGGATACCCAGCGCCTGCAGCCGCTCGTGAAACCGACGGCTGCTGCTGGTAATGCTCGGATACGTTTCGCCACCCACAAACAGCAGCATAGGCGGATTTCCAGCCCGGACGTGGTACATCGGCGATACCGCCCGCCAGACGGCCGGGTCTTTACCGAACGGAATCAGGTACTGCTCGTCGTTGGGGTATTCCAGCTTCGTCAGGTAATCAAACATATCGAGACCGGCCGGGTCATCGAGAATGGCCCCTTTAACGGGATTCGTTGACCGGCCCAACCCGGCAAACAGCTCATCTTTTACGGCCAGCAGGGCCGCCAGTCCGGCCCCGGCTGAGTGCCCCATGGTAAACAGCCGGTTCGGGTCGCCCCCGTAGTCGGCAATGTGCCGCGCGGTCCAGTCGACGGCGCGGGCACAATCGGCAGCCATATCGGGCACCCGAACGCCGGGCGAAAGCCGGTAGTTGATCACCACCGCCACTACCCCCTGTTTGGCCAGCCGCCTACCCACGAAACTGTACAGGTTTTTGCTGCCACTGTTCCAGCTTCCGCCGTGGATGAACACCACCACCGGCCGCAAAGTCGATGATGTTGTCCTCGGCGCATACACATCGAGCCGATGCCGGGCCGCATCGAAATCAGGGGCCGTTGCGGCCACATAAGCAACATCTTTGGTTCGGCGGCTGGCGCGGGCGGTAGCGTATTCGCTGGCGACGAGCAGCACCAGCGCCAGGGTAAGCAGCAGCGCCGGCACCAGCCAGAGCAAACGGGGGATCAGCATAATCCGGTGGGAGTCAGTATACGATAACAGCCGCGCTTCTGTTGTAGAAACGCGGCTGTTGTACATACGCAGTCGGGCCCGTTTGGGTTCAACCCGCTAGTAAGTGATCTTCTGTATTTTGCCGTCGGCCAGGCTGTTGATGTAGTAGGTATTGGCCGCATTTCCCAGCTCGATATCGGTTGGCAGGTTCAGGCCTTCCAGCAACGTGGTGGCCTGTCCATTCACTGACCGAATCAGTTTTCCGGTTTTGGGCGTCAGCCCCTGGGGACCAAACTGGGCAATCTCCAGAATAAGCGGGTTCTGGTCGGGCGCAAACAGCACATCGACCAGGCTCGTGAAGCCATCCTGATAGAGCGATACGTTACCGGCCACATCGATCTGGAACACACGGGCTTTACCCACCGGAAATGGAAAACCCGACAGGGTGGAGACCAGGAACCGCTTGCCATCGAACGTAATACCGGTTGGTACCGCCTGGATGACAGGAGGTCCTACCTGTGTTGGATTGGGCAGACCCGGCAGCGTAGCAAAAACGCTCAGCGCCCCGTTTTTGGCCCGGCGGATGATGGCATTGGCACCCGCATCGGCAATGAACAGGTCGCCGTCGGGTCCGAACGTCAGGTTATAAAGGTTCGAATCTTCCGTATCGTCGGTGAACTTGTAATCGAGCACAAACTGACCGATGGCTTCGCTCTTCAGCGTGTTGAACGAAACCGGTGCGTCGCCGGGTTTGAACGACCCTACATTGGCGATGTACATTTTCTCATCGATGCCATGCAGGATATACAACATCCCGTCCTTGTACAGCAGGTGGTTGAGCCCATCGGGGGTATTTTCGGGGCTGATGCTAACGCTGAACCCGGTAATGACGGGGTATTTCTGGCCGCCGGGCATGATAACGGATACCATACCGGCTGCCGTTTCGGCAACCCAGATACGCCCCTGATTGTCGGCCGACATTCCGATCGGGAAGGCCAGCTGGGTGGCCACATCATCGACCCGTAACCGGCTGGGGCCGCTGGGGACCAGGTGGTCCTGACAACTGTTGAGCAGAAGTAGTGTGCATACAGAAAGAGCAGCAAGTAATGAGGTACGCATACGTTTGGTTGTTTTTGGAAGGAAAAAAAGAAGATATGAGCGTAGAACAGCGATATTGAGAATACGGGCAAAAGTTAGAAACAGCTCATTGGCGCCCTTCTTTTTAGTTAGGCAGCGGTACAATGATTTATTAATAGGTAGTTTACTGATTACCAACAAATAGATACCAGCCAGTTGGCCGCGGCCAGGCCGGATTCTGACCGCGCAGACCATCGGCTCCTTAACCTGCCGTACCTTTGTTACTTTACGACGATCAGCCCATGCAAAACCTGCAACCCACCTCCGCCAGCGGGCCTGTTACCGATGAACAGCGAGCCTACGCCCTCGACGCGCTCAACGCCACCCGCATCAGCCTGCGCCAGTCGCTGGAAGGCCTGACCGATGCGCAGCTTTCCTACAAACCGGCCCCCGATCGCTGGTCAGTAGCCGAGTGTACCGAACATATCGCGTTGGTTGAACGAGGTATCTTCGGCGGCATCCAGAAAGGGATGAGTTACCCAGCCGACCCCGCCAGGCGGGCCGAGGTGCGGCTATCCGATGTCGACGTGATCAAGGCTGTTCGCAGCCGCGCCGTAACGCTGCCGGCGCCCGATCCGTTTATACCGACGGGGCGGTTTGGCTCAACCGCTGCGGCCCTGCTGGATTTTGAGCAGCAGCGCGACATAGCCATTGCCTACGTACAGGCCCAGACAGACGACCTGCGAACGCACTACTTCCGCCATATAGCCCTGGGGTGGCTCGACATCTACCAGGCCGTTCTGCTCCTGTCGGCCCACGTGGAACGGCATCGCAAACAGATCGACGAACTCAAAAGCAGCCCCGACTTTCCGGCATGATCGATCCAGCCAGCCGGGCGCTGCTGCCCATTCTGTACCAGTCCAGCGAGCTGGTAGCCATCAATAAACCGCATGGGCTGCTGGTCCACCGCTCGCCCATTGCCAGCGACGCCAGCGAGTTTGCGGTGCAGCTTCTACGCGACCAGCTGGGGCAGCGCGTCTACCCGGTGCATCGGCTCGATCGGAAAACAGGGGGCGTCTTGTTGTTTGCGCTGGATGAGGCCATGAACGCGGCCATGCAGCAACGGTTTATGGACGGGCTTATCGACAAAACCTACGTTGCTATTGTCCGGGGTTTCACCGACGATGCGCAAACCATCGACTACCCGCTCCGGCGCGACGATGGGGTGGTGCAGGAGGCTGTCACGCACCTGAAAACGATTCGTCGGACGGAGATCCCGCTGGCCGCCGGGAAACATGCCACATCGCGGTATTCGCTGGTCGAGCTAACCCCCACCACCGGCCGGATGCACCAGCTGCGCAAACATATGGCGCACATTCTTCACCCCATCATCGGTGATCGGCCCCATGGCTGCAACAAGCAGAACAAGCTTTTTCTGGAACATTTTGCGATGAATACGATGCTGCTGCACGCCCGGCAGCTCAGGTTTGAGCACCCCATCACCGCCGAACCCATCGACATCACCGCCCCTTTCCAAACCGAGTTCACCCGTATGCTGGCCACCCTGTTTGGCCGTACGGAATGACCTGCCTGAATAGCATAGCTGACGCATGAATGGCCCGCGAGGACACGGCCCGCGATGCAGGAGTCGGACTGCGCGTCCCGGACTGCGCGTCCCGGTGCAAACAGGGACTACGGTTTGGAAACGCGAGCCTTCGGACCGTAGAGACGCGACCCATCGCGTCTCAGACGCGTCAGCCAAAGTCCTATCCCAGGCTCCGTGTCCCCACAGCCCCTGGCCGAAGGGTCTGTTGCTGACGTCAGTCAAACGCAATGGGTTGTGTCTCTACGAACCGGTAAAGCATTACAAATTCTTCTGCCAGATCTCGCGCAGCTTCAGCTGTTCGGGCGTGGCCTGGGGATTGACCTGGAACGCGAACCGTTTAACCTCGTCGATTTCGACCATGGCGTTTTTGATGGTCAGCTCCTGCCCATTTCGGCGAATGGTCATTTCGTAACTGTCGGCCGGGGTAAGCTGGCTCATCTGTTCGACAACCGCCCCCGCGTTGCCCATCGACAGCGGCTGCCGGTTGTAGCCGATCCACTCGTCGTTTTCCTGCAAACCGGCTCTGAGGGCAGCCTCGCTAAGCTTGCTGAGTATCAGCTTACCCTCTACCGGCCGTACGCCATAGCCGCGCGACACCGTTTTGCGGCCCGTTGCCAGCGCCGGACTGTAGTTGATGCCCAGCTTACCGTAGTACTCGGTAAACGGCAGCGGCTCGGCGGCCTTGACGTAGCGGTTGAAGAAGTCGGCAATTTCGGGGTAGGTCTTCTGGGTGAAGATGGCAAAGAACTCTTTCTCCGGAAACGCTTTGTTGGGGCCATAGGTTGTAGCCAGTTCGTTGACCACCTCGCGCAGACCACGCGTTCCCTTCGATAGCTCCAGCAGCCGAATGTCGAGCAGCCCCGCTACCAGGGCGCCCCGGTTGTAGATGTTGAAATATTGTTTCTGACCTTCGTCGGTGAAGCACGTCAGGCCCAGCTGGCTCAGGGTGTAGGTCGTATCGAGCTGTTTGTCGATGCTGATTTTCTTACTCTGCTGGTCGAGGTATGTCGGCAGGTCCATGATCTGGCCGCGCAGCTGCATCGCGTTGCTGGCCCATTCGGTTACGCCTTCGTACAGCCACAGATGCTCCGATGGCGTCGGCGTCACGAAGTTGAACTGCTCGATCAGTTCGCTGTGGATATTGAGCGGGGTTACTACGTGGAAGAACTCGTGGGCTGCAATGGAGGTAACCTCCTCCCCCACCTTCTTCGAGAACTCATCTTCTTTGAGCACGTACTCCGAGCTGTACGAATGCTCCCAGGCACCCCAGCTCTCGTCTTCGAAGTGGTACAGGAACGTATATCGCTTTACGGGCAGCTGCTTCAGAAACTGACCGGCCGCGTTCAGCATAGCCTGCATACTACCCAGCAGCTGTTCCGACCTGATCTTGTCCGTCTTCGAGTAGGTATAGACGTCGATCTGCGCCCCGGCCACGGTCGTGGTAGCCTTTGTTAGCCGACCGAGCAGAATGGGCGAGTCAACGATGCGGTCGTAGCTGGCCGCTACGAAGTTACCTCTGGCATTTTTGTCCAGGGCCGTTCCTACGCTCCAGTCGGCGGGGTAGTTGAGTTTCACCTCCAGCGGAGCCGCCTGCATACCCGTCGGGAAACCGAATACGCCCTGTCCGTTGATCAGCACATGGTCATTTTCGATGGACGTGCCGCACATGTTGTACGGCTTATGCTCGGTAACCGGCGTATCCCAGGTTTCGGCAATGCTGTACTGAACGGTTCGCACGTTCTGCGGCTCGGCAAACTTCCACTGGTTGGTAGATACCTGCTCGGTTTTCAGTTCGCGGCCCTTGCTGTCGAACGCTTTGAAGGCGCGCACGTACCGGCCAATGTCCATGATCTGATACGTGCCCGGGGCGGTGGCGGCAAACTGGTATACAGCATTGTCGGCGGTGAGGCCGTTTACGCGCAGGGTCACCTTGAACTGGTCATCGGCGCGATTGGTGAGATCGATTTCGTAGACCAGCGGAGTCGCCGGTTTAGTGGCGGCCATCGTTTCCTGGCCCAACAACAAAGCAGCCAACAGGCCTGCCCATCCAAAACGCTTCATAGAATTTCTAGCTGGTGAAAACACGATGAAGCAAGTTACCGCAATTTGCCGACCCCGGAAACCGGGCCGTTTTTGGCGGAATGATTCGAGGATAAGCGGTTGGTTGACTACACTAGTACCCCATCAGATCCAGTTCGTCGGTGGGGCGTATCTCAACCCGCTTTCCCATCTTTTTCTGGATAATTTTGAAGTGGTGCTCATCGTCGGGGGTTATGAGCGAGATCGCTTCTCCGGAGGCTTCGGCGCGTCCCGTACGCCCGATCCGGTGGATGTAGTCTTTGGGCGAGCGGGGTAGTTCGAAGTTGATCACATGGGGCAGAAACTGAATATCGATACCGCGCGCAATCAGGTCTGTAGCCACCAGCACCGTCAGCTTACCCGACTTGAACTGCCGCAGCGCTTCCGTTCGGGCACCCTGCGTTTTGTCGCCGTGGATAGCCATGGCCTGGATGCCGTTTTTGCTCAGTTTCCCGACCACGTTATCGGCCGTTCGGGTCGAGGATACGAACACGAGTACCTGCTTCATCTGGCCCGTTTTGATCAGGTAGCGCAGCAGAGGCCCTTTCCGTTCGGGATCGACCCGGTACGCCAGCTGTTGGATCTGGTCGATGTCCTGCGGCTCTTCGGCAATCTCGATTTTGGTCGGGCTCCGCAGCAGGCTGGTGTTGATATCCTGAATGGCGTCGCCCAGGGTTGCCGAGAATAGGATGGTTTGCCGGTTTTTGGGCAGTCGCGCAAAAATGGCGTCCATCTCCTCCGCAAAACCCAGCTCCAGCATTTTATCGGCTTCGTCGAGCACCAGCACCTCTACCCCCGACAAACGCAGCGCATTACTGCTGAGCAGGTCGAGAAGCCGCCCCGGCGTAGCCACCACGATTTCGGCGCCGTGAACGGCAATCATCTGTGGGTTGATCGACACGCCCCCGTATACCGCTACCGTTTTCACTTTGGGAAACAGGTGGGCACCGAGCATCTCGAATACCTCGGCCACCTGTACGGCCAGCTCGCGAGTGGGTACCAGCACGAGCACGGTAGCCGACTGGCTCTTGGCCGTTTTTGTGCGGTGAAACAGCTCCAGAATCGGCAGCACGAAACTGGCCGTTTTACCCGATCCGGTTTTGGCGATGCCCAGAATATCTTTTCCGCGCAGAATGGCCGGGATAGCTTCCTGCTGAACGGGGTAAGGTTTGGTATACTGCTGATCGGCAACGGCCTTCAGCAGGGGGTCGGACAAGCCGAGCGATGAAAATGACATAGAGGTTGCTTGATTACTTTTTCCCACTCCGCTTGATGGGTCGGCCGTATTTGATCCGTTTCTCGGCGGCATAGTCGCGCCGGACGTTCACCTTCTGATTCTTAGCCGCTTTCTCATGAAAGGCCGGGCCAACATCCTCGCGTTTGGGCGCTTTGGGCTCAACGATCTTCATGTACACCTTCGGCTGTTCGTCATCGGTCAGCTCGTCCGAAATGGCCAGGTCGTCGGGTAAGGGCAGCATCGGAATGGTGTAGTTCATCAGCTGTTCGATAGCCGCCTGCTGGGGTTTCTCTTTCTCCGTAATGAACGTGATGGCAATACCGGTTTGGTCGGCCCGGCCGGTGCGTCCAATCCGGTGAATATAGCTCTCGGGTTCGGCCGGTACGTCGAAGTTGATCACGTGCGATACTTCGGCCACGTCGAGGCCACGCGCAATGATGTCGGTCGCAATGAGGATGCGGTAGGTTCCGGCCTTAAACCGCCTGACGGTCTCGAAGCGCTGATTCTGCGCCTTGTTGGAGTGGATAACCCCGATCTGATCCGGAAAGTCGTCGTCGATCTGGTCAAGCAGCTGATCGGCCAGGGCTTTCGTGGCCACAAAGATCATTACCCTGGTCATGTCGGCCTTCTGCCGGAGCAGATCGGTGAGCAGGTTGACCTTGGTATAAAAGTTGGGAACCAGATAGGCCGTCTGCTGAATGTTCTCCAGCGGAGTACCCACCGGAGCCGCTTCTACCCGGATGGGGTTGTTGAAATAGGTCTGGATCAGCTGCTCCACATCGCCGGTGATGGTGGCCGAGAACAGCAGGTTCTGCCGCTTGGGGGGAAGCAGGTCCAGGATATTTTTCAGCTGGGTCCGAAACCCGAGGTTCAGCATTTCATCGACCTCATCGATCACCATACGCCGGATCGACTTGGTTTTGACGGCACCGTTCAGGAGCAGATCGGCCAGCCGACCCGGTGTGGCGACCAGCACGTCGGCGCCTTTCTGCACCTCGGCCATCTGCGGCTTCATGTTAACGCCCCCGTACACGCCTACCGTTACGACGTTCATGTAGGCGGTCAGCTTGTTGACGGTTTCAACCACCTGCACCACCAGCTCGCGCGTAGGTACCAGAATCAGCACCTGCGGCTGTTTATCCTGGGTAAACTGGAACTGACGCAGACAGGGTAGTAGATACGCCACCGTTTTACCGGTTCCGGTCTGGGCAATACCGCATACGTCGCGTCCCGACATAACCACCGAAAATACATTCTGCTGAATGGTGGTGGGCGTCGTGTAGCCGAGGTCGGCAACCGCCTGCAGCAGCGGCTTGTTCAGATTCAGTTCCTCAAACGTCATGGCTCTTGTGCTAACGAAACCACGAAGGTACGGCTAATCTGCCGAATGCCCGGCCGGCGATGAAAAAGACCCCGTTCCGGGCAGGGCAACACCGGCCCATGTCCTAGGGTTCGCGGGTCCAGACCTCGTCGACTTTACCGCCGGTAGAACTCTGACCAGTATGCCGCCATTCGCTGCCGGACACGGTATCGGTGAAGGTCAGCGACCGGCCAACGCGGCTGTTATCGCGGGAGAAGAAATCGATGGTTTCGGTATACTGCCCATCCGCGAAGCGATAAGTCCCGCCACCCGTCCCGGAAAACTGCTTCGTTTGCGGGTTGATGGCTGCCCACTGAAACCGGGTGCCGGTCAGCAGCTTGATGGTTTTGCGCGCACCCCGCTGCATGGTCATGATTTGTCCGGCGTCGTTGGCCCGCCCCGTAATGCGCCACAGGCCTGCCAATGGTGTTTTATCGGATGGCTGATCCAGGTTCGCAAACGTCCGCACACCCGCCGGGCCGCTGAGCGTCAACTGCCCGTTCTTTAGCATGACCGAGTACGACTCAACCTGCCCCACCCGGCTGCTGTCGGCCGTATCGAACTCGACCGACAGGCTCAGCTTATCGCCCGACCGCTGCCAGGCTCCGCCCCGGGTACTGACAAACCGGCTGGCTTCATAAGTGGTCTGCATCAGGTAGTTGTCGACGATGGTCAGCATGACCGTTGCGTTGGCAGAGCCGGTCTGTTTCCAGGCGCCATCCAGGTCGGTGCGGGCCGGGCGGGTGGCCAGCAGAAATCCGCTGGCCATGATGGCGAAGCTAATCAGAAGCGTTTTCATAAGAGGGTTTACTTTGTTTATTTCCTTGGCATTATTTTCCCCGGCATGAATGCCGGGGCTAGTCATGGGTCGTGCTCCATGTGAATCCGGCCCGGTTCGGTCAATGACTAGCTCCGGCATTTATGCCGGAGAATCCGAAAATCAATCACTCCCCCGGCATGAATGCCGGGGCTAGTCATGGGTCGTGCTCCATTCAAATCCGGCCCGGTTCAGTCAATGAATAGCTCCCGCATTTATGCCGGAGAATCCGAAAATCAATCACTCCCCCAGCATAAATGCCGGGGCTAGTCATGGGTCGTGCTCCATTCAAATCCGGCCCGGTTCAGTCAATGAATAGCTCCGGCATTTATGCCGGAGAATCCGAGAATCAATCATTCCCCCAGCATGAATGCCGGGGCTAGTCATGGGTCGTGCTCCATCCAAATCCGGCCCGGTTCGGTCAATGAATAGATCCGGCATTCATGCCGGGGAAACATCAATACAGGAGAAACCGAGAACCCCGTACCCGATTACTGCTTTTCCAGCTTTTTGAGGGCCTGCTGTAGGTAGGCTTTGGATAGCCAGTTCGTACCGATCATAACCCCTTCGATGTTGCGGGTCTGGGTAATATCGGCCAGGGGGTTACCGCTCAGCAGGACCAGGTCCGACACGTTTCCGGTTTTGATAACGCCCGAGTCCGGTTTGTTCAGGTACGAGGCCACGTTGACCGTACCCGTCCGCAGCGTCTCGTAGGGCGTAAGTCCGGCATCGACCATGTAGTTCATTTCATGGTGGATGGAGAAACCGGGCACGTTGAAAATCTGGGGCGCGTCGGATCCCAGCAACAGCTCGACCCCGTTTTTCTGGCAGGCGTAGATGAGCTTCCGGCGGATGTCGATCAGCTTTTCAGCGTGTTCTTTCGAGAAGTTCGGGTTGCTCGTATAGCTGGTCTTGGCGTTGACCCAGTTCTGCACGTCCTGAGGCTTCATGTATTTCATCTCCGGATCGCCGGTGAAAGCTTCGGCGGGTTTGGGGGAAAGCCATCGCTCGGCCAGCGCCTGCGTCGGCACCACCCTTATTTTCTGGTCACGAAGCGCATGGACGAGTTTCGGAATGCGGGCGGCATCGGCCTGCCAGGCTATCCAGGAGCCAAATAGTCCCGTTTCGGGTTCGGCCAGGGTATCGCTCCCCGGCGTGATGGCTTCAATGAATCCATCCAGATGATCGATCGAGGAGTACCGCGCGTCAATGGCCCGCCAAACACCGACATTGAACGAAACATGACCGACAAACGGAATACCCACCTCCTGCGCAGTTCGGGCAATGGCCGGAAAGGTTTCTTTGGTCAGACCGGGGTGTAGCTTCAGATAGTCGTACCCGGCGGCTTTCTGCTCCCGTACCATTTCGGCCCCGCGCCCGGCGGTTTTTACGGTCTGTCCGTTAAACGAGGGACCTGTCGCATAGAAGTGCGGTCCCAGCACGTCACCGCTATTGATCATCCGGCGCAGTTCGAGGTGTCTGGGATGGCCGAGCATGCCGCGTATCGTCGTGATGCCGTTGGCCAGGTACAGCGTCAGCACCTCTTTCATCGGCTCCAGGTTATCGATGGGCGGAACGTGGGCGTGCATCTCCGCCCAGCCGGGCGTCAGGTACTTACCGGCCGCATCAATGATCAGCGCCCCGGGAGCCACCTTCACGCTGCCGTTGTTCCCCATGGCCGTGATCCGGCCGTTACGGACAACGACCGTCTGGTTAGTCAGCACCCGTTCCCGATCCATCGGAATCACATGAACTGACCTGAACACAATGTCGCGCTGGCGATTGCTGATCACCTCCTGCGCTAACCCGGCAGCAGGCAGAACCGTGAGGATAAAAAAAAGGAAGCGTAGCATAGGCATAAAGAAACAGGACCGGATAAAAGTAACCCTGATGCCTGCCGGGATCAGGGGTTAGCGGCAATGATCAGCCTGCCAATCAGGCAACCTGAACGTTCATTCGTAGTAATCAACAACGGGCGGGCCGGCAAAATAAGCACTCCTCTCGCGTAGACTAGCCAGGAACTCGTCGAGTTGCCAGGAGATGGTCTGGGGAAGCCGGTTACCCCGCCCCCTAAGTTATCCGGCCTGCTTCCGGTAGCTAATCACGAAAAAAAAGCTTACTTCTTTCAACTCGGTTACCAAACCCTTATCCAGAGGTCTACTCGCTTGACCGCTAAAAAAATATATCCCGCGCATCAGCACGTTGCCGAACCAACCCGTCGGGTGTATGAACCTATTTGGGCCCGTTCGGATTTTGGCTAATGATACGCTGGGCCGATCAGGCTGTCCTGTCGGCCTCCATGATAGCCTGATCGGCCCGGTGCTCAATATAACTAACCCATGAAGGTAAACGCAATTATTACAGGGGCCACTGGCATGGTTGGCGAGGGCGTACTCCATGAATGTTTACAGGACGCCGATGTAGAGCAGATTCTGCTGCTGAACCGTAAACCAACCGGAATTTCGCACGCCAAAGTACGTGAACTCATTCACGACGACTTTTTCGATCTGACACCTGTGGCGGCTCAGCTGACGGGCTACAACGCCTGCTTCTTCTGCCTGGGTGTATCGTCGGTAGGCATGACTGAAGCCGATTACTATCACCTGACCTACGATCTGACCATTCATGCGGCCCAGTTGATGGCGCGGCAGAATCCAGACATGACGTTCTGCTATGTTTCGGGCAGCGGCACCGACAGTACGGCGCAGGGGCGGGTGATGTGGGCGCGGATCAAAGGGGCTACCGAGAACGCACTGCGGCTGTTGCCATTCCGGAAAACATACATGTTCCGGCCCGGTTTTCTGCTGCCGACAAAAGGACTCAAAAACGTAAAGAGTTATTACCGGTATATTGCCTGGCTGTATCCGGTATTCCGGCTGGTACTGCCGAGCTTCGTTTCTACGTTGCAGGAACTGGCCAAAGCCATGATCAAAGCCACCACCAAAGGCTACGACAAGTCGATTCTGGAAGTCAACGATATCGTGAAGCTCGCCAAGTCCTGATGCGGGTGCGACAGTCGTCTTGCTACCAGGGTCCGCGTCCGTACCGGGACGAGCAGCCGGACAACCTGTCCGGACCACTTATGCGTCAACAAAACCATCCGGTCAGGGGTCCGTGTCCCCACGGACCTTGGTAGCAATGGGCACGCAGCCGCACCACGGTGGAAACGGGGGCGTATCGGTCACACATAACCATTTTACGGGCGGGGTACTTCCGCTATGTCGAGTTGCTGAATGAGCGCGGGGTTTTCGGGGGTAAGGGTGAAAAACACTTCGATGTTGGCGTTCTCGCCTTCGATGATGAAATGGCCGCGCAGCTGGTTCTCGGGTACCATCGCCCCAACCCGTTTGATTTTTCCGGCTTTGGCATACAACGTCTGCACCGCTTTCCGCCGGGTATCGACCGACTGATCAGGAAAGAAATTCTCGGCGAAGATGCCGCTCGATTCGGCGTTGGTCCAGTCGGGCAGGAGTTTGACCAGTTCGGCTTTGCGCTGGTTCAGGATGGGCGAAACGGGCAGCTGCCGGGGCATCAGGCCAGCCTGCGATACCAGTGTGTCGAGCACGACTGAGTTGATGGTTCCCAGCCCCGCATACGTCAGGTTTGCATAGGCAATGACAGCGATACCGTGGTTGGGTAACATGCGCCACTGACTACCGAAACCGGGCAAACCACCGCTATGGCCAACGCTCACCCGCCCCTCGCAGTTCTGCGACCAGCCGAGTCCGTAGCCATAGCTGCTGGTAACGGGACAGGGTTTACCGGCCGAGGTTTTTGCCTGGGTGGCCAGTCCCGAAAACATCCAGGGTTGCTGCATCTCCCGCACGGAACTGCGCTTCACGGGTCCGCGGTCAGCCTCGCTCCGCGGAGGCCACGCAGCCAGATGAAACGCGACATACTTACTAAAATCTTCGATCGAGGTGATCAGACCACCCATCGCCCCGTACGAACCGTCGTGCAGCAGTGGCTCCTCAACCCATTGCCCGTCCTGAGCCCGGTAGCCGTGCGCCAGCAGGTTGGCCGGTACGCTGCTGTATTCCCAGAGCGTCTGATCCATACCGAGTGGCTTCAAAATGGCATCGGTGATGTACTGCTGATAGGGCCTGCCCGACACCTTCGTGATGATGTTACCCAGCATGGCGAAACCGAGGTTACTATACTCGTAGGCCACGCCTGGCGCATTGGCACTGGTCAGCCCACCCTTAATGAGGTTGATCAGGTCGGCGTCCGAATCGGCCAGCTGGCGATCGCCCCAGGGGTTATCTTCCGGAAAGCCGGCCGAGTGGGTCATCAGGTTACGGATTGTGATCAGGGGCGCGTCGGCGGTGACGTACGCTATGGGTTTCAGTTCCGGGATGTACTGTTGCACCGGGTCGTCGAGCCGGAGTTTGCCCTGATCGCGCAGGTGGAGAATAGCCAGGGCGGTCAGACTTTTGGTCATGGACGCGATCCTGAACAGCGACTTAGGGGTGGCCGCCGTTTTCTTCGCCACATCGGTATAGCCCGTGCTGCCGGCATAAACCAGCTTTCCGTCGACCACGACACCGTAGGCCAGGGCCGGAAAATTACGTTTGACGGCATAGTCTTTATAGAGCTTATCGATCGTTGGCGCGAGGGCCTGTATCTTTTTCAGCCGGTCAGGGTCGGTGAAAACCGGGGGTTCGTAGGTCTTCACCGACGCTACAGGTGAGCCCACTGGCTGGGCATACAGGCTGGTCAGGGTAGAAAGCAGAACACAAACAGGGATAAGTCGCTGAAGCATGGCTATGAGGGAATGAAGCCCAAGATACGGCTTATCAGAAAAAGACGAGTGTAGACTCCGAAATCACGTATCGACCACGCCCCCCAATTCCGAGCCGCCCGAAACGAGCCGTCAGCCGACCTTTCGCAACAAATAGATACCGGCACTGTCCCTTCACGAAAAACCCGCTGGTACTCTTGGTCATTTCGGCGTACTTACCAACACGGATTTACGGGTGCGGCCGTTGGTGTGCCGTACCCGGCGAGATCGCCTGGTGATCATACCAGGTCTTCTTATCTGAACCAATACACGCGCGGTAATGCAGGCGCTTATTTCTATGGACACATCAACACTGCCGCGCTGGGCCACGGTACTGATTGGGCCCGAACTGGTATGGCTGCTGGCCTACGGATCAATGACCTTGCTGGCCAGGGCGAACCAGCCGCCCAACCCCCGTATCGACGATTTTATCGAGAACCTATGGGTACTCATCCCTGCACTGACGGCGCTGGTTTTCCTGCTCTGGTCTATTCCTGACGTGGAAAAGCGTGGGCTCCTGCTACGGGTATGGGTGGCAGGGATAGTTGGCGCTCACCTGGCCCTCGACAAAGGAATGTCGGCCTTCAGTCAGCAGGGACCCGGTATCGGAACGGCCTACCTCGTTGGCATGATCCTGGTCTTCGTGGTGCTTGTAATCGGCAGCATAGTCGTCTTCATCCGATACCGCTGATGACCAGTCGGCAAAGACGGCAGGTCCGTTACCAGCCCAACCGGGGCCATAACGGACCTGCTCTATGTTCATGATTTGTTGTTGACTGCTATTAGCGCGGCCCCCGCGAGCCCCCACGCCCAGCCGGAAATCCGCCCTGGGGCATCTGTGGCTGGCCAGTCGGTGCGGGTTGCCCCTGGCCGCGTGACTCGAACCCACCCGACCGCTGCGGCTGAACGGGGCTGTTGTCCCGTTGCGGGAACGACTCGACCCGCCCACCCCGACTCTGGGGCATCGACTCGCGCTGGGTCGGAATCTGTCCCTGACCGCGCGATTCGAAGGTGCCGCGCGACTGGCCACTCTCACGCTGCGGAAACGATTCGCGCCGACTCGGCTGCGGAAAGCCCGATCCCGTTTGTGGCGCCGGCTCAGTCGACTGAGCCTGGGGTTCATACCGGGGTGTGCGTCCCGAATAGTCAGACGACTGACCCCGTGGCGAATAGCGGGGGCTATCGTAGCGTGGTCCATCGGTACGGGATGCCCCCGAACCGCGTGACTCTACCCCTGGCACAGAGGCACCGGGAGCATCCACACGGGGTGCCTCCACACGGGGAGATTCGACACCGGTCGCACCCGTATAGGCCCCTGAATTGGTTCGATAATCGCGACGACCGTAGTCTGGCCGACTATTGGTGTAAGCCGGGCGATCGTTGGTATAAGCAGGCGCACCACCTCGCGAGCCCCGACTGGCCTCGGGCCGGTAGAAGCCAACGGTGTTGTCGCGCACAACCGTTCGTCCCGGGCGACCTGCGTTTTCGACCCGGTATACCGGCACGCTCCGTCGGGTTACGTATTCGATTTCTTCCCGGCGCGGTCCGTATGCATAGGCCCGGTTGTTAACCCGGTATACGTTATTGATAATGGTTGTATTGTGGTAGATATTCACCACACGCGGCCGGGGTACGCAGTAGTTGTACAGGCGCGGGCTGGTGATGTACACCTGCGGCACAAATACCCAGTAATCGGCCGGAATGTTGATGTTCACGTTGATGTTGATACCCGGTCCGAGCGGAGCCCAGCCGTAGTAGCCGCCCCCCGATCGCCACGATACCCAGGCCGGTCCCCAGTCGTAGCCCGGCACCCAGGCCCAGCGCCGATAGCGGTCGAGGTACCACCGTCCATAGTGGAATGGTGCCCAGCCCCAGGCGTAGTCGGACACCCAGGTGTTTCCATATTCCGTTACGACCCAATGGCCGTTGGTAGCGTAAGGCTGAAAGCCCGGCTCGACATTCGGAATCCAGACCCGGCCGTATTCGGGCGTGTTGACCCACTGCCCGTAGGGCCCCAGATCGTTATAAAAATCCTGCGACGGAACGGGACCACCCGGCTGGTTATAGGGTTGACCATAGGCCTGGTCATAGCCCGGCTGGTTATAATCCGGCTGTCCATAGTCCGGTTGACCATATCCGCCTTGTGCCAGCGTCGTCGTTATGCCAGCCAGGCTCAGCGCCATGCCGACAATCATTGTCCGGAAGTTCCCTGTCGTTTTCATCGCCTTGTGTTTGGCTTATAGCCATTAGATACCACTGATCGCGAAACGTTTAATCCGGGACGGATTATTTATTTCTCCGGCATGAATACGGATTAGTTACCCCGGCATAAATGCCAGGGCTAGTTATCAAACGAACCGGGCCGGATTTACATGGAGCACGACCTATGACTAGCTCTGGCGTTCATGCCAGAGGAATCCGAGATATTACATTACCCCAGCATAAATGCCGGAGCTAGTCATTGACCGAACCGGGCCGGATTTATATTGAGCACGACCTATGACTAGCTCTGGCATTCATGCCAGAGAAATCCGAGATATTACATTACCCCGGTATTCATGCCAGGGCTAGTCATCAAACGAACCGAGCCGGATTTACATGGAGCACGACCCATGACTAGGACCGGCATTCATGCCGGGAAAAATGAGGGGTATATGTATTGCCCGGTACGAATACCGGGCAATACATATACCCCATTAAAAATTCTTCCTCACGAACCTTATCCTTTCTGGCTGGTCATGCCGGGCTGGCGTTTGCCTTGCAGCCTGGGCCGGGAATCTTTGGTATTGTTCAGTTTGGAGAGGCTGCTTTCAAAAGCAACAGACAGACTCCCGGCATCATCGAACTGGCAGGTTACGGTTTCGTAATGCGCCGTTTCAATGAACCGCCACGTCATCAGGAACGTGTTGGCATCGGTCCAGGTGCCCGTACCCGCCACCCGCGTCTGGGTTTCGCCGGGAACGGGGGTGGCAACGAGTTTGAGCGGAGCCGTCGGGAAGGTCGTTTCGGCCTCGGCCCAGCGGTTCAGGCCGCACATCACCTGATGGGTCCCCCGATCGTCACGCAGTTTGAAGATACAGCCATCCTTTCCAAACGTCAGCGAAGCCGTAGTCGCCTTCAGGCTATTGTCGGCCAGGGCAAAGGTGTGGCCACTGATCGTAGCGGCCAGTGGCGAATTCGTATCCTGCTTCGAGAACGGCAGGGCCAGGCTTTTAAGTTTGCGGGTCAGGGGGTCGGTATCGGCTTTCCCGGCCGCCAGTCCTTCACCCCGCAGGGCCGGCAGGATATGGGTCCAGACGGCATCCAGAATAGCCTGCATATCGCCGGTTTCGGAGGTGATCGCCACCACCGCATCCTCCTTCGGCAGCACGATGCAATATTGTCCGAAGGCTCCATCGCCCCGATACGCATCATGCCGACACCGCCAGAACTGGTAGCCATAGCCCTGTAGCCAGTCGTTCTCCTCGGCTTTTCGTTTGCCGCCGGCCGACATCACCTGCGAGCGGGTAGCGTCGGCAATCCAGGCTTCGCTGATGAGCCGTTTCCCGTTCCAGACGCCTTTTTGCAGGTAGAGCTGGCCAAACTTGGCAATATCTTCGGTGCGGACCCGCAGGCCCCAGCCGCCCGTATTGATCCCGTTCGGGTCCACCTCCCAGTCGGCCCCTTCGATGCCCAGCGGATCCAGCAAACGCGGTTTAAGATAAGCCAGTACCGGCTGACCGGTCAGCTTCTGCACAAGGGCCGAGAGCATGTACGTTGCTCCGCTGTTGTAGACAAAGTGCGTACCGGGCTTGTGGTCGACGGGTTGCGCCAGAAACGTCCGAATCCAGTTCGTATTCCCGTCGGCGCGCATGGTGGCGGTCGTGTCTTTATCGTGGCCGGTCGACATGGTCAGCAGGTCTTTGACCCGCATAGCCGCCAGGTTCTCGCTGACCGTAGCCGGCAAATCGGCCTTGAAAAACGAAACCACTTTATCGTCGACAGACAGTTTCCCCTCCGCCACCGCCATACCCACGGCCGTTGAGGTAAAACTTTTGCTGAGTGAATACAGCGTATGTTTCAGCTGCGGAGCGTAGGGAGCCCACCAGCCCTCGGCCACGACCTGTCCGTGCCGAACTACCATCATGCTGTGGACATGCAGCTTCTCCGCTTCTACGGCGTTGAGGAAGTTCAGCAGACCCGTGGGCGAGACGCCCTGGAGGCCAGGCAGACTACGGGGCAGTTTGAGGGTACGGGCGGGTGCGCCCCAGCCCCAGCTCGTGTGGGCAACGCTCAGGCTCACGGCACCCAGGCCCAGCTGTTTCAGAAAAAGTCGGCGAGATGATATCACAACAGTAGATGAGTAGATGTGCCTGTCAAAGAACCACCCGCCCCAATTATACTTTGGTCTGCGCATCGGCAGCCCCTTGCTTACCAGCCGGTCTACGGTCGGGCATGTCGCATTTCCAGGCCTACCGACGTGCGGGGCTTAAAGCCCGTCCAGAGCTTGGTGTTGGCGTTTTCGTTCAGCTCAAAATAGCGGGCGTAATCCTGCTTTTTGAGGTGCATACCCAGAAAAGCCGTCACGAAATGCTGGTTGATGTTGTTGATACGCCGTTCGTTCCAGGCCGGTTCGGCGTAGCGCAGGTATTCATCGAGCGGCAACCCGGGCTTCAGCGACTCAGCCGGCGGGGGATTGGGGGCTACGTTATGCCGGGCGTTGAGGTAGGTCAGCAGATACCGATCGGCGTTGACGGCTCCGTCGTAAATTGCCTTGATCCCTTTCTCATAACCCGATATGTCGTCCTGGCTACCCGCCACGAAGAGCGTTGGCCGGGTCAGTCCCGCCAGACCCTCGGCATCCCAGACGCCCCGTTCCATGCCCCAGGGCGCAAACGCAACCACGGCTTTGATGCGCGGATCCTGCGAGGCTTTGTAGGCCGGCGAGCTGGTCGTGCGCGCTTCCAGCGCTGTGCTGCCACCGGCCAGTTGGCTGAAAAATTTGGCGGCCTGGGCGCTGTAACCGGCTCCGGCGGCATTGAGGGCGCCGTAGCCACCCATCGAATACCCAATCAGGGCCGTGTTGCTGGCATCGAGCAGTCCGGCCAGAAAGGTCTTGCTGGTCTTGGCACTCAGCCGGGCCATTTCGTTCAGCACAAACAGGTCATCGAGCGATCGGTTCAGCAGCGTACTCGGAAAACCGGCCGCATCGCGAAAAGTCGATTCGGCATGGTCGATCGAAACCACGACGTAGCCTTTCGAGGCCAGATTTTCGGTCAGGTAGGTGAACAGCAGGCGTGACCCCAGGTATCCGTGCGACACGATCACCAGCGGATACGCGCCCGTTCCGGGATCAGGGTCGGCATCGCGCAGAGCCCGCCCGGCAAAGGTGAACGGGATCAGCGGCCGCTTGGGATCGTTGGCACTGCCCATTACCTGCTCGTAGACCACCCGCTCGGCCTTCCCCGCCGGAATCCGGGCCGGGTACCAGATCTCGACCGTAAGCTGGCGATCATAACGGGGTGTCTGGCCTTCTTTGGTGCGCAGCACGTCGGGCTGATCGGTATTGGTTAGCGTCATGGTACGCACCCCAACCCCGTACGAACCCCGCGCAGCCAGTTCGGGCGCGTCGGGAAGCAGGTCGCCAAAGACAAAGCCATCCGGCGCGGTCTGGGCTGTCAGGCTGGATGGAACGAAAAAGAGGACAAGGAGGGCAGCAGTGAGGAAACGGTACACAGATAACATACGATGGCAGGGGTTTAGGAACGGTCGGCCCCGGCACAGGCCGGCGTCGGGCGGCCAATATACAGAGAAAAGGCAGCTCCCAACCGACCTATCGGACAATCGGGGGCAGCCGCGGACGGTTTGGCGCTGGTAACGGTGTCGGCTGCGTCATTTCGGCGTACTTTTGAGGTATGCTTACTCCCGAACAGTCGGCGCAGCTCCTGGCGAACCTGGGCATCACCGCCCTCAACCCCATGCAGGAGGCTGCCCAAGCCGCCATCCAGCCCGATACCGACACGTTTCTGATTGCCCCCACCGGCTCGGGCAAAACGCTCGGGTTTCTGCTGCCCATCTGTCAGCTCCTCGACCCCGCCCGCCCCGGCGTACAGTGTCTGATTCTGGTGCCGGCCCGGGAACTAGCCCTGCAGATCGAACAGGTCTGGAAAAAGATGGGAACCGGTTTTAAGGTCAATGTCTGCTACGGCGGCCATTCGATGGAGACCGAGCTGAAAAACCTCAGCAACCCGCCGGCGCTGCTCATCGGCACCCCCGGCCGCATCAGCGACCACATCGACCGGCAAACGGTTGCCCTCGACGGGATTCATACGCTGGTGCTCGATGAGTTCGACAAGTCGCTGACGCTGGGGTTTCACGAAGAGATGGCCTTTATTGTCGATAGCCTGCCCGCCCTCCGCAACCGGGTGCTGGTATCCGCTACGGCCGGCATTACCGTTCCCGATTTTGTCCGGCTCAACAACCCGACGAAGCTTAGCTTTGCCGCACCCGACGATACCGAAACAGGACTGGCGATCAGGCTGGTTTCCGCCCCGGCGCGCGACAAAATCGATACGCTGTTTCGGCTGCTCTGCTCCTTCAACTCCGAAGCCGCGCTTATTTTCTGCAACCACCGCGATGCCGCCGAACGAACCAGTGAGCTGCTGGCCGACAGGGGCATCTACTCGCTGGTGTACCACGGCGGTCTGGAGCAGGACGCCCGCGAACGAGCCCTCATCCAGTTCCGAAACGGCAGTGTCCGGTACCTGATCACGACCGATCTGGCGGCCCGCGGCCTCGACATTCCGGAGATGAAACACGTAGTCCATTACCACCTGCCGGCTCACCAGCACGAGTTTACCCACCGCAACGGCCGCACGGCCCGAATGCACGCGTCCGGTACGGCCTACGTCATCCTGCACCCGGCCGAAGACAGGCCTGCCTGGCTCCCCGCCGACCTGGAGGAGATGCCCCTGCCCACCGACGGCCCGCTGCCCCAGGCGCCCGAGTTTCAGACTCTGTACATCAGCGGAGGCCGCAAAAACAAGCTCAACAAAGTGGATATCGTAGGCTTCTTTTCGCAGCAGGGCAAGCTCGCCCCCGGCGACCTGGGCCTGATCGAGATAAAAGATTTTATGTCGTTTGCCGCCGTCAAAACAGCAAAAGTCAACGCCCTGCTGACGCAGATCCGGGACCTGAAAATGAAAGGTCGTAAATACAAAATCGAACTCGCCCGCTGATGGCCGAACACGTACCCTTTGGCGACCCTACCCTGCTGGTCGAACTGGTCGATTATAAAATGCCGTTCGGCAAATACAAGGGCGTGCTGCTTCGTCACCTGCCCATGGCGTATCTGGAGTGGTTCGCGCAGAAAGGGTTTCCGGCCGGCAAGCTGGGGCAGCTGCTCCAGACGCTGTACGAAATCCGGCTCAACGGACTCGACTATCTGCTCGACGGGCTGAAGCCAACCCGGCGGTAAGGCTGCCCCGGCTACTCGTCGGTCGGCTCGGGACGGGGGCCGTATTTGGCGTCCCGGATGGCGATCCAGTCGCGGGCGGTGCCGCCGGCCGAGAAATGATCATCTTCGTCCTGTATTTCCTGATCCCAGCTGAAATCGGCGGTAAACTGCCCCTGCGCACTCAGATCGATCTGCAGGTAGTTGGCGGGGGGCTGGCCTTCCTGCTTCCGCCGGATAAACAGCGCCTGTACGGCCTGCGTCACCTCGTCGGGCATATCGGTGGAGAGCGGCTCTTCCTCGCCCGCCGGGGTCAGGTAGGTGCCGTCGTACTCAATATCCTGTCCATCGCTCAGGGCCTGTACGTTCAGTCGGGCGATGGTCCATTCGTCAGGAATAGCGCGGCTGATGGCATCGGTCAGCAGGTCGTAAATTTCGTTGGTTGTCATAACGGAATAAATGGCGGTGCAGTTACGGCTCAGCAACGCCGAAGCGCCGGATTCAGGAGCAAAAGTAATCGGTCTGCTCCCGAACCCGGCGCTTCGGCGGTATATAAGTTGGCCAGTGGTCTAGACGGCGTTCCCGATCTTCATCTTGGCGGGGTCCCAGCTCACTACTTTTTTCTGGAACAGACTCATGTTGCCACACTGGGTGGGTCCGCAGGCCCGCAGCCCGAACGTAGCATCTTCGATGTTGGGCTTCTTGTCGCGAACCGAGTTGAAGAAATTCACGAAGTGCTCGTACCGGTCGCCTTTGTAGTCTTTGGGCACCGTATACTTAAACTCCTTCGGTCCTTCCATCTCGGGCACCGATGGGTACATTTTGTTGTACTCCGCCACGAACAGCTCTTTCTGATCTTTCGGGAAGTTATCGACCGACATGCCGGGTGCTTTTGGAAACTTGTTCTTGCGAACGGTCAGGCTATCCCAGCCGATAGACAGGTCGCCCTCGGTACCGACCAGCCGTACCAGATACGCTCCACCACCGCCATCGACGAAGTTAGACCGGGTGGTCAGGTTGAACTCCGGATGTTCGGCGGTTTTGGGGTAGTCGTAGATGCTGAGCTGAATATCGGGCACGTCGCGGCCGTCTTTCCAGTAGCGCGTTCCTCCGCTCGAATACACGCGGTTGGGACCGAGCGATCCGGTAATGGTATGCAGGCTCGTGAGCAGGTGTACGTACAGGTCGCCCGCAATGCCGGTACCGTAGTCCTGGTAGTTGCGCCAGCGGAAGAACCGGAGCGGGTCCCAGGGGCGCTTGGGGGCGCTGCCCAGGTACGTATCCCAGTCAACGGTCTGGGGCGATGCATCGGGCGGAATCGAGTACTGCCAGGCGCCCATCGCGCTATGCCGGTCGTACTGGGCTTCGGCAAAAACCAGCTCGCCAATGTCGCCTGCCTTCAGCAGTTCCTTGGCTTTGCTGATGATGATCGACGACGCAAACTGGCTGCCCACCTGAAATACCTTGCCCGTATCGGCGGCTACCTTGATGAGCGTGTGACCGTCTTCTACCTTCTGCACCATCGGCTTTTCGCAGTAGACGTGCTTGCCTTTCCGCATGGCGTCTGACGAAATTTTCTCGTGCCAGTGGTCGGTGGTAGCGTTGATCACCACGTCGATGTCGGAGCGGTCGAGCAGCGTGCGGTAGTCGCGGGTAACGGTCAGGCCATCGCCCCACAGTTCTTTGGCCCGGCGCAGACGGCCGTCGTAGAGATCGCAGGCGGCTACCATTTCAACCCCGTCGACCATGAGGGCGGTCTGCGTGTCGCCAATGCCCATGCCGCCCGTTCCGATCAGGGCCAGCCGGACCTTGCTGTTGGCCGAGGTGCTGGCGTGATTTTTTACCAGGTTCAGGTACTGGGTGGTGGGAGTGCTGGCCGCTTTCGTTTCAACCAGCGCCGTCGGAGCCGTTGCAGCGGCTACCCCGAGGGTCTTGAGAAATGTACGTCGGGATTTACTACCCATCGACTCCTGACTGTTGTCTTTCATCATGAATTGAGGTTAACGATTGGCTCAGGGTCGGTATGTGTCCTGGACTGCCGATCCACTGAGCGTATACAAAGTAACAAATTTTTAGAACGGTGCCGAAGCAAATGACAGGCATTATGTAGGGAACATTGCCTTTTTTACTCGATTATAGAAGGCGGGCACTTTCTGGCGCGGGTCGCCTTTGCCCAGCGTCTCGATGGGCAGATACCCTTTGTAGCCGGACGCGCGAACCAGGCGGGCTATCCGGTCCAGATCGGTATCTACTTCGTTACCGTTAACGAACAGCTTCTCCTTGATCTGCCAGGTAGCCGCCAGCGGGGCCACCCGGGCAATCTGCGCATACGGATCGCCGATGCGGAAACTGCCGATGTCCAGGTTGACGGCCAGCCAGTCGGACTTGACATGTTGCAGGATGTCGAGCAGCTGATCGGCCGTTTCGATGAAGTCAGCGTGATTTTGCAGCACCAGAATGATGCCCTGTTTCGCGCTATAGTCGACGCACTCGCCCAGGGCATCGACCAGCCAGCCCGTCACGGTTTCGCGGGTATGTCCGGCCGGCACCCCCTTCCCCGAAAAGATCCGCAGCACCGGAGCGCCGAGCCGGGCCGACACGTCGACCCATTGTTTGACCAGCCCGATGTCGGCTTTTCGTTTGGCCGGGTCGGCCAGTGTAAAATCGTTGCGTACGCCCGTCCCGCTGATGTCGAGCCCCAGCCGAAACGCCCGGCGCTTGATCTCGTAGAGGTAGCTGGTATCGGGTACGGCGGGGTAGCCCGGAAAATAATAGCCGGTCGGGTCGACGGCATCGAATCCGACGGCCGAGCAGAACGCCAGCACCTCCTGAAGGGTCATCTGCCCACTCATCAGCGGCTCGTTGAAGGAGTACAGGTTGCAGCTGAGCCGCAGCGGCCCACCGGCTTGTGGAGCAGCCACCGCCACCGCCCGACCTGCCGACTCGATACCGCCTGCGGTCAGCAGCGGCATAGCTGCCGTTGCCGCTTTGACAAACAGGCGCCGACTGGGTTGTTGATGAGCCATGGGTGAGTTGAGGGTCCTCTCCCATAAAGAAGCCGCCGGTACCCGATATACCCACCCTACGCCTGACTACCAGCCAGGGCCGAAGCCGGTAGCCAGGCCCACAAAAAGGGGAAGATGTTGGTAACACCTTCCCCAAATCAGTCATGCGCGGTATGCTACGTGATTACAACCGTACCACCTGACCCGTCCGGACGCTTTCGTCGCAGGCGAAGGCGATGCGGAGGCTGTTGACGGCGTCCTGCAAATGGTCTGTCAGGTCAAGATTTTCCTGGATGGCGCGCCGGAAATAACGCTGTTCGCGGTTGCAGAGCTCCTGATGGTCGGGTTCGTCGTGCATATCGATCCAGGTATCGGGTTGCGTAAACTGATCGTCGGCGGTGAGGTCGGCCCGGTGAACGCGCAGCGATTCGGTCTTGGTGTGCGCATCGACATTGTCCGACTGCCCGGTATTGCCAGCGTTTTTGGCTACGATCGACACACAGCCTTTGGGGCCGATCACATCTTTGACGAAGAAAGCCGTTTCGCTCATCATGGGGCCCCAGCCCGCTTCGTACCAGCCTACGGACCCATCTTCGAACCGAATCTGGAGCTGGCCGTAGTTGTAGTTATCGGCCGGGATATCATTGGTGAGCCGGGCGCCGATGGCCGTTACCTGAACCGGTTTGGAGCGGGTCATCTGGCACATGACATCGATGTAGTGAACGCCACAATCGACAATCGGGCTGAGCGACTTCATCAGGTTGCGGTGTACCGTCCACATCTGTCCGTGGCTCTGCTGGTTAAGGTTCATCCGCATCACGAGCGGTTTGCCCAGCTGCTGCGCTTCGGACACAAACCGTTCCCAGGATGGGTGAACGCGCAGGATATAGCCGACTACTACTTTTTTATCGGCTTTCCGGGCCGCAGCCACCACCCGCTCGGCGCCTTCTACGGTATCGGCCAGGGGTTTTTCGATGAAAACGTGGCAGCCCTGTTCGAGCGCCATCAGCGCAAATGACTCATGCGTATCGGGGTAGGTGGAGATGCAGACCGCATCGGGTTTGGTTTCGGCCAGGGCCGTGGCATAATCGCTGAACAGCGGATACCCTCCGCCGAGTTTTTCGTTGAGAACGTGTTTGCTGTTCCCGGTCGAAACGATGCCGCAGATATCAAATCCGTCGAGCGTCTGGTACGCACTGGCGTGCGACGCGCCCATATTGCCACAACCGACAACCAGTACGCGAATAGAAGGAGTAGTCATCCGGCAAAGATAAAGCAAATGCCCCACCTACCGACCGCCGTATGCGGAACGCCTGTACGGACCACGTAGAGACGCGATCCTTCGCGTCTCACGCGCGTCAGCAACAAACCATCCGGGCGGGAGACGCAACCGCCCGGATGGTTTTGCCCTTGCGTCTCCTATGGGTCAGCAAAACCATCCGGGCAGGTGGTCCGTGAGGACACGGACCATGGTGAAGTGAAGGTCCGACTGCGCATCCCGGACTACGCGTCTCGGTGAGGACACGGACCACGGTGGAAGAACGCCTGTACGGACCACGTAGAGACGCGACCCTTCGCGTCTCACGCGCGTCAGCAACAAACCATCCGGGCGGGAGACGCAAGGGATTGCGTCTCTACATGCCGACAGCAAAACCATCTAGATAAATAAATGGTCCGTGTCCTCACGGACCACGGTGCAAGGGCAACCCCCGTCTCTTACTCTCCTAATCCTTTCAGTTTCTGCTTCGTATCGGCGTCGGTGGGGTCGAGCAGCAGCGCCTGGCGGAACGCATCGACAGCCCGCTGCTTCTCGCCACGTAGCTGGTAAAGGTCGCCCAGACGTGCGTATACGATGCCTTCTTTGGGATACTGCTCGCGGGCCAGCTCCAGGATAGCCTCGGCAGCGGGCAGATTGGCCGGTCGGCTCAGCGCAAAATCATAGGCCATGTACGTCAGCTGATACACGTTGAGCTTCAGCGCCCGATAGCCGGTAACCGCATCGGCCAGGCGATTCATGCGGATCAGCTCGTTGGGTAGGTAAACGTCCTCGGGTAGTCGAGGCCAGGGCTTCCGGTCCCACTCGATGCGTAGCGAATCGATACGCCCCGTCTGACCCCGGCTAAAGTAAGCTTTGGCGGTATAGTCGGTCAGGGCGATGGTATCGGGGCCCACGGGTACACAGATGATGTCGCTGCCGTTGTTGATTTTTTCGATGAGCAGGTTCCCGGCGCGCCGAATCGACACAACCTCGTCGGGCCCGCGCTGGTAACGGCCTACGTAAGCATCCAGCAGGGTATCGGGCAGGACTTTGGGAACGAGCGGCTTCGGCAAAAAATCGGTCCAGCGGTAGACCTGCGCCACCGCCCGCCGAATTTCTTTACCCAGTTCAGACGCGCCATTGTTGTTGTTCATCATCACCACCATGCCGTTCCCGCCTTCCACGCTGCCGATGGCGTAGGCAATAAAGCCCGCGTTGGTGCCTGTATGCTCAAAATAGCGCCCGCGTTCGTTGGTGCTCAGCGCACTTTGCAACAGAAACGCGCCCAGCCCGATCTGCTCCCGCATGAAGCCTTCACTAACCACAGCCAGCGGCTGCATCATGGCCCGCGCCGACGCCTGGCTCAGCAAACCGCCCCGACCCCGATAGCTGTTTTGCAGGTCGATCATGAGCCGGGCCAGCTCGGCCGGGGTGGCATATAGACCGGCGGCAGCCTGTTGCGGATACACGTAGGGCATCCCTTTGAACCAGCCGTTCGACGAATAAGCCCCCGAGGCATAGGGAGCCAGCGCAGGCGGCAGCGGCTGCGCAAAGGTAGTGCGGGTCAGCCCCAGCGGTTTGAACAGCAGCGTTTCGGTCAGGGTCGCAAAATCCTGCTTCATCACGTCCATCAGCGCCATCTGCACCACCAGATACCCTCCGCCCGAGTACCGAAACTCTTTACCTGGTTCGCTGTTTACGACCACCGGACGGCTTTCAGTGCCCGGCTTCCCGGCCAGTATTTCCGGCACGGATGGCCATGAACTCCGGTCGGGCGTATACCCGAAATAAGACGACTGACTCGTGCCGCCCCGGTGGCTGAGCAGCATACGGAGCGTAACGGGCGTTTTCCGCGTGTAGTCGCTCTCGGCCAGTTTCCAGGACGTCAGGTATTGGTTGATGGGCGTGTCGAGGTCGAGTTTGCCCTGATCGACCAGGCGCAGCGCGGCCATGGCCGTCACCAGCTTGGAAATCGACCCCGCCGAAAACATGGTTTCGGCCGTAACCGGTTTACGAGTAACCGTATCGGCCAGCCCGTACGACTTCTGCCAGTCCAGTTTATAGTTACGAATGACCGCCACCGTCAGGCCGGGTACCTGATGAAAGCGCATCCGTTCTTCGAGCGACCAGCCGTTCAGCCCGGCTACCGGCACGTAGGGAATAAGATTATTTTCGACGGCGGCAATCCGGTCGGCCAGCCGGGCGGGGGGTTGCGCCCAGGCGTTATTGACAACGGACAGGATGAGCCAAAGAGCAGGCAACAGGGTTCTGACAGTCATAGTCGGGTGATTTTTGGCTCAAACATCCGACTCCTGGAGGTCTGCGTCGTCCCGAAGTGTGATTTGGGACATCTTCAGATACGCTTTTGGGGTATATCCGGTCTGTTCTTTGAAAACCCGGTTGAAGGTTGTCTTCGACGAAAAGCCCGCATCGAAGGCCAGCGCCAGAATAGTCAGTCGCTCGGTGTCGCCGGCGGCCAGGCGTCGTTTCACCTCACCGATCCGGTAGGTATTGATAAACTCGTTGAACGACTGGTTGAAGCCGCCGTTGATGATGCGCGACACGGCGTTTGGCGTTTCGCCCAGGTGGCGGGCCAGCGAGGCCAGGGTCAGCTCCGGGTCTTTGTAGAGTTCCTGCTCCCGGATCGCGTCGAGCACCTGCCTGCGCTGATCGGCCGAAACGGGTAATAGCCGACCAGCTTTTTCGATCTTCTGCAACCGGTCATAGAGCAGTCCGATCAGCGCCAGTACGTACACAAAAACGGGCAGTATCTGCGAGGTCAGATAAAAGCGGGGCCACCGCGGGGGCAGGTAGGCCTGATTTACCAGCGGCTCAACAACGGCTATGCCGTAAAATACGGTCAGTCCATTCAGCAGAATCCGCACCCATCGTTCCGATGCGTAGGGCCGGCTTCGGTAGATGGCGTACAGCACCATCAGGCAGGTTCCGTAATGGTCTACGTAGCGGGTATAGGGTTTGTGGACGTTCAGCCAGAACCAGGCTTTGGTGTCGAGCGACTGGACCATCAGTACCGTATAGAACAGCCCCTGCACCGCGACCGGCACCCAATACCAGCGCAGCCCCGGAACCGCCTGCCCCGCCCGGGACCGCACGTATCCGTACAGCAGCGGCCCGAAACTCCAGGAAAAGAACAGCGGGGAGAAATACAGCCAGCGGTGGTAGTAATACACGCCCGACCGGCTCAGAAAGTAATCGACGACCTGTAGGGTAAGCCCGCCAATGAGCCAGGCCAGCCAGCGGTTAGACGCCCGGTCGGACCGGAGAAAAAGGAGGATGGCCGTAGTGACGCCCTGTACGATGCAGAACAGATCGAACAGGTTTCTCAGGTCCAGATAAACGGTCATACGGCGACAGAGGATTACCGGCCTAATCTACACCGATTTTCTGATTCTGGTATCGCCTTGCTGCTCTTAATACGTGATCTCGCTGATCTGGAGCACGTCCTCGCCCTTCATGGTCCGGACCGCCACCAGATCGCCGGTTTTCTTTCCCTGCATGGCGCGGGCAATGGGAGCGGTGAAGGCGATCAGGCCCTGGGCAGCATCGGCCTCATCCACGCCCACCAGCGTAAGCCGGCGTTCGGGCGGGGTGGTTTGGCCGGGGCGGGGTTTGAGCGTAACGGTGGCGCCGAAGCGGACCTCGTCCGTAGCCGCATGATCGTGCGGATCGACAACCCGCGCGCTGGCAATACGCTGGTTCAGCAGCCCGATGCGCCCGTTCAGTTCGGCCAGCTGGCGCGTCCGCTCACTGTCGTCGGCCGACCGGGCGGCAACCTGAGCGCGTTCTGTTTCCAGCCCGGCCAGTTCGGCCCGGAGCAGCGCCAGGCCCCGGGGCGTAACGTAATTGGCAACACCCGGCGGCAGCGGTGCCCGCGCCGGAATCACGACCGGATCATCGGCCGACTCGTTTTTCAGAAAAGCCCGGCTCATCGCGTTGAGGTTTGTTTACAGCATAACCACCCAGACAAGCCGATGTTTATCACAACCGGAGCTGACCACGCCGAATCAACCTTTCCGGCTTTAACGGATCAGGCCGGGCCAGTCCCCCTATGCAAACGTAGCTAGCGGGAACCGGCCGAACGCTCACAGCGGGATAGCACGCTCGGTCAGGTCTTCGACGGGGATCGTCCAGGCGCAGCGGAAATGGCCGAGGGGACAGGCCGGCCGACCGTGAATACCGCAGGGTTTACAATCGAGGAGTTCGGGCGTCTGCACAACAACGGCGTCGTTGGCCAGCGGGCCGAAGCCAAATTCAGGAACCGTTGAGCAGAAGACGGCCGTGGTGGGCGCGTTCATAGCCGAGCACAGATGCAGCGGGGCCGAGTCGTTGACGTAATTCATGATAGCCCCTTCCACGAGCGCGGCCGACTGGAGGAGTGTCAGCGTGCCCGCCAGGTTTTTCACCCCGTTGCGCCCGCTGTCCTGCCCGATCTTCTCACAGACAGCCGCATCGGTGGGCGCGCCCAGCAGATAGACCGTCAGGTGGCGGGGCAGCGACTGAATCAGTTCGACCCATCGTTCGGCCGGGTATTGTTTGGTGAACCAGACCGAGGTGGGTGCGATACACACGTACGACTGGCGCTGCAGGGGCTGAACCGTATCGTAGTCGGCCTGCGACGGGTAGAGCCGGGGGCGGGTCCGCACGTAAGAGAGACCCAGCGGTTTCAGCATCCAGGCGTTTCGGTTCACCTCATGTACCCCCGGCATGAACTTATGGGTAATACGGTGGGTAAAAAAGCGCGAAAACGGATTTTTATCGAAGCCTACCGTAACGCTGGCGTTCGACAAGGCCGTCAGCAGGCCGGTGGCCCCGAAGCGCTGCAGGTTCAGCACGGCATCGTACCGACGCGCGCGGATAATCTTCAGCAACGCCCACAAGCTACCGTATTTGGCCCCTTTCTTATCCCAGATCAGTACTTCGTTGAGGAAGGGATGATTGGCCAGCAGACTCTCGTTACCTTTCCGAACCAGTACATCCAGTACCGCCTGCGGACGAGCGCGACGTAGTTGTTCCAGCAGAGCGGTTGCCAGGATTACGTCGCCGATGAACGCGGTTTGAATAATCAGGAACCGGGGCGGATTACTATCGGTTATCATGAGTACGCTGGTCTACGTCAGGTGGACGGCGTTTATGGCTTAGAATGGAAGATTACGAAGTTTATACCCTGCCCAACGGTATTCGGATTGCGCATAAGCAGATGCCCCATACGCAGATCGCTCATTGTGGTATTATGCTGGACATCGGCAGCCGCGACGAACAGCCCCATCAGCAGGGACTTGCTCACTTTTGGGAGCATATGGCTTTCAAAGGTACGGAGAAACGAAAATCCTACCACATCATTACCCGACTCGAGACCGTAGGTGGCGAACTGAATGCCTATACTACGAAAGAAAAAGTGTGTTTTCACGCGTCGGTGCTGGGTGCGCACTTCGAAAAAGCAACCGAATTGCTGGCCGACATCACCTTTCACTCGGTTTTTCCGGAAAAACAGATCGAACGGGAACGGGGCGTTATCCTCGAAGAGATGGCGATGTACTATGATTCGCCCGAAGACGCCATTCAGGATGACTTCGACGAGCTGATGTTTCCGAACCATGCGCTGGGCGGCAACATCCTCGGCACCACCGAAACGGTTGGCTCGTTCCGGCGCGAAGACCTGCAGCGGTTCATCGGCGAAAATTACGACACCCGCCGGATCGTGTTCGCATCGGTCAGTAACCTGCCTTTCAAACAGGTGGTGAAGGTGGCCGAGAAGTACCTGCGCGATGTGCCCGAACAGCACGCTATCCGCCAGCGAAAAATTCCTACCGACTACGTGCCGCGCCAGACCCGGGTTGAACGACCCATTACGCAGGCCCAGTGTGCGCTCGGACGCCCCGCCTACGGGCTGACCGATCCGCGCCGGCTGCCGTTTTTCATGCTCGTCAACCTCCTCGGCGGGCCGGGCATGAACTCGCGGCTGAACCTGAACCTGCGCGAAAAGAACGGCCTCGTTTACTCCATCGACGCCAGCTATACGCCTTTTCTGGACACGGGCTTCCTCGGCATTTACTTCGGCACCGACCCGCGCAAGGTAGACCGGGCGTGTACGCTGATCATGAAAGAGCTGAAACGACTGCGCGAACAGCCCCTCACGACCCTGCAACTGCACCAGACCAAAGAGCAGCTGGTTGGTCAGCTGGCTATGGCCGAGGAAAGCAACAATAGCTTCATGCTGATGATGGCCAAAAGCCTGCTCGACATCGACCGGGTAGAGGCTCTCAACGATATCTTTAACGACATCAAAGCGGTAACTGCCCGGGAACTACAGGACCTGGCGCAGGAAGCCTTCGTGGACGATCAGTTTTCGTCGCTCACCTTTGTTCCGGAAAAAGAGTAGTTCCTGTAGCCCCGACGGGTTTGGAGGGTGGCCGGTGGCTGCGCCGGCCTGTTTTCTACCTTGTTTTTCGGCATGGTCTTTACGAACGTCTTCTGGCTTAAAATCACTCTGATTCCGTCTATCATTGCCCTCATCACGCTGGTTGCCCGGCGGTGGGGCAACCAGATCGGCGGGCTGATCGGGAGTATGCCGTGGGTGGCGGGCCCGATTCTGCTATTCTTCATCCTGGAGCAGGGAACGCCGTTTGGCATCCAGTCCATTCAGGGTGTCATGCTGGGTATCCTGGCCCTGATCAGTTTTTCGTTCACGTATGCCACCCTGTCGCAGCGCCGAAGCTGGCTGCCGACCCTGCTGATTTCGTACGGCATCTACGCCATTACGGCCGTGGGGTTCAACGCGCTCCGGCCCAATCTGTGGGTCGGCTACGCGCTGGTGCTGGGTAGCGTATGGCTGGCCCTGCGCTTTTTTCCGCGCCCGGCCGCACAAACGACCTCGGCCCGGCGACTGCCCTACGAGATTTCGATCCGCATGGCCGTGGCCACGGTTTTTGTGGTCGTTATTACGGGACTGGCCAGCGTGCTGGGACCGACCTGGAGCGGTATTCTGACGCCCTTTCCGATCCTGACGTCTATTCTGGCCATTTTCTCGCATACGCTGCAAGGCAGCAACGCTACGATCTCTACCCTCCGCGGGCTGGTTATGGGCCTGTTTGGCTTCAGCACGTTTCTGTTCATGCAGGCCTTCTTACTGCCTCACTTCCCGATTGCCATCTCGTTTGGCGTGGCGCTGCTGGTCAACGCCCTGATCAACCTGCTGGCCAGCCGCTACGGACAAACCGCCTTTAGCAGAGCCATGGACAAAACCGACTCATAGCAATCTGATCATCCGCAACAGAACCGTTCATACCTCCCGTTAGTACCGACTCACTTACCGCACAGACTATGACCCTCGAAGCAGCCCAGCGCACCGTCGACGAATGGATAAAAACCGTTGGCGTCCGGTATTTTTCAGAACTTACGAACATGGCCATGCTGACCGAAGAAGTCGGTGAGGTAGCCCGCATCATGGCCCGTCGCTACGGCGAGCAGTCGGAGAAAGAGTCGGATAAAAACAAAGACCTCGGCGACGAAATGGCCGACGTGCTGTGGGTGTTGATCTGCCTCGCCAACCAGACCGGCGTAGACCTGACGGAGGCTTTCCGGAAAAATCTGGAGAAGAAAAACAGCCGCGACGCCACCCGCCACCTCGACAACGAGAAACTTCGGTAAACCCCCTACTACCGAGACGACTGGCTGAGATAGCCCGACCCGTAATAAAACTCCATCCGCTGCGTCTGGCCGTTTTTGTGCCGGATCAGCCGAACCGTTTCGCCGGGTTTGGCGCGGGCGGGTTTCTGAACAATACGCGGTTTCAGCAGCTGTACCGGGCCGTTGTTGTTCGACGCCAGATACCACACGGCCGACCCCGTAGACAGAGCCGCGAGCGCTTTGGCATCGCCATCGACAGCCAGACCAGCCTCGGCGGGCATTACCGCCCGGAAACCGCCCCGCCCGTTGCCCAGCAGCAGGCAGCCCCGCCCGGCATCGTACCAGCCCGTATAGGTTTCGGGGGCGTAGGAGTTCCCAACCAGCAGCGCGTCGGGCAGGCCATCTCCGTTGAAATCGCCGGTCTGAACCCCGAATACGGGCGAGGCCTGCGCCAGCGTCGGCAGCGGATGAACCGCGAAGCCCTCTTTCCCCTTGTTTTCGAGGTAGCACGACCGCAGCTCACTGGCCGTCAAGACGGTAGCTCCGTCGAGGTCATCGTCCGTAAACGCATCGGCAAACGATTTGTCGGCGTACTGCTGGAAGCTAGTGAAGCGTTTCCGGGCAAAGGTCGGCATCTGGTCGTTCAGCACGTCGCGGATGGGAACGAGCTGTTCACGTCCCTGGAGATAGTACGTCAGAATGGGGTCCATCTGGCCGTTTTTGTCGAAGTCTTTGGCGTATACCCGCAGCGGCTCCTGCGCCGACACCCGGTAGCGCGTATTCAGCCCCAGATTACCGGCTATGTAGTCGATATCGCCGTCGCGGTCGAAGTCGGCGCCGGTGAGCGAGTTCCAGAGGCCGGTTGGCAGGCCGGTGTCAGCCGCCCTGAACGTTCCGTGCTGGTTCGTGTAGATCGTGATCGGCATGAACTCACCCGCCAGCATGAGGTCGGGGTCGCCGTCGTTGTCATGATCCGTCCAGAGGGCCGCGCAAACCATACCGGCCTGCCTCAGCCCGGGCGCCAGCTGGTCGGTTACATCGGTGAAGCGCGGGGGACCGCCGGGGGTTTTGTCGTTCCGCAGCAGGTAACAGCGGGCCGCCAGCGGGTACTGCCCCACCCTGACCCGACCGGCCCGGAACAGGTCGAGATCGCCATCGCCGTCAAAGTCAGCGGCCACGACGCACGCGCCCGACGAGGTCGTTGGCGGCAACACGCCCTCCGACCGGGTCAGCGCCCCCCGGCCGTCGTTGAGGTAGAGCCGGTCCTGGTAGATACCGCTACTGTCGGGCTGGGCGCTGCCGCCACTCGCGACGTACAGATCCTGATCGCCATCGGCGTCGACGTCGAGAAACAGGGCGCCCATGTCTTCGAGGTCGTTGGCGCCCTGTACCTGCTCAGCAAAGCGGCCGGGCGCGGTCTGCAGGAACAGGCTCCTCGTCTGCCCCGGATCGGCCCCGATAAATACATCGTCGAGTCCATTGCCGTCGGCGTCGGCAATGGCAATGGCCGGGCTGTTTCGGGCGTATACCTGCGGCAACAGGGGGGTGCGCTCCAGATCGTTGGGCGGGGCTTCGCGATGCCGGAAGTTCAGTCCGGCCGTGCTGCCCGCCACGGTATCGAAGAAGGGAGAACGATCGGCCCCGGCTGCCGGACTAAAGGCACTGGCATTCGGCTGGTAGGTTATCGTATGAAGCCGGTCGGCGGAGAGCGCACCCAGCCGCTGAAACGTGCCGTCGGCCCAGCGCACTTCTACCTCGGCGCGGGTGTGTTTGCCAACGCCCACATGCACGAACGGCTCCACCGACGATGCGTACCCGCGTACCGGATGCACCGCTACCGACTGGGTTTGCCCATCGGCGGTACGAACCCGTACGTCGGCCCCCAGTCCGCGGGCATCGGCAGGCAGATGCAGCCTAAGGGCATGACTGACGATGGGCTTGCCGGGCTGGTTGGTTTCGTTGCGGTACAGTCCGGCTTCGGCATCCATGTTGTTGATGACCAGGTCGAGGTCACCGTCATTATCCAGATCGGCATAGGCTGCCCCGTTGGAGTAGGTCGGTTCGCCCAGGCCCCAGGCTTCGGACTTATCTTCGAAAAGCGGTGGCCCCGAGGGTCCCGCGCCTGTATTGCGGTAGAGGTAGTTATGCAGTTTGGCATCGGGCAGTTTATACAGTTCTTCGAGGGTTTTGCTGACGGAGCCGTTGCTGGCGTTGGCCATACCGAAGCTCGAAGCCTGGTTGTTGAGGTAGGCGATGTAGTCGAGGTTGGTAATGTCGCGCCGGTAGCCGTTGGTCACAAACAGATCCTTATGGCCATCGTTGTCGTAATCGGCCAGCAGGGGTGCCCAGCTCCAGTCGGTCCGGAATACGCCCGCCAGCTGACCGATTTCGCTGAAGGTGCTGTTGCCCATGTTCAGCTGCAGCGTGTTGCGCACGTACTGATCCTGATACCCCTGCTGCCGGGCCAGGTGAAAAAACTCCCAGCTGGTTTTGATCAGCATCATTTTCTGCCGGGCGTTGGTCTCAGGCAGCATGTCGAGCACCATGATATCGGGTCGGGTGTCGTTGTTGACGTCCTGAATATCGACCCCCATGCTGTTATAGCTGGTGTGTTTGAAGTAGTCGGCCGCCCGATCCGTGAAGCCCCCGTTTCGGTTGTTGATGTAAACCAGATCGTTCGACAGAAAGTCGTTGGCGCAATAGACGTCCAGCCAGCCGTCCTGGTCGATGTCCGCTACGGCGAGTCCGAGTCCATACCCTTCGGCCAGGATGCCGGCCTGCCGGGAAACGTCCCTGAAAACGGGCGATTGCTGGTCCGACCCGTCCAGACGTCCGGTCGTACCGCGCTGCTGAACATTCTGGTACAGCCGATCGGTGCTGAGACCTTCGCCGTTGATCCGTTTGGGGCGGATGGAGTTTCGGCCGGTGCGCTCCATGGCGTTGTTCAGTACGTAACAGTCGAGGTCGCCGTCGCGGTCGTAATCGAAAAAGGCCGCCTGTGTGTTCATACCGCTATCGGCCAGGCCGTATTCGCTTGCCAGCTCGCGGAAGGTGGGCACCTGACCGGGCCGGGTTTGCTGATTGATGAAAAGCAGGTTATGCCGTACGGCTCGGTTCGTATCGGGACCGGCCACGCTGACATAAATATCGGGCCAGCCGTCCTGGTTGACATCGGCCACGCTGACGCCGGTACACCAGGCCCGGGTCGTGACGCCTGCCTGGGCCGTTACATCAACAAAGGTAAAGTCGCTCCGGCCCGGCTGCGTCCGGTTCATGTAAAGTCGGCAGGTCACGTTGTTACCCGCAAAAAACAGATCCATACGCCCGTCGCGGTCGAAATCGCCGATGCCTACCCCGGCCCCGTTGTACATCGGATCGTAGGTATTGGCGTTGAGCGAGTCACTCTCGAACGGCTGCATGAGGTTGTTGAACGTCACGCCCGACTCGGCCGAACGGATGGGGGTGAACAGGGCACTGGCCGGCGGGCTGGGTTTGCACCCTACGAATCCGGCCAGCAAAAACAGCAGCAGAACAACACGAACAGACATAAACTGGACCGAAACGAATCCGGCCAAAACAAGCAAAGAGTACAGACGTTTCTTCTTTATCAATAGTAGTATAAAAGGAAGAAGTAGTAAAAATACGGAGAAAAGGGCAGAAGTTTGTGCATACCTTTTTTGTAGATTTACTAGTCAATCTCCTATCGCGTAGACTGTGGACGGCTTACTCAACTATCATCAGGCGACCGATGCCCAGATCTGGGATAATTTTTTGCTGGGTAGTCAGCCGGCCTATTCATTCATGTATGAGAAGTACGCCCGGATGCTGTACAACTACGGCTACAAGATTGCCCAGAACCGCCAGCTGACCGAAGATTGCCTGCAGGACCTGTTTCTGACAATTCTGGAAACCCGCGAACGGCTGGGCCATACCGACTCGATCAAGTTTTACCTGATGCGTTCGCTCCGGCGCGAGATTGTCCGCAAGCTCAACGCCCAGCAACGCTTTGCCGATAACGCCGAGCACGATGTCGATTTCAAAGTCGAGTTTCTGTACGAGCCGACCTGGCTCGATTCGCAGATCAGCAAAGAGCGGTCGGAGGCTGTGCTGCGCGAGCTGAACCAGTTGCCCGCCCGCCAGAAAGAAGCCCTGTTCCTGAAGTTTTTCGACAACCTCAGCTACGAGGAAATTGCGGGCATTATGGGCATCGAAACAACCTCGGCCTACAAAGTCATCTACAAAGGCATTGCCGCCCTCCAGAAACGAATGCCCGTCGACCTGCTGTCGGTTATACTGCTGTAGAGACGCGATCCTTCGCGTCTCCTGTGCGTCAGCAATGGACCATCTGCACAGTAAACAAAAAACCATCCGGATAGGAGACGCAAAGGATTGCGTCTCTACAAGCGTCAGCAGCAGACCATCCGAACTACGCGTCCCGGACTACGCGTCCCGGTGCAGACACGGACCATGGTATGGGCCTGTAGAGACGCGATCCTTCGCGTCTCTTATGCGTCAGCAACAGACTATCCTATGCGTCAGCAACAGACCATCCAGGCTGCCGTCGCGGTTGCGTCTATACATAGCATTATATCCGTAAAAATTTTCCCGATTCCGGGGGATAATTAGTTGGGAAGAGCTCTTCTGGTGGTAGTGTGTTTTGTACCGCCTGATGAAACAGCCTTACTCCGACTATACCGTCCGCGATTTTGTACTCGACGATGCGTTCCGCCGGTGGGTTTTCGAGCCCAACGAGCAGAGCATGACCTTCTGGCATACGTTTATGCTCAAACACCCCGAGCAGCAACCGGCCATCGACGAAGCCTCGTCGCTCCTGCTACACCTGCAGGCCAACTACGACGACCTCACCGACGCCAGCCAGCAGCGAATCGGACAGGTGCTGGAACAGGCGTTTGCCCAGCGCGCCCGCCTGGAGCCGGTGGCGCCTGTTGTACGGCCCCTCTGGCAGCGAAGAACGTTCATCGGCCGAGCCGCTGCCTCACTTGCGGGGGTCATTGTGCTGGCTGGCGCGGTACTATGGTATAGCCTTCAGCCGAGTCAGCAACGCATACAGACCGCTTTTGGGGAGAACCGCACCGTTGCCCTGCCCGACGGCTCGACGGTCCTGCTCAACGGCAACTCCAGTCTGACGTTTACCGACAACTGGGATACCGAAGCCACCCGCGAAGTCTGGCTCGAAGGCGAAGGCTTTTTCAAGGTGGCTAAAAAACAGACCCCAACCGGGCGACTCAAATTCGTCACCCATACGCCCGGCCTCGACATTACGGTGCTGGGCACGCAGTTTAACGTGAACACCCGCCGGGGCAGTACCGCCGTTACGCTGGTAGAGGGTCAGGTGCGGCTCAGCAAGCCCGGAGCAGCCCGGCAACAGGTTATCGACCTCAAACCGGGCCAGTTTGCCACCACCCAGCCCAGTATCGAGAAAGTAGAGGTACGCACCGAAAAACCACAGCTGCATACCGCCTGGACCCAGCGGCAGTTTGTCTTCGAGAACACCGCCCTGAGCGATATAGCCCAGCAACTGAACGACACCTACGGTCTGGAAGTGGTCTTTGAAGACAGCGATCTGGCCAGCCGCCGGTTTACCGGAAACCTGACCAACGAAACCCCCGAAACCCTGCTGACTACCCTTTCCCTAACTTTTGATCTAACCGTTCGGCGCGATAGTAACCGCGTTGTTCTCCAGCGAAACCCATAACCATAACCCGTACCGGTCGGCCCGATTGATTACCTCGTCGCACGAAGGCCAGCCCCTCTTTTTTTGTAAAAACCAACTTGATCGCCCGAATTACCATACATCTATTCCGCTTATGAAAAACAAGTATATAGTCCTCTCGCTGTTGCTGACGGGGGTCGGGGTGTATGCATTGCCGCAGCCAGCTGCTGCGCAACTGCTGAGCCGCGCCCACGCCAGCTATGCTGGCACGAGCTACCAGGCCCCAACGCCTGCCGAAACCACGCCCGGCCGCAACCAGGCAGGCCGCTCGCTCAAACGAGCCCTGTCTGAGCTCGAAAAACGGTTCGGTATCAGTTTTGCCTACGATGAACAGCTGCTGGCCAACCGCCGGACAGAGGTCGAGGTCGATGGCCTCTCGCTCGAACAGGCGCTCACCCAGCTCATCGACGCGCAGGGCCTACGGTACCGGAAGGTGAAAGCCAGCCTGTATGTTATTCAGCCGGCCCAGCCAAAAAACGGCGCGGCCGGCCCCACACCCCCGGCCACCGCCCTACCCGACCGCCCGGTCAATGAACTCTCGACCGGCCTGACCGAAGCCCCGCAGGTGAAACGCATCACGGGCCAGGTGACCGACGAGAACAACCAGGGCCTGCCCGGCGCCAACGTCATCGAGAAAGGAACCAGCACCGGTACCAGCACCGACGCCAACGGCAATTTCGTTCTGAACGTATCGGATGCGGCCACGACGCTCACCATTTCCAGCGTGGGCTACATCAGCCAGGACGTGCCGATCGGGAATACGGCCGTCGTGAATGTAAAGCTCGCGCCCGACGACAGAACCCTGAATGAGGTCGTCGTTATCGGCTATCAGGCGGTGCGGAAGCGGGACGTAACCGGCGCCAACGATGTCATCAGCCCCACGCAGGCCAACAAAGTGACGGCCAACTCACTGGCCGAGTCGATTCAGGGTCTCTCGCCGGGCGTCACGGTACGCAATACGGGCGTGCCAGGGCAGCAGGCGTCGATTCAGATCCGGGGGGTAGCCAGCTTCCTCAATACCGACCCGCTCTACATCATCGACGGGATGATTGCCGATGCCAACCCGACCATCAACAACGACGATATCGAGTCGATCCAGGTGCTGAAAGATGCGTCGGCAGCGGCTATTTACGGATCGCGGGCGGCCAACGGGGTCATCATCATCACCACCAAACAAGGGAAAGAAGGCCCTATCCGCGTATCGTTCTCGGGCAAATACGGCGTCCAGCAGGTTTACAGGCGCTGGGATGTGATGGATGCTGCCGGTTTCGCGGCCCTGCAACGCACACAGTACCAGAACGCCGGCCAAACGCCACCCGCCAGCGTGGCTACGGGTACGTTTAACCCCAACATCAATACCGACTGGCAGGACCAGGTGCTCCAGACAGGCAATCTTCAGGATTATAACCTGACGCTCTCAGGCGGCTCCAAAACCGGCACCTACCTGATATCGGGCAGTTACTTCGGCAACAAAGGCTACGTCATCGGCAGTGGGTTCGACCGGGCCAGCCTGCGGATCAACACCCGCAGCACCGTGGGTCGGTTCACGTTCGGCGAGAACGCGCTGCTGACCAACTCGAACATCGAGAACTTCCCGGCGGGTAATCCCATCTACGACATGGCCGGTATGCTGCCCGTCATTCCCGTACAGGACCCGCGCTATGTCAACGCCAGCAACCCCGGCGGCTACGGCATCGGCACCAACCCCGACGCGGTCACCTACGCCTTCAACCCGGTAGCGGTTCGAAACCTGGCCAGCAATAAAAGCAACTTTGCCAAGCTGGTCGGTAACGCCTACCTCGATGTAAAACTGGCCGACTGGCTGACCTACCGCGCCAACGCCGGACTGGAAGTCAGTTTCGACTACACCCAGAACCTGCGCCGGATCGGTACCTACCAGTACAGTGCCTCGCCGGTACTCAGCTCGGTTGCCGAAGACCGGTCGCGCTACCTGAGTCTGCTGTTCGAGCACACCCTGAATTTTGATCGGGTATTCGGTAAACACAGCATCAACGGGGTGGTCGGTATCAGCCAGCAAACCGCCCGGCGTGATGTCACCTCGGGTTCGCGTACCAACCTGGGCTTTGCGGGTGGTCAGTATTTCAACACCATCAACGCAGCTACCGGGGTATCGAACTCGGCGGGTGGCACGCCCGACGACTACCGGATTCTGGGCTACCTGGGTCGGGTCAATTACACCTACAACGACAAATACCTGCTGACGCTGACCGGCCGTGTCGACCAGGATTCGCGCTTCGGAGCCAACTACCGGACGGGCTTTTTCCCGTCGGTAGCCGCGGCCTGGCGCATCAGTCAGGAGAAGTTTTTTCAGGTCGACTGGATCTCCGACTTGAAGCTCAATGCCTCTTATGGCAAGCTGGGTATTGTTGTGCCGACGCTGGGGTCGTTTCCGTATACGGCTTTTATCAACAGCAACCCAAGAGCGATTTTCGGAGTCGACCAGACGGCTGTCGTAGGCGCCTACCAGGCTCAGCTGGCCAACCCCGATCTGCGCTGGGAAGAGCGGCTTCAGCAGAACTACGGCGTATCGGCCAGTTTTCTCAACAACCGCATCAGTACCGAGATCAACGTGTACAATTCGCTCTCGAACGATGCGATCCTGAATCTGGCCGTACCGGGCTACCTGGGTAACCTCCGCGGCAATCCGTATGTCAACACGGCCTCGATCCGCAACCGGGGGGTCGAATTCTCGGCTACCTACCGGAACAACAAAAACGCCCTCAAGTGGGACGTATCGGGGAACTTCACGACCATTAAGAACCAGGTCGAGAATGTGGGCAATCAGGGCCAGAACATCAACTACATCCAGAGCGGCAACACCCGCTCGCAGGTGGGGCTGGCCGTGGGGCAGTGGTACGTGCTGAAGACGGCGGGTATTTTTCAGAGTCAGGAAGAGATCAACAACTACCGGGGTCCCAACGGCCAGCTGATCCAGCCCAATGCCAAACCCGGCGACATCCGCTATGTCGATGCCAACGGCGACGGGCAGATTACGCAGAACGACGACCGCCAGTTCGTGAGTTCGCCCTGGCCCAGGCTACAGGCGGGGGCTCAGTTCAACGCATCGTACGGCCCGTTTTCGCTGAACGTCCAGCTGACCGGTGTCTTTGGCTATACCGTCTACAACGACGTACGGCGCGGACTCGACAGCTACCAGCTGACCAATTTCCGCCGGGACATCAGCCCCTGGTCAACGACCAATACCAACACGACCGATCCGCGGCTTGGCCTCGAAGCGGGTGATCAGGGTATTATCTCGAACAACTTCCCGTATACGGACCGCTGGCTCGAAGATGCCTCCTACGTTCGGATGCGCAACGTAGAGGTCGGCTATACACTGCCTAAAGCCTTGCTCAACCAGCTCAGAATCCGCAATGCCCGCGTGTTTGTCAGTGGTCAGAACCTGTTCACGATCACCAGCTACTCCGGACTCGACCCCGACGTAACGGGAAGCGGTATTCAGGAGCGGGGTGTCGACAACGGTCACTGGCCTTCGCCCCGGGTAATTTCGGCGGGTATCAACTGTGATTTCTAAGCTAACCCAACGCGCCGGGACCGGGCCAGTCAGGATCGAGTCCTGCCAAACCCGGAACCGCTCTTTCGTTCATCCATTCTTTCGCTTTTTCTTCTACGATGAAACATAGATTCATTCTCCTCAGTCTGGCCGCCACCGTCGCCCTGACGGCCTGCGACCGGAGCCTGGACATCGTCAACCCGAACCAGGTAACGACCGAATCGTTCTGGAAAACGTCCGACGATGCGCTGGCGGGGGTCAACGCCGTCTACAGCACCACCCACCGGGGCGGTATCTCACGCTGGCTGCCCTTCTACTACATCATCCGGTCCGACGAAGGCCGTAGCCAGAGCCCGGCTACCGACATTGTCAATAACATGGATCAGTTTCTGGTGACGGACTATAACTACGGCAATGCCTACTCGATCTGGAACGACAACTACATTGGCATCAACCGCGCCAATCAGGTAATCAACAATGTTCCGACCATTCAGATGGACGCTGCGCTCCGGGACCGGTACCTGGGCGAAGCCAAGTTTATGCGGGCCCTGTTTTATTACCACCTCGTCACGCTCTGGGGTAACGTGCCCCTGGTTCTTCAACAGTCGGTGGTGGGTGATAAACCCAATTCAGCTACCAGCGCCGAGGTCTGGGCCCAGATCGAGAAAGACCTGACCGAAGCGGCAACGGTGCTTCCGACTACCTACGGTTCTACGGAGCTGGGGCGGGCCACACGGGGCGCAGCCTACGCCCTGCTGGCCAAAGCGCAGATGCAGCAACGGAAGTACACCGAAGCCCTGACGCCCCTGCAATGGCTGGCCGACGGCGAAGGCAAAAGCCTCTATGCACTCGTGCCCAACTACCGCGACAACTTCCTGATCTCGACCGAAAACAACCGTGAGTCGGTCTTTGAATGGCAGTTTGAGGAAAACCCGGCCGAGTTTACCGACGACGATACCGAAACGCCGAACCAGAACTACGGCACATCGATTGCCCAGTTCTTCGGGCCGAGCAGTATTGGCTGGTCAGATGGGGAAGCGCACCGCTGGCCTATCTACGAATTTACCGAGCGAACCACCGCCGGGGCTCGTGACCCGCGTCTCGAAGCGTCGTTCCTGTTCGACTCCACCGATGTGCGGGGGCCTAACTTCACCCAGATTTACGGCGAGACATTCACCCAGCGATACGGCACCGGCAACAAACGGGTCTGGTTCCGGAAGTTTCAGAACGACCACTGGAAAATTGAGGAAGGCTACCGCTCGCCCAACAACTGGCGCTACATTCGGTATGCCGATGTACTGCTGATGTATGCCGAAGCCCTCAACGCAACCGGCAAAACGAGCCAGGCTTATCCGTATGTAGATCAGGTACGTCGGCGGGCGGGGCTGCCCGCGCTGTCGGTAGCCAGGCCCGGCCTCAGTCAGGAGCAGTTTCTGGCTCAGCTCAAACACGAGCGGGTTACCGAACTCTCGGGCGAAGGCCACCGCTGGAACGACCTGGCCCGCTGGGGTGATCTCGGCCCCCAGCTCGCGCCCCGCGACCCGGCTTTTTCTACGTTTGTACGCGGAAAGAGTGAACTGCTCCCCATTCCGCAGCTGGATCGGGACCTGAATCCCAACCTACAGCAAAACCCGAACTACTGATCGTTCTGACAGAACTGACCCGATAAGCAGGTTTGTTATAAAGCCTGTTCATCCGGTCAGTTCTGTCAGCTTTTTACCTCAACGATGAAAAACCTCCTGTTTGTTGTCCTGTCGTTGCTACTGGCCTGCCAATCGGCCAAGCAACCGGACCCCGTACCTACCCCGCCCGTAACCCCGGTCGATACCGTTGGCCGCTTCGCCAACCCGCTACTGACAGCCGCGCCAGATCCCTGGGTGACGCAGAAAGACGGGTTCTATTATGTTATGCATACAACAGGAGCTAACCTTCGTATCTATAAGACATCGGCCATGAGTCGGCTCGGCCAGGCCCGGCCCGTTACCGTCTGGACTCCACCCGCTACGGGGCCTAACTCGCGTAATATCTGGGCACCCGAGCTGTTTAACGTCAATGGGGTCTGGTACATCTATTATGCCGCCGACGATGGTAACGACCGGAACCACCGCATGTTCGTTCTCGAAAATACGGCGGCCGACCCCACCACCGGCACCTGGACCGATCGCGGTCGGCTGAACCTGCCCGAGAACAAATGGGCTATCGACGGTACGCTGCTGCAACGAAACGGCCAGCTCTACTTTGCCTGGTCAGGTTGGGAAACGGATCTGGGCGGCTCCCAGCACCTGTACATCTGCCGGCTGACCAATCCGTATACCGCCGAGGCCGCCACCACCCGCGTTCGTCTGTCCTCGCCCGACTTTGCCTGGGAAAAAGAAGGCTTTGGTGTCAACGAAGGGCCCGAGTTTCTGACCCACGGCAACAAGGTATTTCTGGTATATTCGGCCAGCTTCTGCGGGACCGACCTCTACGCCCTGGGCCAGCTCTCGGCCGACAGCAGCGCCAACCTGCTCGATACCAGGTCGTGGACCAAATCAGCTACCCCGGTGTTTGGTCCCAATGCGGGTAATGGCACCTTCGGCGTAGGCCACAACGGCTTTTTTACGTCGCGCAATGGTCAGGAAAACTGGCTGGTTTATCACGCTAACGCGGCTCAGGGACAGGGCTGTGGTGATCTGCGTTCGATACGGATGCAGCCGTTCAGCTGGAAACCCGACGGTTCGCCCGACTTCGGCCCGCCCAAACCCCTGACCGAACTACAGAAACGACCCGGTGGCGAATAGACCGGGCTGATTCTGCTTCGTAGTTATAAAAAATCCCCCTTGACTGCGTCGAGGGGGATTTTTTAATGTGTATTTATTGCTGACGCGGGTAGAGACGCAACCCTTTGCGTCTCTACCAAAGGCCGGGGCGATTGCGTCTCTACTTTTGGAATGATCCGAAGATGTAATCCCACATGGGGGTCGAAACGCCGTAGTTGCTCTCGGGGTTTTTGTAGTGGTGAACGCTGTGGTTTACCCAGAGTTGCTTGAAGAAATTCTTCGGGGGGGCGTAGGCATGCACAATGAAATGCACGGCCAGATAGCCCGAGTAGCCAACCAGAAATCCGGGGAAGAACGCATAGGCCGCTTCGCCCATCATCAGGAAGAACAGGCCAAAGAAAGCACCGGCCACGACGATAGCCAGCGCGGGCGGCATAGCCAGACGGGTTTTGTCTTTCGGGTATTCGTGGTGAACGCCGTGGAATGTGTACTGGATTTTAGCCCGCTGGGGTGTGCTGGGCGCCAGGTGATACAAGTAGCGGTGTAACACGTACTCGAACAGGGTGAATACAAACAGCCCCGTAAAAAAGAGGGCAGCAATCATCTGCGTACCCATGTCTGTATACGTAAAGGCATACCAGCCCAGGAATACAGACAGTACCAGCCACATCGAGATCGGGATCATGATATGCGTCCGCGAGAGCGCTTCCAGGATTGGGTTATCGAACAGTTTTTTCGTACCGCTGTTTTTGGGGCGCGTTCTGCCGTGACCGGCCATTGTTTGTAATGTATCGTTCGGCTTTTCCATAATAAGCTTCATTCGGTTGATGAGGCAAAAATACAACGAAATCCGGGTTTATAGACCTCATGTAGTAAACCCTCTTTACTATATCCAATCAGGTTTTGCTTACTTCCAGCTGGTCGGACAGCTTTTCCTGCATGGCCGAGAAATCACCCTTCGGCATCTTCTGCCGGATGATCAGCCGTAACGAATTATTATACGTCAGGTAATTGAACATCCAGTTGATAAAGATAGCCAGTCGATTCTTAACGCCAACAATGGCCATTAAGTGCACAAACAACCAGGTTAACCACGCCAAAACGCCCTGAAATTTCAGGAAAGGCAGGTCAACCACGGCCAGTCCGCGGCCAATAGTAGCCATCGTTCCCAGATCGCGGTAGGTAAACTCCTCCGGCGCTTGGTTTTTCAGCCATCGGGTCATGTTCTTAGCCAGCAGCCGCCCCTGCTGAATGGCGGGCTGCGCCACCTGCGGATGACCGTTGGGCCACTTCTCTTCGCTCATCAGCGCTACGTCGCCAATGGCAAACACATCCGTGACCCCCTGGACCTGGTTGTAACGGTCAACGATGATTCGCCCCCCGCGACCGAGCACCTCGGGAGGCAGACCCGCCAGCGGGCTGGCTTTGACCCCCGCAGCCCAGATCAGGTTGTTGGTGCGCAGGGTCGAGCCGTCGTTCATGGTAACGATACGGCCATCGAAATCCTTGACGCGGGTATTTAGCCGGACGTTTACGCCCAGCTCCTGCAAATACGCCAGCGAGTGCTCCTGCGACTGTTTCGACATCGGCCCCAGCAGCTCCCCACCCGATTCGATCAGGTAGATGTCCATCTTCATGAAGTCGAGTTCCGGGTAGTCGCGGGGTAAAACCGTCCGGCGCATCTCGGCCAGCGTACCACACAGCTCGACCCCCGTTGGCCCCCCGCCTACCACCACCACGTCCATGAACCCCTCGCGCTCATCTTCCGACTCGACACTGAGGGCATCTTCGAAGTTCTGAAGCATCCGGTTGCGGAGCGCAATGGCTTCGGCCACCGACTTCATGGGCAGCGCTTTCTCGATAATATTCTGCTGGTTGAAGAAGTTGGTATCCGCACCGGTGGCAATGACCAGCCAGTCGTAGGTGATCGGACCCAGCTCGGTATCTACCGTTTTATCGGCCGGCCGGACGCCGGTCACGTTGGTAACCCGGATATGTACGTTTTTGCAGTTGCCAAACACCGCCCGCAGCGGAAACAGGATGGAGTTGGCCTCCAGGCCTGCTGTGGCCACCTGGTAATACAGCGGCTGAAACTCGTGGTAGTTCTGCCGATTGAGCAATACCACCTGAAAATCAGAGCGGTTGGCCAGCTTCCGGGCCAGCTTGAGCCCCCCAAAACCAGCGCCGACGATGACCACGCGTTTCCGATCCGTTTGCGGTATGTTTGGATTCATAGGATAGTTGGTTTATCAATAATGATCCGTAGCGCTCATTATTCCTTATTCATTATCTATTCTCAACGCGACATTGTTCAGCATCGGATGGTCATACGTTATCCATCACCTGCTGCAATACCCGTTCATAATGGGCTTCGTAGCGGGGCACGACCCGCGACAGCTCGAACTCGGTGGCGCGGGCCAGCGCATTTTCCTGAAAGGCAGGCAGGTTGGCATCGTCGAGCACGAACAAGGCGTTGCGAACCATATCGCTGACATCGCCCACGTTGCTCAGGAAACCCGTTACGCCGTTTACGTTCAGCTCGGGCAGACCGCCCACATTAGACGAGATAACCGGCACCTGGCAGGCCATGGCTTCAAGGGCTGCCAGGCCAAAGCTTTCGTTTTCTGACGGCATCAGAAACAGATCGGCCACCGACAATACCTCCTCTACGGCGTCCATCTTACCCAGAAAACGCACCTGGTCATAGATACCCAGATCGCGCACCAGTCGTTCGATACGCGCCCGTTCGGGGCCGTCGCCCACCAGCAGCAGCTTGGCAGGGACCTGTTGCTGCACATGGTAAAAAACCATCACCGCATCGTCGATGCGTTTGACGCGCCGAAAGTTGGACGTATGTACAATCAGCTTTTCGCCGTTGGGGCAGATCGCTTTCTTGAAATGCTCTTTCTGCTGCCGCTTGAACCGCGACAGGTCGATGAAGTTCGGAATGACTTCGATGTCGCGGTGCACCTTGAAATGCTTGTAGGTATCCTGCCGAAGGTCTTCCGATACGGCCGTAACCCCGTCAGATTCGTTGATGCTGAAGGTAACTACGGGTTCATAGGAGGCATCTTTCCCGACGAGCGTAATGTCGGTTCCGTGTAGCGTCGTCACGACCGGCACCGACCGCCCCTGCGACCGCAGAATCATTTTAGCCATATAGGCAGCTGACGCGTGCGGTATGGCATAATGCACATGGAGCAGATCGACATTTTCGTTCGTCACCACATTGACCATCTCGCTGGCCAGCGCCGACTCGTAGGGCGCGTACTGAAACAGCGGATAAGACGGGATGTTTACTTCGTGGTAGAAAACGTTTTCATTGAAGAAGTCGAGCCGGGGTGGCTGCTGGTAGGTAATAAAATGGATCTGGTGACCATTTTTGGCCAGTGCCTTACCAAGCTCGGTAGCCACCACACCACTGCCCCCAAAGGTTGGGTAGCACACTATGCCAATTTTCATGCGAATGGAGCCACGAAGGCCGGAAACAGTTTGTAGGTCAACAACAAAACAGGAGCAAAAGAATCCCGAAGCGGGCGGAAAGAACGAACGATGCGGATACCCTCGCTCAGCTACTCGGTTTTGGCCCCGCTTCGGCCGGCGCTTAGCCAGGCTACGATTGGCCCGGCAGCCTTACCCCTAGCCGCCCTGTTTTCCTTATTTTTCGCGTACTTTTAGGCAAAAATCGGTCATGGTCGTGCGTCAGCCTATTCCTTTCTCGGCCTTTGTGGGTGGCTTTCTGCGGCTGATCCGGGTGCAGAATCTGCTCATTGTCGTGCTGACCCAGTTCCTGGCCCGTATCGCTCTGGTGGGGCCGCGCGAGCAGTGGCTCCGGATCCTGATCGACCCAACGATCTGGTTGCTCTCGTTCTCGACCGTCTGCATTGCGGCTGCGGGTTATATCATCAACGATTACTTCGACATCAAAATCGATCTGGTCAACAAACCCGATCGGGTCGTGATTGGCCGTTACCTGAAACGTCGGGTAGCGCTCGTCGCACACCAGAGCCTTAACGTCATTGGCTGTCTGATCGGGTTGTACCTGAGCCGCTGGGTCTTCGTGGTCGATGTGGTGAGCGTGTCGCTGCTGTGGTTTTACTCCGCCAACCTGAAGCGGCAGCCCGTAACCGGCAACGTCGTTATTTCGCTGCTGACGGCCCTGTCGCTGATTGTGCTGGCGGTCTATTATCGACAAAATGCCGATATGCTGCTCATTTACGCGCTCTTTTCGTTCGGCATTTCGCTCGTTCGTGAGATAATCAAAGACATGCAGGACATCCGGGGCGACGCCCGCTTCGGTTGCCGGACCCTGCCGATCGTCTGGGGCCTCCGCCGAACCAAATACCTGCTTTATGTCCTGATCGCATCGTTCATTACCACGCTGTTTCTGATTGCTGACTCGCTCAACAACTGGCACCTGGAGGTAATCTTCCTGATCCTGCTGGTTCCCATCACCTGGCTTACCTACCGGCTCGTCTACGCCGACAAACGCAGCGATTTCGGCTACCTGAGCACCCTCTGCAAGTTGATTATGCTGATGGGCGTGCTGAGTATGATCTGGGCCTGACCCCGGCCAATGACCGTTTGCTCAATGACTTAGCTATCCACGCACAGACATATATACATTTGCCCCGTATTAACTTACTTGCTTCTGTCTATATGAAACTACACAGATTTATTTGGGTGCTGGCGGTCATGCTGTCGACCACTGTAAAAGCACAGAACTGCCTGGGCGTTCCGCTGAAAACTGGCCAGGCGTTTGAGATGTCGATGTTCAACGCCAAAGACAAATCTACCGGCAAAGTAACCTATCAGGTAACCGACATGCGCCGGGAGGGTGGCCAGACGCTGGTCGATATGATGGTACAGATGACGGACGAAAAAGGTCGGCAGCAGGCTCCGTACACCGTTCGCTACACCTGCACGGGCACCGAACTCCTGGCCGATCTGTCGGGGCTGGCGCAGACCATGCAAAACGCCGGCATGAAAGACACCCAGATCAAGCTCAAAACGAATCAGCTCGTTTATCCCGGCAAGCTGACCGTTGGCCAGAAACTGTCCGATGGCCAGATGGAAGCGGATATGATCACGAATGGCAGTACCCTGATGGAAATGTCGCTGGTGATGAGCAACCGGCAGGTAGAAGCCCAGCAGCCCGTAACCACGCCCGCCGGTACCTTCGACGCCTATAAGATCAGCTCGGACCTTTCGCTCACGAACCGGGCCATGGGTATCCCGATCCGAAGCACAATGCGCGTAGTCAGCTACCGAACCACCGATCAGCTGCTGGACATCCGGTCCGAAACCTACAACAAAAGCGGCAAGCTGATGGCCTACACCCTACTGAGCCGAGTGAACTAAGGGCCTTTTTCTAATTTTTCGCAACTTTGTTGCAAGAAATCGGGTTGGATTGAAATACGGTTGCCGAACGCGTCGTATTTTTGCTCCTGCTTATGAAGACAGATCTGTTATCCAGCAAAGCCGACTACATCGGCATCACCGGCTCGGTGCTGTGTATCATCCACTGTTTAGTAACCCCTGTGCTTTTGATGACTACCGCCGTGTTTCAGGACGAGCAGCTTCGGGTTGGTTATCTAAGTCTGGATTACGTCTTTATCGGCGTCAACATCATGGCCGTTTTCTTTGCCACCCGCCATCATGTACAACCCGCCACCAAACGGGCGCTGTGGGGCTTTTTGCTGCTGTTCGCAACGGGCATCATGCTCGAAGATGTCAATGAATTCTTTGAATACGTAGGCTACGCAGCCTCCGCGGGTCTGGTCATCAGCCACCTCATCAACATTCGTCAGCACCGGCTGAACCACGCTCACTAGTTGGGAGCGCTGAGCCGACGATCGGCTATGTAGTCCGTGTCGGTTAGCGTCCGCAGGAAGGCTACCAGCTGTTTTTTCTCCGTGTCGGTTAGGGGCACCCCCGGTTTGCCGTTTATCCGCAAGGCCGGGTCGAGTTCGGGCACATCCTGCATGTTGGTACTGTAGTGATTCATCACCTCTTCGAGTGTCCAGAACCGGCCGTCGTGCATGTATGGGCTGGTCCGCTCCACATTGCGCAGGCTGGGCACCCGGAACCTAAACCGATCTTCGGGCCGGAGCGTAATCAGCGACCGGCCTTCATCGTTGTTATTGGCGCGGCTCAGCCCGTTGTTGCGGTACGACTGGTCGGTAAACAGCTCACCCGCGTGGCAGGTGCTGCATTTCTGTTTGAACAGCGTGAGCCCGGCCAGTTCGTCGGTCGATAGCTGCCCCCCGGCCTCGTTGCGGACGTATTTATCGTAGCGACTATTGGCCGATACCATCGTGAGCATGAACTGCGACAACGCCTTCAGAAACCGGTCGGTCGTGATGGAGTCGGTTCCGAAAGCCGCCAGGAACATGGGACGGTACCGGGGCGACTGCCGCACCGCGTTCAGCAGAGCCGGCATCGAATGGCCCATCTCGACCGGATTTTCGATCGGCGCGATGGGCAGCAGATCCAGATCCTGTACGCCCCCATCCCAGAAAAAAGATTTGTAGAACGCCATGTTCTGTAGCCCCAGGTTATTCCGGGTGCCTATTTTATCGTTAATGCCGTGGCTCAGGGCGTGGTCGGTATGGGCAAAAGCGGCCCCCTGCTGGTGGCAGAACGCGCAGCTGACCGTCCCGTTCACCGACAACATATCGTCATAGAACAGAGCCCGGCCCAGCGCTACGCCCTCCAGCGTCAGTGGATTTTTCGAGAACGCGTAGGTTGGCTCAGGGAAATTGGCCGGTTTTTTCCAGGGGTAGGGCGTGGTCTGGTACTCGATGGGTTTGGGGCCCGTCGGTTCAGGATCGGTGGTAGAGTCGGACCCGCCGGGCTGGCACGACACCACCGCCCCGAACAGGGCGACACTGATCCATACTCCAAAAAATTGCCAGCGCTGCATAGTCTTAGTTTAACGTAGCCGTTGTTTTACCCCGGTAAGCGAACATCTGTGCGTAGTTGTTCGCAATGCTGCTCGAAAAAGGCGATATCATCACTTCCGGGTTGGTCTTGATACTGAGCAGGGTTGGTCCGTCGAAGATTTTGAGCACATCGGCCTGTAGCAGCACCGTTGGTACCTTCTCCGCATCGACCTGCGCCACGTCGGTACCGAACAGGACCGGTATCGTTTTCAGGTTATTGATGGTGCGGGTATCGCGCCCGCCGAAGAACCCGATGTGGTAGCGAAACGTATTGCTGCCCGTAGCATCGACGGGGGCGCTGGGCGAGGTGCCTTCCAGCTTCATGAAGATATAGCCCGAATTCCAGGACCAATACATCCCGTTCGCGCCGGTATGATCGCTGCCGGGGTCGAGCGCACCCGTTCGGCGGCTGATGTCCATCGTACTCCGCAGACTATCGACGCCCAGTACGAATGAAACCCCTTTGTAATCGCCGTAAGGCACATTTTTGAGGGTGATCCGCTGGCTGGCCGGATCGGTTTCCCGCACCAGAAAGTAGCTGCTGTCCTGCGGCACCACGTAGTCCTCACCGTTGGTGCGGATCAGCCGGATATTGCTGACGAAGTAATTGAAAGCCGTTGGCGTAAACGACTCGCCCAGCGCGTTGCGGTAGGTGCCGGTATTGAGCTGGAGGTTCTGATTCCCCGCCACGTTGTCCAGCTGAATCACGAACGTACCCGTAACCGCTTCGGGGTCGGGCGTATCGCAGGCCAGTAAACCGACCGTCAGGCCCAGGCCGGTGAGGAATACATACAGAAGTGAACGGTACATAGTGTCATCAATCAGTTAAATCGGTTCCGACCATATAGGGTGATGAGCGTTACAATACCCGCGCTGACCAGCAGCAGAAAGAGCCACACAACGGCATTGGTTACGCTGAATGGCTGCTGGAGAAATTCATTCACTAGCCCAGCCGCTGTTCCCAGACAGATACCGATCATGCTGACGTAGATAAACTGAACAATAGGCGGCAGTCGTCGGAACATCGGGTCGTGGGTTTATGGTAAAAGAGTAACGAACTGTTCCGGAAAATCGTTAGTCCGGTTCGGGCTTTTTTAGGGGTACCGGCGCGGTTACGTGGTCATAACCGCGCCGGTTGTTACGGTTGTTTGCCCAGATAGGCATTGGCGTCGGCCATACTCCGGCGCATCTGGTCGCGTACCTGGTTGACTTTGTTTTGCTGATCGCTCAGGTAGTCGAGCGCTTTGGTCTGATCGAGTTTGCCGAGCGTGTCGCCGTTGTACTGGTTCATCCAGGTCATCATCGCATCGTCGGCCTCGCCGAGCCGTCGGCTGATTTCGGTGCCCTGCCCGTTGGCAGCCGGCGCTGCGGCCTTAGCCGAAACTGCCTTTTTCAGCCGCATCAGGTCACTCATCTCGGCCATCAGGCTGTCATGAACGGCAAGGATTTCCTGTTCTTTTTTCGCCACCGGGCCGGCAGCAGCTGTTTCGGACGATTGGGCATGATCGGCATGGCCGGCGTGGTCATCGCTTTTTTGGGCCTGCTGACAGGCGGCTGTGGTCAGCAAAGCACCAATCCAGATCAGGTGTATGAGTCGCATATGTGAAGGGGTTTGCCCGGTAGGTTCCGGGTCGGTTTATGGTTTATTACGTTTCTTCAGGCGGTACTGGTTCCAGTTCGTCAGTTCTGCTCCGCCGGTTTCATAACCAGACCCGTTTCGCCGGTCAGGCGCTGGAAGGCTATGGTCACATTGGCTCCTTCTTCTTTCCGTTCATAGGCCAGCAGCAACCCTTTTTTCAGCGGCAACACGACCGGATACGTAGCGAGTACGGATGCGGGCGTTACGAATGTCGTTGCTGCGTTGGCCCCTAACCGCATCGCGATCCGCTGATCGTAGACCGGCATGGGTTCGTCATCGGGCTGGTCGGGCTGGCGCACCGACTCGTCCCAGACCCATACCAGCTGGTCGTGCAGGGCGGTCACCTGCGGATGCCGGGCCCGGTTCGACAGCACCATCGCCACCGGAGCAGCCGCGCCGGGCTGGGCCAGCCGCAGACCAACGGCGTCTTCTTTCCCCGAAAACCAGCTCACCAGCAACGCGCTGCCCACCTCCGTTACCGACGGCCCCGCGTGTGGGCAGGCGTTGACCCGCCAGTTGTCGGCCAGTACCCGCTTCGGTGGGCCGAAACGACGCCCCCCGTCGGTCGAAACCACCTGGCTGATGTCCCGGATGCCCGTTTCACCGGCTTTGGCCGGCAGCAGATCCCGGTACGTCAGGTGAATCCGCTGCTGACGATCGACAAAGATATTGGTCCGGCAGCACTGGCAGGCGTTTTCGTCGATAATCTGTTCGCGGCTGAACCCACCACCCGGCAGCGTTTGCCGAAACTTCACCGACCGACCCTCCCGGCCGGGCAGTTTATCATCGAGCCAGACCACACCGATTTCGCCGTTGGGCAGGCGGGTCAGATCCGCGAAGGAATGACTTTTTCCGGGGGCGGTGTTGTCGTGAATGGCGTTCGGCTGCGTCCAGGTCCGGCCCTGATCCGTCGACATAACGTACAGCAGATCACCGGCAAAGCGCGACTCGCCGACCGGCCGGGGTACTTCAAACAAGGCCAGCAGCGTACCATCGGCTTTCTGAGCCAATTTGGGCATTCCTTCGGCATGAACCGCTACCGACGGCGGCACAGGAACCCGAATTTTTGGCCCGAACGTCTGCCCGTCATCGGTCGAGATGGCGAAGAAAAAAGCGGCCTTGTTGTCTGTTTCTTTCTCAACCCAGCTCAGCAGCGGGTTGCCGTGGCGGTCGGTGGTCAGGCGGGGCGTCGCTGCCGTGGCGCGGGGGTCCGACACAACGGTTTCCTGCACCGGGAGCGCTGGTGTAGCTGCCAGTAAAGCCAGCACAAATACGATATGTTTCATGGTATAATGTCTGAAAAGCCGAACAACGGTCTGCCCCGCGGGCAACCCAGCGGCATACGTCCCGCTGTTCGGCGCTGGTTTTCGTTTATTTTCCGGAGAAGGTGTACTGAAGCCCGACAACCAGGGTACGCGGGGCCGCTGGCGTGTAGGTAGTTCGGTCGGTCGGGTTGTTACCCCGGGTAGCGTTGGTGGCGTAGAGCGCGTTGGCCGCGTTCAGCCCGTTGACATACAGCTCGATGCCTTTCCACTCGTACCCCACCCGAACGTTGACCAGGTCGTAGCCATCGTACCGGACCGTGTTGATCTGGTTCTGGTACCAGCCCGACACATGCTGCCACTCGACCGACGTGCGGAAATTCTTCAGCCAGGCCGGATAATAGCTGACCTCGGTGTTCCAGAGCGTTCGGGGCGCCGATGGCATATCGTTACCGTCGACGTTCTGCACAACGTCAGAAACCCGCTGGCTGAGCGTAAACGCCACAAACCGATGGACGGCATGGGTACCCCCGAACCGAAACGACAGCTGCTGCGACGGTCGATAGGTCAGACCCAGTTCCACCCCCCGGTGCAGGGTCCGGCCGGCCGACTGGTAATCAAACGAGTTGTCGGGCTGGCGGATGTTGAGCAGTTCATTGGCCCCGTTCATCTGGTAGATCGCGCCGTCCAGATACAGGGTATGGTTCAGCAGCGACGCCCAGCCGCCCACTTCCATATTCTGAAACCGGGCCGGTTCGAGGTTATAATAAAACAGCTCGCCCGAGGGCGTTGGGGTGGTTCGCCGGAGAAAGATCGCTGTCAGCGCCGGGGGCGAAAAGCCGCTGGCATAGTTGGCGTAGACACCCAGGCTGGCGGGTCCGCCGGCTTTGCTGAGATCGTACGTCAGCCCGATTTTAGGCGTTGCCTGGCGGTAGTCTTTCTGACCCGTGCTCTGACTCAGGCTGTTGGTATAGTCGAACGCCATCCGGTCGAACCGCAGCCCGGCTGAAAGCCGCAGCCTGGGCAGCGGCTCCAGATCGTACTGCACATAGGCCGCCGTATTGTGGATGTCAGCCTGATAATCGGCCAGTCGAAGGTCCGGTCGTTCGCGCAGCTGCGTATACCGTAATACAGATCGTTTGTCGGGTCGTAGTTCGGCCGCCAGTTCCGTCTGGTAGGCGTAATACGTATTCGGCGACCAATCGAGCGTGGCCCCGACCATCAGCTTACTGCTCAGGAAGCGAAACCGCTGGGTATGCTGCGCAATGACGCCAAAACTCCTGAAATCGTTGCTGTTGACCTGCCCCGTGGCCGTCGGCGAACCGACCGTCCAGCGGATAGAGTAGGCCGGGTTCTGCCCCAGGCGGTTGTCGCGCACAAAGGCGGTAATGAACGACTGGGCCGATGACGTAGCGCTCCTGGTTTTCCAGTCGTGCTCAAGCGTTAGCCGACTGCGCAGGGAAGAGGTTTTGCGGTACGTAAAATCGGTCGTGCTGACGTACTGCCGCGCAAAAAAAGCTGCGCTGTCGACGCTTCCGCTGGTCTGCGAATCGTAGTTATTGTACGAAACGGTGCCGGTCAGGCGCGTCTGGGGCGTAAACGCATACTCGAGCCGCGCAAAATACGACGACTTATCGTAGTCGGAGCTGGCCAGCCACGCGTTGCGCTGCCGCGAAACCAGTCCACCGACATACACACCGAATTTACCCTGCCGACCGCCAGCCCCTACCTGCAGCCGCTGGTAGCCCCACTGGTCGAGGTGAACACCGGCGCGGACGGTAGGTACGGCTGTGGGGCGCTGGGTTATAAAGTTAACCGCTCCCCCCACGGCTTCGGGCCCGTAGATCGACGAAACCGGTCCTTTAACAACCTCCAGCGAACTGACCGTGAACTGGTTCATCTCCAGCAGCGCATTGTGGTTAAACACGCCCATCGGCCGAATCGGCACGCCATCTTCCAGGTACAGGAAATAAGCGTTGGTCGTCATGGGCTGCCGGATTGCCATCATGTGCTGCTCGTTGTTGAGATTCACCATCAGCACCCCCGGCGTCTTGTTGATGACCTCGTGCATGCTGGTCGGTTTCGTCTCGCTGATCAGCCGCGACGACAGTTTCGATATGGCGATGGGGGCTTCGGTCCGCAGCTGGGCCTCCCGGCTGGCCGTTACGACTACCGTTTGCAGGCTTTGCTCGATGGGTACCAGCGCCACCCGCACCGCCCCCGCTCCGACCGGTATGGTCTGGTCGGCATAGCCCACGCTACTCAGCCGCAGCTGACTGGCCCCCGCCGGTATACTGAACTCACCCCGTTCGTCGGTCGTCAGGCCGGTTTTTGTACCGGGGATCAGTACGGTAGCCCCGATGATTGGTTCGTTGGTTTGGGCATCGAACACACGCCCCTTTCTCAGGTCCTGTGCTGCAACGGCGTAGACACACGCCAGCCACAGACCACAAGTCCTGAGGACTGTATGGATATTCATGAAAAGTGTTTAAGTCAAGAAGTGAGCAGGACGTTCCGATTCCGGCTATAAACCGGTCTGCGTCAGCTTACTGGACAGGCAGCACCTGACCGTTATGCCGAACACGAGCCGGACAACAGCAGATCACTGGCCGGAACAGCCACTGCATAAAAAGAAAAACGGAAAGCAGACCCGACTCAGGCGCGGGGCGGGCGGAAGAGTTCAGACAGCGGGGCTGTCGTGGCCGCGGCCTGATACGATGGAAAGCCGGTAGTCAGGACCAGGGGCCAGGCTGAGGCAAAGGCAAAGTCAGCGACTTCGTTACAGAACAACGCAATAGTGGGCAGGTTCTGCACCCGTTCTGTCGTTTCCTTGTCCTGCCGTTCCTGCGAAGCCTTCAGCCGTTTGGCCAGGTAACAGCTTCCGTCGCAGTGGAGCTGCGGCCGGTCGCGGTTCTCGCACAGGACCCTGGCAATGTAATCCTTGTTGGCATGATAATACGCGATAACGCCCCACTGGCTGAGCGAAGGCATCAGCGTAGCAATCAGGAGCAGATAAATAACGGCGTTTCTCATGACCGCTGCAAAGGTACGAGCGCCGATGAAATGGCGCCAGCAAACACAGTAAATTAATAGGGTAGCCGTCATCGCCAGCCGGCGTAAAGTACCCCCCGTCCGGAGCCGTTGAGTATTTTTAAACCGGTTCGGGCTTGAAGCAGGTAATGAGATCGTTTACCCGTTTTGCCTTATTGCTGGTCGGTCTATGGCTGGCTATGGCTTCGTTATCCGCATCGGCTCAGTCGCCCGCCAGGTCGGCCAAACCCTCAACTACCCGACCCTGGACGTACTGGTGGTGGATGGGCAGCGCCGTCAGCGAAGCCGACATTTCGCGGCAGCTCGACCAGTTTGCCAAAGCCGGACTGGGGGGTGTTCATATCATCCCGATCTATGGCGTGCGGGGCTACGAAGCGCAGTCGATTCCATTTCTGAGTCCGCGCTGGCTGAGCGTTTTTGCGCATACCGTCCGCGAAGCCAACCGGCTGGGCCTGGGCGTCGACCTGACAACCGGAACCGGCTGGCCCTTCGGTGGCCCGAACGTAACGCCCGACATGGCGGCCCGGCAATGGCAGCTACAGGCGGGGCAGCTGGTTAGTAAGCCCACCCGGCAGCAGGTCAAACGAGCCGCGCCGGGGGGCGAGGGGCCCGTTATCGATCCGTTCAGTCAAGCGGCCATGCAGCAGTACCTGCGCCGGTTCGATTCTACACTGGCGACCCTGCCAACCCAGCCCCGCGCCGTTTATAACGATTCGTATGAAGCCTACGGCGCCAACTGGACAACCGACTTCCCCGCCGAATTTCGCCAGCGCCGGGGCTACGACCTCAGCAGCCAGCTCACGGCTTTCCTCGACAGCACCAGCACCGATGGGCTGCGGGTCCGGCAGGATTATCAGCAAACCCTGGCCGAGCTGCTGCGCGATGCATCGGCCGGCACCTGGACCCGCTGGGCGACTCAGCGAGGTTACCAGACGCGCTACCAGGCCCACGGGTCGCCGGGCAACCTGATCGATCTCTACGCGCTGGCCAGCATTCCCGAAACCGAATCGTTCGGGAGTAGTCGTTTCCCGATTCCGGGGCTTCGGGTTGACGAGAACTACGAAATCGATCGATTCGGAACGCCCCACCCGCTGGCCATGAAATTTGCGTCGTCGGCCGCCAACCTGACCGGCAAACCGCTCGTCAGCTCCGAAACCGGCACCTGGCTGGCCGATCATTTCAAGGTGAGCCTGTCGCAGATCAAGCCGCAGGTCGACGAGCTGTTTACGGCCGGCATCAACCATATTTTTTACCACGGCATTACCTATTCGCCCGCTGGTCAGAACGGATCGAACCCGTCCTGGCCGGGCTGGTTGTTTTACGCGTCGACCAACTATGGGCCGTCGTCCCATTTCTGGCCGCAACTCCCGCTGCTGAATCAGTACATCGACCGCTGTCAGAGCCGCCTACAGACATCGCGCCCCGACAACGACCTGCTGGTTTATTTCCCCATGCACGACCTGTGGGCTACCCGCGCCCGATCGGCCGGGGGGCTGCATATGCTCGAGGTTCACCACGTTGACCGCTGGCTGCTGCCCCTCCCCTTCGGACAGTTGTGCGACAGCCTGCGCCTGCGCGGCTATGCCTTCGATTACGTATCGGATCAGCTGCTGAGTACCCTGAAAACCGACCGACAGGGCCGTATCCTGGCCGGCAACGCCAGCTACCGTGCGGTTGTTATTCCGCGCTGTACATACCTGCCTGAAACGACAATGGCCCAGCTCAACCGGCTGGCCCGACAGGGCGTTCGGATCATCTTTGAAGGTGGCTTACCCGAGCAGGTACCCGGTTTTTACCAGCATCAGGCACGCTCGCAAACCCTCCGTCAGCTGGGGGCAGGCCTGCGTCGGCTGCCAGTCGTTTCGATCAGCCGGGACGTAGCAGCTACGCTCGGCACCATCGGAATCCGGCGCGAAGCCTGGGCCAGCCGGGGTTTGTCATTCATCCGCAAGCGGCAGGGCGACAGTGTTCAGTATTTTATTACAAACCTGGAAAATCAGTTTCGGGCCGGGTGGATAACCCTGGCAGCTTCGGGCGGCCCGGTCATTCGCTACGACCCGCTGACGAACCAGCAAAGCACCCTACCCGACCGGCGTTTACAATCGACCCGCTCGGTCTGGCTCCGGCTGGAACCGGGGCAGTCGTGCTTTCTGACCGTATCGCCAGCCGCCCCCCGGCCCGATCGGTCGCCACCCGTTGCATCGGTCGGGCCCGGCCAACCGATGGCGCTGCCGATCGGTGGTCCCTGGCAGCTGACGTTTATGACCGGCCAGCCAGCGCTCAACCTCAGCCGACAGGTTCCGGAGCTGACCTCCTGGACAACCCTGGCCGATTCGGCCGGTTACTTCTGGGGCACCGTTCGGTACGAAACCACGTTCGACCTGTCGGCCAGTATAGACCCGGCGGCTGTTTATGAACTGGACCTGGGTTCGGTACGCGAGGTAGCTGCCGTCCGGCTCAACGGCAAGCCACTCGGTACGGCCTGGTGCTTACCGTTTCGACTAACCATACCGGCCGGGCAACTGAAGCCGGGCCGCAACCGACTCGACATCGACGTAACGAACCTGTCGGCCAACTACATGCGCCTGTACGATCGGCAGCAGCCCGGCTGGAAGAAATTCCACGATATCAACATCGTCGACATTCGCTACCGGCCCTTCGATGCCAGCCGCTGGCCGGCTGAACCCTCGGGTCTGCTGGGTCCGGTACGAATTGTGTCGTACCAATAATCAGGTATTCTGGCGGGTGGGGAGTGCTTGACTATCAAAAAGTACCCAATCATCTGTGAAGCCTTCAGCCACTCACCCACCCGCAACGAGAATGTCGATTCGGTAGCGGAACCGCGATCCGTTCCGCACCTGCTTATTCCCAGACCGGGAACGGATCGCGGAAAGCGCCACCTGATTCCATGTGTTTCAGCTCCAGTTCGGTACAGAGGCAGTCGTTTAGTTCGGCAGTAATCTGCTGCCGGTCCAGATCCTGCCCTATGATGACCAGCTCGTTTTGCCGATCGCCAAACCGTTTGTGCCAGCGCGCTTCGATCTCCGACTGATTGTCCAGAAACGACCCGTAACGCACCCGCTGCTGAAACGGCATCGAGGCCCACCAGACCCCAGCCGCTTCGGCCCGCAGGCTGCCCCCAGCCTGACTGAAATTCAGCGCGTCGGCCGGGCGCGACGCCAGCCAGAACAACCCTTTACTGCGCAGAATCCCGGCCGGAAAATTTTCGCTCAGGTAGTCCCAGAAGCGGGCGGGATGGAAGGGCCGCCGGTCGCGAAATACAAACGATGAAATGCCGTACTCCTCGGTTTCGGGCTTGTGTGCTTTTCCGGCCTGCTGATTCTGTAACTCCTGAATCCAGCCGGCCGACTGCGAGACGACGTCGAAATCGAAACGGCGGGTGTTGAGCACCTCGGTCAGATCGACGCGGCTGAACTGACTCTCGACCAGCCTGGCCCCGGGGTTGAGCGTGTGCAGTATGGCCTTCAACTCGCCCGTTTGCTGCCGGCTGAGCAGGTCGGTTTTGTTCAGAATCAGCACATCGGCAAACTCAATCTGATCGGTCAGCAGGTTCACGATGGTGCGTGTGTCGCTGGCGTCTTCGTTGAGCGACCGGCCATGTACGGTGTCGATACTGCCAAAATCCTTGGGGAAGTTGAGCGCATCGACCACCGTAACCAGCGTATCGAGCCGCGCGAACCGAGACAGGTCTACCCCGCCCGTCTCCGCATCGGCCGACTGGAACGTAAACGTCTGGGCCACCGGCAGCGGCTCCGAAATTCCCGACGACTCGATGATCAGGTAGTCGAATCGACCTTCTCGGGCCAGCTTTTCGACCTCAACGATGAGGTCTTCGCGCAGTGTACAGCAAATGCAGCCGTTCGACAGCTCGACCAGCTTCTCTTCCGTACGCGACAGTCCGCCCTCCTGCCTGACCAGCTCGGCATCGACGTTGATCTCGCTCATGTCGTTCACGATGACCGCTACCCGCAATCCCTGCTTATTCCGCAAAATGTGGTTCAGCAACGTTGTTTTACCCGCTCCCAGAAAGCCGCTCAGTACCGTGACCGGCAACCGCTGATCGGCCCTTATGTGCTGGCTAACAGACCCCTGTATCTCTTTTGTCGTGCTCATAGTCCGGCAAAAGTAAGATCAGATTTCATAAATGCAACAATGTTGCATAAATAAATATTGGCTATTACCGATCTGATATGGTTATTTCGGTATGCCACATACACACGCTCACGGGCCAGCGCATGATCACAGCCATGCGGGGCATTCGCACGGGCCGGTTACGCTGACGCACGTGAACCGGGCGCTGATTGTCGGCGCAGTGCTCAATACCGTTTATGTCGTTGCTGAATTTAGCCTGGGGGTCTACTACAACTCGGTAGCGCTCATTGCCGATGCGGGTCATAACCTCAGCGACGTAGCCGGGTTACTGCTCTCGCTGCTGGCGTTTCGGCTGGCGCGGGTGCGCACCTCGACCAACTTCACCTACGGGTTCCGGAAAAGTACGGTGCTGGCATCGCTCGGTAACGCCGTCATTCTGCTCGTAACGATCGGGGCTATTCTCTGGGAGAGTATTGGCCGTTTCTATCGGCCCGAACCGGTGGCGGGCGGACCGGTCGCCTGGGTAGCGGGCGTCGGTATTGTGGTCAATACGGTATCGGCGCTGTTATTTTTTCGGGATAAAGATCACGATCTGAACGTTCGGGGGGCTTACCTGCACCTGCTGGCCGACGCGCTGGTATCGGCGGGGGTTGTGGTGGCGGGGGTGCTGATCAGCTATACGGGCTGGGTCTGGCTCGATCCGGTCATTGGCATTATCGTAGCCGGGGTCATTCTGCTCTCGACCTGGCGGCTGCTGACCGAAAGTCTGCGGCTCTCGCTGGACGGGGTTCCGGCGGGGATCGATCTGGCCGAGGTGGTTCGCGACCTACAGACGGTACCGGGTATCAATGCGGTTCACCATGTACACGTATGGGCGATGAGCACGACCGAAAACGCCCTCACCGCCCATCTGGTTCTGGAACCGGACCTCAGCGATATGCAGATCACTACCCTGAAAGAAGAAGCCCGGCATCGATTGTTGCATCAGAACATCAGTCACGCCACGCTGGAAACCGAAGCCATTACCAGTCCCGGTCACGACCCGATTACCTGCTGATGCACGATGTTTACGCAATCAAATGCCCCACCCCGCCGGGGTTCGGGTGTATAGAGCAGGTATTTTGGGCTTCCAGTGGCTCGAAGGACAGGGCTTTTTACCCCCCAGCCCCCTGAAGGGGGAGCCCATTCGGCGGGGTTACCTCCGGCAGCGGCCGAACGTCCCTTCAGGGGGCTGGGGGTGTAAAATCTGACTTCCCCAAACAACCACTAAGCCCCGACGGGGCGACGGGTTCTATAACCAGCGAGACTGGTCAATTCACTTACTGACAATCGCCATCAGGTGTGCAGGTCTCACCCTGCGCCACCGCCAGGGTCGACGCGCCCGCTTCCTGTTTCCACTCGCCAAAGGAGGTTTTGATAGCCTCCAGAAACGTTTGACTTGGCTGCGCGCCCGACACGGCATACTTCCGGTCGAAGACAAAAAACGGCACGCCCTGCACGCCAAACTGTCGGGCTTCGTAGATGTCGTGCCGAACGGCATCGGTGTGCTGGTCGCTTTCCAGGACTGAACGCACCTCGGCGGGATCGAGACCGATGGTCTGGCCCAACTCGATCAGGGTAGCCCGATCGGCAATGTTCCGGCCCTCGGTGAAATAAGCCGCAAATAGCCGCTCCTCGGCTTCGTTCTGACGGCCATGCTGTTTGGCCAGGTGCAGCAACCGGTGCGCATCGAACGAGTTGGCCGTAACCGATTGATCGAAGTGGAAAGTAAGCCCAACCTGGCTGGCTACGTCGGTGACGTGGGCCGTCATTTGGCGAGCCTGCGCAACCGACATTCCCTTGCGTTCGGCCAGGTATTCATAAATCGTTTTGTCGGGAAGCGTCGGCTGGTCGGGGTCGAGCTGAAAACTTTTCCAGACAACCTCTACCGAATCCCGATCAGCAAACTGGTCGAGGGCCGCTTCGAATTTTCGCTTGCCGATGTAGCAGAACGGGCACATCACATCCGACCAGATCTCTACCTGCATTTTCGTTTCCTGAGCAATCATTGGCTTTTCTAGTTAGTAAAAACAATTGGTTTCGGCTCGTCAAGCGCCCCGGTTTCAATCCGTCTGGCCATGCCCGATGAGCCCGTTGGTTGTAACTTTACGGCAGCAGCAACAGCTTTCCGGTGGTGCCTCGTCCTTCCAGGTCACGGTGCGCCTGCGCGGCATCGGCCAGGGCGTAGGGCGGCTGAATACGCACGTTCAGCTGGCCCGAACGCACCCAGTTCAGCACGGCAGTAGCCCGTTCGAGCAGGGCCGCGCGGGTCAGGATATAATGGCCCAGCGAGGGACGGGTAAACATCAGCGACCCTTTTGTATTCAGGATAGCGGGCGCAAACGGTGGCACGGCCCCGCTGGCGTTCCCGAACGATACCATGGTACCCAGCGGTCGCAGACTATCGAGGCTGCCTTCAAAAGTCGATTTCCCGACCGAATCGTAGACCGCATGAACGCCTTGCCCGCCCGTTAACCGACGTACTTCGGCGGTGAAGTCGGTCTGGGTATATAAGATAACTTCGTCGGCTCCGTTCTGGCGTGAGAGTTCGGCTTTTTCTTCAGTCGATACGGTGGTGATAACGCGGGCGCCCCGCATCCGGGCAATCTGGGTCAGCAACAGGCCAACGCCCCCGGCGCCCGCATGTACCAGCACCGTATCGCCCGGCCGGATCGGGTAGGTCGTAAAGGCCAGGTAGTGCGCCGTCATGCCCTGCAGGAGCACAGCCGCGGCCTGCTGATCAGTAATCTCATCCGGTACGGGAACAAGCTTATCGGCCGCAACGACCACGTATTCGGCATACGAACCGGGGGCCATGCTGTAGGCTACCCGCTGCCCGACCGACAAGTCCGTTACGCCTTCGCCAACGGCCTCGATCACGCCCGCCCCTTCGGAACCGGGTATGTAGGGCAGCGGCACCGGATACAGACCGGTGCGGTGGTAGGTATCGATGTAGTTGATCCCAATAGCCGTCAGCCGGATCAGCGCTTCGCCGGGGCCGGGTGTCGGTGTCGGCCGATCGACCAGCGTCAATACGTCCGGTCCGCCGGTTTGACTAAATTGAATGGCACGCATACAAAAGACGTTTGCCCTCCTAACCAAGCGACCACGCGTCCGCGTTCAAAAACAAATCTAAATTTCTCGATCCATCAGTCGCCCAAAAACTTGCGGCCCGGCTGCCGTCCGACACAGCGGAGGAGCCAGCTAACGCTCATCGAAGCGAACCCATCCTAATAAAATAGGGCGAATTCATGGATTAGTAGTATTTATTTCTAAATAACAGACCATTTGCCACATAGTATAGGGAAAGAGGTAGCAGTCAGTTAGTTTAGCCTATCGGACCAACCGGCTGAGTATATGCTACCTTACTTCCCCTTCGGCAATGAATTTGACCATCGTATGGGTACGGCTCTCCTGCGACCCGACGAAACCCTGGTTGAAGTAGACGAACACTACCCGACCGAAATTGCCCGAAAACGAGCGCTACTCACTCAGGACCACCGGTACTACTTCCGGGCACGGCCCGGTACCGAGCCGGCGCAGTGGGATGTGCTGGAACGACTGCTGACCGAGGCCGCCACGCATTACCCGGACCACTTCAGCCTCACGCAAAACGGCCCGGACTGGCACTGGCAAAACCACCTCCTGAACGAAGACCAGCACTTCACCTTTGGTCAGCCCGATACGTTGCCGCTGGCCCCCCTCGACTGGGTTGGCCGTCAGGTACAGGAAGACCTGCTGATTCTGAGCGCTGAAGAAGGGGCCGCACTGGTAGCGGGTCAGCTCTGTTTCCCGAACGGCTGGTGCCTCGACGACAAGTTTGGCCAAACGTTTCTGGGCATTCACAAACCCGCCCCGGACGCGGTACAACCGACCCTGCAAGCGGCTCAGAAACTCCTGGAACGCATCCCAACCCACCGACCCGTCTGGCGGGCCAGCTGGAACTTCAAGATTACCGACCAGCTGGATCTCTCGACCCGGTATTCAGCGTCCTACAACGACGACCTCAGCCAGCGCGCACCCGGTATGGCCGCCGATACCATTGGCGATCAGCTGTTTATCCGGATAGAACGCCAGACCTTTACGAAACTACCCCGCTCGGGAGCTATCCTGTTCGGCATTCACACCTACCAGAATCTGCTCGCCCACGAAGCGTTTCGATACGATCGGGCCCGGCGGATGCTCAACACCCTCCGCACAACGCCCCGCGATATGCTGACCTACAAGGCCATTGCGCCGTTCGAACGCCCGCTCCTTGAATTTCTGGAACAGCAGGTCGCCAATGGTATAGGGCTTTAATTGGGCGACGACCTACCGTTTTACGTATTTATTGAATGCAATCAGTACCGACCCAGCCACAACGACGTGCATCAGCTCCAGTACAACCACCATACCGATCGGCACATTGGGAATGGAGAACGGTGAGGCAAACGACAGGAGCAGCACGATAGCAGCTACCCAGTTGAAAATCCGGAGCGGGTTTCGGGTAAACCGAATCAGGAGAAAAAAGACGAGTCCGGCCACCAAAGCCGGTAGTACAGAGCTGATAATGACCGGCACGATGGTAAGCGGCTGCCCGGCATTTGGAATAATCAGATCAGCCGGAACAGCCCCCGTTGCCGAGCCAATCCAGAACAGAACCGCGTTTATCACAGCTGCAACCAGGCCAGCTGCCAGGGCTGGATACAGGACTTTTTGTACACGAACAGGGGTAGTCACTTGAGATTCCATAGGACAAATTGGTTTGAGATGGATACTGGATTTGGGGTATTTGGGTAAAAGGACAAACGACTATCGACGCAGGATCAGCCAGGGGTAAGAGCTCCGCTACAACTACTCTACATCATCGATATATTTTATAACACTGTTTTAGATAAAGCAAAAAATAAAAGGCTACAAGCCTTTTATAAACCGGCTCACGGCCTCGTCGACAAGCTGTTCAAATCGATCAGCGTGGCAATCGTGCAGGGCCAGGGCCACAAACCCCTGCATCATGGCAAACCAGTGCATGAGTACTGATTCTACGTTATCGGCGGTAAGCTGCTCTACAACCGACTGAACCTGCCGCATGCTCACCAACGCTTCTTCCGACGCGTCGCCATGACAAACGGCCCCGTTGAGATTGAACATCAAGGCGTACCGCTCCGGGTTTTCCTTCGCAAACCGTAACATAGCCAGCGACACGGCTTTCAGCTGTTTCTTCGGTTTTCCGTCACGAGTAGCCAGAGCCGCTTCCTGAGCAGCAGCCAGCTGGCGAAATCCTTCCCGCTGTAACTCGACCAGAATAGCGTCTTTTCCACCAAAATAATGGTAAATAGCCGTGGTACTGGTCTGAAGCCGATCCGCAATCTTTCGTGTCGAAACCCCCGGCCATCCTTCTTCGCTGGCCAATGTTAGCGTTTGATGAAGAATATCCTGCTTTAACGACTCCTGGTACTCAGCTTTACGTGACATATTTATCTTGTAACAGTGTTACATAAGAAAAGTTCACAGACGATCGAATGCATACGCCCGCTCTACCCGACAGATCCGAACCGTGTAGGATTCATACCAGCGCTGACGACCCTGCTGCTGAGCCAAGCGGTGTTCGGCATGCTGCTTCCACTGACGAATCGCGTCCAGGCTATCCCAGTACGAGACCGTGATGCCCACCTCCTGCCGGGCCGACTCGACCCCCAGGAAGCCCGGCTGTTCGTGGGCTAACTCAACCATACGAGTTGCCATATCGCCGTATCCGTCGGTCTCACTGGTCCGAAGGGAGCTGAAAATGACGGCGTAATAAGGAGGTTGGGGCGTTTGAGCCAGCATAGAACCGTATCGATGGGACTAATATAAACTCGCCCATTGCTTCTGCAATAATACGATACCCATCGGAATAACCGTTTGACGCTATCGGCAGGACGTCTATCTTTAACGCCCTAAAACAACCCTGGCCGTATGCGTACTCTTTTTTTATGTCTGCTTATCGTGATAGTCAGTCTGGGGCCTTCGGTAGCCCAGTCGCCAGCCAGCCGGCCCATCGGCTCATCGGCGCGTACCTACTGTAATCCAATGGATATCAGCTACCGGTACAATTTCGAACAGCTGAACGAACGAATATCGTATCGCTCGGGAGCCGATCCGGTCATCATCAACCACAAGGGTGAGTACTACCTGTTTGTCACGATTCAGGGCGGCTGGTGGCACTCCAAAGATCTCTCGAACTGGCAATACGTGGTACCCGACAAGTGGCCGATGGAAGATATGTGCGCGCCCGCAGCGCTGTCGGTACGCGATACGCTTTATCTCTTCCAAAGCACCTTCGAGCAGCGACCCATCTTTATATCGACCGAGCCCGAGAAAGGAAAACTGAAATTCTATAACCGCTGGTTACCACGCCTGCCCAAAGACATCGGCCCCTGGGACCCGGCTCTTTTCCACGACGAGGACACCGACAAGTGGTACATGTACTGGGGATCGTCGAACGTTTATCCGCTTTTTGGCGCCGAGCTGGACAAGAATCGCAACCTGACCTACGCCGGAAACAACCCGGCCGAAGCGTACAAAGCGATGCTCTGGCTCGACCCCTACAAACACGGCTGGGAACGCTTTGGCCCGAACCATTCCGATCCGTTCAAACCCTTTGTCGAGGGGGCCTGGATGACCAAACACAACGGTAAATATTATCTGCAATACGGCGCCCCCGGCACCGAATACAACGTCTACGGCAACGGCACCTACGTGGGCAAAAGTCCGCTGGGACCCTTCGAATACGCGCCGTATAACCCCATTGCCTACAAACCGGGCGGGTTCGCAACGGGCTGTGGACACGGCAACACCTTTCAGGATGTGTATGGCAACTACTGGAATACCGGAACCACCTGGATCGGGGTCAACTGGGGTATGGAACGCCGAATCGTGATGAATCCGGCGGGCTTCGACAAGGACGATCAGCTCTACGCCGACACCCGTTTTGGGGACTATCCGCACTTCCTGCCCACCAAGAAACTGGATACTCGATCGGGGCCAGGTCGCGAAGACCTGTTCACGGGCTGGATGCTGCTCAACTATAAAAAACCCGTTACGGCCTCGTCTACGCTCGGTACCGGTCCGGCCGATACGGTCAGCGTTGATCGCGTAGCCGACGAAAATCCTCGTACGTTCTGGGTGGCCGGCCAAAACCGCGCGGGCGAAACGCTGACAACCGACCTGGGAGCAGAGCACGACATCCGGGCCGTACAGGTCAATTATTTCGACTACAAACTCGCCATTTTCGATTCTGACTCGACGGTCTACACCCAGTTCAGGATTCTGACCTCGACCGATGGGAAGAAATTCGAGGTGGTGGCCGACCTGACCAAAGAGCCGAAAAAAGATCACGCCTGTGCCTACGTAGAGATTCCTGCCCGGGCAGACGGCAGGCCGGTTCGGGCGCGCTACGTACGGTACGAACACGTATACACCGCGGGCAAACATCTGAGCATTAACGCGTTCCGGGTATTTGGCAACGGACTGGGAAAAGCACCCGCCCCCACGACCCTGACCGCCAAACGCCAGACCGATCAGCGCAACGTTGACCTGAGCTGGAAAAAAGTGGCCAATGCTACCGGCTACAACATCCGCTGGGGCATTGCCCCCGATAAACTTTACCAGACCTACCAGTTCTGGAACGATGCGCCGGGGACCTTCGAGCTGCGGGCGCTGAACGTGGGGGTTCCCTACTACTTTGCGATCGAGTCGTTCAACGAAAACGGGGTATCGAGTCTGAGTGAGGTGGTATCGATCAGGTAGCGGGGCTGCTGCTTACAGCAAATCTTTAACGGCCTGCCGGATATTGGCCGACATCCGGTCGGTGGGCAGGTCGTTGTCATCGGTACCAAAGGGGTCCTCAATCTCTTCGGCGATCAGTTCCAGACTGGTCAGCACGTAAAACACGATCAGTACGACCGGGATGACCCAGTAATGCAGCGACAGCACGTAGCCGATGGGGAGGGTGAGGCAGTACAAGGCGACAAATTTCTTCAGAAATGAGGAGTACGAATACGGAATCGGCGTTGTATGAATCCGTTCGCAGATGCCGCAGATGTCGGTAAACGACTGAAATTCGGCATTCAGCACCAGCAGATGTTCGGGGCGTAACACACCCCGCTGGTAGAGTTCGTCCATTTTTCCGAAAAGCCGGGTCGCGATCTGGTTGGGCTGGTGCCGTTTTGGGTCGACCGTAGCCGGGTCGAAGCCGGGGCAGGCTTCCCACTCTTCGGGTTGCGCTATGCCGCGCAGGTGATTCTTCAGCGCGTAGGCGTAGTTCGGAATCATAGCCTTGAAAAAGAGCCGGTCTTCTGCCTGCTCGGCCAGGATATGCGCCAGTTTGATAGCCAGGTTCCGGGAGTTGTTGGTCAGGCTCCCCCAGGCCTTACGGCCTTCCCACCAGCGGTCATAAGCGGTGTTGGTGCGGAACACCAGCAGGGTCGAGATTACGAACCCCAATAGCGAGTGCATGATCGCGATGTTCTTCAGATCGGATTCGGGACCGGGATGAACGTATTCGATGATAAAGTAGGCCACCGCGCTGCAGTACACCAGCATACCAAGGAGCGTAGGACCCAGCTTCCGGGCCGTATCGCCCCTGTGCATCGAAAAGATGGCATGAAGCCAGTCTTTGGAATTGTAATCAACCATATGGCAACCAACAAAAAGTGCCCTTAACTTGCAACTATGACCATTACCTTTCGCAACGACCGACTTGACGATTTTCTCGCCATCCTGCACGAAGTGGGCCAGTGGATCATCGATACGGGCCAGGAAATGTGGCAGTTAGACACGCTGACCATAGACAACTTAGTCGATGAATACACTCGAGATAATTGTTACGTTCTTTACGTCGACCAAACGCCCGCGGCCACGTTTATACTGCAATGGAAAGACCCGCTCTACTACCCCGATGTACCCGACAACACGGCGGGCTTCATTCATAAGCTGGCCATCCGACGCCAGTTTGCCGGTCAGGATCTGTTCACTGCTATCCTGGACTTTTGCCGGTCGGAGTGCCTGTCCCGCAACATTTACGAGATTCAGCTCGAAACCGACGCTACCCGTCCTGCCCTCCTGCGTTTTTACGAGCGTCACGGATTTCAGCCCACCTATCAGAAACGCATCCACGAGTTCGGCCAGTCCTTCGATTGCCAGTATTACGTTCTGCCCCTCCCGTAGAGACGCAACCCTTTGCGTCTCCTGTGCGTCAGCAACCCCTTGCGTCTCCTGTGCGTCAGCAACCGCCCGGCGGCCCGGCCCTTGCGTCTCACTCGCGTCAGCAATATCAACATCCTTTGCCGTTAGCACGCGGTAAAGGATGTTGA
>NZ_MVEC01000022.1:0-78009 GCF_002006735.1 Spirosoma sp. 209 | reverse complement strand
GGCAGCGAATCAATCGGAAAGCCCCTAACTCAATCACCAGATGCATCCATTTTTTTTGTATGTTCTACTCGCCATTGCCGCCACGCTACCGGCTTTAGTGCTACGTTTTGGTAGCTGGCAACCCAGTGCCCTGGTTGCCGTTGGCGGATATGGCAGTGCCATCTTAGCCGCCGGTTTCCTTTTGTCCTGGGGAGCCGAAAGTGCCGAACGATTTGTTTCCCAGGGGTTGATCCTGGCCTTAGTCGCCCTGGTGACGGTGCTGCCCGAATACGCGGTCGATATTTATTACGCGTTTCAGGCGGGTCAGCATCCCCAGTCGATGTATGTTCATTACGCTGCGGCCAACATGACGGGGGCCAACCGGCTGCTGGTGGGGGTTGCCTGGCCGCTGATGGCCGTGTTGCATTGGTATAAGACCCGTCAGCGGGCCATTGATCTGCAACCCGCTAACGGATTGGAGATCGGCTTTCTGCTGGGTGCCAGTCTGTACGCCTTTATTATCCTGCTCAGGGATCAGATCGGCTTATGGGATACGCTCATCCTGGTTGGGTTGTTTGGTAGCTATTTATGGCGGGTTAGCCATACCCCGAAGGCCCAGGAAGCGGAGGAAGACGAAGAACCCGGCCCGGCAGCCGCCTTGTCGAGGCTGCCCAAAGCCCAGCAGTGGGGCATCATCGGTCTGCTTACGGCGGTGGCCAGTGGGGTGATTTTGGTGTGCGCCGAGCCGTTCGCTGAATCCATCGTGCGGGCGGGTCGCCAGGTAGGAATCGATGAGTTTCTGCTGATCCAGTGGCTGGCACCGCTGGCCAGTGAAGCGCCCACCGTCTCCATTGCGGTCTTGTTTGTGCTGGCTGGCCGCTCCGGGGCGGGGCTCACGGCCATGATCAGTGATAAAATCAATCAGTGGACGCTGCTGATTGGTATGCTGCCGCTGGCCATGAGTGTTGGGGCCTCCACCTTCACGGCCCTGCCTTTAGACACCCGCCAGCATGAAGAATTTTTCTTAACGGCCACTCAGTCGCTCTTTGGAGTGGCCGTACTCCTTCGGTTCCGGCTTAGCCTGTGGCATGCCGCTATCCTGGTTGGTTTGTTCAGCGTCCAGATTGGATTGGCCTTTCATTACCAGCACGACCCGGTCGCCAGTGTGAGGGCGCTAACTTACCTGGGATGGGTGTATCTGGCTCTGGCCCTGTTCTTCTTTACCCTGAATTTTTCCCAACTCAACGCGGTAGCCCGGCAGGTACTCAGAGGTAGCCCGGCTACCATCCCGGATTGAGCACGAAACTCGTCCGACTCGCTAATCCTGACATACCGGCCTTAAACAGAAGCTTTATGTATTACCCCGTTTATCACTATTGACCTATGTTACGAATAAAAAAACGCCAGTGGTCAGCACCTGGTTTTGCCCTGCTTCTATGCTGGTTGCTGACAAGCCCCTCTTCCTTGGCGCAGACCATGAGCACCTCTCCTGCTTCTGATACACTTCGGCTAAGTTTAGCCCAGGTGGAGCAAATGTTCCTCGACCGCAACTTTCAGCTTCTCGCTCAGAAGTACCAGATTGACATCGCGGGGGCAGGGGTGACCCAAGCCGGGCTGCATGCCAATCCGAACGTGCTGTTCATGACCAATCTGTATAATCCAAATACAAACAAGGTATTGCCCCTGCGTACTCCCTCTCAGGTCGATCTTGACAATCAGGTGTATAATAGTGGGTACTTGCAGCTACAGGTACAGCAGCTCATTCAACTGGCGGGCAAACGCAGCAAGCTCATTGCGCTGGCTGAAAGTAATCGCAGTCTGGCTCAACTGGCCTTTCGGGAGTTACTACGTGATCTGCGGTATCAGTTGTATTCGACCTACGCGAACCTGTATTATGACTTAAAAGCGCTGGCGCTGTTTGGTAACGAACTGGCTCGCCAGCAACGCCTGGCCGACTCCTACCGGGTCGCCTTAAAAACAGGCGGTATCGCACCTTTCGAAGTGACGCGGCTGGATCTGGCTAACCGTGATCTACAGGCAAACATCGCGAATTACCAGAGTCAGATTGCCGATGAGCAGGCCACCCTGAGGGTTCTGTTGCGACGGGGAGATGACTCACTCCTGTACCCGATCAGCATCCCGACCACCCAACCTGTGCTGCCGTCCGTATCGACCGCCCTCGATTCCGCCCTGGCCCACCGGCCGGATGTGGCGCTTACCCAGGAACAGATTATCAATGCCGAACGGAGCCTGTCGCTTGAACGGGCCCGAAGAACCCCTAACCTGATCGTTGGTGCTGACTACGAACGGTATGGTAATGCTTACCTCAACTTTGTCGGCTTACAACTACTGATGGATGTGCCAATCCGAAACCGGAATCAGGGCGCGATTAAAGCGGCTGAGCTGACGTTGAAAAGTGTGGGGGCCGGGCTGGACAACCAGCAGAATCTGGTTAAAAGCGATGTACTAAACGCCTACGACAAGCTCAAGGCTTACTACACGCTGTTCAACAGCCGACCGCCGGATACGCTGAATCAGAGTCAGATTCAGCAGATCGCTACCGATGCTACCCGGCTCTACAACGCCCGTACCATCGGCCTGCTGGATTATCTGGACAAAATCCGTGTCTACCAACAGGCGCAGCTAAATGACATCAATCTGGACAACAATCTGTTCCAGTCCCAGCAATTGCTCAATTACGCGACAAACACCCGTTTTTTCTAAAGGGTCTATCCATCCTGTTGATGCTACAGGGAACCTCAACGGAACGCTCAAGCCTGTTTAGCTATATCCCACCGGGTTTTTAAACCCGATTCACCCAACCTGTTTTTTTATGAGACAACTATCATTTCGGACCAGCACGCTGGCGTATACTAAGGGACGATTATTGATTAAACGTATTCAGGCTTCCCTTTTTTGGAAAGGGCTGGCCGCTACGGTAGCGATCTTACTGATGACCACCTGTACGCCAGAAAAAGGACTGGACCCCACGTTTACCGTGGAAACCGTTCCTCAGCGGGTACCCATCGAGCCGGGACTGATCGATGAAGCATCGGGGATCGCCGACAGCCAGACGATGAATGGTTACCTGTGGGTTGAGGAAGACAGCGGTAATCCGTCCCAGTTAAATCTACTCTCGCACGCGGGTAAACTGATCGGACGGATACACATTCCGGGCGTCATGAACCGGGATTGGGAAGATCTCGCTATTGGCCCTGGGCCCCAGTCTGGAGTTTCCTACCTGTACGTAGCCGATATAGGGGATAATGCGGGGGGTAACGCGGAAAACTACATCTACCGGCTGGCTGAACCAACCTCGTTGACGGCTATGGTCTCCTCGGTTGATCGAATTGCGTTTCGCTACGCCGACGGCCCGCACGATGCCGAAACGCTCCTGTTAGACCCCTTGACGCGCGATTTGTGGATCGTCACCAAAGCCGCCGATAAGGCTCGACTGTACCAGTTGGCGTATCCACAAACTACGGCATCGGTTTCCACCGCCACCTTCCGGGGGGAAGTACCCCTTAGTTTAGTGACCTCGGGTAGTATCTCGCCCGATGGGACGGACATCGTGTTGAAAACCTACGTGGGCATCGCCTACTGGCGACGCACTACAAAGGAGGGTCTCGATGCGGTACTCACTACCCAGCAACCCCGCTCATTACCCTATCTAATCGAGCCCCAGGGCGAGGCAATCGGGTTTGATAAAGCGGGGAATGGCTTTTTCACCCTGAGTGAGCGCGGCAATGCCGCGTCGGTTACCTTGAATTATTATAAACGGCTCTAATTGGTCAATGTCCATGCAATAAAACGGAATTGGTACTTGTGTAGTGATTATAAAACTTACGATTGTGAGGCATTTATTGATAGGGTTATTGCTGTTGTTCATTCATGCATCCGCACAAGCACAGGAAGACAACCCTCCCCGGCCCGGTGATTTTGATGGCGGCTACCTCTTCATAGGCCCCGGCGACGTGTTAAAATTTAAAGGCTATGCGCAAGTGGATACATACCTGCCCTTTGGCAATAGTCCTAACCTTTCTGAATTTTTGGTGCGAAGGGCACGATTTGCCGTCACCGGCTTTTTCCATGAAAAGTTCAGGTACATGCTATACGTCCGTATGGACAGAGGAAAAGTAGAATTGAACGAAGCTTTTCTGGAGTCGAGGCATTTACCTTTTGCCAGGTTCCGTGTTGGGCAATTTAAGGTTCCCTTCAGCCAGTCCAACCTTCAATCAAGCGCTCAAATTGATTTTGTGAGCCGGGCTTTTATGATCGAAAATTTTTCGCCTGCTTACGATATTGGGGCAATGGTGTTTGGCGAAGATAAGCAGAAAATTTTTAATTATGCCACAGGCCTCTTTAACGGTGAAGGTCGTAATAAACCGGAAAACAACAATGGCAAAACGGTCATCGGTAGAGTAGTGCTTATGCCATTTGCTTCGTTTAAAAGTTCCATTGTCGGACAGGTGCATTTGGGCGCTTCTTTTTCGCACGGAAGGCAAAAAAATAATTTTAGTAAGGCCAGCTACAAGCTGCCTACCGAATCGGCAGTGCTTTCTTACAGCGATAGTGTGCAGCAAGGGGGTAGCGTTACCATTTTTGGATACGACCTGGAGTGGTTGATAAAAAACGTTGGGATTAGGGCAGAATATCTGCGGTATACCGCAGAAAACCTGGTGAGAAATGGAGGTGCCGCTAATTTGAAGGCCGATGGGTATTACCTAGCCGCCACCTATGTACTGACAGGGGAGGGCAAAAAATCAAACGCCAATGTAAAGCCTAACAAACCCCTCGATGCAAAAAGGACGGGCTGGGGGGCTTTTGAACTGGCGGCCCGTTATGAAATGTCGCATCTGCCGGATGCTGCATTGCTGGCAAATCTTGCCAATGGCACGAACGGATTGCATGCCGCTACGGCAGGCATAAATTGGTATGTGAATGATGATGTAAAAGTGGTGTTAAATTATACAAGGTATGTCTTCAATCAACCCATTAATAATGATGGCCGATGGTACACAAAAAGCCATTTATTGCAGCTCCGGTTCCAATACCAGTTTTAGAAGAGCGGTTGAAAAAATGTTGTTTATAAATAAGCGTCACTTTCTAACGGCCATAGCCTTGAGGATGAGAAGGTTTCAAACATTATGCTACCTTATGAAAGAAAACAAGTTTATTTACACCGTTCATCAGATGCCTGCAGGCCTGCGGCTTTTGGTTGCCGTAGCATTTGCTGGAATTGCTTTTTTATTCGCTGAAGGCCGAGCCACTTCTTCTATTCAATTTATGGTTGCATGGTTAAGCTTTGCCCTGACAAATCTGGTTTTATTCTGGACAACGATGTTCACTGTTCAACCGGATGAAATCAAAAGTGTTGCTAAAAAACAGGACACCAGTCGCACGGTTCTTTTTCTAATGGTGCTCTCGGTTTGCTTCATCAGCTTATTTATCATTGTCTTGTTGATGAAGATGCTGCCGGCTATTAACGAGTCTAACGAGTCGGGTTACAATGTGCACCTGGCACTGGCGGTAGCCTCTGCTGTTTGTTCGTGGGGGTTGATACATACGGTGTTTGCCGTTCGTTATGCGCATCTTTTTTACACCTCTAAAACCAACGAAGATGGTATTGAAAAAGAGCACATGGGCGGGTTGAATTTCCCAAACGACGAAACGCCAAACTACATTGACTTTGCCTATTTTTCCTTTGTCATCGGCATGACCTTCCAGGTATCCGATGTGCAGGTTTCTTCCAGCACCATCCGTCGCCTGGCTCTGTTGCACGGGGTGCTTTCCTTTGGTTTTAATACCGTCATTGTGGCGTTAAGCATCAACATTATCTCAACGTTTGTGCAGAAATAAGAAGGTTGGGTAGTTTTGCCGTTTTGGTGCGACTGCTCCGCTTTGGCGGTCTGACGGCATCGCTGGCGCACCACCCCGGTCGTTCATCCTAAATGAGGGCTAAACTCAGGGACGGATGGCAAGGAAATTCATATCTTGACAAACGGACAACCGCCACAGCCGGTCCGCCGGTTCGGTACCGTTTACTTCCAGATCGGACAACGGTTAACATTTTTCTGAATGGTACTCTATACGACTCATTTCATGCAGGCCTAGTATCGTTAAAAATGACTGGACACATCCAGACAATGGATGATCTAAACTCGACTTGTTGTCTTGTGCAGTTTAGTACAATCCTACTGTCTTTTGAACCCGATGAATAGCCCTGTCGTCTATAAAAGCTAGCTACCCCGTGCCAGAATGGCCAGCCTAAAAAACCGGCAGGTCATTCTGGCACGGGGTAGCCAAATTAAATTCGATCTATTAATTCTCATTTGACTCATGGTAACCTCAATCCGAACAGTGCAAATGTTGTTTGGGCTGGCAATGGCCCTAGGAGTAAGCGGTTGGTGTTTGTGGCGCTTAGGAATCCTGTTTGGCCTTTTCAAGCGTAAAACGGCCAAAAATGAGGGATCTAAGGAACGTCAGAAGAGTAAGGGGACCGGGCAGAAGGCTCCACAGCAAGCCCAGCTAAAGGAAAAGAAAGCAACAATATCCAAGAAGGCGCTGTATACTGCGCAACAGATAAACCAACGAGCGAAGTAGATGAACGAACCCCGCTGGGAATAGTATACCAGGCTTGAGACGGGCTTAGCGGGTTAAATCCTGGTGTCTCATTCAGATGTAACCGGTTTAGGTAAACTCTATGAATGTTATTCGATACAAAACGTATTGTGATGATGAATAAATCAATATTTCAGGTAGCGGGGATGGATTGTCCTTCCGAAGAACAACTCATCCGCATGAAGCTGGCTGATAAGCAGGACGTTGAACGGCTCCAATTTGATATTCCAAACCGTAAAGTAACGGTGCTGCACAATGGGGATGCCGAGCCGATCACGCGCGCCCTGGCAGAATTACGGTTGGATAGCCGGTTGCTCGAAACGGAAGATGCGGACTTGGCCGAACTGACGGAAGAAGTCCCCAGCGTGGATTCGCCACGCGACCGCCGTTTGCTGCTGACGGTGTTGGCCATCAATGGCTTCTTTTTTACCCTCGAAGTGCTGGCGGGTATTCTGGCCGATTCGATGGGCCTGATCGCCGATTCACTCGATATGCTGGCCGATGCCCTGGTTTATGGGCTGGCTCTTTATGCCGTGAGCAAGGCTGTCAGGGCGCAAAAGAAGGTCGCCCGCATCAGTGGCTACCTGCAATTAATCCTGGCGGCTGGGGGATTGGTAGAAGTGGTGCGCCGGTTCATCACGGGCGAAGCTTTGCCCGATTTTGGGCTGATGGTGGTGGTTTCCCTGCTGGCTCTGATCGGCAATTCGATCTGCTTGTATCTGCTACGACGCGAAAAGAGCGACAAAGCGCATATGCAAGCCAGTGAGATTTTCACCTCGAACGATATTGTCGTGAATCTGGGGGTGATCCTGGCCGGAGGCCTGGTCTATCTGACCCATTCGCCTTATCCCGATTTACTGATCGGCCTGGCGATATTCGTGGTCGTGGCAAGGGGTGCGTTTCGGATTTTTCAATTAGCGCGCTAAAGCGCAGTCAAGTGATCGTACGATGAAACTGTTGAAAGTGGCCGCAGGGGCGTTGAATCAAACGCCCCTGCATTGGGAACACAACACCCGAAATATCATTGATGCTATCCAAGCCGCACGGGCACAGCAAATCAGTTTGTTGTGCCTGCCGGAATTGTGCATTTCCGGCTATGGCTGCGAAGATGCTTTTTTCGCCCAAAATACGGTGGATCAAGCGGTGGCCTGCCTGCTCGAAATTGTCGAACATACCCCCGGAATCCTGGTCACGGTGGGCCTTCCGATCCGGCACAATAACCGGATATTCAATGCGGCCTGTTTGTTGGGAGATGGGCGAATCTTAGGCTTTATTGGCAAACAGCATTTGCCCAACGATGGCATTCATTACGAAGAGCGATGGTTTCAGTCCTGGGCAGCCAATCAACAAGCCGAAATTCAGGTGGGGCAAGCCACCTATCCGTTGGGGGATTGGGTGTTCGAGGTGTCGGGCCGGTCCGCCGGTGCGGTTCGCATCGGCTTTGAAATTTGCCAGGATGCCTGGATCGCGGGTCGGCCTGGCCGGGTGCTCTACAAGCGGGGCGTCGATATAATCTTGAACCCTTCGGCCAGCCATTTCGCCTTTCTCAAATCCGAGGTGCGCGAACGGTTGGTGGTCGATGCATCCAGAGCGTTCGGAGTCAGTTACATTTACACGAATTTGCTGGGAAATGAGGCTGGGCGTGTCATCTATGACGGGGATACGATGGTGGCTTCCAACGGCGTGCTGCTGACTTCGGGGCCGCGTTTGAGCTACGAAGATTTCGTGCTGGTCTCGGCGGTGGTGGATGTGGAAGCCACCCGATTGCGTCAAATTCAGGATCGGGGGCCGATTGCACGGGCTGCGTCCGACTGGCTCATCAAAACGAGCTTCGATTTTCCGGCTGTTGAACCGCTCAACCAAAAAGCGGAACTGGAAGCCTGGGAACGGGGGGGCTACCTGAAAGAAGAAGAATTTTCTCGTGCGGTAGCCTTGGGGTTATTCGATTATCTGCGTAAAAGCCGTTCGCAAGGCTACGTGCTGTCGCTGAGCGGTGGGGCCGATTCGTCGGCCATTGCTGCTCTGGTCTTTTTAATGATCCGCATGGCGGTTGAAAATATCGGCCTCGATGGTGTCAAAAGGAAGCTCGGCTACATCCAGACGATTCAGGAATGCACCACATCGGAAGCCATCGTGGGACAGTTGCTGACGGTTATGTACCAGGGCACGGAAAATTCGTCCGACGATACGTTTCAATCCGCCAAGGAATTGGCCGACGATATTGGCGCGCGGTTTCTCTCCATCCGCATTGATGGCTTGGTGGAAACCTACCGGGGGCTGATCGAAGAACAATGGGGCCGTAAACTCACCTGGGAAACCGACGATATTGCCTTGCAGAACATTCAGGCCAGGGTGCGGGCACCCAGCATTTGGATGCTGGCCAATTTAAGCAATGCGCTGTTGCTGACGACCTCGAACCGTTCGGAAGCCGCTGTGGGCTATGCTACGATGGACGGCGATACAGCAGGCAGCATTTCCCCCATTACCGGCATTGATAAGCATTTTTTGCGAAGCTGGTTGCGCTGGCTCGAAACCGTCGGGCTGAACGTCAAAAACGCCTGGGTATCGCCCGACCGTAGCGGCACGGTGTCGGAGCCTACCGAAGCGAATTTGATTCAGGTAAAGGGACTGCGGGCGGTCAACAAGCTACAACCCAGCGCCGAACTCCGGCCACTGGACAAAAAGCAGGTCGATGAAGACGATTTGATGCCCTACGATGTGCTGAATGCCATCGAGGAAGCCGCTATTCGAGACAAACAATCTCCCTTGGAATCGTTGCGAATTGTCCGTGTACGCTTTGCGGACAGATACGAGTTGGTGCAACTCGCCTTTTGAGTGGAGCGGTTTTTCAGACTATGGAGCCGCAACCAATGGAAGCGCGAGCGGTACGCGCCTTCTTTCATGTTGGACGATCACAATCTTGATCCGCGCTCCTGGTGCCGCTTTCCCATTTTATCGGGCGGATTTGACAGAGAACTAAAAGGAATGCTCGACTGGCTAAAGGAACAGGGAAGATAAAACACGTTTTAGCCTATTTCGGAGCGTTCTGATTTTTTTAGAACTCTGGCCATCGGGCGACACGCAAAAAGGGAGCAATTTGGCTCCCTTTGTATTTTACTGGGTTATCCAGTTTTCGGTAGTCGAGTAGGCAAGGGGTGAAATGCCCTTGCCTACTCGACTACCTCTCTGTACGGCCATAATCGGGGGAATCGTTTTCGAGACGCTGCAAGTACCCGTGTAATTCGCCCTGAAGCTGTGAATAAGCTGGAGCATCGACAACCGACAAATGATTGAGCTTTTTACCCAGCGCAGTTAACTGATGCTGAATCACGCGCCCGTTGCTCTGGTAGGGCGTTACTCTGACACTGGTATATCGCCATGCGCCCTCCCGTGTGTACTCCACCAGGAAATTGCCCTGCATCTGTGCATGGCCGGGAACTGAAATTAAACACAGCATCCCGGCACCAGCAAACCAACATAGAATCTTTCTCATACGCTGGGAAACTTAGGATCAGTCGAACAGGGCAATTATCGAGCGATGCGTAAGGCTTCCGCGTAGGCATCCGGCAATTCGCTTTGCCCAACGGCCTGGACCGCTTTCTCTACATTATAAGCAACGCGCACGAACTCCACGGCAACCCCCTCGCGTGAACCTGGCCGCGCTGTTTCGTCTATGGTCAGCAGCACATAACCGGCTCTCGGATCACCATCCTTTGGTTTGCCCACTGAACCGATATTGATGGCATGACGGAAATAGGTCGCTTCACCCTCCGGCTCCGCACTGACCACTTTATGAAAGGGTTTGTGCGTATGACCGAAGCAAAGCACATCCGCTCCCGCTCCCTCGATCACACGCCCCAAACTACGGTCACCCCGATCCTCGAAAAGATATTCATTCACCCGCCGGGGGCTGCCATGCACCAGCAGCAGCGTGAACGGGGTTTGTTGCTGCCAGAGATGGGCGGACGGTTGGCCGCTGCCATCATTGCCCAACTCGAATTCGACCCGAATATGGGTTGGGAGTGTACGCAAATACTGCCGCTCATTGTCGCCTACCTGGGCATTCGTAAAGGCAATGGACACTTTGCCATTTGCCTTTTCCTGCTCCTCTTTGTAGGCGCATCCGCAATCGTCGGAGCTGCGACCGATGCCATAATCATAATTCCCGGCGATGGTGGGAATCCCCCGTTTGCGAATGGTGGCAATCACCTCATTGGGCCAGATGTTGTAGCCGACCAGGTCGCCCAAACAATACACCGCGTCAGGCTGGCGGCTGTCAATGTCGGCCAACACCGCATCGAGCGCGGGTAAGTTGGCGTGAATGTCCGAAAACAGGGCAATTTTCATGCGTGTTTATGAAAGGCTTTTGTGTAGTAGGGAGCAAACTTCTTCTCTTGTTTCAGCGCGAAATTAACCAGCAGAATCAACGCTGGGACTTCGATCAGTGGGCCGATGACAGCGGCAAAGGCCGCGCCGGAATTGATGCCGAAAACGGCAATGGCCACGGCAATTCCCAGCTCGAAATTATTGCCCGCTGCGGTGAAAGCGAGCGAGGTAGATTTCGCATAATCGGCACCGGCTCGTTTCGAGAGGTAGAAAGCCGAAAAGAACATGATGGCAAAATAGATCGTCAGCGGAACAGCAATGCGCACCACATCGAGCGGAATGGACACAATGAGCTGACCTTTCAGGCTGAACATGACCATGATGGTAAACAGTAGCGCGATGAGTGTCATAGGGCTGATGGCAGGCAAAAACCGTTCTTCGTACCACTGGCGGCTTTTCAAGCGGGTGAGAATGATCCGAGAAAACATGCCTGCCAGGAAAGGCACACCCAAATAAATGAATACGCTTTTGGCCACTTCGCCGATGGTGATATGCACCTCATACCCGCGCAAGCCAAACAAGGGCGGTAACACGGTGATGAACAACCAGGCATAGACCGAATAGAACAGCACTTGAAAAATGCTGTTGAAGGCCACCAGGCCAGCCGCATAAAGCCGATCACCACCCGCCAAATCGTTCCAAACGATCACCATCGCAATACAGCGGGCAATGCCGATCATGATCAGACCCGTCATGTAGTCGGGTTTGTCGGGCAGGAAAATGACCGCCAACCCGAACATGAGCAGCGGGCCGACAATCCAGTTTTGCACGAGTGATAGGCCCAATATTTTGGTGTTGGCAAATACCTTGGGCAACTCGTAGTAGCGCACCTTCGCCAAAGGCGGATACATCATTAAGATAAGGCCGATAGCGAGGGGTACATTGGTTGACCCGGAAGTAAACTGATTAATAAAGTCCTGCGATTGGGGTACGAAATAACCGATACCCACCCCGATCAGCATGGCTAGAAAAATCCATAGCGTCAAATAACGGTCAAGAAACGAAAGACGGGGAGTACTCATAATTGATTCGGAATTAACGTGCGTTTCATGACAATAGCCGACGACGGGCATAAACCACTGAATTGCTGCGTCTGTTGGATAGCCGTAGGCACTTCCTGACGGTCAACGGGTTGAAAGCCGTGACGTTCAAAATAACGGTCGGCTGACGTAGTAATTAGATAGACTTCGTTTAGGTCTGTTGACTTCGCCGTATCGAGCAATTGGCCGACTAGTTGCGCGGCAATCTGCTTGCCCTGGTGCTGTGGATCGACGGCCACCGAACGAAGTAAAGCAACCGGGCCGAAGCGTTCCAAACCGGCTACACCGACGGGGGTTTCCTCGCTTTTCGCAATGACAAAATCAGAAAGGCCGGTTGGCAAATCTTCGGTCAGCAATTGCCCTTGCTCTAGCAAGGCAATGACAGCCTCTTTGTCGGCTGGTCGAGCGGATGCGATCTGTATGGCCATAGCTCATTGCGCGATGGGTTCACCCAAGCGGTTTTCGATGAATTCCTGACTGTAAGGTTTGATTAAATCGCGCACCCGGCGGAAGGAGGTCAATTTATCTTCACCTGGCCGGTCCGCCGGTGCGGTGTGGCCAGGGTCGGGAAAGCTATGGTGAATCTTCTCCGAGCTCGATGGAAAAAAGGGACATTGCTCGCGGGCATTGTCGCACACGGTGATGACATAATCGAAGGGGATATCCACGTATTCGTCGGCATGGTTCGACGTATGATGCGAAATGTCGATGCCATCTTCGGCCATCACTTGAATGGCCAACGGATTGACCCCGTGGGGGGCGACACCCGCACTATAAACCTGCGCCCGATCTCCAGCGAAATATTGCAAATAGCCTTGGGCCATCTGCGAGCGGGCGGAATTGCCCGTGCAAAGCACTAGGATTTTTTTCATGGCTGTTTTGGGGTTGGGTTTAGTTGCAGCAACCAGGAGGGCAACAAGCCGCTGTGGCCGCTCCTTCGGGTTTTTGGGCAAATACCGTGACGCTGTAGATGCCCTTGTCTTGTTGGCGATAATCGGCGATTTCATCCGCCGACAGGTAGTTTTTCAGCACATCATCCGGCAATGCGATTTCCCGTTCTTTCTGCACGGTGATGTTGGTAAAACCGTTCTCCTCAATGAGCTGCAAATAGTTGCTCTTCTGGATGGCACCAGAGACGCAACCCACATAGAGTTCGGCGTCCTGTTGCAAGCCTGCGGGCAGCTCTCCTTTCAGCACAATATCGGAGATGCTGAAATGACCGCCCGGTTTCAAAATGCGGAAGGTTTCGGCCACAGCTTTTTGCTTGTCTGGAACCAGGTTCATCACGCAGTTGCTCACCACGACATCCGCCAAATTGTTCGGCAATGGCATGTCCTCGATGTCGCCATAAACGAATTCGACATTGGTAAAGCCCAAAGCCTTCGTATTCTTGCGGGCGCGGTCGATCATGGCCGGGGTCATGTCCAGACCGATCACGCGGCCCGCTTCGCCGGTTTCGGCACGGGCCACAAAGCAGTCATTGCCTGCGCCCGATCCCAGATCCACCACCGTATCACCGGGCTTGATTTGCGCGAATTGCGTGGGCAGGCCACAACCCAATCCCAAATCGGCTTCTGCCACGTAGCCGTTCAGCTCGTCATAGCCCACGGTCATATCAATGGCCACGTTGGCGACTGTTTCAGGCCCACAGCACAAGGTGGGGCCACAGCAGCCATTGGCATCAGCCGGGCCGACGGTCGGTTGTTCAGCAATCGCACCGTATTTCTGGCGTACAACTTCTTTGATTTGCTCGGCGGTTTCCATACGCTTTCCTATTGGTATATTGTAATATTACGATTGATTCAGGCAAAAAAATACCTGCCGAAGCGTCGGCCCGGCGTTGACTAGCAGCAGGTCACAGGCACAAACGTGTCAAACAAGGCTCCGAATGCGCGTTGGGCTTCCTCCCAAACGGGGGGATTGATGCAGTAGCACACGCGGGGCGGATTGATTTCGCCCTGAATGATGCCGATGCGTTTCAGTTCTTTCAAATGCTGGGATACGGTCGCTTGGGCCAAATCCAGCTCGTCCACCAGGTCACCACAAACGCAGGCTTTCTTGGCAATCAGCAATTGCAGGATGGCCACCCGTGCGGGGTGCGCAAATGCTTTCGCCAGATCCGCGATGCGGTTTTGCTCTTCGGTGAATATTTCGGTTTTGGTCAGTCCCATGCCCCAAAGGTAACAGGTTTTTTATTCATTGCAATATTACGATGAATAAAATTTATGTGCCGATCAAATCGCCACCTTCACTTTGGAGAAAACGTAGAAAGTTTCCGTGGCAATTTGCTTGCACCGCTCGTCATATTTGGCGGTTTCCTGGGGTGTGCCATCAAAGGCTTTCGGATCGTCGTAGGGCGTCGCTACCCGCACCGCTGCGCCTTTCACGATGGGGCATGCCTTGTCGGCCTGTGAGCAAGTCATGATCGCCAGGAAATTGCTTTGGGGATTGCTGGCGTCATCGTATTTTTTGGAGAACGCTTTGATGGGTTCTACGCCAGACGCATAATTGACGGCATACATTGGGTTTGACCCTTCGGATACTTTGGCAATATCGAACCCCGCTCGTTTGCAAGCCGCGATCGCCCGTTCATTAAAGGCACTGACTTCGGTTCCACCGGAAAAGGTTTTCACGTTGGGCACGCCATAATAAGCTGCGGCTGTGGCTGCCCATAATTGGCCAAAATGGCTGCGCCGGTAATTGTGGGTACAGATATAGGTTAACTGGACAGGCTCTTTAGCGTTTACCTTCTGCTGGATAAACTCCGCTATTTTGTCCAATTCGGCTTTGCGGTCTTCCGGGATTTTAGAAAAATCTGGTTTGATGCCATTGATGTAGGTCACTAAAGGACCATTCAATTCCGTCTTTTTATCGGGATCATTGCCCAACAAAATGGCGGTTATAAACAATAAGCTTGTTGGAAATAGGCAGAAAAGCTTCATAGCACAGTCTTATAAATTATCACTTACAAACACAAAATTGGCTTTCATCGTAAAGTTACGATTAATTTAGTATTCGTGTCAAATTCACGAGTAATCACTCGTCCGACTATATCTTATGTAGACCTGTTTAAAGAACGAAACCTAACCATGACTTTTCATAGCCCTACCTTGGGGTACTGACCGTTACAGTTTGAATTTGAGCGTTGAAGCAATCGATATTTTTTGACAAGCCACAACAAAAACCTTAAATCAGATAGTCTTTCAACAGCTTAATTAATCATCCAAGTGTCTCTTTAAACGCCCGATTATTTTTGACTGTCGGCGAACAGTTGACGTTTGCGTCAATTCTAGCCTAGCTTTATCTAAAATAGGTATCTGCTCCGGCCTTTAGGTTTGTTAGCTGGTAAGAAACCAAGATTTGGGTAGCTTGCCAGGCAGACAACCGAGCGGGCTTTCCTAATGTCTCCGGCCAGGTTTACGTCCTATGGGCTGATTCAGGTCCCGCTCGGTCTTTCTTACCCAACCTCGAATAGAAATTTGGATTCTCAGGTCCGTTAGCAAGGTAGCGAGTGATGAGTAAGCGTCTGATTGTCGAACCCTAAAATTAAGCACTTCAATGAATATTCGTCATTTCATCGGTATCGATGTATCGAAGAATACTTTGGATTGGGCGGTTTATGCCAATCAAGGTATCATCTGGAAAACTCAATCCGAAAACTCGCCTGTAGCGATCCGACTTGTTATTAAACAGCTCCAAGCTTTACCTAACTTTCAGATCGCACATTGCGTTTGTTGCCTTGAGCACACGGGCATTTATAATGCTCATGCCTTAGAAGTACTTTTCAAAGCTCAGTTTCCTGTTTGGTTAGAAGCTTCATTGCAGATTAAGCAAGCCAGCGGATTACAACGAGGTAAATCAGATTGTGTTGATGCCCAGCGCATTGCCGAATATGCCTGCCGGTTTCGCGACCAGATTCGGCTCTGGCAACCACCCCGACCCGCGTTGAAAAAGCTAGCTGAACTGAGTCGGCTTCGTCAGCGATTGTTGGGTATGCTCAGTCAACTACGAGTGCCGCTGGCGGAGCAAAAACGCTTCGGTGACAAAACTTTAACGGTCCAATTAGGCCACTACTGTAAAGGTTCGTTGGCCGCTTTGACCAATGACTTAAACGAGGTTGAAAAAGCGATTAAAACCCTTATTTCGGGCGATGATATCTTGAAAAACTTGTTCGCCTTGACAACTTCTATTCCCGGTATTGGCTTGATAGTAGCCACCGAAATCATAGTGGCTACCGATGAAATGAAAGCGATTACTGACCCCAAAAAATTAGCTTGTCATGCGGGTGTTGCCCCCTTTGAACACTCATCGGGTAGTAGTGTTAGGAGAAAAACACGGGTCAACCATCAAGCAAGAAAGTCATTGAAAACCTTGCTTCATATGGCAGCAATGTCGGCACTACAAGTAAAAGGGGAGCTCCAGGTTTATTATCAACGAAAAGTAGGTGAAGGAAAGAACAAGATGTTAGTTATCAATGCGGTTCGTAACAAGTTGATTCATCGGGTATATGCCGTCGTGAAGCGGGGTGAAAAATATGACAAATTTTATTCCCTTTCCCTTGCATAGACCATAGAAATCAGTCCGGTCTCGAATCAACGTTTAATTTTCAGTGATACGGCTGAGTTTGTGAGATCATAATTTGGCAAATGACGAAATCTGTACTTTTCCGCAGAACTACCCAGGCTTGCGTAGATAATAGGGACGTTCTACCGAATCTGAAAAGACCACCCTTTACTCACCTCCTGCCGAATTCGTTTCCGATGGCTGTAGACTTGCCAATACCCTACTCCCACCCCGGCTCCAATCACTAAACTAAGGCCAATACGGGGTGCCGATGAAGGGTCTCTTTTGTCAATGAGGGTAATAATGGTGGCTCCAATAGCCAATCCCGCTGCAACACTGGACAGCAAGCTGGGTCGCCTTCGTAAACCCATGATCTGGCTAACGGCTATTTTTTGATTTGCCACTGAAGAAAGGCTAAGGTCAACGGAGTCTCGCGTAATGCCGATGATTTGCCCCGAATAGATGTCACTGCCAAGCGTTGAATTCCGAAACCGGATTTGCACTTGATCCCCTGAATAATAGACCGAAGAGATACGTCTTTTGGGGTTGATTGCTCGCAACAACTGACTAAATACGGGTAAGTCCATCAAGAGGAAAGTAAACAGCAAAACCACTTTTTTCATAAATAAATGTTGACTATAAATTCTAAGCATAAACCACTATCAACGCACAGAATTAATCACAGACAAGTGTGTCTAAACTGTCAAAAACAAAGAATACACCTTACATTTACTTCCTCAAGGGAAGCCATTGGATTTTCCTTATAGTGTGAATAGACGTAAAATAGACCAGCTATGTTGATCTAATTTTTTAGTGGTGGTGGGGTAGGCATAACTTAATTTTTGTGAAATTGACTCCGGACCGAACGAGCATTGAATACACTCCGTCGTGATTGATACCAAATTCATACAGCTAACCGGTGCCAAATTTGCAGGGCCGCCGGAGCAGTCCGTTTTTTTAGATGAACCCTTTATATCCAGTCCAGCGGATTACGGTCGGGTGCGTTCAGGTCGCGGTACGTAGCGGGGGTCAGGCCGGTTACCTGTTTGAATTGATTGGACAGATAGGATAAGCTGCTATAGCCTAACTGCGTGGCAATTTCACTAATTGACAACTCCCGATAACTCAACAATTCTTTGGCCCGTTCGACGCGCTGCATGATCCAAAACCGCTCAATAGTGATGTGTTCGGTGGTCGAAAAAATATGGCTAAGGTGGGCGTAGTCTTTACCGAGTTGTTGGGAAAGATAATCAGACAGGGTAATATTCAACTTCGCAATCTGTCCGCTTTGAATAAGGTCGATAATCAGTGATTTAATCTGGTTAACGGTTCGGGCGTTCCGGTCGGTCAGCAGCTCAAAGCCCAATGCCGCTAATCCCTCCTCCAGCACAGCCAGCTCAATCAGGGTTCCTTCCACAGCCGCCCGGCCCAGTTCGATATGGCGAACCACGTACCCCTGTCGTTCGAGTTCCTGCCGAACCGCCCGCACGCAGCGGTCGCAAACCATGTTTTTGATATGAAGTTCCTGAATGGCCATTATAGACAAATTTTTGCGCCCGGCCATCCTGAGAAATGGCCAGGCGCAATCCCTTAAATTACTTCTTTCACCGAACCGCACTTCAGCATCTTGTCGCCATAATACGGGTTGCGAACTTCTTTTTTGTCGCTCAACCAGGAGGCTCCTTTACCGTTGGCAGCCATCGGGCAGAACTGCACGTAAGACTTGGCGGGTTTGGTGGCTTTGGCCAGCGAAATCATGCTGGTGGAGAGCATCTCGAACTGCGCCCGCTGATCGTCCACGTCGGTTGATTTGCCGATGGCGGCAGCGTGGGTTTTAGCCATCATTAAGGCTTTTTTATCGGCGGCTGAGAGTTTGGCAGCTTCGACCTTGCTCAGGGCTGCGGTCAGCGAGGTAGCCTGCGCTTTGGCTTTGGCCGCATCGGTAGCAACGAGTGCGTCTTTTACGCCGTAGTAAGCAGTCAGGGCGGGGGCGGTGTCCTGCGCCGAAGCAGCCACCGAAACAAAGGAGAGACTCAAAGCCGCCACAGCGAACCGTAAGGCGGAGAAACAACTGGTTTTCATCAGTGTTAAAAAATTAAGTGAAACAACTAGTAAACGGTAATTGATTTAAGTGACTTACCTGGCATTAGTTAACCCGGAAGTTGAGCATCATGCCATCGTCCTCGTGTTCGAGGTTATGGCAGTGGAAGACGAACAGGCCGGGCTTCGTAAACTGGGCGATAATGCGAACCCGCTCGCCGGGCATAACCAGAACGGTGTCTTTCCAGCCCTTTTCGGTGGCATACAGCGTGTTTCGCCCACCAACCCGGTTCAACACCTGGAAGAACGTACCATGCAGGTGCATGGGGTGGGGTTCATCGCCCTTGCTGTTGTCAAACTCCCAGATTTCCGTGTCGCCCAGCTTAACCGTTTCGTCAATCCGGCTGCCGAGGTACGTTTTTCCACCGATGGTATGCATGCCGCGCATCGGCATACCGTTCATGCCTTCCATGGCAATACCGATGTCGAACAGGCGGGTTTTGGTCGCTGAAGCCGTTGACAGGGGCGAGACCATTCCAAGTGCTGCGGGCAGTTGAAACGGGTCGGTTTCGGCTTTATTGACCGCAAATTTGAGAATGTTGAATGCCTGACCGCCCTGCGAGGAAGCTCCGGTAAAGGTGTCGCTTTTCAGAAACACATCGGTTCCTACTGGAACCTTACTAAAATCCACCAGCAGGTCGGCCCGTTCACCGGGCGATAACAACAGGGCCGTCGTTTGCTCAGGGGCCGACAACAGACCACCATCAGAGCCGATAACCCAGAAGGGGGCGTTGTTACTCAGGGCCAGGTTATAGATGCGCCCGTTGGAGCCGTTGACAATTCGTAGCCGGTACATCCGGGTCGAGACCGGCTGAACGGCACCGGCAACGCCATTAACGATGATCGTTTCGCCCATGTAACCCATCATTACGTCGTCCATACTGGGGCTGTAGGTGGGCGCGCCGTTGCCATCTAACCGCTTATCCTGAATTACCATAGGCAGTTCGTAATTGCCCGATGGCAGGTTCAGCGCGCGTTCGGCGGGGGTCTCGACGATAATCATGCCCGCCAGCCCCAGATTCGCCTGTTTGCCGGTTTTCTCGTGGGGATGCGGGTGATACCAGGCCATGTTGGCGGCCTGATTCAGCCGGAACGAATAAGTGAACGAGCCGCCTGCTTGTACTAACTGAGTCGGATGGCCGTCCATCTCGGCAGGCACCAGTAGCCCATGCCAGTGGATATTCGATTCTTCATCCAAGTTGTTGGTGAAACGCAGCGAAACATCGGAGCCATTCTGTACCCGAATCGTTGGCCCAAGCATACCGCCCCGATACCCCAGCACCCGGGCATTTTTACCGGGCAGAATGGCATCAATGACCGATTTGGCCGTTAACTGACCGGTGTTCGTAATCGTTTCAGGAAACCGAAGGGGTGTCGTGAATGGAATTTCGGTTACCGATGGCCCCATGTTTTCCATGCCGGGAGTCATGTTCATGCCCGACATATCGTGGGTATTACAACCCGTCAGCAGCGACGAGCCGGTAACAGACGCAACGGCTCCCAGACCCAGTGTTTTTAAAAAGTCCTGTCGATTCATGACTGAAGTGTAATTGGTTTAGGGCGATTAACTTTCTTTCGTCGGAGTTGGGGCGAGGAAACAAAATAGAGCGCGAACCCTGACGTGATGGTTAACAGGCCCAGAATAGAGAAAGCCCGCAGTAAGCCGTTGTTGATGTCGTCGCGGCCTTCGTAGTCCATCGTGTGCAGCATCCACAACAGGTCGAATATTCGCCAGGGATCGGTGCGAACGCTCTGCACGGTGCCCAACTGAGCCGCCACATATACCGTCGCGTGCGCCGGTTGCCGAAACGTTATGGCGTAGGCAGGCAGGGGTTTTTCGCGGTATTCGTGGTGGCCGTTGGTACTTGTCAGATACTCGACTCGCTCGACGGTAGATGGCCCCGCGAAGCGTTGTCTGGCTAACGCAGTAGCCTCCGCCTGCGTCAGTTCACCCCGGAGTTGTCCCGTCGCTGCGTCAGCTAACTGCACCTGCGCCATCGCGTGACCATTGCCATGTTGCATTCGGTAGTTTAGCTGGTAGATAGGCTGGTTCAGCACCTCAATAAGGGCTATGTTCAGGATAGAATCGACACCTTTTTGCTGCAAAGACCGAAGTGGAACCGACGGGGAAACCAGCGACATCGAAGCCGACAATCCGACAGCCGGGCGTTTGAGGTGGTCACCGTGGATGTCGTCCAGATTCGACCAGCTAAAATACAGCCCGCCCACCGTCCAGAGCAGAAACTGGATGCCAATGAACACCCCCAGGTAGCGGTGCGTTTTGCGAATGCGTAAATGCCAGGTTCGATTCATTCTCACTTACTTAGCTTCCTCTGGATGTTTGTGTTCGTGTCGATTTCCATCAGCAGCCCCTTCTTCATGCTGTTCGAGGTATGCCCCGCGCGGCCCAATACCGTACTGGTACGTCAATGCTCCGCCCTGATGCCCGGCCAGCCCTACGGCAATACCGGCCCCGACGAGGGCAATTGCCGTAACGCCCTCCAGCCACTTCAGCGGTCGCCAGAGCGTTACGCCTTTCAGCAGCGTACCGGCCAGCCCCAGCCAGAGGGTGTAATCGGCATAGGTTTCGTGGGTTTCTAAGGCTACCTGAGCAGCCTCGCTCAACCCATCCGTATGCGGATGCACAAACGTACCAGCCACGTATGCCCCCGCCGTTCCACCAAGGGCAACCAGGAAGGTCAACCAGTTCAGCGGACTGGATGGTCTGATCAGGGCAACCAGTTGCAGCAGCGCGGCCAGCAACAGCAGGATGATGGGCGCATGAACAACCATCGGGTGATAGGTTGGGTAGTCCGCTAAGGGGGCAGGCATGGGGGCCATTGCCTGCACCTCGTCCATGTGCATACTATCGGTAGCCATACCCGCGTGAGTCATCGGCCGGGCCGAGGTCATGGCCGAATCGTGTCGGGCCGAGTCTATGGGAGCTTTCTTCTTTTTGTGGCCGCCATGCCCAAAACTGAATTGTACTGACCCAACTAAAAGCAGCAGTACCCAGATGATGTGTCGTTGTCTCATAATCGTAGTATGTGTTAGCTAATCAGCCCGTATAGAAGGGACCTTATTATCCAGATTTATTGCTTATGTGTGTGCCCAGCCTGAAAGCAATGCAACGCACAAGCCGAGCCTTTGTAGCTGTCGTGTACGTTACCGATCTTTTTACCGTTCGCATCAACGATGTCGCAAGTCTCATCGGCGTTGTCCTTAATGGTGAACATCAGGTCGCCGTTGGCATCCATGTATGTTTTGCCATCTTTCCCCATGCGACCCATTTTTTTACCCGTTTTGGCATCTACTAAGTTGCCTTGCCCATCCACGAAAGCGATTTTCTGGCCCTTAGCATCCATAATCATCCGGTCTTTGGAAACCGTGCCAACCGTAGCGCCGGTGCCGTCTTTAACCTGCCCACTGGCATTGATGCTCATGGGATTTTTGTAGTTGGCTGACTGGGCCAGCAACAGCGAAGGCGTGCCCAACAGCAGGGCGAACAGGGCAAAAAACAGGGATTTGGTTTTCATCGTATTGTCGTTTGATTAATGTAGGTTGGTTTGACTGCATAGTACAAGGCCATTGTTCCAAAAAGGGTGTTGACTTGTCCGGTCTGAGTAATCTGCCGAAAACCACCATCGTAGAGCATATTTGGTATAAGCCCGCGTCCATTTGCCCTGGTTGTATCAAAACCGTCAAAGAGTTGAAGCCCGTAGAACAGCAGCCGCATGGCATCGTTGGCGGGTTTCCCCCAATCCGCTAAGGCAAGTGCGCCACCCGGTATCAGCACCCGCCACATCTCCCGGATTGACTGTTTTTTGTCTGTATCCGACAAGTGATGGAGCAATAAACTACAGGTCACAATGTCCATGCTTCCATCGGGATAAGGGAGGGCCGTCGAAAGTCCCTGTTCCAATGTGACGGGCCACCCGGCGTGGGCGTGTTTTTGCCTGGCTATTGCCAAAACGGTCTCGTCACCATCAAGACCAAAAACGCTGGCATCAGGAAAGAGCCGATGCAACAATAGGGCTTGTGTCCCCGTACCGCAACCGACATCCAGTACGTAACGCGGCTTTTGATCCCGTATTGGGTCAAGCAACAGCATTCGGAAGCGGTCTTCCCGCATGGTCAGGGCCATGATTTGGTCGTAAAACCGGGTCAGGCCGTTCCAACGCAAGGCTGGTTTGTAAGTCGGAGAAGACGTTTTCATAAAGTCACAGTTTCTTCTCCCACCCGGCAATGAGTTGATTGTTGAGCGTGACGTACTCGGTGAATTTTTTCTCGGCGGCTAATTCCGACGATTTGCGGGCGGCAGCTATAGCCGCTTTATAATCGCCTGTCTGGGCCAGCAACTTAGCCTGGAGGTGCAGGTAGTGGAAGGCCGGTTTGAGGGTGGCGGCTTTGGTGGCCCAGGCCAACGCCTGTTTCGGGTCTTTGCCCGCGTCAAAATAATACAGGGCCGACTGGTAGAACACGCCTGGCTGCTCGTCGGTAGCCGAGGCTGTGCGCTTCTGAATATCCGCCATAATCCGTTCGTCGGCGTTGCTCACCATCGGAAAATGCACCGACGTGTTGGCCCAGGTCAGGTACAGGTTGGCCTGATTTTTCACCACATCCTGCACCTCAATGGTGAACGATTCGTAGAACCGCGCCGACGAATCGGGTTTGACGGTAAACCGCAGTACATCGTTTTTTGCGTCGTAGCCCGTCGTGCCGTGCCCTTCGGTGTAGGAGTTCAGAATCACCGTCCACTCGGTGCGGGTCGGGATGGTGAAGAGCGAATACTTGCCGGCGGGCAGCGGTTTTCCGGCCACGGTTATCGGGTCGGAGACGGTCAGGATGGTGGCATCCGACGCGCCGGTACGCCACAACTCGCCGTAGGGAACCAGCTTGCCGAAGATGACCCGGCCCTTCACCGCCGGGCGGGAGTAGTTGATAGTCAGGTCGGTAAAGCCGATTTTCTGCATCACCGTAGCCGATGGCGATGGTTCGGGCATACTCAGTTGGGCCGACGCGGGCCGGGCCATTAAGCCAGCCAGCAGGGCAATGGCCAGCATTGATTTTGTTAAGGAATTGGTCATGTGAATTGGTTAGATTAATACTTAAGCACGATGCCGTTGGGCTTCTTGCCAACTGAAATGTCTTTGATTTTAGTGCGCTTGGCTACGTCCAGAACAGACACCGTTGCGGCTCCCTGATTGGTGATATAGGCCGTGGCTCCGTCTTTGGTGAAAACAATAGCGTGGGCATCCAGGCCCGTCATAACCTCGCCCATCTTCATCCAGGCTCCATTCATTCGCTCGAAAATGACCACTTTAGTACCCGTCCCGGCCTGACTGACCCAGAGTTCGTTCCGGGTGGGATGATAAGCGGCATAACCCGGTGTAAAGCCCAGTTTCACGGTTTCGACCACAGCCAGTGTGTTCACATCAATGACGCTGATGCTTTGGCCTTTTTCATTATCCACGTACATTCGGCCATCCGCGCCCGGCCAGGCACCAACCGGGTCTTCACCAACGGCAATAGTCTTTGCCACCGACTTGTCAGACACCTTGATAACGGTTACTGAATTGCTCATGCCGTTGGCGACGAACGCATACTGACCATTGGACGACATCGTTACCTCGGCGGGTTCCATACCGACCGTAATGGTATTTTTCAGGGCCATCGTACTGGCATTGTAAACCAATACCTTGCCGGTCATATCCATTTGGGAAGTCCAGATTTCAGTACCATCGGGCGAGAACACCGCGTTATGGTTCATCACCGGCGTTTGCTGATTCTGGGCTGTTTGGCCCGTTACCGGGTTAACGACCAGCACGCGGCCATTCATGCCGGTTGTGCCCCCCGTATGCCCGCCACTAAGGTCCATGCCCGGCACACCGATGCCCAGCTTGCTGCCATCGGGCGAGAGGTAGATATGGTGCGGCCACATAATCATGTTGCTCATGTTCATGCCCGGCATGGAAGCGTCCCCAAAGGAGATGGTTTCTTTCACCTGTTGCCCTGTCAAGTCAATAACCGACAGGCTATTTCCCTCGGCATTGACCACATAAGCGGCAGGATAGTTGATGTTCAGCATTGGCTGAGTTGCGTTCATGTTGTCCATGTTCATGCAACCTGCCAGGGGGACAAGCGGCAGCAGAGCCACCAGTTTAGTGTACTTAGTCATTGTCTTAATTGGTTTGTTGAACTGTTTAGAAATACCGGATTGCCATACGACGGATGTATATCCGAACAGAAATCAGACGATGCCGGGGAAGAGACTACATGCCAAAAACCACTGACCAGGACGCACTGATGCGTCTGCCAGCGGTAATGGCACAAACAAATCGGCTCAAATAAGCCAACTACAGAGGGAGGTTAATCGGAAACGCCCGGATCGGATTAAGGGGTCGTCAGGCTGTTGGGGAGCGGATGAAAGTTCACTAACCGGTAATAATAAGGATAGGAACCGCGCTAACTGAATAAAAGGAGGAAGATCACTAACAACCGGATTTACCTGAATAGCGTGAACCGAGTTCGACTGTTCAGTTTTTAAATGCTCGTAACGAGCGACTTCCTTACAACAGGGTGTTCTGTGGATTCTCCGGGTTGATTTGTCTTGCGGACAGGCAGCCTCATCCGAACAGGCTTTCAAACACGCCTTAGACATTAAACGGGTCTCGACCTTCTTGCCACTCATCAGGCACCAGTGGTCCACTACGGCAAAACCACTGCTGGCAAACAGCACGGACCCCGCCAGCCATAAACAGAGCAGACGAGTGAACCAGGACCGATGGACAACAGGGTTTTTCACGCTGCAAACATAGGGGTTATTCTGAATAAGTGTTGTTGTAAGATTTTACGAGGGGCTTACAAAACTTTTCGTTTGGCTATCAAAGTCAGCCGTTTACTCCTATTATCCTATCGAGTGGTCTGAGAAGAAAAACCTTACTTCATGCGACCTGTTCATCTCGTAGAAACAAAACCTCAAATCTATTTCCATTATGACAACTGCCTTAGCTCCCCAACAGTATCAGGATTGTATTGAAGCCTGCCAGGCCTGCGCTGTTAGCTGCGATGCCTGCGCCGAAGCCTGTCTGGGCGAACAGGATATAATGATGATGGTGGATTGCATCCGGCTCGACCGGGACTGCGCTAAGATCTGCTACACGGCCATTTCGTTCATGGCCAGTGGCAGTGTTCACGCGGCTGATGTATGCCAGCTTTGCGCTCATATCTGCGAAGCCTGCGCCCAGGAATGCGAAAAACACGCCGACCATATGGACCACTGCCGAGCGTGTGCCGAAGCCTGTCGCCGTTGTGCTGAGGCTTGCCGTAAGATGGCAGCGGGAGCGCATAGCATGGCAGCCTAACCAGTATTTATTCCATCAAAAAGCCCGTAACACAATCCGTTTACGGGCTTTTTGATTCAGAGCTGCACTATATCCATCATCACCTGTCCGTCATCTTCCCAAACGCATACGGCTCCTTGCTTCCCAATGGCAACGCTGGGTATCATCCCTTTCCCCAGTGGAACAGGTGTTCTATTACTTGCTTTCAACCAAACCGTGCCTCCTTCATCCCAGGCCAGTGCTGTCCCCGATGGACTGGTAGCGGCTGTTACGTTCCGACCCGTTGCTACGGCTTGTTCGGGTTCGCCGGGCCGACAGGTGTACAGCGTATTTTCCCGTCGCCAGACGGTAAGGGGTTGCGTCGGTTTTGAGGAGTTTGTTGTTAAAATTACCGCCCCGCCATCCATCGGGCAGGCGTTTAGCTTCCAGGTACCTGTACCCATCTTTTGGGCCGAATCAAACGTCACTCCGCCATCGGCTGAGTGAACAAGGTACAGGTCGCGGGAGCCGCCAAGCCAGTTGCGAAACTGGATGTACACCTCGTTTTGGTTGGCTGCTACTGATACTTTGCAGCACTCACAGACAGTGCCATCAGGTGAACGGTAAACAACCCGATTGGCAGACCAGGTGCGTCCCCCATCATGGGAGGTTGCCATCGCGAGTTTGTTTCGCTTATCGTCCCGCAAGTCGAGCCAGGTTGTGTGGAACGTACCTGTTGATGCACCGGCTACGGCTTGAAAGCCTTCTTTCGCAATCTCCGGCACGTCATTAATCCTGACGGCAGGAGACCATTTACCACTTTGACGATCAAGCGAGTATGCAAACACATCCCCCTCTCGATTAACGGCTGTAATAACGATGTATTTTTCGGTAACAGCCATTTGTGGCCCCCGTTTAGCCCCGGCTACTAAATGTGGTAACGTTCCCACAACAACCGCCTTGTTAAACGGAATGGATTTTTCACTGGCTATTGCATAGTAAATGGTTGAATCCTGACCATAGACTAAATGCAAGATCCCTTTTGAATCAGCAACGACGACGGGTAGATGCCCCCTTGCAACTCGCTGACCTATGTTTGAGTGTTGCCCTATTATGGAAAGGCTACAAAGCTGAAGTGATAAAAAGAGCAAATAACGCATGGTTTTGAAAAGCACTTAGGTTCACCCTTCTACTTGATACTGTAACCTAATGCCCGGTTGCCTGGCTTTTTTTGAGTTTTCTTTTTGACACCCGGTTGCATACTATTATGTCGTACCTTTGTGGCTGTGAAGTGGTTGACAGTCATATTGTCCGTTTATCTCCTCGGTCTGTCTCTTTGGCCGTGTGCAGATGAACCGCTGCTCCCCGTTGGGCAGTCGGGGATAGCCATGATTGGGTCGGCTTCAACCACGGTATCGGATCGGTCCGACGCATCGGCCAGCCATCATCACGAACAGGATGCCTGTTCGCCCTTTTGTACCTGTGCCTGTTGTGCGGCTACAATTACCATCGCCCCCCAATTCCACTACTCGCTTACGCCTTCGGTCGAACTTATCCCGATGGATGTAGTCTTGTTTCACTACGTTTCGGCTCACTTGGCCGACCCATTCTCTGCCATCTGGCAACCACCCAAACTTCGGGTCTGAACACCTCAGCGTTCACGCCACTATTACGCCTTTTTTGAGGGGGCGGTAGTAGCGTGAACGCATCCTTTATTTTCTCATTCATTTGTTCAGATTCCGTTATGCTGGATTCCATTATCCGTTTTTCTATTCAGAATAAACTCATTATCGGGATTTTCACCCTGGCCCTTATTGTCTGGGGTGGTTATTCGTTATCCCGATTGCCCATCGATGCCCTGCCCGACATCACCAACAACCAGGTGCAGGTCATTACCCAAAGCCCCGCCCTATCGGCCCTCGATGTCGAACGGCTCATTAGCTTTCCCATCGAGCAGACCATGGCGACCCTGCCTGATCTGGTGGAGGTTCGTTCCATTTCCCGCTTTGGCCTGTCGGTTGTTACCGTCGTGCTGAAAGATGGCGTAGATATTTATTTAGCCCGCCAGCAGGTCTTCGAGCGGCTGCAACAGGCCCGCTCCCAGATACCGGCTAATGCGGGCAATCCTGAACTGGCCCCCGTTACGACGGGTCTCGGTGAGATTTATCAGTACGTTATCCGGGCTAAACCCGGCTTCGAGCAGCGATACCCCGCGATGGAATTGCGCTCGATTCAGGACTGGATTGTTCGGCGGCAATTGCTGGGAACCAAGGGCGTGGCCGATGTGAGTAGCTTCGGCGGCTTTCTCAAGCAGTACGAAGTGGCCGTCGATCCGCAGCGGCTCAGGGCGGCCGGGGTGACGATGGACGAACTGTTCACCGCCCTCGAAAAAAACAACCAGAACGCGGGCGGTGCCTACATCGACCGGCGACCCAATGCCTACTTCATTCGCTCGGAAGGGCTGATTGGCACCTTGCAGGATATTGGCAAAGTGGTCGTCCGGCGAAGTCCCAACGGGATTCCGGTGCTGGTGCGCGATGTAGCGCAGGTGCAACTGGGGCAAGCCGTGCGCTACGGGGCCATGACCCGCAACGGGGAAGGGGAAGTAGTCGGGGCCATCGTGATGATGCTCAAAGGAGCTAACTCGTCCGAAGTGATCGGCAATGTCAAGCAGCGCATCGAGCAGATTAAAAAATCCCTGCCCGAAGGCATCGAGATTCACGCCTTCCTGGATCGCACCAAACTCGTCAACCGCGCCATTGGTACGGTCGAGAAAAACCTGCTAGAAGGTGCCCTGATCGTCGTGTTCGTCCTGGTGCTGTTGCTGGGTAACTGGCGGGCGGGACTGGTGGTAGCCTCGGTGATTCCGCTGGCGATGCTCTTTGCCGTATCACTGATGAATCTGTTCGGGGTATCGGGTAACCTGATGAGTCTGGGGGCCATCGACTTCGGACTGATTGTGGACGGGGCCGTTATCATTGTGGAGGCTACCCTGCACCACATTGCCCTGAAAAAATTCCGGCATAACCTCTCCCAGGACGAGATGGACGAGGAAGTGTTTGTATCGGCCAGCCGCATTCGATCCTCGGCGGCTTTTGGCGAAATCATCATCCTGATCGTGTACCTGCCCATTCTGGCCTTAGTCGGCATCGAAGGCAAGATGTTTCGCCCCATGGCCCAGACGGTGGCTTTTGCCATTCTGGGGGCGTTCATCCTGTCCTTAACCTACGTACCGATGCTCTCCGCCCTGCTGCTGAGTAAGAAACCTATTCGGGAAGGTAGTAAAAATATTTCCGACCGGATTATTGGCTTTTTCCATCGGGGATACGACCCGGCCATCCGCTGGACGCTTAACCACAGGGGGCTGGTCGTGGGGCTGTCGGTGGCCCTGTTTGCCGCTACGCTCTGGCTGTTCAGCACACTCGGCGGAGAATTCATTCCCCAGTTGGATGAGGGCGACTTTGCCGTTGAGACTCGCGTCATGACCGGTTCGTCGCTGGCTCAATCGGCGGATGCCTCCCTTCAGGCCGGAAAAGTCCTGAAAGAAAACTTTCCGGAAGTAATCGAGACCATCGGCAAAACCGGCGCGGGCGAAATTCCAACCGACCCCATGCCCATTGAAGCAACTGACCTGATGGTCATTCTCAAGGACCGCTCGGAGTGGACATCGGCCACCAGTCGGGAAGAACTGGCCGAGAAGATGCAGGAAAAGCTCAATCAGATTCCGGGCGTGAGCTTTGGCTTTCTGCAACCCATTCAGATGCGTTTCAGCGAACTGATCTCCGGCGTGAAGCAGGACATTGCCATTAAGCTCTACGGCGAAGACCTGAAAGTGCTGGCTGATTACGCGGCCCGAATCGGCCGCGTCGTCGGAACCGTACCGGGGGCGGAAGACCTCTACGTCGAGCAGGTATCGGGGTTACCCCAGATTGTCGTCAAATTTGACCGCGATGCCCTGGCCCGCTTTGGCCTCTCAATTGACGATGCCAATCGGTATCTCCAGGCCGCTTTTGCCGGGTCAGCCGCTGGACTGGTTTACGAAGGCGAACGGCGGTATGATCTGGTGGTGCGGTTGCAGCAGCAAAGCCGTCAGCGGCTCGAAGATGTGCAGAATCTGCTCATCAGTACGGTGGATGACGAGCAGGTGCCGCTGAGTCAGGTAGCGGACGTTTCCTTCCAGAATAGTGTCAACCAGATTCAGCGCGAAGATGCCAAACGGCGCATTATTGTGGCATTCAACGTGCGGGGTCGTGACGTGGAAAGCGTGGTGAAGGAATTGCAGGGCAAAATTGACAGTCAGATTAAACTACCTGTGGGCTATTACGTGACCTACGGCGGCCAGTTTCAGAATTTGCAGGAAGCCAAAGACCGGCTGAGTATCGCCGTGCCGGTGGCCCTTGGGCTGATTTTTCTGCTGCTGTTCTTTACGTTTGGCTCGGTGCGGCAGAGTTTACTGATTTTCTCGGCCATCCCCTTGTCCGCGATTGGCGGGGTAATCGCCCTCTGGCTGCGGGATATGCCGTTCAGTATATCGGCGGGGGTAGGCTTCATCGCCCTGTTCGGGGTCGCGGTACTCAACGGCATCGTGCTGATCGGGGAATTCAATCACCTCAAAGATGAGACGGATCTGGATTTGCGGGAGCGGATTTTGCAGGGGACAGCCACCCGCTTACGCCCCGTGATGATGACGGCCTTGGTAGCCTCGCTGGGCTTTCTGCCGATGGCCCTGGCCACGACGGCGGGGGCCGAGGTACAACGGCCCTTAGCCACAGTCGTGATCGGTGGGTTGTTATCGGCCACGTTGCTGACGCTGCTGGTACTGCCCTGTCTGTACTGGTGGGAGCAAACTAAGTTTGGGAAGAAGAAACCCGTTGTCGCTCCGGCCCCTGTTGTGGGTAAACTGGCCACCTGGTTGCTGATCGCCGGATTAGTGGGCAGTATAGCCATAAATGCGTCGGCTCAGGTTCCCCAACTGGCGACGGGTACACCGACTATCTCGTCACTCTCGCTGGAAGGGGCACTTCAACAGGCAACTACCGGCAACATAACCGCCCGCATCAACGCGCTCAACGTTGCCCAGCAACAGACGGGTCGCCGGGCAGCCCGCGACATTGGGGCGACTAACTTCTCCTGGACAGCGGGGCAGTACAACGGCCCCAACTTCGACAATAACTTCACGCTCTCGCAAAGTTTACCTAACCCCAAACTCATCCGGCAGTTGGAGCGGGTGGCCGATGCCAATGTCGTCGGCAGCGAAGCGCAGGGACGGGTCAATCTGAATGGATTGCGGGCGCAGGTGAAATCGGCCTACTATGACCTGCTCTACATCGCCGAACGCCGACGACTACTCCGAACGCAGGACAGTCTGCTCGTCGCGTTCCGGGCGGCTACGGAGCTTCGCTTAAAAACCGGGGAAGGAACAGCGGTGGAAGTAGCAACGGCTACCAACCAATTGGGGGAATTACGGAACGCGCTGAATCAGACCGAGGCTGACCGGCAGATTGCCCTGAGCCGTCTGCAAACGTTGCTCAACACCAACCAGCCCGTTGGGCTGGCCGACAGTACGCTCACGCGCCGGGCTTTGCCATTAGTGACGGATTCGGCCACATTGGCCCAGACCCCGGAACTCGCTTTTTTACGCCAGCAAACCGAGATTGCCGCCCGCCAGACGGACGTAGAACAGGCCCGGCTACTGCCTTCCTTTTCACTGGGTTACTTTAACCAGTCGCTGAAGGGTACGTACACGGTCGATAATCAGGAAGTCACCTACGGGGGCGGCAAGCGGTTTCAGGGGTTTATTGCGGGCGTTTCCATTCCGCTCTTTACCCGTCCTCAGCGCGCCCGCATCGAAGCCGCCCGGCTCGGTCAGCAACTCGGCGAGGCCACGCTGGCCCTCACCCAGCGCAATTTACAGGGCGAACTGAATGCCGTTATTCAGGAGGTCCGCAAGTTGCAGAGCAGCCTGAGCTACTACGAACAAACCGGACTGCCTACCGCCCGGCTACTGGCGGAGAAAGCAACCCTGGCGTTTCGGGCGGGCGAAATCGGCTACCTCAACTATTCGCAGGCCCTTACCCAGGCTTACCAGACCCGCGCGGGCTACGTCGATGTGCTGGGTCAATACAATCAATCCGTCATTCGCTTAGAGCAGATTCTGGGCTTACCTTAATACAACCATGAAACGAATCATTTTTTGCCTCAGCCTCTTGTGGCTGACTACTGCCTGCAACCAAACGGCCGACCAAAAAACGGCCATCACCGAAGCCAAACCTGAAGCCGAAGCCCCGCACGAAGAAGGCCCGGCCGATGTGGTCGAACTCTCTACCGACCAGCTCCGCATCGGAGCGGTAGAATTGGGCCAGGTGGAAAACCGGAATCTGGGTCAGCAACTACAGCTCAACGGGCGGCTGGCCGTACCGGCCCAAAGTCAGGTGGCCATCACGGCCATACAGGGTGGTTTTGTCAGGAGTCTGCCCCTGCTGCCCGGCCAGCCGGTGCGGAAGGGGCAAGTACTGGCCCGCATTCAAAACCCGGAGTTGGTGGCTCTACAACAGGAATACGCCGAAAACCATAGCCGCCTGACGTACTTAGATGCCGAATTTGCCCGCCAGAAAGAACTCAGCGAGCAGAACGTCAGTGCCCTGAAAGTGTTCCAGCAAACGGCCTCCGAGCGCAATCAGGTACGTTCCCGCTTGGGTGGTTTGGCCCAGCGGCTCCAGTTGGTGGGTTTGTCGCCCCAGGCCGCGTTGAACGGTACGTTCAGTGCTTATTACGTGGTGACGGCTCCGATGTCGGGCATCGTGACGAACGTAGCGGTGACGAACGGGCAGTTTGTGCAGCCCAGCGATGTGATTGCCCAGCTTACGGGTAGTCAGGGCCTGTATGCTGAACTAACGGTGTTCGAGAAAGATTTGCCCCAGATTCGGGAAGGCCAGCGCATCAGCCTCCGGCTCAACAATGAAGGGGGCAAAGAACGATCAGGACGGATTACGTACATCAACCGGGCCATCGATGCCGACCGCTCGGTACGGGTCGTGGCTAAACTCGACCAGCCCGATGCCCGTTTATCGCCCAATACCTTCCTGAAAGCGGGTCTGGATTTGGGCAAGAGCCGGGTGACGGCCCTGCCTGAAGGGGCCATTGTTTCCGCCGAAGGGAAGGATTATATTTTTATCGTTACCGACGAGAAAGCCCCCGAAGAACATGAACACGAAGAAGGGGAGAAAGCGCATTCCGACAAGGAAGAACACGACCACAAAGCGGGCGAAACCGAACAGCACGGCACCACGTTCAAGCAGATTCCCGTGCGCCGGGGAGTCACTGAAGGGGGCTATTCGCAGGTTACCCTGCCCTCCGGGTTCGACCTGGCCAAAGCGCGGGTGGTGGTGAAGGGAGCCTACGCCGTGCTGTCGCAGCTTCAGGCCGCCAGCGGGGAAGAAGAAGGACACGCACACTGATACACAGCCGGGCCTGCCCAATCTCTACGTTGGCAGGCCCGGTTTCACCGCGTCAATTTAGTATGCTAACCCCTTTCTGACAAAGCGATGAAAACAGACGATAATGTACTATTCACGCCGACGGGCCATCAGGTTCACCTGCACGCCCGCGACGGCATCCGCTCAATCCGTATCGACCGGCTTGTGTCGGAGAACGAACTGACATTTGCCCATTACCCGGCCCTGTCGCTGGCTACCTACGACGAATCCGGGTTTATGCTCTGGAGCGACGAGCTGCACCCCTACACTCAACCCGATGGTCCGCAGGAAGCCACCATCAACCGAACGTTTGCAGTGTGGGAAAGTCTGACCATTGGCATTGATGCTCACGGTGAAGCGTTCGATTTTCTGATTCGGCTGTATTATACCATCAACCCGGACGAACCGGCCAACGATACGCAATCATGACAGACCAACAAAAGGGAAGCTGGCTGTTACCCCTGCTCTTTCTGACGGTTGGCTGCGCTTCCTTTCCGCAGTACCGCCCCCTGACACCGCCCGTCAGTATGGCGACTCCCACTGATTCGGCGGGGGTTACCATCTTTCTGCTGGAGCGGGACTTGCCTGCTACAATGGATCGGTTAGGAACGGTTACCATTCATACCTACGGGTCAATTTTTGGCATTCACCAGAAGGTAGAAGATGAACTGCAAAAAGTCGGTCGTCAGAAGGGTGCCAATGGAGCCTACCGAATTGGGCATGGCACCTATGACCATGACAAAGATGGCTTGGTAACGTACCTGCTTTTTCGCTACAAAACCCAGTAACGAATTATGGACCCCTTATTTGAACAAGTAATCTCGTATGCCCTGCTGCCTACCATTGCACTGACGGGCGGGGGCCTGCTGGCCCTGTTTATCCGCTTCGGTGTTCAGGCGCGTTCTGCCATTCTGCACTTTGCCGCCGGGGTGGTCTTTTCGGTCGTGGCCGTCGAGATTCTGCCCGATGTGGTGCGGCTGCATGACCCGTGGCTGACCGCCCTGGGTTTTGGGGCGGGTATTGGCCTGATGCTGCTCATCCGCCAACTGACCGAAGCACCCGCTGAAACGTTACCCATCACCGAAATGACCACCGCACCAGCCGGCCGGTTTCCGCTGGCTTTTCTGCTGGCGATTGGGGTCGATATTTTTATCGATGGGTTGCTGCTGGGTGTCGGTTTCGCAGCCGGGGCCAAAGAAGGGGTGTTGCTGGCGTTTGCGCTGGGCGTGGAGGTACTATCCCTGGGGCTGGCTACCGCTACCTCCCTGACCAACGATGGCGTGGCCCGGTCCCGAATCATTCGCCTGCTGCTGGGTTTATCGGTGCTGTTTTTTGTGAGTGCTGTCGGCGGGGCCACGCTGCTGCATAACCTGCCCGAAGCGGGTTTAGACATCGTGCTATCCTTCGGACTGGCGGCCCTGCTGTTTTTAGTGACGGAGGAACTGCTGGTCGAAGCCCACGAAGGGCCGGAAAAGCCGTGGCTGACGGCTACGTTCTTCGCGGGGTTTCTCTTGTTTTTGATCCTGGGGATTGTGGCCTGATGGCCCTTTCCACTAACCTAAATGGCCTATGTACAAGGTATTGCTCAACCAACCCGGTCGGCTGGCCCTGCGCGTGGCCGACTTCATAACGGCGGATGATTATTACGAGCTACGCCCGCTCCTGGATACGACGCTACATAGTTCTCCGGTGGCGTGTCTGTACTGGGAGATGGAATTTTTTCGGGGCTGGCAACCCGATCAGTTATGGAAAGACCTGCAATTCGACCTGACGATAACGGCCGATTTCAGCCGCATCGCCTTAGTTGGCACAGCGGATAATCTGGCGCTTATCACCCCAGTTATGGAGGTCATATTTCGGGCGGAAATTCGGGGCTTCATGCCAGAGGAAAAAACAGCCGCCTGGAGCTGGTTCAGCGAAGGACAGCCGGAGCCATCGACCAATACATAAAGACTCGATTGAACGCACAACTAAACACGACCCCCAAACGCTATGGCTCGTAAACAAACCTGGTTGCCCAAATTAACCGCCTTTCAGCGATCCTTAATCGCGCTGAGTGCCGGTGTCCTGGTTTGGCTGCTGACGGCTGAACAGTTCATTTGGCAAACCCGGCTGCTGTTGTCGTTGCTGGCTTACGGGCTTGTGGTGCTTGGCCTGATCTGGTCGATCATTGGCTGGGCAGATGCCCGTCAGGTCGCCCGGCGGGAAGATGAAAGTCGGCTCGTGATTTTTACCCTCACCGTCGGCGGGGCACTGGCCAGTTTATTCGCTGTGGTGGTGATGCTTAGTTCCCTGCAGGGGTTGTCAGCCGCCGAAACGACCCGGCACGTGTTGCTGTCGGGCCTGACGGTGGTGAGTGCCTGGACGCTTATTCACAGCGTTTTTACCCTGCACTACGCGCATTTGTACTACTACGATGCCAATGATACCCGGCAGGAGGGGGGGCTGAATTTTCCAGGTAAACAGCCGCCTGACTACCTTGATTTTGCCTATTTCTCGTTTGTGGTCGGCATGACCTGTCAGGTTTCCGATGTTGCCGTTACCGAACAACGGCTTCGCCGGTTGACGCTCGTGCATGGGGTACTATCGTTCGGCTTCAACACGCTGATTATCGCCTTTAGTATCAATACTGTTTCCAGTTTATTCTAACTTGTTTAACTACCTATGCAGGCTCTTATTCAGCAGGAACTTCTCCAGGCCCAATCGGTTCTATCGAATTTTATGACCAATGCCGCCAACGGAGTGGCAATTGAAGCGGCCGCCCGGCTGATGGCAGACGCGCTCAACGGTGGCAGGAAAATTATTTCCTGTGGCAATGGTGGCTCCCATTGCGATGCCATGCACTTCGCCGAGGAGCTATCGGGGCGGTATCGGACGGATCGCCCGGCCTTAGCGGGTATCGCTATTTCAGACACGAGTCATCTGTCCTGCGTGGGCAATGACTATGGTTTCGAGTTTGTGTTTTCCCGCTTTATCGAAGGGCTGGGACAAGCGGGCGATGTGCTGTTGGGTATCAGCACCAGTGGCAACTCGATCAACGTGATTCGGGCCGTGGAAGCGGCCCGGCAGAAGCAAATGAACGTCGTGCTGTTGATGGGCAAGGATGGGGGACGTTTGGCCGGCAGTGCCGACGTGGAGATTTGCGTACCTCATGTCGGTTTTGCCGACCGGATTCAGGAGGTACACGGCAAGGTAATTCACATCCTGATTCTCTTGATCGAGCAGTTGGCCCAGGAGAAAGTACCCTTTAACAGCTAAACAATGAACCCGACACCACCACAAACCGCATCGGCCACGGGCCGCTACAACAAAAACCTGCGTATCGTCTTCGGGCTGACGTTTACCTACTTTTTAGTCGAGGTCGTTGTCGGCTACTGGACGAACAGTCTGGCCTTGCTGTCTGACGCGGCCCACATGCTCACCGATGTTATCGGACTGGCTCTGGCTCTGTTTGCCAACTGGATGAGCCGCCGACCCATCACGGCACGGCGCAGCTACGGGTTCTACCGGCTGGAGATTCTGTCGGCCTTTGTCAATGCGCTGATTCTGATTGGCATCTCGCTCTACATCCTGTTTGAAGCGTATGGCCGGTTTCGCAATCCACCCACCGTGGACAGCAGCAACATGACGCTGGTAGCGTTCGTTGGGTTGCTCATCAACGTACTGGGCATTTACCTGCTGCGGCAGGGAGCCAAAGACAGCCTGAACGTGAAAGGGGCATTTCTGGAAGTCGTCAGCGATTTGCTTAGTTCGATTGGGGTCATTGCTGCCGGTCTGATCATGACGTACACCGGCTGGTACTACGCCGATCCGCTGTTCAGTGCGATCATTGGCCTGTTTATCCTGCCCCGTACCCTGAAACTGATGATGGAATCGGTCAACATCCTGCTTCAGGGAACGCCCGACGAATTGGACGTGGCTGCCGTAACGCAACGTATCAACGCTGTTCCGGGCTTTGGCAACGCCCACGACCTGCACATCTGGACGCTCACGTCGGGCATTGTCGTCATGAGCGGTCACGTCGTCACGAATGAGGAGCTAACCACGGCAGACCTGACAGCCCGGCTGGAAGCGCTGGCGGGGCAACTCAACACCCAATTCAACATCAATCATATTGCCCTGCAACCCGAACGGGCCGGGCAATGTACCAATAGCCTGACGGCACTTTAAGTATGACTACGTTTCGTTCTATAACCCCAATTATGCGTCGCGTCCTGTTGAATCTGTTCGGGCTGGGACTACTGGGGGGCTGTGGCGAAAAAATCGTAACCATTCCCGGCAGCATCGACTTTGGGTCAATACCGAGCCGGGCACCGATTACACCGGGCCTGATTGATGAAGCGTCCGGGCTGGCCGACAGCCGAACCATTGATGGGCACGTCTGGGTGAACGAAGACAGCGGTACGCCCGCCCAGCTTAATCTGCTTTCGCACGGGGGGAAGCTGGCCGGGCGGCTCGCGCTGCCGGGGATTACGAACCGGGATTGGGAAGACATGGCTGCCGGTCCCGGCCCGCAACCGGGTGTTTCGTACCTGTATCTGGCCGACATCGGCGATAATCTGGCCCAAAATACGCAGAATGTTATCTACCGGCTGGCCGAACCCAAAAGCCTGACCGAGTCGGTTGGCACAATCGACCGGATCGCTTTTCGGTACGCCGACGGTCCCCGCGATGCCGAAACGCTGCTGCTCGACCCGCTCACCCGTGATCTGTGGATTGTCTCCAAAGGCGAAGCGAACGTGCGGCTCTACCACCTGCCCTATCCGCAAAACACCACGGCAGTTAATACAGCAGCTTTTCGGGGTGAGCTACCGCTTACGTTGGTCACGTCGGGCAGCATCTCGCCCGATGGGCAGGAAATTCTGCTCAAGACATACACAGGGGTTTACTACTGGCCCCGCTTTACCGGACAAACGGTGACAGAGGCATTGGTGGGTAAGAACTCCTATGCGCTCACCTACCAGCTTGAACCGCAGGGGGAAGCCATTGGCTTCGACAAGGCGGGCAACGGCTTTTTTACCCTCAGTGAGCGTGGCAACGCAGCCTCCGTAACGCTGAATTATTATAAGCATCAATAACCCCTACGGCCATGCTGCTGAACCGACCCGTTCCCTTTTCGTTTCTGCTGGGCAAGATCAAATACGAGACCCTGGCGGTGTTTGTATTTGCCAATCTGATGTTTACCCTGCGCCACTACGTGGGGCTGGAGTTTTTGTCTATTCCGTTGGCGATTCCAGCCCTGATGGGTACGTGCATCTCCCTGTTGCTGGCGTTTCGCACCAATCAGGCGTATGAACGCTGGTGGGAAGCCCGCGTCGTTTGGGGCGGTATTGTCAACGACAGCCGAACCCTGATCCGCCAACTGCTGACGTTTCTGCCCGAAGAATCAGCGTCTGCACGTATCGTTCAGACGGTGGCTCAGCGACAAATCGGCTGGTGCTATGTGTTAGGACAGACCCTGCGTGGTCAGCCTACGCAGCCAGCCATCAAAACGTATATCCCACCCACCGAGCAGGCCGGGATACTGGGGGCCACGCACCAGCCGCTGGCCGTGCTGCAGGTCCATGCCGATCAACTGCGGCAACTCTACCGGGCGGGGTATCTAACCGATTTACAGGTGGTGCAGGTGGATGCTACGATGACCCGGCTAACCGATGCGATGGGGCGGTGTGAGCGGATCAAAAACACCGTCTTCCCCCGGACATACACGTTCTACCTACAGGTGTTTATTATCCTGTTTACGGCCATGTTGCCGTTCGGCTTTGTTGAAAATTTGTTTTTCGTGGAAGTGCCCTTAGTAACCCTGATTGGGTCCGCTTTCTTTTTAATCGAAAAAAGTGCCATCCAGCTACAGGACCCGTTTGAGAACCGGCCTACCGATACGCCGATGACAGCCATTGCGAAAGGTATTGCCGGGAGTTTAACGCAGTTGACAGGTGAGTCTGTAGTCGAACAGCCAACAGCCTCGCCCACGTACTTTATCCTTTAATAACCATGCAGCATACAATTCATTTAGTACAGGATTTATTGGGGGTAGCGGTCGGCCTAAGCCTGCTGGGCTGGTGTCTGTACCGGGTAGCGATCCTGTTCGGGATTATCACGGTTAAGAAACGGCCCAAAAAGGCTAGCCGAATACCGATGAGCCGGGACGAGCGGCAGCAGCAGAAGACTCCCGTCAAGGGGCAAAAGCGACCCGTAACCAACCTGTCACGGCAAGCGCTTTACACCGCCCGTAAGGAGCGAAATTAACGGATGTGGCCCGTATCAATTAACAAAAAAGACGATGAACACACTCCTTGCCGGAAGCCTGACGCTGAGTCTGCTCCATGCGCTGATTCCCAGCCACTGGCTTCCCTTTGTGACCATTGGCCGGGCCGAGCGGTGGAGCCTGCGGCAAACGCTTACCGTCACCGCCATCGCGGGACTGGCGCATACCGTCAGCACCACGCTGTTGGGCGTACTGGTCAGTCTGGCGGGCTGGCAACTGGCGGAGAATTACCACGATCTGTCGGAGCGGGCGATACCGCTTTTGCTGCTGGCACTGGGGCTGTGGTATCTGATGCAGCACCTGCGCCACCGGCACGTACATGACCACATCGACGCAGGAACTGTGCGTAAGGCACGCTCATTTTCGGCCCTTCTTCTATCGCTGGGGCTGGCGATGTTTCTGTCGCCCTGTCTGGAGATCGAAACTTACTTCCTCAGTGCGGGCGCGAAGGGATGGGCAGCGGTGGGGCTGGTGGCTCTCATCTACAACGTCATCACGCTGTCGGGTATGCTCCTGATGGTCACGCTCGGACGACGGGGCTTGCAGCAGGTCAACCCGCACTGGTTCGAGCATAACGAGAATCTGATTACCGGCCTGACGCTCGTTGGGCTGGCCCTGTTTAATTTTTTCATTGAATTCTAACCAACACAATGGCAGACGATCACGATCATAATGAAGACGGTCACACCCACGATGATGTGGAACTGATCGAGGAGGGGACAACCCCGGCAGCAGATGCTGCACCGGCTAAAAAAGGCCCCGAACAAACCTGGCGTACCTACGCCCCAGCCGCAATAAGTTTAGTGCTGCTGTTGGGCGGTATCGCGCTGGATAATTACGCGACCGGCTGGTTCAAAGACCCGGTACGGCTTATCTGGTACGTGGTGGCTTATTTGCCGGTTGGCTGGCCGGTGCTGCGCCGGGCGTGGAGCAGTAGTATCCGGGGCGATGTGTTCACCGAATTTTTCCTGATGAGCGTAGCCACCCTGGGTGCATTCGCTATTAGGGAATACCCCGAAGGCGTAGCCGTGATGCTGTTTTATACCATCGGCGAGTTGTTCCAGGAGGCCGCCGTTCTCCGGGCGCGTCGTTCTATCAAAGCCCTGTTGGACGTGCGGCCCGATGAGGTGACGGTGCTTAAGGATGGGAAAGCCCAAGTGGTCAAAGCCGCGACGGTAGCTGTCGGCGATGTAGTGCAAATCAAACCGGGTGAGAAAGTGGGCTTAGACGGCACGATGCGTTCCGAAAGCGGCACGTTCGACACAGCAGCCCTGACGGGCGAGAGTGTGCCGCGTACCATCGAGAAAGGCGAAGCAGTACTGGCAGGCATGATTAACCGGCAGTCGCTGGTGGAGATGGACGTAACGACTCCCTATCAGGATTCTAAATTGTCGCGTATCCTAAAACTTGTACAACAGGCGACAGGCCGCAAGGCCCAGACGCAGGAGTTCATTGCCCGGTTCGCCAAGATTTATACCCCGATTATCTGTCTGCTGGCCGTGCTGATAACGGTCGTGCCATACTTTTTCGTCACTGATTACCGCTTTGCCGACTGGCTCTACCGGGGACTGGTGTTCTTAGTGATCGGTTGCCCCTGTGCCCTGGTTATCTCCATTCCATTGGGTTATTTTGGCGGTATCGGAGCCGGGTCGCGGCAGGGTATTCTGTTTAAAGGCTCCGTGTTTCTGGATTTGATGACCCAACTCAAAACGGTGGTCATGGACAAAACCGGTACGCTGACCAAAGGCGTGTTCAAGGTGCAGGAGGTGAAGCCTGTAGGTATTGACGCGACCGAACTGGCCCGGCTGACGGCGGCTTTGGAAAGCAAATCCACGCACCCGGTGGCTACGGCGATCATCGACCATGCGGATACTGGCCACGAAACGGTTTCGGTCGAGGGCGTGGAAGAAATTGCCGGGCATGGCCTGAAAGGCCGGGTCGATGGACGGGATATGCTGGCCGGAAACGCTAAACTGCTCCGCAAATTTAACGTAGCTTTCGATGAGAGCCTGACCAACATTCCGTACACGGTGGTCATGGTGGCCCTCGACGGAAAATTTGCGGGCTACTTCACCATTGCCGACGAGGTAAAACCCGATGCTACCGATGCCGTAAAACGCCTGAAAGACTATGGTATCCGCACCGTTATGCTGTCGGGCGATAAATCGGCAGTGGTTGAACTGGTTGCCAAACAGGTGGGGGTCGATGAATGGCACGGTGACTTGCTGCCCGAAGACAAAGTGGCTCAGGTGGAGCGGCTCAAAGCGGACTTAGCGGGCAACCCAAAAGCCAAACTAGCGTTCGTCGGCGACGGGGTCAATGATGCGCCCGTGGTGGCCTTAGCCGATGTCGGCATGGCGATGGGTGGTCTTGGCTCGGACGCGACGATTGAAACTGCCGACGTGATTATTCAGAATGATGAACCGGCCAAAATTGCCACCGCCATTGAGATTGGCCGGGCTACCCGCCGAATTGTCTGGCAAAATATAACCCTGTCATTAGTGGTCAAAGCCATCGTACTCGTGTTGGGCGCGGGCGGGTTAGCCACGATGTGGGAAGCGGTGTTCGCTGACGTAGGTGTGGCAATGCTGGCAATTTTAAACGCCGTTCGGGTTCAGAATCTCAAATTCAAGTGATCCATAGCCAAAGAGACCCGTATCCAATTGGGTACGGGTCTCTTTTAGATGAAACGGCGGAATACACGTAATCAGGCTACCGGGTCCGAATGCTCTTTATCGTGGCCTTCGGCGTGATGCTCGGCAGCCGCGTGGGCGTGTTCGTCGGCCAGACTGTGCTGACCATAGGCCATGTAGGCCGCGTGGGCTTCCTGCTCATGTTCGCCAGCTTCGTGAAGTTGCTGGGCTTTTTCGTGGTATTCAGCGGCCTTACGGAAATGGTAAGCGGCCTCTTTGTGATGTTCGTGTGCCATACTAAACGTTGGTATAATGAGTATTAAATTTACAACTGTCTGATCTGTTCAAAGTTCATTTTTTTCCATCAATAACCATGAAAAAATCGCTTTCATCCCTGCTTTTGTTATTGCTCCTTCCCTTGATAACTCAGGCCCACAGCTACTGGCTCGAACTCAAAGGTTCCGGTAAGGTCGGCGAACCGTTGACGGTACAGTGCTACTTCGGCGAACTTGAAAACAGCCTGCGCGAAAAAGCCGATAAGCTGGGGGGTATCAAGGCATTCACTGCGTCGGTGCTGCTGCCCGATGGCACGACGGAACCGCTCACCCTCTCACCCGCTGAGAACTGCTATCAGGCGCAATTCATACCCAAACAGGCGGGAACCTACCAGGTCCTGTTGGTCAACGATACCCGTGCCGTTCAGGATTGGACGAAGCACAATCTTGGTATCGTGCGTCCCCGTGAATACCTGCGGGCCATCTGCCAGATCGGTGGCGGAATGCTGTCGGCCAAACCTGTTTTTTATCTGGATGCAACCCCCCAGAGTAAGCCAGCAGCGGGTAAGGCAGCGACATTGCTGATTACAAAGGATGGTGCCGCCTACGCCAACGCGCCGGTCAAACTGACAATGCCCGATGGTAAGCAGAGCAAGCTAACCGCCGATGCCAACGGGCTATTGACACTAACCCTGACCGGAGCCGGGCAGTACGTCGTGGACGTGGACTTCATGGATAAAACGCCGGGCAAGTACCAGGAAAAAGAGTACCAGGCGATTCGGAATAAGATGGCTCTAACGTTGACATTGCTTTAGATACCTCAGATGCTAACTTTTACTAACTCTTTCATCGGACGACGGTTAAGTTAGGAAACAAAACCTTAACGACGATGCACCAACACAAAGATGCTCAGGATGACCAGCTCGTCCAAACCCTGATTGATTGCGCCCGCGCCTGTGAGTACTGCGCGACGGCCTGCCTACAAGAATCCGAGGTGCAGATGATGACCCGTTGCATTGCCCTCGACCGCGACTGCTCCGATATCTGCTTCCAAGGTGCGCGATTGTTGGAGCGTAATGCCGAGATCAGCCATCAGTTCTTAGTCATCTGCGAAGAAATATGCCGGATGTGCGCCGATGAATGTGGTAAGCATGAGCATGACCACTGCCGGGAATGCGCCGAGGCTTGCCGTAAATGTGCTGATGCCTGCCATCAACACCACGAAAAAATCACTCAGACGTAGATCAGTGTGCAGTCAGGGTAACACCCGGTTTTGAATCAGCGTAGGTTGTGCCTGCCGACAACACCCGCTAACAGTCGGTCATTCTGTAGTTTGGGTAAAATTGTACTTTCGCTGACAGGGGCGCGGTAAATCTCATCCCCGTAATGATTGTAGAGGACAAAGGTGCTTTGGGTAGCTCGTGGTACGATCAGATACAGGACAAATACTTCCTGCCGTTCGTAACGGGCCTGATGCATTTCCCAGCCACCACGGGCCGCGTAGGAGCGAACGTCAGCGATCAAGTCATTGAGCCAGCGCAATTGCTCGACTGGATAGTCACACCAGTGTGACGATGACGGAATCCGTAATGGCTGGCAAGTTGCCAGCCATAAGGCTACAAAGCCAATTTTAATTAATCGGTTGGAGTAAAGACCAGCCATTATCTTACACAGAAATAGCCATTTTGATAGGGCAAGTGTCAGTAAATCAAGAGTATAATCAGGTTGCGTGAGTATGGTATAATGGTCATCGTACAGATATAAATCGTCCCGGATGAGCGGCCAAAAGACGGTCGTTAGCCAGGGTAGTTACCCAAATCGAGTCGGCTCCTTCGCCCCGCCCGATTAGATCGCCGTAGTGGTTGTAGAGCAGAAACCCCCGGCTCCGACCACAGTAACGGCATAGATGCAGGACAAACACTTCCTGACCCTGATAATGGGCTTGATGTACTTCCCAACCGTAGTGATAGGTGGGCCACGACTGGGCGTTCTGAATCATCTGATTCAGCCACCGTAGCTTACGAACGGGCTGTTCGCACCAGTGTTGGTTAACCGACGGGAGGTCACCCCGACGAGGCTGAATCGCCAGCAGGCCCAGGCTGAGAAGTAGTAAGAGTTTCATGCAGGTTCAGTTTAGGAATAGTCATGGGGGTACTCAGGTTAGAACTTGATGACGATCATGGCCGCTGCGAAAGCCCCGAAGGTCGTGTAGGCAGCGGCCCGGTGATAGGGTTTCAACTCGTAGTTACGCTGGATCTGTTTCGCCAGAATATTTGTGGCAATCATCCCCGTCAGGTGAACGATGGCTAAATACTTGTGTAATTTGATGGAGTTAAGCCCCCGTTGCCGTTTCCCCAGGATTGGGGGCGGAGCCGTTAGCGATAGCAGTGCGGTGGTAGCGTAGCTGATGTTGACCGCCGTGCCAACAGCTTCATGCGCGTTCCGCAGCCGCGTGTAACGAGCACCCTCAGCATTGTAGAGGTTAGCTCCCAAAATACCCTGAGCGATAAAACCTGCCAGCGTCACAAAGCCCAATACCTGATGGCTTACCAGCATTGTGCGTCGTACTTTCAATTCTCTCTGCCGACTTTCAGTATTTAGCGGAGCCAGGCCCGTCAGCCTTAACAAGCCCTTCTCACCCCAAAAAACCCGTTGGGTAAATACCATCCGTTCCGGTAGCAGTGGTTGGGCGGTGGACGAACTATCGAATAATTCCGTCAGCAAACTATCAGCGGCCGTAGGTGCCACTATCCGCGTTGTATCCTGCGCGTACAGTGGCCCGGTCAGCAGGAAGCACAATGCCCCCCAAAGCAATATCTTCATACCAGAAAGTGGCTCACCGGAATAAACCGGTGAGCCTGACAGGGTTTAGAAATAAGTCGAAAAGCCAAACTGGAAGCCAGCGGTGCGGGCGGGCGGGTTACCCAGCAGATCCGTCTGCCAGTGATAGCGGTAGTTACCCCGAATAACCGTCGTCGGGGATGGCCGGAAGCTGATGCCGGGTACGATGGCCCAGATGTCGTCGCGGATCGGGTCGCCTGTTTCGGCAAACGTGCCGACATTGTAATCCACCCGTTCGACACGCAGAGCCGCATTGACGACAGCCTTATTCCAGCCCAACATTCGCTTACGAACCAGTGGCTGTACGATGTCCACCCAGCCCCCTTGTTGCATCCGGCCAAACTGTTGCGTATAAGTCGCTGGCACGTCGATACTGGCCCAAACCAACTCGCCGTTGATGTACGTACCCATTGGCAGCGTGGTATTGAAATCCAACGCCCAGACATCCACCCGTCGCCGTTTGTCGAGTGTCAGCCCATCGCTCTGAAACTTGTTGAAGACCCCTCCCATCCACGACAAGCCAATTTCACCTATTTTCCGACGTTTGATCGCTGATTTGAGTGTGATCAGCGGCACCCCGTTGAAGCTTTCCTCAAAGCGGTCACGGTTCGCTTTGGTGGCAGGCAGAAACGTCCGGTTCTGATTATTGGCGATAATCTGATCGTCAAAGCCGTTGGTCAAATACGCTTCGTAAGCCCATACCCAATCGCGGGTGTACTTCTTGCCGTACAGACCGAAGCCCACATTGCTCCAGGTGGAGGGAATGATGGTAATCGACGATAAAGGCCGGTCGATGAATTCCCACTTGGGGCCGTCGTGGTTCTGGTTGAACGAACCAATCGGGTTCATGATGATGCCACCCCGCAGGTTTACCAACGGGTGCAGCTCGATGTCCATTGCAGCAAACTCGATGTTGATTTCCTTCGTCCCGTCCTCGAACTCGATCTCCGAAAGAAACTTGATACGCCGGTTGATGCTCGATGCCAGAAAAATCGTCATTCGGCGGGCCTGAAACGATAATCCTTCCGTAATGCCATCGGTTTGCATGTACTGGGTGTTGGCTTCCAGATACCCCCCAACCGAGACGGGCATTTTGTTGGCGGTCAGAAACGGGCGATCATACGTTGCATCCATGTTCAACTTCAATTGCTGATCTTTCGTCCGCAGTGTCGTATCGCGGCCAAACAACTGGTTGAAGGCCGAAGTCGAGTCCGTCTGTGCCTGGGCGGGAGCCACAAGCAGCAGAATACCGATCAGGAGTAGTAGCGTGTGTTTCATCCTCAGCCGATGTTGATGTAAATGTTTCCTTCATCTGTTGTCACGCGGTACGTCGTCAGATCCTTTTCAGCAGGACCTTCCGTGACCTTTCCCTCGGCCGTGTACTCGCTGCCGTGAGCCGGGCAGGTCAGGTAGCCATCGTGGGCATTCAACTCGTTGCCCTGATGGGTACACTTCATCAGCACCGCCGTGTATTCGTCGCCGGTTCCTTTCCGGCGCAGGTAGATCGGGTGTGATTGTCCCTTCATTTCGACTAAAATGAAGGGGCGCATCGTGACTGCCCCTTTTTTGTCCACACTCTCGAATTCTTTCTTGTTGACTTGAATAGCCCGGTCTTTCAACACGGGCATCTGCGCGTAATAGACACTTTTACAGCTACTCAGCAACATGGACAACGAAGCCGTACCGAGACAAACGGCCCCACAGGTTTTGCCGAACGCGGCCCGCAGAAAATCGGTACGGGTAATGATTGGATTGGATTCCATAGTTGGTTTGAGGAGGGTTATAGGGAGTCTAAAAATTTGAGCAGTTTCGACCGATCCGTATCCGTCAGCGCTACGTATTTGCCCCGGCTTTTGGTCGCTTCTCCGCCGTGCATCCGAATGGCTTCATCCACCGAGTGAGCGCGGCCATCGTGCAGCAGAAACACCCGACCCCCCTGTGAGTTCTTCGACAGACCCAGCCCCCAAAGCGGTGGGGTACGCCACTCCGATGTTTTGGCGGTGCCTTCGGTGTAGCCATCATCTAAGCCCGAACCCATATCGTGCAGCAGCAGATCGGTATAGGGGGCAAAGGTTTGGTTAGATAATACGGCAACATCCGATTGGGGCGTTTTCCATTGGGGCGTATGGCATTTGCCGCAATCGGTACTCATGAACAGGGCTTTGCCAGCCATTACGTCAGCATCGTCCGCCGTGCGCTGTACGGGTACTTTCAGGGTTCGCAGGTAAAAGACCACCGCGTTGACTTTCGCCGAGGATACTTCGGGATCATCGGCCAAATCCCCTGCCTGCCCCGATACCGCGTAGTTAATAGGGTCTTCGGAGTCGAACTCGCTGGTAATCCCCATGTCCTGCTTGTAGGCGTTGACGGTCTGATGCAGCAGGTCGATAGCAGCAGCCTTTTTACCAAACCGCCCAATGTATTTGTCGTTCTGTGGCTTATGATACCATTGAGACTTAAAAAAGTGAGGTGGTGCAATCCAGTTGGGTACGCCCGAAATGCCATCGCCGTCTTTGTCGGCAGGGTCAGCGTTGGCTAAAATCTGCTCGTCAGACAAAGCACCCAGCAGGCCCAGGCCCGTATTGGCCGGGGGCATAAAGTTGGAGAAGGCTGCTCCTTTGGGCATTTGTTCCGGCGTATGCCCACTAATGGCCCGGTTCTGGAGTTGGGGTCCGCCCTGGTGCATAAATTGGTTACCCGTTTCGTCGGATTGTCCGAAGCGAGTTAACGTTGTGAACGGATGCCCTTTTCCGTCTCCGGCATGGCAGGAGCCGCAGGAGGTGGCCACGAATATTGGCCCCAGACCAGTAGCGGGGGTGAATATTTCGTTATTGAAAGCCGCATCACCGGCCAGAAACAGGGCGTTCTGTTCGGGGGTTAGTTCGGCAATTGGCCCGTCGAGCAGTGCGTCGTCGGCGGGTGTACCGGGCAGTAAGGTTTCGCAGGCAACAGCCGCAAAGACCAGCACTGCCCCATACAGGAAGAGTAGAGTCGTCTTCTTCATACTAAAATTGTGATAGTCTAAATGACAGAATGTTAGGAAACAAAAAGTGGGGGATACACGAGTTCGATTACTCAGCAGGATACTTGCTGAGATAGACACCGGCGACTGTATGCCCGTAATGGGGCCGATACGTCGGAGCATCGAACTGTTACACCCGCGAAGAAGACAAACGGGGTGGGCCGCGCGGAATGGGCCGGGCCAGATAGACCGTCAGGGTTGAGGGCGTAGGCCGAAAGAAAACGGGCTGAACGATGAGCCTAACCAATAGCAAAAATGCCACAAGCAAGGCAAAAGCAGGCATGAATGCCGGATTGCTAACCGCATCGAGCAGCAGCAGTTCGTGGGTCGTGTGCGGGTTGGGCGACAACGGGCACGACTTGCCGAAGATATTGTAGGGGTGTGCGTGGGTGATAATCTGCCCGTTCGCTAATCGGTGAGCATGACGGAACACCACCGAGTTGATTTGCATCAACACAAGCAGTCCCAGCAATAGCCGGGCGATTGGTTGCCGTATGTTCTCCCGTATCAACAACTATATAGCAATGTGCTTAAAATGCGTTGATTCATTTTTTCATACTCATAACACGTTGAGTGGGTAAAAGTTTAGGCTTCCCTAAATTTCTATTTTGGCTCGTAGAAAAAGATCGCTTTGCCCAGCTTTCTTATGACAGATTGCTTTGAAAAGGCTTTCAGCGCAATATAGGAAAAATACTCATTCGTAGAATTTTCTACTTACTTGGTAGAGAGTGGTAAAATTAGTCACAACCCGTTCCAACCGTTTATTTACTAAATGAATCCTACATCTATTATCTATGAAGCACCTGCATATCTTCTTATTGGTTTTTCTATTGTTCGGGTGCCATCGGTCGGAGGTAATACCCAACAGTTGTGGGGTACGGAATCCATTATCTGATCTCCCCTGGCTATCGTCTATTGTCCAACAAGCACCTATCGACTTGTCAGTTACCCAGGCAATGTCTGGGGGAAGAACCGTCTATGTGGTTAGCTCCTGTGGACGATGCTTCGCCGGGCCAAACGTAACGATCTATCAATGCGATGGAACCGTCCTTTGTAGTGGCCTGCTGCTTTACGGCAATCCCACACCAGCCTGTAGAACCATACTTGATTCTCTGACGGATAAGCGCATTCTTTTGGAGAAAAACGGCCAATGATGATTAGCCCACAATCGTCAATCCGGTTTGTCGATTTGATAGGCCGCCCTTACAAATGCCGATAAGACGTTGGTCACGACCGGAGAAAGGGCGGGATCAGACCGTATTAGATCAATAATTTGCCCCTGTGCGTAGAGTTGACGGTCCGAATGCCCAAGTTGGGCAGAGTCGGACTGCCTGATAAACTGTTCTGGTTTTACATTCAACCACCCACAAACACGTAGAAAAACGGCCATGTCTGGGCATTTTCCCACTTCTAATCGGTGGAGCGTGGAGGCACTGACATCGCCAATCTCATCAGCTACCTCCCGAAGCGGTCTGTTAGCTCGTTGACCCCGCACCATCGTGGCCAGCTTTTGGGTATCTAATTCGTAGCTCATACTGGAGTAGATGAACTATCTACGTGGACAGCGGGAGCCGGATAGACAGTCACATAACTAAAAAACTTCTGTTGACCAGTATATCGGGGGTTTCGTCCCTGTTGGACAGGCGAAAAGCCAATAGGGTACGGAAACACCGACTCAATCGTATCTGCCATCATCTTGACTTCTTCGGCAGTTTCTCCTTCTAATCGTAACCTGACCATATTTCTGTCAACTAAATATTGATTCAATTGGGACTGGTAAACCACTTCGATAAAGAGGTAGGTTTTAGCCAAGTTGAAACGAACGAAATCTATACCTAAAAATACGCTACAAATTTGATTAGACAAATTTCATAATCATTGATTTCTAATTGTGTTTTTCTAATTAGAAATCAATGATTATAAACAATCTTGACTTGGAGACACAACACAATTAGACAAAGCCCTTGTCAGTTCTCAGTTAACGCTAAGGTTGCCAACTCGTGGAAAATCACTTCATCCTGTCGGTAACGGTCGTTGATCGAAAGTGAAGCCTGTGCGCCGAACAGGGTGAAGTTAGCCGCATTATAAAGCAGCCATAAGTTTGATTCGCTCGATAGGAGTCGTTCTTCCTCAGCCATCCGAGCCATCGCTTGACGGGCTAACATCTTAGGCAATTTTGCTTCGACAAGCAGTTTCTCAGCCCGTTCATTGGTGATCGGTTGTTTAGCCATCCGCTCATACACCTTTAAAGTCAGTCCATTTTTCTGACTTAAAAACTGTCCAATAACCTTCTCCAAATACTGCTCAAAATGAGCTACGTTCAGCCCCTTATGGTGGAACTTACGGGACAGTGCCAAGTCAGATTCCTCCCCAATGTGTTCTTGATAGGTGTAAGCCTCTTGGAATGAAGTTTTCACTTCTTTAGCACTTTTATACTTCTTAGGTTTACCCTTCAACAACCAATTTAAGTAATCGTCCAGATTCATGAACTCATCCGACCAGCCCATCAACCCATTGGAGCATACTTGACGATAGTAGCTGATCCGCATCCGTGCTTCCTGATGTTTCTCGACCGTGGTTGTATTGACGACGGTACCCTGTACCTTAAAGGGCATTTTACCATTGTACGAATTATTGAAGACAAGGGAGCGGCTTAACGTATCAGTCTGCTTGCCAATCTTAAAGGTCTCTCCTGGCACAATGACATTGATGGCGAACTCACCGTTGGGCGTATAGCGTATATCCAACTTGTAGTCAGTAACCAGCCTGTCAACTACTCCTCGCAGCATCGAATTATCAATAATGCTGTACTCATTGCTCTGAACGGCGAAGATGACGGGTTTTCGGCCTGCTGGTTCGCCGACAACCAGTTGTTGGCGGTCAGTAGCTACCAGCTCGTAGTCAGGAACGAGATTGGTAAAAGGAGTCGTATAAACGGGGTAACAAACGTCCTCCCAAGCGGAGGTGATTATAGGGCGATTACTAACAGAAGCCATAATATCTGTAATTATGAATTTGCAATTGCGTAAAAATAATTACATTTTTCTAATTAGAAAAATGTAATTACAAATTTTTTATTGATGGTTACGTTGTGAATTTGATGTAACCACGAAAACTTAATTTGGACTGTTAGGTGAGATTACTGCTTATTTATATCTATCCAGAAAGCGTAGTCGTCGATACTCAAATTCATACGCATGAATTCTTCCATACCAAAGTCATTGCGCTCCAGCACGTAACGACGGAACGGCCAGCTACGCTTAGCTTCTTCTAACCCACGAGTTCGTTCACCCTCCCGTATCTGATCATTTGGCAAACCCTCCAAATACTCCTCGAAGTATAATTTAAGCAACTCATTGGCTGACCGGCTTTCTTGCTTTACCGATAGATGTTGTTCCAGCCATTCTATCAGATTTTCCGGCATCTTAGTCGTTTGGTCGTTGTTCAGTCCGGCCACGTCGTTGAATTGGTGTTGGTAGGTGTAAGCAGCGTTACCAATGCGAAATTGCCGCTCCCAGAATTCACGTTCTTCTATAGGGAACTTGGCCAGCCGCTCGGCCTGTATCTGGTTATATTTTTCGATAGGGTGTCGCATAATCGATCTACATAGGTCGTGTACTTTCTTCTTAATGTCTAATGCTTACTGAGGAGGGGTAATTTCTAAATCATAACCTGCCTCATCTTCATAAACGATAAGCTGACGAAGCAGCGGCTCCGGGTCAGAGAGCGACAGAATATAATCCCCCCAGTTGGCCGAGTTACCAAACCGTTTGTCACTGTCTGGAAGTTCGGTCAACGCAATCTGCCTGGTAAGCTGCGGATTGATGCCGTGGTTTTCAAAGAATTTGAGAAGTTGATGGAGTTGCAGGGCTTTAGCCGGTGGTCGGCCCATTATCCGAAAGTAAGGATTACGTAGAGCCGTACCAATGTACTCATTGTCCTGCCAGTCCTGAATATCCCAATGGTTGAGCAGGTAAATCTGGCGGTTTATGTGGAATCAAAGATGCTAAGGTAGTCAGTATGCAAGATTCTCCACAAAGTTGAATGAAATAAGGAACAGGCCTGTTTTGCTTTCATAATCTAATCGCGTCAGACCAACCAATTCATGACACAACCGGAGCGCAAATACAGTTACACAGGTATTATCCGCGACCTCTTGCTGAACCGAATCATTGAGCCAGACAATGCTTATTTTTACTTCAAGCATAACCTGGCAGTAGTATTCGATCAACTGTTTCAATTTGGCCAGGAGAATCTTTCTGAGGTATGTCTAAGGGAGGGCTATAACATCGAACCCGCGCGGTTCTATTTTTGCGACGATGCAGAAGTTAATGCGCTTGCATCGCGTACAAACGGACATTCTACGATTGAGATCAACAGAGGCACAGTTGAACAACTCTGGGATGTGTTCTGTCATCGATCAATTTTGCAAGATCCTGAATTGGCTGATTATAAAGCACTAAACGACTTCTATGAGCAACCACCACACAACATCTCAATCGGTTATATAATGCTCCAGTCGGCTTTGCTTTTCACATTTTATCACGAGCTTGGTCATCTGGTTCAATTTGCCAATCAGACGAGTGCTGCTGCATCGTTAGATGAACGCAACATGGCGGCCGGAACTCGACCATTTGAATTTTGGTATCACATCGTTGAATACGATGCTGACCAACACGGGGCGCAACAAAGTGCCGCTCACGTTATAGACTTCTGGTCTAAACTGCCAGAAGAAGAACGAACAAATGAAAATCTTAGTCGGCTCATTGTTGTTACTTTAGTTGGCATATTAGGTTTTTACATGATGCTTCTGGACGATCCAGAGACCGAACTCTACTTCTACGAACGTACCCACCCGCATCCGTTGATTCGCCTACAGTGGATATATGCTTCGTTGCTTGATAGGATATCGAGTAACCTTTCAGAGGTAAACGTAGATAACAGTGCTGTTCTTGCCGAGACGCTGCGGATCCTGGATGTTTACTTCAGACATAGAAACATGGGTAACATCCGAGCCAGATTCCATGAGCCTTTGTTCCAAAACTACCAGTGGATAATGTCATACATTGCTCATGTACTTGCGACAGCGAGCGGGCCACAATACGACCACTTGATAACTAATACTATACACCGCAGACCGCGCGTGGAGTCATAGTTTACGGTGTAGTTGTTATGCTTTTATGTAATGGACTGCTGACGGTTGATTGCTGGTAAGAGACTCAATGGCGTAGATTGCCCACTGTCCGGCGTCGGTACACCAGCCAGGCGGTGTAACAAAGCGTCCATCGCCCCCACTGTATCTTCAACGGCCGCCCGCTCGTCGTCCAGCAGGGGAATCGCCTGAAGCATGCGTTGGAGATGGGCCTTGCCTTCCAGCAGCCCATCTTTGGCCGAGGTTTTAGGGCGGTAGAAGGAGCACTTGGCGCAGGCCATCCGGTGGGGACACTGATCGAAGAAGTCATACGTGCAGAAGCCATGCCCCATATCGTAGTACTTCCACGGCTCACCGTTGGCAGCCGCTCCGCTTTGAATGGCTTCCTGGTCCAGCAGCACTTCAATCATGCGCACGTTTCGGTCAAAGTAGCCCGCGTCTTGGTACGCCTTGGCCAACTTGGTTGGCGTAATCTTGGCATAATATTGAGTGGAGTCCGGTGAGTTATGCCCTAACCAGGCCTGCAACTCAAACAAGCTCATTGGATCATGCGCATTGAAGAGTTGGGTAGCAATCGTTGAACGGGCCCGGTGGGAGGTAATCGGACCACGCGCATCGGCTTCTGGTACGCCAGCTTTGCGGCAAAGCAGGGGAATCAACGTGTTGTTAATGTAGGTCTGGCCAATCCGCTTGCCCCGGAAGACAAACAAAAACTGCACACGCTCACCCGTCTTCATATCCCACCCGGCAGCCGCTTCGGGCCGTACTTGCTCTCAGGTATCGATGGCTTCGCCCACCAGCCGGTCCACTGGTTTGACAAAGGCCTTACCCATTTTGTGAACCGGCACCTCCAGTAAACAGACTTGGTCTTGCCGGACCGGCTCCGATGGGACGCGTTGTTTATCAGGCGAGTTAGCGGCCGAGGATCGTTGGGGAGCCTGCCAGCGAATGCAGCCTAACCGCAGCCGCTTGATCTCGTTCGCGCGAAGGCCACCAAACAGCCAGGTCAAGGTTAATGCCCGCACCAGTTCGAAGGGGTACCAGAGTTGCGATAATGAACCGGCCGCCGTCGGGTCCTCCTCAACCGCTTCCTTAAACCGAAAATATTGGTTGTGCAAGGGCAGGTCAGCCGCCGTCAGGGTTAAACCGGCTCCCATCAGCTTGGCCCATACTTCGTCGGCGATGACCCGCGGGTTGGGGCCACGCAGGATACGTACCGAACGGGGGGTGATGATCGTCCGTCGAGGATCAAAGCGAGTTGGTATCCATTCCCATTGCTGACAGGCCAAGAAAAAACTCCGTACGGCCGCCAGCAGGGTTGCTTTTGTGTTGGGCATAATCGGCTTGCCCTTCAGGTGGGAAGGTATCAAGGTGGCCGGATGCGTCCACTCGCCAACCACCATCCGATCCACGGTGGCCACCCACTCCAGGGCCAACTCCCGTGTCCACTGCTCGGGCCTGGTTACCTCGGGATGCTGATGAGCCAGCCAACGTCCGGTCTTAACCAGGACCATGTACTTATTGGTCCGGGTCTGGGGGGCTTCGGTTGACGTCGCCCGCCAGCGATCACACCAGCTCACCCACTCGGGGGAAGCTGTATCGTTAACGCCCGAACACCGGTAGCTACCCGCCCAGGCGGAGCGGGTTAAGGGTTGAGCCAGGATACCTAACCGACACAAGGTTCTCGACAGCACCGCACAAACTCGACGGTACGTCGGTGCAATCTGATAACGGGCCTGCTCCAGCAACGAAGTCGTTATGTCTCGCAGGTTGGGGCTGTGGGCCAGTAGCAAGACATAGGCTAAGAACTGGGGCATGCCCTGCTTGACCAGCGCTTTGCCCAGACCCATCTGTCTCATCTCGGTCGCTACCGTTCGCAGCGCCGTCCGGAACACCGCTTCGCCGAATACCCGCTTGGCCAACGCGACTTGTGAGAGGTATCCCACGTGGTGAAAGGCGCTGAAGTTACCCGTCAGGTAAGCACAGATCAGCAGCAGCAGGCGTCCTCGGGGTCCGCGACGCTCAGGGATGTGGTACCGCTGGCTGAACTCGCTCCGGCTGGCTCCCAGCACTTGGTGCCATTGGTTCTCAGACCAAGTCCACCACGGTGTCTGGCGCTGGTTCATCTCAGCGATGAGCGTCTTGAGGGCCAATCGATGTTCGTGCCGATTGCCCCCAACGTGGGCATAAATTGAATCAAGTGGGTGAATCAGCCGACTCAGCCGCTGCTCACACTGAGCCGAAGAGACCCGTTGCCGGATCAGTTGCTCAGTGAGTTGGCTCAAGCCGTAGCGTTCCTCTTCGGTCAGGGTTGGCGCCAGATCCGGCGGTAGCCCCATGCCCAGCCAAGTTGCGGGCAGACAAGCGTCCATGAGAGCAATTGGGTTAGTTGACCGATGCGAGTCCCTCCAGCAGGGCAATCCGCCAGGCATGAACGGAGTTCATACTTTTGGCTAAGCGGTCGGCTAAGTCCCGACCGCTCAAGTGAATGTAGATCAACGTAGTATCCGTATGCCGGTGGCCAGCAAAGAGGGCAATCTCATGGATGTCCCAGCCGGCCCGCGCCAAGTCCGTCAAACACAGGTGCCGTAACGTATGCGACGTGAAGCGAGGCAGACCCGCTCGTCGGGCGATGGTCCGGATGGCTTTCGCCCAGGTCCAGATACTAATCGGTTGACTGCGATTACGCCGGGACTCGGACAGAAATAGCGGACCACGCTGCCGACTCAAACGTTGTCGCTGGTGCAGATAGGCCATGTAGAGCTGACCGGTAGCAGGGGAGTAGGGAACGACGCGACTTCGACGGCCTTTGGTGGCTTCCGCCCGGAGCGTGATCAGCCGTCGGGTGGGGTCCACGTCGCCCGTTTGCAGGGTACAGATCTCTTCCCGGCGCAGGGCCGCGTCGTACGACAAGGCGAACATCAGCCGATTGCGAATGGGTTCTTGCTTCAATACGGTCAGCAACGCACTCCATTCTTCATCAGAGGGAATCCAAGGTAACTTCTGATAATGGGGAATCAGGCCTCGCTCCCGGCTACCCCCGAAGCCCTTGTGGGGGGTGTAAATTCCTCGCCGAACGGGGTTGTCCTGCGTACGCAAGCCTTCCTCGACCAAAAAATCGTAGAATAGACGCACGGCTACCAGCCGCTGTTGCATAGTAGCGTTGGCTAAACCCGCCGTTCGGTCGGGTGTCGGACGAACGGCGGGTTGATTAGCCAGGTGATGCACGTAAGCGGCAATGTGTTCCCGAGTGGCGGTTTCGACAACGAAGGTATGCTGCTGAGAAAACCGGAGATAGTCGACCAACGCCCGGCCGTAGGCATCAATGGTAGCCGGTGCTAATCCTAAGTCGAATTGGATCGTTAACCAACGCCCAGCCGGGGGCAGCGAAAACAACAGGGGAAAACGAAGCACCAGACCCGCATCCATAACCGAAAGGGTGGTTAGATGGTAAAAGCAGACAACGTCTTAGCTTAAACAGTGGGTGGGCCGATTGATTGACATTGGTGGGTAAGTCGTATCAAATATGGCTATGAAAGGGCTTGAAAGCAAGTGCAATCTCTACTCATTTGCTATATTCCACGTAACTGTTAAGTGAGATAGATTCAGATAGAACAGCCCAAAGTGACACTCTTTGTCGTACCACTGATTCCGAAAATGCTGGCGAAGCTCTTTCAATTCGCTTTCTTTTTCTCCAAGTATCATGGGTGATATGGCCCGTAAATGGGCAAATCCGTCTTCTAAGGGCATCTGCTCCAGAGTCCGGTAGGCGCGGATGAAATGCAGAATCTCATCCAGAGGAATAGGTTTAATGGGCTGTTTAATCATAGCAATGTATTACGGTATCCGTTAATGACTATCTCCGGCCTACACAATTATATCTGAATAAAACTCCGGTACGCTTTTTAGCACAAGAAAGCCGTGTCCAGACTAAATGGGGGCGGCTTTTTGCGAAGTGATTGTTTCAACATAGCAACATTTAGCAAAACATGAATGGTGGATCAGCCACGCCCCGCTTATTTCTTCATGATTTTATTCTCTATCGACGTGATAAATTCTTTTCTGAACGTGTCGCCGATGGGTATCTCGTGTAGCTTTCCCTCTCGTCGAATGCAGACCGTATCCTTGTTAATTACTTCGGCTTTATTCATGGCGATAATGTACGATTTGTGGACGCGGATGAATTGGTTTTGCGGAAGGCGAGCCTCAATATCACTGATGGTTAGCGTGGCACTAAAGCGGTTCGTTTCGGTATAAAACCAGATGCCGTTACGCTCACTCTCTATCCAACATACCTCATCGAAATCAACGCGTTGTAACTTGCCATCCCAACGGACATACGTGTAGTTGTCCGTATCCGTAGCCTCCTCCTTTGTAGAAAGGCCCAGCAACTGTTTTGCCCGTTGAACGGCTTTCATAAACCGCTCGAACGAATAAGGCTTGTGTAGAAAATCAATTACGTTGTACTCGTAGCTCGGCAGGGCATATTGTGGGTAGGCAGTCGTGAAGATATACCGCGCTGAGTCACCCATAATTCGTACAAAGTCCAATCCATCGACGGCGAAATTGGGCATCTCCATATCGAGAAAAATCAAGTCAACTTTTTCATTTTCAAGATACAGAAGGGCTTCGTTAGGATCTGTAAAATAGGCCTTCGTCGTTAATGTCGGCACTTTTTCAATGTATCTGCGAAGTTGGTTGACGCAGATTTCTTCGTCGTCGAGGATTAAGCAGGTCATGGCCATTAGCTGTAGATGATTAGGTTGCAAGAAAACGTTTCATCCGTGTCCTGGATGTCGAACGTGTAGTTTTCGTAAGAAAGCTCCAAGCGTTGACGCATATTGGCGAGGCCAATGTGGTTACTTTCAAACCGTTTCTTATGGTTTTTGAGGTTGGCCGTAAAAAATTCAATGCGATCAGCAGCCACATTTACCTTGATGACGAATGGATGATTTGGATTGGTCATGTTGCCGTGTTTGAACGCATTTTCTACCAGGCCAATCAACAGAAAGGGTAGTATCTTTTTGTTATCGACATCACCCGTGACGCTAAAATCTATATACATGGGATAGCGCAATTGATGCAGACTGATGAATTGCTTCATGTAGTTGATTTCTTCGGATAGCCTGGCGGTGTTAAAATCTTCACGCATACTGTAGCGCATGATTTCGGAAAGCTTGATAATCGACTCGGCTAATTCGGGGTCAACTTCCTGCGATTTGATATAGAAGTAGTTCAGCGTGTTATACAGGAAATGCGGGTTGACCTGGGCTTTGAGGGCCTTTAGTTCGGTGCTCAACGATTCCTGCTGCTGTAGCAAGCGTCGTTCTTCGGCCAACTTCGTGGCTTCGATAGCGTCCTTGATGTCATCGGTTACTTCAGGTATTATCTTAAAGATATCCAGGGCTACCCCGGCGAAAAAATAAGCCGTAGCGGTGGCGACCGTTATAAAGATTATCCAGATATTGAAGTAGCGCGAAGCCTGTGGCGGATTGAGGTGATTGGTTCTTAAAACGGCTTGCCGGTTCAGTGCCCACGCCTGCCGCTGCTCCAAAGCTCGTTCATACCGAACGGACTCACCCGGTGTCATATAATTGAATCGGTACGAATAGCCCAATTTGCCAAACGTCACGTATATCAGTATCACCACCACAATCGCTGACCAGGACAGCATGGCCGTCCGGCCCAGCATCATGGCGGCTAAGACAATCAGCGAGTGCGCCATGGCAAAATCGGTCAGGAGTGAATCGGTCGATGGATTACCGATGCCCACCAGGTTTGCCACGCTCATCAACATCAGCGACAGGACACTTGCCCAGCGTAACGCCTGCTCGATGCGCGCGTTGCGTTTCAGCGTTGAAAAATCCAGAAGCCTACCGAAAATAGTAACCTTGCTGTCCTTCAAACTGAGGTAGGCGTAAACCCCGGAAATCAGGTTGGTCAGCCAGACTAAACCGTAAACAAACCAAAGCCGGTTGTCGGGTACGTAGGAACCTGTGGCCAACTTTTCACCCACCAGAAAGATGAGCACCAGCACCAGGTACGTGATGTTGATTACGGACAGTAACCGGCGCTGTACATCCGAAAAGGGTCGGGTTAGTTGCTGCCGGGAGCGTTCAAGCAACTGTTTCAACTGCGTTTCTTCCTGATTCATAAAGTAGCGGTTGCCTGTCAACGACAATAGTTGGATTGGAGATAGAGCGGCTAACGACCGTAAAAAGCCTATGAGTAATCAAAACAGGATACGTAAGCCGGGTCTTTACCCAGTTCAACCGTTGGGGGTAGTCCAACTGCTTTAACCATAACGTGCGTGGTTACACCCGGTTGAAACTGGCTGAAAGGCCCCATCTGCGGATTGGTCAACAGTCGAATCAGTGGGTCTTTCTCATCAATCTGCCACATGGCGGTGTGCAGGTTGAAATGAGCCAGTACGCTCTCCAGCAGAATGGGTAATAACTCCGTTCGACCGTTCTGAACATAAACCCCTTCCAACGCTACGAATGCCTGCCTGGATGGATTAAAAAAACGGCGCAGGCCGGGTACGAAAGGAGCAACGTATTTGATAAGTGGTCCCAGCTTACCCGGAATATGTACTAACGTCCAGAAGATAGGATTTGCCTGAACCCCAGCGAGAACATGGCCATCCTCTTCAAGGGTGAAGTATCCATTTTGGTAATTGATGTTCAGGAAGTTCTGAAAACCATACCCGGCGTACTGATTTTGAACCAACATCAGGGCCTGGGCCGGATGAGTCAAAGAGGCTACCTTGAACCGAGCATCTATTTTGGGCGAGAACCGTCTGAACATGAAGGTTTTAATCTGTGCAACCGACATAAAGTTTTCCTTCAGTGATGCGGCCATCGACCGCGTATTTTTGGCTTCGATGTAGGAGTAAAACAGGTAAGGTGCTGATACGTTTTGACCGATGTAGTCAATTGCGGTCGTTTTCAACAATTGTCCGTACCCTTTCCCTTGAACATTTTCCCGAACCGCCAGATAACGTCCGTAGTAGCCGGAAACTGACGTATCTGGAAACCCAACCGGCCGTTGATCCAGGCAGTATAAGCCAATCAGTTCATGCCGCCAGTAGAGGTGAAAAAAGTAAGGGTTATTGAGTTGATGTATCCTGGTTTCCTGACCCGTTTGGCGGTAACGTACCCCTTCGGTGCCATAAGTCGTTTGTTGGAGCAATGCAACGGCTCGCTCGTCAACTTGTGCTGATACACTTAGTGATAACGAGTTATGCTCATACAAAGTCGTCTGTCGGGAAGTAACTGGTTGGAATGGCTTCACGGCTAATTTTGGATGATGTAATCTTAGATATAGCAAACAAGTAGAGTTATTGTTCTATTCACAACCACCTGCTAACCCGTTTTCTAAGCTCATAACGAATTTGTCCCAGAGATCACCCTGTTTGTCCCGAAATCAGACCTGATCGGCACGAGTGCCATTAGATAATTTTATCTGGCAGTAAATTGCTTTGTGATCGTAGCCATGCGCCGTAGCGAACGAGGATGATTGGGCTACGATGGCCATTGTACTTATGATACTTACCGAATCGACCTATCCGTTTTCAGTAGCCTGTTTGGATCAACTATCGCGTGAGTTAGCCACGCCCAACTTTACTCCAACGAATGCTCAGAAAGTAATTCTTAATCAAGCACTACGCCTTCTCGATTTAGAATTAGGCTTCAAGGCCGCTGACCATCCTGAGCTTGTGGCGAGCATTAACGAATGGTTAGCATCGGATTGTTAACCTGGTAAAACCAGTGGCCGTTTGAACAATGGCTACTGGTTCTTCTTGCCCCTCAGTCGGGCATCTGCTGAAAATACGTTTTGCGCGTCTTTTTCTTGGTATAAAATTGAGTAGTCTCCAGCGTCTCATGCCGCAGGTGTTGTTGCACGTGTTCCAGGCTAACACCTTCTTCTAAAAGTAGTTGGCCGACGGTATGCCGCAGACTGTGAGCCGACATCCCCGCCCGTTTCAACCCATGTTTCCTAAGTTGCTTGTCCACTATATATCGTATTTGATGGGTTTTCAGGTCATCAAACAGATACTCTCCTCGTCGGCCCTGGGGAATGGGCCAACGGTTGGTTTCTTCCAGATGCGTTTGAAGTACCTGTCGGCAGGCCGCGAAGAATTTGATGGCTTTTTTGGTGCTTTTGCCTTTGCCCAGCACCTGTAGTTGCTGTCTCTCAAAGTCTAAATCGCCCAGTTTCAGCCGGGTTACTTCGACCGTTCGTAAGCCCTCCATTCCCAGCAAAACCAGTACGGCTTTATCACGAGTGGTCTCTACATCACCTAGAACCTGCTGTCGCTCGTTGGTTTCGAGACTATCTTTATAAAAGGTACGCTCGATAGCCAATCCCCGCACATCGTCAATATCACGTAGTGCGTTAAGTTGTTCGTCACTCAATTTGAGATCCTCGCGTCGGCGGATGCACCAGGCGGCTAATTGCTTGATTGCCGATAGGTAGAGGTTAATAGTGAACGCTGAATACTGATTGTCTTTCAGATGCTGCACAAAGTCGGATACGGTTAGCCCACTCAGTGATGCAGGCAAGCCTAACGCCGTCTGCTCATCGACATACAGGAAAAAGGCGTTGAGGGCTTTGGTATACGTTTCCTTCGAGCGGTCACCCCGCAGGCTTTTGGCTTCCCGAATGAATGTCAAGACCAACTCATTGGCGGCTGGTGGAATCTTGGTGGTCTTAGGATCAGCCACCACGGTTGGGCAACCGATAGTTTGATAGAATAAGAGGAACTTCCGAATGGGTGACACCCGATTGGAGGGAAGATCGGTGGTGAATCGGGCAAAACTAATCCCGTCGATAGGAAACCTTTTTTTGAGACAATCCTCAACAAACGCTTTAGCATGGCGGGGATAATTACTCGCTTTAGGCAGGTCAGCTCCAAAATAGCGAATCAGTTGGCTGACGGTGTAGCGGTTGACGGCCTTGCTAATGACCTGATTGGATTCTGTTTTTTCAGGTGAATGCAGAATGACTGAGGAGTCCGCCATAAGGAATATGCTTAGTTGGGCGAAGGTGGTTAAAAACCTTGATATTCACCAATTCTCGCAAAAGAGATTTTACGAGACGGTGAAACAATATCTCAAAAAAATCCGACTCCATTTTCGAGTCGGATTTTTTGCGTTAAGCGTCGGCTCCGAAAAGCGTCGGACGCAAGCAGGCGTAGGCCCAGCTCAAACCGAGCATGGCATAAAACCAGAATGCGTGTCCAACGGCTTCACCTTCGCGAAGGTGAAGCCCGATGCTCAATGTCATGCCACCAGTAAGAACACAACTCAACAGCCGGGGCGACAACCAGGATGACCCGAAGCGCATTGTATTAGCCATGCGAAACGTAAGTGTTAACGCATACCAGATACACCAGAACATAGTCACTACGATACTCAGGTGAATAAACGAGGTCAAAACCTCGGCTACGTCATGTAGCAGGTTGGCCTGACTAACAAATACCAGCAAAAGCGGCTGTAATGCCGATGACACAAGGTACAATAATCCCGATAGCAGTATCTGGCTAAAGAACAGTATATACCGCTCGTCCCGGAAGAATAGCCGCTGAAGGAGAGGATTGATAAACGGTTCTAACAGTTGAAAATAGCGCGTGTGTTCAAAGCGTTTCATGAGTTGACGAATTAGCGTTTAGATAGGGTGATTGTATATTGGTGCATTTTGCCGTCAAATGGCGAGTTGTACTCCGTTTGTTGCCAGACCATCGTCTGAGCATTTTGCTGAATAACAGTGTAGGAAAGGGCATCGTAAACCACCTCGATACGGAGTTCTTGGCCACTGGTTCGCCAACTGGCAGCGGTGAATCCGAAAATACTTTTTAGCCGGTTCTGGCAATCGGCTGAGGTGGTTAGCTGTAGCTTACCATCGGCTGAAAATACGTACCGGGTTGGGCCGACACAGTCTTTTCCGATATTTCGCTGATAGAGGGCCAACACATCAGTGGTTGACCCGTAAGTGGGCGACACTACGGCTGGATCGGCGGTTAGCTGAGTAATCTGCCAGGCACCGACTACCTGAGCCGCATCTATGACTGGCCTAACATCAGAACCGTTTTTTGAACACCCTGTCACGAAAATTAGCCATAGCAATGCAGAGGCAGACAGGCCCGTTAAATTTCTCATAAGACGTTGAGGATAAAGAACTTTACTTAACCGGAGGTTTTTGGGCAACTTCTTTCTTGAATAAAATACCCGCTATATAACGGGTTGGGTTCGTTTTTATGTCTATATATCCTTTCTGGATCAGCGAATCCAACCGCACAAATTCATCCAGCAAATGCTGCTCACTTACGATACGGCGCATTTGAACCGCCGTAAACCGGTAGTTCTGGAGCATGATTTCCATTGCCTTATTGTGCAAGACCTCGGCGGGTTGGGAGAGTACCAGTTCAATCTCATCGTTAAAGGCATCGAACGCTCTGTCTCCCTTTCGTGATTGCCGTTTAATGGTAAAAACCAGCGTTGTAATAAAACGGCCTTCGCGCCTTTCCGAAAGAAACACCTCAATGTCGGTCTTCAGATTGATTTCGTCAATGGAGCGGGACAAAACGGTTTGCTTGAAGTTAGACCACCGCACGTACTGCTGCGCTTCCAGAATTTCCTTCAGGTCAGTAACACTTACACGCCAGATACCCGTGTCGAGAAATTTGCACAACCGCGTGTAGAGTACCTGTGCATACTGACTATTGAGAGATAAGGCAGCCTGCAACTGGAGCTTAGTGTAGCCTTTGCTCAGGTCAATCATATACGGCACCAGGTGCTTGTTAACCTCCACTGTAAGAACACCCCGGCTGTAACGTGCCATCGGGAAAACAACGACCGACGTAAATTCATGCTGGGCTGGGGAATCCAGATATAACTGCCGGGAAGTAAGCCGTTGAGCCACTCGCTTGTATGTCGAGTAGTTAACCTCCGCAGACGAGTTAGGCAACTGTAAATCAGCGATTGGGATTTTAAACGCCGGAAATTCACCCGGCATTAGATCGATCTCATTCCGCCGTAGCGTCTGTAGCTGCTTAATCTCTTTCAGGATGAGCCAATACACCCGACGCTCCAGCACATCAAAGTTATTGCGGGATAGCAATAGCCGTAAGGGTTCCTGTATATGAAGGAGTTCACTCATTACCAAAATATTATTAAGCAACACAAAAATAGGTATCCAGCCATTTAAAGCAAGACAAAAGCCGCTTATAATGCCTATCGGCCTGGTCACTACCTACTTCTATCTTGCTTTAAATTTTTAATAGTCTGATTTTTAATAGGTTACTAAAATTAAATCCCAACCTATCATAGCAGAAGAATTTACATAAAACACAACGTATATATCAAAGATAAATTTAATATATACGTTGCATTTTAGATACGACATTAGACTTGCCTGAGCAAGATATACCAAATGGTTGATGCTTTAAACCTACTTTTATCTTGCCCAAACCTACCTCCATCTTGCTTTAAGGAGCGATTGTGGATACTTTTATCTTGCCTGAACCTACCTGTGTCTTGCCTAAACCTACTTCTATCTTGCCTAAACCTACCTCCATCTTGCTTTAACCTACTTCTGTCTTGCTTTGGTAAAGTTATCCACAAGTTAAATAGTTGACTATCAAAGATTTATGGCTGAGTTTTTTGACCTACAAGTATCAAACATTTCAAGTTTTCAATTTCAGAACAAGTAAAAAAATTAACAAGTTGTAATTGATCAAAAAGGCGTTTAAGGGTAAAAACTTTCTCTTGTCCGAAAGCGGATCAATAAGTTGAATCAAAAAAGGAAAAAACAAAAAGAAAGTTTATTTTTACCCTCAGGGGAAAATAAAATAGCGATTTTTCCCCGTATATTTATGCCCGGATCGCTATGAAAAAGAAGACGAAATTCTCGGACAAGGAGTACGACTACCTGTTGACAGGTTTGCTTAACGAGATTGCTAAGACTCCTACCCTTAAGCCCGACCGTGAGGATTGGGATATTGAGGGTAGCTGGCACGACTGTGGAGACATTCATTTCGTAGATAGCCGCCACATGGCTGAGTTCTCCCTCTGGCGGGACTTTGGTTGTAAAACCGTCAAACTCATCAATTACGGTCGGCCGGCCGTGAAAATGAGTTTTTACAGCAAACATAAGTACTGGCTCAAAAAGCCCCACGACCTGACGGATGAAGAACGTACTGAATACATTACGGAACATTTAAGTGGTTTATCACAATCAGTTGTTTTGCTACAGGCTAAAGTGGATCAGCAGCCACCACTGGCACAGGCAGAGATTCGTAAGCGGATTGATGCGATGCTCAAAGAAATTGATACCTGGCAACTGATTCAGGCCAGCAGCCAGCAGTATGAATTGGCGGTATCCACCTACCAGCGAGGTTATGCCTATTTATATGTGAGCTACAAGTTTATCATGCCGAATGGGGATTATGACAATGCTTCGGAACACCTCTTGCACCATACCCGCGACCGGATCGGTAATATTACCCAAACCAAGCAGAATGTTATTTTCGTCAATATGACTGAAATTAACCGGGTACATCCGCAACAGAATAAGGAGATTGAATCATATTTAGGCCGGTTTCCGCACAAGAGCACCAGTGGAGCCGCACGGCTGTATGCCCGGCTTCGCGCTGAGGTGGATAGTCAAGAGTCATTTGGGATTCGCAACCCAGACGCTGACCCGGCTCAGTTAGATTTATTTGTCAGTAAATAAGGGTATTTTAGCGGAAAAGGGATATTTCTTCCAACGGGGCAGATTTACACGTTAGTGAACTAATATATTAGTTGATACTTGGTTATGGCCTTCTTCTTCCAACGGGCAGATTTGGTTGCAACTACCAAAGCGGGCCAGATATCAAATATGGGGTCGTTCTGCGGAAAAGTACATAATTCGTCGTTTGGGCAAGCGACACTTACAAAGACGTTTTCTGGGCTTCTTTTAGTAAATGGACAAAGAATTACGCTAAGGAAATTGGATACACATTTTCACTAACTATCAATTGTTTAGAAAAACGGTCGTAGAGCGAGATGCAGCTCTGGGAGGATTTGTAATACAATAATAGCCAATAAAAAGAGGTAATGTAAATTATATCATCACTTCTTACGTTATTTGTGCAAATAAAGACCACATTCAGCCATGTTGGTACAATTTTCTGTTCAGAACTATAAATCGTTCCGCGACGAGGCTAAGCTGAGTCTGCTGGCATCGGGCTACGACAAAGACCCGCTCACCGAAGCCAACCTGATTGCGGGTGAGTTGACCGGCCCAGTTCGGTTACTCAGGACAGCCGCCATTTACGGAGCCAATGCCGCCGGCAAAAGCAAATTAGTGGAGGCCATGCACGTTATGCGGCTCTTTATCCTGCGGTCGGCTGCCAGCACGGGGCAAAAAATACCGGTTGTGCCATTCCGCCTAAACCCAGACACGGACCAGGCTCCTTCGGAGTTTGAACTGGTTTTTCTGCATGAAGGCGACCTATTTCGGTATGGCTTTGCGGCCACCGCCGATCATGTCGTATCCGAATGGCTGTTCTATCGGCCCGACCTGGCCCGCCCTAAAACGAAAGAGATCGAAATTTTCTACCGTGACGGGCAAACCTTCGATGCCGTGCATCCGCGTCAGTTCAAAATTGGGGCCAGACTAATTAAAGACGGTATGATCCGGCCCGACGCGCTGCTGCTGTCGGTGGCGGCTCAGTTCAACGAAGTGCTGGCCCAGCGTGTGTTTGGCTGGCTTGGCCGCTTCAACATTATTTCGGGTTTGCAGGAGGAGGGCTACGAAGGGTTTACCGTCAGTAAGGTAATGCACCCAACTGGAAAAGGAGCCATCATGGGCTTTTTGCGGGAGGCTGACCTCGGCATTACCGACGTTCGGGTACGGGCGATTGAACATGAGAGTGACTTACCAGGAAACCTACCGGCCGACCTGCGGGAACGACTCACAGCCGCTTTAACCGAAAAAGACGGGGTAATTTTCGGCGGGGCAAAAGCCGTGCATCGGGTCTATGACTCGTCGGGCAACCGGACGGGTGTCCTGGAGTTTGACATGGAAGACGAATCATCGGGAACCCAGAAATACTTTGCCCTGTCGGGGCCGATTTTAGAGACGTTGCAACAGGGCGACGTGCTGGTGATTGACGAACTGGAATCGAAGCTACACCCGAATCTGGTACAGAAGATCGTGGGTCTGTTTCATTCGCCGGTCACAAATCCCCGCCATGCCCAGCTTATTTTTAATACCCACGACAGCAACCTGATGACCGCCGAAGGCCCATCCGGTGCGGGTTCTTCGACTCCCCTGCTCCGGCGCGATCAGATCTGGTTTGTTAAAAAAGACCGATACGGCGCATCTTCGCTGTATTCGCTGGCCGGTTTTAAAACTGATCAGGTACGTAAAACCGACGATTTCCGGGAAAAATACTTACAGGGACGGTACGGTGCCGTACCCTACCTCAACGAATACGAAGAAGGTGTTGGCCAGTTGGTACAATCAACGCAAGATCTGTCAGCGGAGCCGGTCGGTGTTTTATGAGACGATTGGACAAAGCCGCCCTCGAAGCTGAGCAGCGGGAAAAACGCCGACTGGCTAAACGTAAATCGTTTTCACTGACGCGCAGCGATCCGCCAACCGATGTTTCGCTCCGGTTACTGATTATCTCGGAAGGGGTAAATACAGAAGTGAGCTATTTCCGGCAGTTTGAGCAGCCTAATATTCGGGTAAAAGCGGTCGGAACCGGCTTCAATACCGTTTCTTTGGTGCGCCGGGCCGAACAGATTCGGGCCGACGAAGCCGCCAAAAGTCGCCACTACGATCAGGTTTGGTGCGTCTTTGATCGGGACGACTTTCCGTCGCAGGATTTCAACGAGGCCGTCCGATTGGCCGAGCAACTGTTTGGACCGGGCCGGGTGGCCTACTCCAACCAGGCATTCGAGTACTGGCTGTTGCTGCACTTTCTGGACCACCAGGGCGGAGCCATACACCGCCGACAATACGATGCCCGGCTTAACGAGTGCCTACATCCATTCGGCGTTCGGTACGATGGTCAGGACAGTAAACGAATCGGCAGTGATTTCTTTGACCTGTTACTTTCTGTGGACCCTAAAACCGATAAACCGCGCATTCGCCAGGCCATCGAACGGGCTGAACGACTGTATGGCCAATACGACCACAGCAGCCCAGCCACAGAGGAGTCTTCAACGACTGTCTTTCGGTTGGTGAAGGTGATTTTGGGTGACCGACTTTAATTTAAGAGCTACATAGGTGAAATGATTGAGTAGAAGATTACACAAAATATAAACTGACGAAAGGGAGCGAAGGCTCCGGCTGTATCTTCCTGGAACCTTGCCATACCGCCTAAAAAGCGGTATTTTTATAGTGTTCCTTCTGCGCGGCTCCGACGTGTTACTTCGGGCAAAATCAGGATGCGTCAACGCCGACATATCCCGGTTGACCGTATGCAGGTCAGCCCACCCAATAGTATCCAGCTAAGTCTGTTTGGGTTTCTTTCGGGAGCTTCCGCGCTGCCCCTCTCCCATCCTGAACCCGTGCGGGTTCTTGCATCACTTGGCGAAAGTCTGACCGACCAGCCAGACGTAATTTTGCCATCTATTCAGGTATGTACCGACCTAAACGGGAGGAATTACAGGCTTAGTCCTGACCTATTCAACTCGAAAACGGTAGGCGAACGTATAAAGGTTAACGTTACCGCTGTCCGGTTGGCAAAAATTATTCATGCCGAAGGGCGCGAAGCGACAACCGACGAGAAGGCCCAATTGGTGCAGTTTTCCGGTTGGGGTGGTTTGGCATCGGCTTTTGAGGAAGGGAGCCGTTATTTATCTGTTTTAGATGAAGTACTGACTACCGAAGAACGACAGGCCGCAGCCGCTTCATGCCTGACTGCTTTTTATACGCCCCCGGCCATCATTACCGCCGTTTGGCAAGCCGTCGAGGAGTTTGGTTTTATGGGTGGGCGTGTGCTGGAGCCGGGCGCGGGAATTGGTCATTTTTTGGGCTTTTCGCCCCCTTCTGTCAACGTTCGTAGTGAGTGGGTAGCCGTTGAAAAAGACCCAATTGCCGGGCTGATGATAGGTTTGTTATATCCAGATGCAACGGTCGAAGTGAGCGGATTTGAGCAGGCCGAGTTAACTAACAGTTCGTTTGATTTGGTTATCGGCAATGTGCCGTTTGGTGCGTACAGCGTTTATGACCGGCAAAATCCCGATTTGTCAGCTTATCCGATTCATAACTATTTCATTGGCAAGTCGGCGCGATTAGTAAAGCCGGGCGGGTTGATGACCCTAATAACATCGTCGGGAACTCTTGACCAGAGCGGGGCCGAGTTCCGGCAGTGGTTAAGCCGACAGGCTGAAACCGAATTGGTTGGAGCCATCCGCCTACCGTCGTGCGCGTTTGAAACCCACACCAATACCAGCGTGACGACTGATGTATTATTTCTGCAACGGCGGGAAGGTGTAAACCGTCAATTTGCCGGACATTCGTTTGAGCGGACGGTCAGCATTCGGAGCCGGACGATAGAGGAGGACGGGGAGCCAACAACCAGCAATCTGTATGTGAACGAATATTTTGCTCAACGTCCGGGGCAACTGTTGGGGGAAATGGTTTGGGCTGATGAGGTGGGTAAAGGTGGTTTATATCGGGCCGACCGGCCCACGCTATTTCTGGAACAACCGGAGGAATTAGGCCAGCGACTAACCGAAGCCATCGCCCAATTACCAAAAGCCTTCCTGACAGCCAATAAAAAGGATAAGCAACGGCCAGAGAAGCTAATAGACCAGATAGCCGCCGGTATTCCGGGTTCGCTACGCATCAAAGGCCGAACGTATAGCCAGCTTACCATCATTCGGCAATACCGGAAATTGAAAGAGACATTGACCGCCCTGTTAGAAGCCGAACGCGAAGGAAAAGAAGATTGGGAAGTTGAGGTTTTAAGGACGCACCTAAATAACCAATATGACGAATTTACGGCGTTTTTCGGCCCGTTGACCAGCAACCGCCAACTATCGTTTTTAGAAACGTATGATTCCCGTTTTGCTCAGGTACAGGCGTTAGAAATACCGCAAAAAGAGCAAGGAAAAACCTTCTTAAAAAAGGCCGCTATTTTTCGGGAGCGGGTAAACGTGGCTCTCCCCTACCCTACTACGGCGGCATCTGTAGCCGACGCGGTGAATCTGTCGATGTGGTTTCATGGTGGCTTAAAAATGGTCGCTATAACGAATTGGTTAGCTAAGTCAGTGACCGATGTTACCGATCAGTTACTATCCGCAGGGTTGACTTTCATTGACCCGATAACGGGCAATCTCATCGAACGCGATGCCTATTTGTCGGGTAATATTCGGCAGAAGCTGGCCATTGCCGAGGACAAGGCCCGAAACGAACCGCGTTATCAGGCCAATGTATATGCGTTGCAACAGATTGTACCGCCGACTATTCCAGCCGCATTGATTTCGTTTGGATTGGGTTCTATCTGGTTGCCGGATGAATTGGTAACAAACTTTATTCAGGCTACTTTACAACTCCCTGATGTATCGACCCGATACAACAACCGGAGCCGACAATATGAAATTGACGCGCCTACCCACTTCTATTCGTCATTGAATCAGTCGTTGGGTACGTCGCACCGGACAGCCCTACAATTGATTGACGCGGCCCTGAACAGTCGGAGCGTCGTTATTACCAAGACGATTACCCAAGACGGGAAGGAGCGTAGCGTTCGGGATGTTGAAGCGACCAGTCAGGCTATTGCCGCGCAGGAACGGTTAGGCGAACTATTCGTTGATTTTGCCCGTGAACAGTACGAATCGGTTATTGAGGAGACGTTTAACCGGCTGTATAACACCCACGTACCCCGCCGTTTTGCCCGGCCAACCTTTCCGCATTATCCCAATGCAAACCCGGCGATTTCGTTGCGCGACCACCAGTTTAGGGCTGTCGAGCGTATCAAAATTCAGGATACGATGTTAGCCCACGCCGTAGGAAGCGGTAAAACTTATACGATGATTACCGGCGCGATGGAGCTAAAACGGTTGGGGATTGCCCGTAAACCGCTCCTTGTGGTGCAGAACTCAACGGTTGAGGACGTGGCCCGTAGTTGGCGGTTATTGTATCCGTCGGCGGTGGTGTATGTGCCGCAACGGTCTGACTTAGATGCAGCCGGGCGCAAGCGATTTTTGCAACGTATCGCTACCAACCATTTCGACGGGATTATCATTCCGCAGAGTTTTCTTAAACTGATTCCCGACGACCCGGCCAGTGAACAGGCGTTTTTGCAGGAAGAAATAGACCGCGTAGAAGCCGCCGTTGCCGCAGCATCCCGCCAAGACAAAAGTAAAAAGTCGTTAGTGAAGCGGCTCAATGAATTACGCCTACGGTTGGAAGCCCGCCGACTTCGTCAGGCCGACCGGAAGAAAGATAATATCTTGTCGTTTGATGAATTAGGCATTGACGCGCTGTTTCTGGATGAATGCCATAAATACAAGCGATTGGGCTTCTTTACGTCCCGGCGTGGCATCAAAGGGATTGACCCAGCAGGTTCCGAGGATGCGTTGAGCGCGATGTTTAAATGCCGGTCAGTGCAGGCCCGGCAGGGGCGGGTTGTGCTGGCTACGGGAACGCCGATTTCTAACACAATGGCCGAAGCATGGACGATGTTACGGTTCATCGCCCCCGACCACTTAGACGAAGCCCGGATTTCAACGTTTGACCAGTTCGCCGGAGCGTTCGGGCAACTTATCGCATCGTTCGAGTTGACGACTACCGGCCAGTTTAAAGCCGTTTCCCGGTTTGCCCGGTTTGTCAATGTCCGACAGTTATCGGAGTTGTACCGCGCCCATGTTGATGTAGTGCTGAATGATGATGTAGTCGAGTTTCAGCGCGACCAGACCTTACCCATTCTTAAAGACGGAGGATTTACCAAGATTGTGTTGCCGCAGACGGAAGGCGTTCAGGCTGAGTTAGATACGATTCGGGAACGGCTACGCTGGTTTGAGGAATTGACAGGCAGCGAGAAGCGGGAGAATAGCCATTTACCGTTAGTGCTATTCGGCCAGGCCCGGAAAGCAACGCTTGATATTCGGTTACTATCGGCTCTGAATGAAGATGAGCCAGGTTCAAAACTAAACCGGGCCGCGACGGAAATTGTCCGGCTTTATCAGCAGTCGGATTCCTACAAAGGCACTCAATTAGTCTTTGCCGACGTGTACCAGTCGCCTTTAAATCTGTTTGTTGACGAGGACGAGCGTTTATCTGTTGGCCCCCGATTTAACTTATTTGACGACCTGAAATTAAAATTAGTTGCGGCAGGTATTCCGGCCAACGAGGTAGCGGTTTGCCCCGCCGAAGCAGACAAACGGGAATCGGTTTTTGCCAAAGTTCGGACGGGTGAGATTCGCGTAATGCTCGGTACATCGGAGCGGATGGGTATTGGGGTTAACGTGCAGGAACGGTTAGTTGGCCTTCACCACCTTGACGCGCCTAACCGTCCTACTGATTTCGAGCAACGGAATGGCCGCATTATCCGGCAAGGGAATTTACACGCCAGTTGGGGTGTTCCCATTGAAATTCTGACCTACGGCGTTGACCGGACGCTCGATGCAACCGCCTACGGACGGTTAGCCATTAAGCAGAAGTTTATCAATCAGGTATTGAAAGGCCATTTGACCGACGAGGGGATGAACGATATTTCAGCCGACGACGATTTTGCTGCTATGTCGTTTGACCAGATGATGGCAACGTTATCGGGCAGTCAGTACGCCTTAGCCTATGCCGCCAAGCAACTCGATTTGTCGCGGTTGCTGACTGCCCGAAAGAACTGGCAACGGGGCGTTTTGGATGCACAAACGCAGGTGGAACGCGCCCGGCGTATCTTATTAGTGCAGGTGCCGCTACTGCCCACGCTTGAATCAGAGGTAGCCGTATTGAAAACCCGTTTTGCAACAGACGAACAGCCGGACGCGGCCCGAACGTATCAACTGAATACCGTTATTGTTGAGAGCATTACCTATACCGAGAAGTTTGGCGGGCCGGTGCAACAACTACTTGACCGGATGCGCGGCCAGTTGAAGCGACGATTAACGCCCCAGGCAGTAATTACGGTCAACGGGCTACCGCTTACCTTGACCGGAGAGGTTCGGCAGGACGTGTTTACGTTGCGGAACGAGTACGTATTTACCTACCAGTGGGGAAGCAGTTTGCAGGGTGAAGTAATGAGCGGCCCCGGCCTGTTTCAGTCATTACGGCAGTCGGTGGCTCATGCCCCGCACTTACCCGCCCAATGTCAGCAACGCATTGACCGCGCCCATGCTGATGAAGCCGCCTTTATCCAGAAAGTCAACGAGCCGTTCCGACACAGCCAGAAAATAACGCAATTAGAAGCCGAGATTGCCGACCTGCAAGATGCCATGTTGCGCGAATCCGAGCCAATAAATGAACCAGTATTGGCAGAATAATAGGGTTAGTGGGCCGGAATCCCCCGGCCCACTATTAGGGTCACAATGGTAAAGAACAGAAAAACCTTAACTAAATTTCGACATGAGAGCTCCTTTAAGTAAACTCGCTAAGGAAATATTAGATGATCCCGACTCGGCCAGGCAATTGGATAACTGGTTAGAAAGCCGACGAGAAACGGGCGACATAACGTTAACTGATAGCACAGGCAAGGTAAAACAGGTAAAAGCGACTCGTTTAAACACGACAGTAGCCACACACGGCTTTGAGCCGAAAAAAAGGAGTTGGTCAAAGAAAGTCAGTGACTTTTTTAACGAGTTGTTAGCTGTATTTGTCAATCCATTTGGTTCCTAAATTTTGAGCAGGCTAAGTGCCTGGCCCCTTCACTGTTCTCACCACTCCCCTCCCTCCTATCGTCGGTCAGGAAGCCGTGTGAACTAATTTTTTGCGGGGAGTCGCTGAAGGACGACAACCCGCTTTCACACTCACGTTCACTAAAAACGCCACGCACACGTCCAAAACACGGCACGTTTTATCACAAGAATTAACCTGACAAAAGGGGGCAGAGGAGTTGGTATAAATAGCTGTACATCAGCCATATATCTTGCCTAATTGGCTGTTTAGCTGTATCTTTATACTGTTCTCCAAGCGCGGCACCGACGTGTTATTTCGGGCGACTGTATGTATTACGCCGTTGCAACTTGCCCGGTGCGGCAGGCTATTGACAACCGCCTGAACCGCGACCTGATTGCCCAGGCCCGCGAACAGGGTTTTGTATTCTCTGACCCGTTCGCCGATGCCGATATGTGGCGCGGATTAGAAACCGCCGATTTAGAAAATCCCGACCAGCGGTGCGACCCCGACGAGGCAGATTGGCTATTTGGAAAGTCCATCGAAGCCACCTTGTTTTTTCTGTACCAGCAAACCCGTCGAGTTGTCGGTCAACGTTCCCAATTATGACACGCGCCAACATTCTGCTAACCCGAAACGGGCAAAAGTGCGTCTGTGTCATCGACAGCAGTGCTTACCCCGACAATTTACCGGAAATGCTGGCTTGTTTCGATGATTGGGTCGGCGAGTGGCACGAGCTACGAATAAACGCTGAGTACGTGTACGAAATCAATTTCGACACACGTATCGTTCGCGGATGGCGGCACTCTTGCCGGGATTGGTCGGCGTATTCAATACAGACTGCATTGAAGCAGTTGCTATCCCCAAAAATAGCTCTGTGGCTTCCCAAAGGTTGGCGATTAAACCGCGACAAAAGCCCGGTTCAATTTGCTGACTATGGCATTGACGAGGATGGAGCCGTTTGTACTACAGGAACCAACGTCTGCCAATGAACCAGCCGAGACGCGCCATGAACCCCCGCGTTCAGGCCATTTACAACCATATTGGCCCGCTGGCCTTCGCCCGGATGAGGGCCAGCGCATTCAGCCCGGATAACCGCATGAATGCGTTGAAGTGGAAAATGAAGGAGAGCCGATACACGTCTATCCGGGTAGAGAGCCGACAGGATGGTAACGGTTATCAGGTCAGCTTTTTCATCATCAACCGCCAGCAGTTCACCGAAATTGTCATTGAGCAGGTAGCCGCCGAAGAATTGACCAGTACAATTGAGCAAATGAACAACGTGCGGTTGTCAACGGTAGCCGCTGACTTAATTTTGTGATTTTGTCGAAGTCCTGGCCCGTTTGCGGAATAGAAACTAAACAGCAAGAGAATGGAAGCATCACAAGCGTATTTATGGAACCGCCTGACAGCAGACCCGACCTATGTGGCCTTTCACCTGGCCCGAATGGCCCCGGTTTTTGCCATTACACCGGCAGATTTGGTATGTCTGGTAGCAGACAATGAAAAGCTGATCCGGTTAGCTGCCTGTCGGGTTGATGCCCATATCGGAGAAGCGTGGGTTGCAAAGGTTAGTCAATACACGGGTATAGCGAGTGAAACGCTCGACCTGTGCTTGGTGCCAATGATTCAGGGCTATTTTGATACACTGACGATGAACGAATAGTAAAACAACATAACGCCCGGCTCCGAGGTGTCATTTCGGGCTAACCAGATGATGAATGAAGTCCAGCCCGTCTCACGCCCGGCGTACTCCCCTCCTACCCCGCCTGTCAGGACATTAGACGATTTCAGATTGCGAACGAACAGCCTGACCGAAGATCACCAATTGACAGCAGCCGGTAAAGATTTGGTGAGAGCCTATGAGTGGAAGTTTGTCGGCGACTCGTACCGCCAGGCGTGGGGCTATCTGTTCAGCCGCGCACGGCAACTTGGATTGACGTACTGTAAGCATTTCAAACGGTTTTACAAGCCGCTACCACCCAAACCAGCCATCGGCGACCGGGTGAGGCTCACCAGCACCGGAGCCACCGGCATCGTAACAGGCTATAGCCGATTTGATGTGTTAGTGAGTCTTGATAATGAGAAGCGCGAAGTTGAGGTAAGCACCGAGTACCTCGAAAAAATCTGACTTACAAACTCCGTGCGGGCTGGATTTACTCCGGCCTGCACAATGCCAAATGCTCATTCCGGGCGAACACGCAATACACTGGCCACACCGCTCCTGGCTTCCCTCCTGTCGTCGGTCGGCAGAGCCGCGTGGCCTAATGCTACCTTGCGAACAGCCGCTATAGGGCGGCCCTCCGCTCACGACATCACCAAAACACATTCATCAATATCAGCCCAGCACATTCACTTATTACACGTACTGGTAATGGACGAAAGGGGGCAGAGGGTTCCGTGTAAACTTCTGTTAGTCAGCTATATATCTTGGATGAGCGCGAATAGTGCCGTATCTTTATAGTGTTCTTCAAGCGCGGCTCCGACGTGTTACTTCGGGCAACTTCAATGCAGAATGCCAAGACTTCCGCGCAGCGGGGAGGTGCCGACCTGTACACCCGCGTTACTGAACTGATTGTGGCCGAACTGGAAAAAGGCCGTATCCCCTGGCGCAAACGGTGGGGGATTCTGGAAAACGGTCAGGTTGAGGTGGCCAGAAATTACGTGAGCAAACGGAATTATACCGGCATCAATAGTGTGTTGCTGGGCTGTGCAAACTACGAACGTCCGTACTATCTTACCTTCAAACAGGCGACCGAGTTGGGCGGTAACATCCGCAAAGGGGCAAAGGGAAATCTGGTTGTTTTCTGGAACGTGCTGGAAAAAGAGAAGGAAGTAACGAACCGGAAAGGCGAAACCAAGACTAAAAAAGTAGGTGTTCCCCTGCTCAAGCATTATTTCGTTTTCAACGTGGCCGACGTGGAGGGAATTACCATCGAGTTGCCAAAACTGTTACCGCCCGATGCCATTACCGAAGCGCACCGGATCGAGGCTTGCGACGCGGTTTGTGCCAGTTACGCAAACGCTCCCGATATTGTCCACCGTGACCCGGCCCGCGCGTTTTACAGCCCCCTGTTCGATTATGTGAATATGCCCCGCCCCTCGGCGTTCGACTGCCCGGAAGCCTATTATAGCGTACTATTCCATGAACTCGTTCACTCAACGGGCCACCGCGACCGGCTGAACCGGGAGGAGTTGGTAAACTCGGACGGATTCGGTGGGGAGCGTTACGCCAAAGAGGAGTTAACCGCCGAAATTGGAGCCTGTTACCTAGCCGGTAGTTGTGGCCTTGACCTGACCGACCACCGGCTACTGACCAATGCAGCCGCGTACCTAAACAACTGGCTAGCAGCCCTCAAAGGCGACAAAACGCTGATTTTCCGGGCATCGGGCCAGGCGCAAAAAGCCGTTGATTATGTGCTGAATGGAGTAGCAGAGGAAGTAGAGCCGGAAACGGTTGCTGCCTAAAACGAGGATGGCCGGGCGAAAGCCCGGCC
>NZ_MVEC01000021.1:0-78625 GCF_002006735.1 Spirosoma sp. 209 | reverse complement strand
ATAATACAATAAATTTATAAAACAATAATATAATTTTAAGTGACAACAATAAAACATAAAAATTATAATACACAACTATGACAAAAAGATTTTAATAATCTACGCTAGTATCATATTATGATAAACATACACGACTGAACCCCGCCAATGATTTATGGCAGCACAGTTTTGTTGTATTACAACTTTATGATAAAATCACAAACATAATAAACTGATAGATAGAGCTTTGGGAGTAAGTTCTGGATGGTGAAAATTCATCGTATCCTGAATGGGTACAATGCTTACGAAGATGTAAGAAGTACTCAGCAGATAAAGATGATAGAACCCAGGACTGAGGTGGTCCGGTTTAGCGGCACACTGAATTTGTCAGATTTGTGTAATACTGGTTCTCAAATTGTTCAGGGCTTTGGTAGCCCAGCGACGAATGCTTTCTTACCCGGTTATAATACACCTCGATGTAGTCGAAGATTTCGGTGTGTGCATCTTCTACACTCAAAAATACTCCGCCTTCCAGTAACTCCGCTTTTAAGCGGCTCCACAACGACTCGGCAAAGGCATTGTCGTAGGGATCGTCGGCCCGGCTCATGCTGGGCCTGATGTGCCACAGTCGTACTAACTCCTTCATCTCCGCGGAGACATATTGTCCACCTCGGTCCGAATGGGTGATTAAGCCCATGACAGGCTGACGTACCTCCAAAGCACGGCGTAGGGGAAGCACTACCAGTTCATCTTCCATCGTTTCACCCACTTGCCAGCCCACTACTTTACGCGAGTATAAGTCCATCCAACTGGCTAAGTAGCCCCATTCGCCGTTGACTAAAGGCAAATACGTAATGTCGCTGACCCAGACCAAATTAGGCGCTTGGGGCAAAGGCTGATCTAACAGCAAATTCGGCCAGTAACCTTTGCCATGGGCACTGTTGGTCGTACGCGGCACAAACGACTTGGGCTGAATGGCCTGCAAACCGGCCGCTCTCATAAGCGTTCTCACCTGGTGACGACCGATCAAGTATCCTTTCTCCTGCAGTTCAGCCGCAATGCGTCGACTACCGTAACGTCGTTTATGCACCGAGAAAATCTGTTCCACTGCTTGCTGATGCTTAGCCTTTTCTTGCGTGCGTTGATAGCTATCGCCCCGCAGGTACCGATAAAAGGCTGTACGACTCACTTCCAGCACCGAACACAGTGTCTCAACAGCAAACTCACTGGCTAGTCGTTGAACGAGTTCATAGCGCAACTTTAGGTCTGTCGGCTGACAATGCTCAAAGCTTTTTTTAAGATCTCGCGCTCCACTTCCAGTTGCTGAACACGCTGTAGCAGGCGCTGATTCTCAAACACTACATCCGAAGCCTGATTTGAAAGAAGGTGTTTTTCTTTCCCTTTAGTTCGTTGTTTCCATTTGTAGATGAGTGCTTCACTGATACCCAGTGCCTGAGCCACATAGGCCACGCTCTGTCCGTTAGCAATCATTTTGAGTACATCAGTTTTGAAGCTAATATCGTACTTACGACGTTTGGGGGGGGTGTTTTTAGGCTGCATGATCTTGGCGCTTCGGCGGTCCGAAAGTTAAGCAAGTTCACTGTGCCGATTTATTAGACCATCTCAGACGAAAGATCAGGGCTTATGATAGCAGGATTTGGTAAATCAGTTTTGTCCACTCACCTTTGTAATGGACACTCGCCTACGGAAACACGAATGTTTTTGGAAAGGGCAAGATGTGTTTTGCTACCCGCAAAACCCCTGCTTTCGTTTAATAGCTAAGTTAAAAAGACGAAAGAAAAGTTGTGGAACAATAGCGTAATGACGCACACAGACAGGGTGGAGCCACAGAAGACATCAAGAAACAAAGGAGGTCGTCCTCCAAAAGAAGAGCAGAATAAGGCCAGTGTGAAACTGAACTGCTGGGTCACGATTCGGGAGAATGAACAGCTACAATTAGAATTCAGTCGGGTAAAAGCTGGTAAGCGATTAGCCTTTGCTGGCTATCTGAAACAGAAGTTGTTTCAGGAAAGAGGGACAACTCCTACGAAAACCAATGAATTACTGCTGACGATTCTAATAAACCTACAAGATAGAGGTCGGCAGTTGGACGACATTTCAAAGCACGTTACAGCAGCAAAGGGTTCAGTAGAAACGACGGAAATTACGGATAGCATAAGGCTCGAACTGGCGGCTATTCAGGAAATCCTCACCCAAATTTCGCAATGGTTATACGAATCCTGACGGGCAGAGAGGTGGCCGGAGCGGTGCGATATAACGAACGGAAAGTGGAGGAAGGGCAGGCCGAGCGCATTCAGATTGCCAACTACCCGGACTCGAACATGGCCGAAAAATACGGGCAGTTTCGGTTGCAACTGCTGGAACAAATGACCCGGTTAAACCCGGCCGTCGCCAAACCATCCGTTCATCTGGCCATCGCGTTTCACCCCACTGAGTCAATCACGAACGACCAGTTGCGTCAGATCGGTAGCGAGGTGATGACTGAAGTTGGGTATGGTCGGCAACCATACCTGATGTACCGACACGACGATACACGGCACCCGCATATCCATATCGTATCCGTGTCAATTGATCCTGACGGTTGTAAGATTAGCGATAAATTTATCAGAAATCGGCTGAATCAGATTCGTAATGGGATTGAACAACGGCACGGCCTGATTCAGGCTGAAGGAATCGTTCGTCACCGGACATCAATCAACGCCAAAGAGGAAAAGCATGAACAGGCGATTAGTACAGTCGTGGAGAGAGCATTGGAAAACTTCACCTTCGGCTCGGTGGATAGTCTTCGCCAGTACCTGCAAATGCAGGGCGTAGTGATGAAAGCGATGGCAGGACGGAGCAAAACAGGTGTGACATTTCAAGCTGTAGAAAAGTCGGGGATACTGACGCGGCCCATAGCAGCCAGTAAGCTGTCCTGTAAGCCGACGAATAAGCGGCTTGCAACCATGTTCGCATCTCAGGCAGAAAGGCAAACAAAAGGATGCAATGATGTAGCCGCCATCATTGAGCAGCGTATGAGCCGATACGAGAGCATCACGGAAACGGAGTACAAAGCCACCTTGCAGCAGATTGGCGTTCAGGTTAGCGATAGGGGAGGAGTTTACCTCTATGTGCAGGAACGTGCTGGGTTGGTTGTTTCGGAAGACGAATTAGGCTCGGCACTCAGTCGGCAAGCATTGCTGACCCGTTTTTCCGAAAACACCATCCGTAAATCAGTTCAACCGAAGACAGAGGTTGGTCAGCCACATCTAAACCAGGCAACCGGGGAGTCTTTTAAGCCGGAATCACCTGCCGACTCAAACTTGCTTTCAACACCCAGCAAGCAGCCCCAGGACAAGCCTCGGTTGAAACAGCTACTGCCCGAGTCTTTCGTTCAACCTCATCAGCCTGCCATAGCAACGACCGTGGAAAAGGTCATTGAACCCAAGACCAAAGAAGAAAAAGCCAGTAGGGGAGAGGCTCAGGAGAAGGTTTTGTTGGTGGAAAAATCGAAGAAGGATAAAAAAAATCGGCAGAAAAAAGGGCTGCGACTTTAAACAATTAATATATTATATATATGGTTTGATTCGGGATGAAATCCAGAAACAGGTATTAGGCGAATTTATGGCATACACTAAAACTGCAATTATATATGCCCTATATTAGCGATTGGAAAGGCACGTGTGCAGGACACAGCGGCTGACCGGCCTAATCGTTAAACGAATCGTTCATGGATGCTCAGGACAAAGACTACCGGGGAATATTGAATATGCTCCTGTTTATGTCATTAGCCCTCATCGGGTTTCACCTCTATTTTTTCTGTTATGACACCCTCGCCCGCATAGGGTTCAGTTTTGCCTTACTCGACCGATTTATCCTAAGCATAGACCGCGCGACGCACTTATTTTCGCACCCGCTCTATTCCAAGTTGGCGGCATTGCTGCTATTGGGCATCTGGACTTTTGGCAACAAGACCCGGAAGAAATTAGATGTTACCTGGGCGCAGGTGGCGCGGGTCGGCATTGGCGGGGCCGTGCTGTTACTTTTGAACGGGCAACTACTTAGAATGGCCTGGCTGACGGCGGAGGTACGGAATGGAGCGTACTTCCTGACAACGGTTTTGGGCTATCTCCTGCTGATTCGGGCTGGCAGCTACGCCAACCAGATACTCAGCGTTAACATCGGTGGCGATGCCTTCAACGACGAAAATGAGTCATTTGAGCAGGAAGGTCAACTCATGGAAAACGAGTATTCCGTGAACATTCCGACGGAGTACCGGGTGAAAAAGAAAATGCGCCGGGGCTGGGTCAATGTGGTCAATCCGTTTCGGGCCACGCTGGTCATGGGGACACCCGGCTCCGGTAAATCGTTTGCCGTGGTGAACAACTTTATCCGGCAACATCTGGAGAAGGGGTTTACCATGTACATCTACGATTATAAATTCCCTGATCTGTCGAACATCGCGTTTCATTACCTGCAAAAAAACCGGAGGGCGTTTAAACGGATGCCGACGTTTTACGTCATAAACTTTGACGACCCACGACGCTCGAACCGCTGTAACCCCCTGTTACCCGAATTGATGACCGACATCATTGATGCTCAGGAAGCGGCCCGAACTATTCTGCTTAATCTTAACAAATCGTGGATTCAGAAGCAGGGGGACTTCTTCGTCGAGTCGCCGATGAACTTTCTGTCGGGGGTTATCTGGTACTTGAAGAAGTATGATGAACGGCGGTTGCGGAGCCTGAGCCAGCAGGGAAAGGCCGACGATGGCCAACGATTCTGCACCTTTCCGCACGTCATCGAGTTTGCCGGGGCGGAGTACCGCGAATTGTTTCCGATCCTGCAATCGGAGCCGGAGATTGAAAACCTGCTCAAGCCCTTTGCCAGTGCGCTCCGAAATGAAGCCTACGAGCAATTGGAAGGGCAGATCGCGTCGGCCCGGATTCCGCTCGCCCGACTATCCAGCCCGGCCCTGTATTGGGTGATGACCGGCAATGATTTCAGCCTGGATATCAATAATCCTGACGATCCTAAAGTATTGTGTGTGGGCAACAACCCGGAGCGTCAGGAAGTCTATGGGGCCGCATTGGGCTTATTCAACGCTCGGCTCATTAAGTTGGTCAATAAGAAAGGGCGGCTGAAATCGTCCATCATCATTGATGAGTTGCCAACGATTTACTTCCGGGGATTGGATAACCTGATTGCAACGGCCCGGAGCAATAAAGTGTCCACTTGCCTGGGGTTGCAGGACTTGAGCCAGCTAAAACGGGATTACGGCGACAAAGAAGCCACGACAATTTTCAATACCATTGGCAACGTGTTTTCAGGACAGGTGCTGGGCGAAACTGCCAAAACAATGTCGAGCCGATTCGGGAAAAATAAGCAGGTGCGGCATTCGCTTTCCTTTACGGAGCGGGACACGAACCTGTCCATTTCCGAGAACATGGACTCGGTTATCCCGGAGTCGAAGATATCAAACCTCTCGCAGGGGCATTTCGTCGGGGCCGTTGCAGACAACGTTGAGGAGACGATTAAGCAGAAGATTTTCCACGCCCGGTTAGTGGTTGAACCGGCAATGGTGGCGGAATTGGCCACCGTAAAAACAATTCCGCCCGGAGCCGAATTTTCGCAGATTACTGACCAGCAGCTAAGTTATATGCTTGAAACCAATTTTAACGCGGTAAAAAAGGATATTTCTCTGTTAATTCAAACTGAAATTGAGCGGATAAGTAATGACCCAGCCCTGAAACACCTCGTTGAAAACCTGCAACCGTCAGATGATTGATAAACCTATTGATAACCAATAATGGAACAGTTTGAGAAAGAGAACGATGCCTATGCAGCACTTATAGCCCGGCGTTTAGCCAAAATCCGCGACCATTTGAACATGAGTCAGCAGGATTTAGCCAATGAGTTTAACACAACTCAGAACCTGATTTACAGATTAGAGAACGGCCTGAAGGTCTCCCGCGAGATGTTCACCCTTATTGCCCTGTATTTCATCAGGCGGCATAAAGTGAACTACGAATGGCTGTACAATCCTGACTCCGAAGACGATGCCAACGTCCCGATGTTTACAAATGAGCAGGTAAAACGCCAGAAAATCCATGACCAGCAGGAAGCTGAACGGTTGGCATTGTTGAAGCAGTTGTACACTGATTTGCAACGAATTGAACAAAAGTAGCCGGGCCACCGATGCGGTAGCCTACTATTTCGTGCTATGCTGCCTTTGGGCGGGTAGCGTCGCTGGCCCGGCAGACTGAAACATCCGGGCCAGTTTCACCCAAAGAAAACAATACCGCGCCGGATCAACAGGTCTGCCCCGGTACAGTATGGTATAGTGGAGATGCGGCCCGGTCGAGCGGCCCGTACTGCCCACCCGCCCAATGAGCGCACCCCGGCGCACCTTATCTCCCCGTTGTACTATATACGTTGACAGATGGCCGTAGATGGTCTGATAGCCGGTTGGGTGCTCAATGCACACAGACAATCCCAAGCCATCGGGTTGCCAGCTTATCGATGTAATCACACCATCGGCTGTTGCAAAGACAGGCGTACCCGTCGATTGTGGTAGGTCCAGGCCATTGTGCAGTCGCACATCACCCCCAATTGGATGGATTCGCCAACCGAACCGACTGCTAACCTGGTAATCTTGCCAGTTAGCTAAGCGCAGGGGCGGAATGGCTGGCATGAAGGACAACCGCTCGGCGGCCCGGCTCGACATTAGCCTTTGCCCAACCAGCTCTCGCTTTTCAACCTCCCCAAATAACGAATCGGCTACCTGTGCCAACAGGGAATCTATCCGGCTGTACGGGTTCCGGCTGCTTAGGGTCTCCCCAATCGCCCGGTGCGCCGTTGAGTCAAAATAGGAAACCCTGAATTCGGTCGGTTCGCTGGTGCGATTGATGCGTCCGGTCATGGTTGCGGCTGTGTCGGCCTGGACAGCAGAGGCTGATTCGCCAGATCGGGAAAAAATCACCTGAGCGACAAGGAGATGACAATTAATCACCGTGACAAAGAAGGTGGTGAAGGCGCGTGTAAGAGACCGTTTCAATATGTATAATAAATAATTTCTTATAAAATTAAATATATATTAGATGAAAACAATAATTTTGCTTGAAACAACCGCTTCGGCGGTCCGAACGGATTTTATATGGATTCTCCGAAACCCGACGAAACCGTACTGGATACAAAGAATGTCCAGAGTCAGCCTACCGAAGCGACACCGCAACAGGTATTTGAGCAAATAGAGACGCAGCAGTACCAACTTATCCTGCCTGCCGAATACGAGGAGTTGCGGAGCTTTCTCGAAAACGACGGCCTGTTATCCGATGAGGAAATCACCAAATGTCTGTACGATGAGTCTTTACGCCAGAAAGACCTGGCCAAACTGATCGAGGAGAAAACCCCCTCGGCGAGTGAGGGCGAACAGAAAAAATTGACGGCGTACCTATGGGACCTGCATGAGACCGTGAAAGGGCAGCCCTTGGTGTTTGTTGACCCTAAACAGATTTACCGAATTGACGTAGTTGATGCCCCTGATTCCCGTTCAGCGGAGACGCATCAATCCGCAGAAAAGCTATCCTCTTCTGCTTCCCCTGATCGGCCAACTGTAAGCAGTGAGATTAGTCCGGTAACGCTCCATCTGGACATCAACGGTGGTTTTTTGGCCAACTTCCTGCACAACGCCCGGCTCAACCATGAGCAAATGAACCGATTCATTGCTGATCTGGAGCGTCAGCATGATCAGTTAAAAGCACAGGTACATCAGGGCCAACCGCAACAATTGACACCAGATACCAGACCAGCCGAAAACGTTGCTTCCGAAAAACCATATCAACTGCTTCAGGAGTCCGGCCCGTCGCCAACACGCTGGCAACGTGTACGCCAGACCGTAAGCAACTGGATTACTCCTTCGACCTCAAACAAGCCGCAAATAACCGGGCAAACCCAGACAAACCCGCAACCTTACGACATAGCCCGCAGCGGGAAAGAACCACCGGATAAGCAACCGGACAAGCTGGTTCAGGCAAATCCAGGCCAATCAGTCAACGAACCTACAGTATCCTATGCTCCTCAACCAATCGTAAACCAACAGACCAATCGGACCGCCGAAGCGGCAGTACCCATGAAAGAAACCATCACGCCAGGCGTAGAATCGCCTGTGGCCAGTCGGCCTACCCGCTACCAGTGGGCCGATGTGGCCGACCAATTTGAGAAGATTGGCATTACCCGGCCCGATCTAGAAAAAGCCGGTCAGTTGGATGACCTCCTGAATGGCCGAAAAACGGGCTTGATGCGGCTCACCCAAACGGGCGAAGAAGGAAAGCCATTCCAGATTTCGGGCAAGTTGTACATCGTCAACACGCCGGATAAGGGGCCAATCATTGGCATTCAGCCGGAGCGGAAGCAACTGTTACTCCCCAAAGAATTTTTGGGTTATGAACTGTCTGCCCGTGACAAACAGAATTTGGAGAAGAACGGGGAAATGGGCAAGCGGGTCGAACTCACCGATAAAATGACGGGTCAGAAGTTCGGCGGTTACGTCGGGGTGGACAAGGAAACCCGGAGCCTGACCGTGCTTCGGGCCGAGCGGTTACACATTCCGCAAACCATCAAAGGGGTTACGCTCAACAAGCAACAACAGAAAAGTCTGGAGCAGGGCCGGGCCATCAAACTCGAAGGGATGACCAGCAATAACGGGCAATCCTTCAACGCTTACGTGCAGGTATCAGCCGCCAAACGGTCGTTGACGTTCGCCAAAATACCGGACAACGTCGTCAAGCAAACCGTCGATCAGAAGACTGCTCAGGATCTGACCAAACCCGTCCACCAACTTAAAGGCGATGGGGCAGGGGGGAAGAAAACCATTCAGCCAAAGGATGAGATCAAACAGGCTACCGCCCAACGGGTAGAAGCTCCCCAACCGGTTAAACAGCAGAAGATGGCTGCGGCAAAGCCGGTGCTGGAAGAAACGAAAGCTAAAAAGCCTAAGAAGCAAAAAGGGCAGCGACTCTGATAAACTAATGATTTAGTTATATGATAGGGGAGAGACCAGGAGCCAATCAGACATTGGCCCAGCAGACCTTAAGCATCATTTGCCAACTTGTACAGAACTGGCTACAGGAGCATCTTCCGACGAACCCGCAACTACAAGTGATTGCCGAGCCGGATGATACCAGTATACCCGTTATCGACAATCTCTATGTTGCTCAGTCACATCTTGTAGAACGCCCGTTTGTCGATCTGCCAGTTGACGAGCAACGAAATCGCTATGAGGGCATTCATGATGCGGTATTTGACGTACTTGACAGGTTGCGGACGGTAGAAAAGAAGCAGTCGCACACATCTAACTTTTACATTTTTGCCGATCAATCAGCAGTAGCTGTTAGTAATGACCGGTTCCGCCCCAATCAAAGTCAACTGATACCGTTAATACAGGCATTAGCCTGGAAGCAGCCAATGCTACAGGTAGGCGATGAACAAATGCCAACCAACTTTAACCTGCATCGGCTGGGCTATCAGATGACCGCGTTCGCCAACGAAACGACCATCTACAAGCATTTGGACGAGACAATGCCCTTGCTGGCACACAGCCGAACAGGGGATGGACAACACCTCACTGTCTTCAACTTGGGTCAGCCACCCGTCATCGTATCGGTGCCACAAATAGGGCAGGGGAGGAGCCAGCTTGTCCATCTGCGCGAACCGGACTGTACGACTCCGCTGGCACTGAATCAGGAGGCTCCCGGCAGTAATCACGTTGAAGAAGCCAAAACCCGCTATCCGGCTTCACTGCTCAACCAGGTGGCCAGCCAATTCGGTGTTCAGTTGACCGGCGACAATGCAAAACGGCTTCTGAACGGGCAGAAAACGGACGTTGTCATCACCGGCGACGGCAGCACTGGTAAACTCTACATCCTCAATACACCCGATGCGGGTCTACAGCTCGTGTTGCAGGATGTTCGGCGCGAGTTGACACTCAAAGACAGTTATCTCGGCCATGTTTTCACCGACAAGGATAAGCAGAACCTGACTAAGTACGGGGACATGGGCCGCGCGGTTGACCTCATCGACAAGCAGAGTGGTCAGAAGTTTACCGGCTTTATCGGCGTGGATAAAGACACGAAAACGCTCACGGTACTTCGGGCCGACCAGATTCGACCGAAGATCGAGCGAATGTCTCACCTGAAAGGCATACCGCTCAATGGCCTGCAAAAGCAGCGACTGATGGAAGGTAAAGCCATTCGCTTAGACAATATGACCAGCAAGGCCGGCACCTCCTTTTCGGCCTACGTGCGCGTATCGGCAGCCGGGCGAAACCTTCGCTTCGACCACATCCCCACGGGCCAATCCCAAAAGGTGGTTTCGGCTCAATCAGGCCAGAAAGCACCAACATCGGCAGCCGAAGAAGGCAAACCCGCCAAACCGAAACGGGCCGTCAAACCGAAGCCATAAGCAAACGGAATCCTCAACGTATTACTTAAATCTATTGCCTTTATGCTGACCCATAAGCCGCAACTGGCTGATTATAAGCAACAAATTGATCTCGTGCAATTTTTAGAGTCGGAGGGCTTTGCCAAAGACCGACGTAGATCGACCCGGCGTTGGCCGGTACTCGAAAACACGGAGGGACGTAAACTGATCGTCGGCCATAATCAGAACACCCGCGAGTATTTCTATTTCAACCCGGAGGACAGCCGCGACCGGGGTACCATCGTTGATTACGTCGTTGGTAAACTAAACGCTGATACGTCTTCAAAAGAGGGGTGGCAGCAGGTACATGAGTACGTTGGCCGCTACACTGGCGATATGTCCCACGTGGTCAACAGCCGTTCCGACGGTTCGCCCGAAAGTCAACCGGCAAAGGAGGCCACCCGGAGCAAGGCCATGTCGCATTTTTTCCGGCTTGACCCGCTCACTAACACCGATTACCTGATGGAAACGCGCGGCCTGACGGTCGATACCATCGGCAACCGGGCGTTTATCGGCAAAATCTTCAACAAGACATTTTTGAGCAACAAAACCGGCGAGATGGTAGTCAACACGGTTTTTCCGATGGAAAGCGAGCAGGGGACTACGGCTATTCTGCTCAAGAACGACAGCCCTACGGGTTTGGTCAATGGCCATACCTGGGGAGAGCGTTTGGAAAGTATCTGGGTGTCGAACCTGCCCAAAGGTCATCAGCCTAAAGAGATGCTGATTTGTGAGAGTCCGATTGACGCGCTTTCCTACCATCAGCTTCACCCGCCAAAAGAACCGTATGACCGGCTCTACGTGGCCACTGGCGGACAGCCTTCTTCCCTGCAACCGTTAACCGTGCAGCGGCTGATTGATCGGGTAAAACCGGAGCAGGTTATTCTGGCGCACGACAATGATAACAGCGGTATTCGGTTCAACATTGGGTGGGCCGGACGGCTCCAACTGCCAGGACAAACAACGGAGCAGGCCGATCAGCGGTTTAGCATCAGCCACCACAAACACAGCAACACGCTCTCGATTGACGTTTACGTGCCGCCCGGCGATGAAGCTCAACGAAATGCGAAGCTCGAAGCACTACAACAGCAGGCGTTGACAACACTGAACCGGGGCTACACGCCCGACATGAACCGCGCAACGGCGGAAGCTATCACGCACCAGGGAAATCATAGTTTGCTGACGATTCACCTGCCAAACCACCGTCCCATGCTAACGCGGATTGAAAAATTGGCTATAGAATGGCGCGGACTAACGGACAAACTGGTAATCAAACGACCGTTCAACAAGGATTGGAATGACGAGTTGCAGACACAAATCAGCAAAAACAATGACAGCAAACCCACCCAAAAAAACGTTAGGGTAAAAGCCCCAACGCAAAAAGTATCATACTAACCTGAATAGTGTACGGGTATGGCTTTACCGGCTCAACGATTACGCTTATCTATTGAAACATGACCACTGACCAGTTAACGAACGCGCACCGGACGTTCCTTGAGGAAGAAGGTGACGATCTACAGCTAAATGACCTCATCGAACGTATTAATGTCCCTCACGAGGAAGTACGGTTATTCCCCCAAGACAAGCTAAAACTTACCTGTTGCCTGAAAGTTATGGCTTCATTTTTACGAACAATTACCAAGCCCACACCCGATTCACCGTTGACTTAAGAGGAGACGAAAGGGGGCAGAGGTTTGGTATATTAGTCTGTTTATCAGTTGTATAGTGTTGCTTTCTGCCTGCCAATTCGTATCTTTGTTATGTACTTCAAGCGCGGCTCCGACGTGTCAGTTCGGGCAACTTCAATGCAGGAGTCATTAATGGCATCCATAGGCCGTTTCCAGACGCTCGATACCGATTCGGGCGAAATTGTGGACAAGTACCTCTACATTGACGGGAATCCCAAGCAGTACCGTTTCGACGCGAAAGAGGGTAAGTTTTCGATTCATTACGACGAAAACAACATCGAAAAATTGGGGGCATCGCTGTCGTTTCAGCCGATTGCCTGGCGGATCTTTTCCGACGACATTTTGGGGCAGGGCTATAAAAAGTGGGCCGAACTGTTTTTCATTGACGAAGCAGATTGCGTGTCGTGTGTCCTGTTTCACGGGTATAGCGTGGCCAACCTCGAACGGCTCATTACGCCGTTGGTGTACAACCGGGTCAAGCTCAACGAGGTGGTACTGACGGTGAACGCGGATAAAAAGGAGAACAACAAACTACAGCCCAAAGGGGTGTACTACATCGCGTCGTTTACCTACGCCCTCGCCGATAAAGTCCAGACTCAGGAGTTGGCCGATTATGTGGAGACGATTAATCTCTACCGCCGTAATACGCAAACCGAAGTAGCCCAGACGCAGGTGGCGAAGAACGTGTTCAACCCGTTTGTGGACTTGCTGGCCGAACCGGAGCAACCTGTTTACATCGGTGAGTGGGCTGGTGAAGAGGTAGCTGCCTGATGTGTGATGCGCCGGGCGGTCAACGCCTGGCGCATTATTCATTACGTATCATCTAAACGCTCCCTACCATGCCTGAACTGCTGAAAATTGACCCGTATTTAGAATTGGTTTATCCGGTTGATGTCTCTGACTCACTAACTGACATTTGCCGACAAATTGGTGCGCGTCGGCTCACGATAGCTGGCCAGCAACCTGATACTTCTGGCGGTAAACAACCACTGACAAATTGCCTGGATGCGGCTTACTGTGATGAGGAGGCTATTCACGCGGAGCCACTTCCCCCGGCCTTCCGTTTACGACCAACGGGCCACATTATTTATGGCTGTGCGCTATGGCATCGGGTAACGGAACAAGGAGCGTTGCAACCGCCAGCCTGGTTGCTGCCCGAGTTAATAGCCCACGTTGAATTTTTGGGATTTCAGCCATTGGCCGGTACTCAGTCTGATTCGATGATGCTGGACGATGAAAGCCTGCCGTTGGGCGAACCCAATGGTGATTGAATCAAGCCCACGCCGTTGGATAGTCACACTCAAATATATATATTTTATATTAAAAACATTAATCTCAACTATGAATTGTATATTTTTGACTTAAAATTCAGGAATGAACCGCTCCGGCGGTCCGATTTCAACATGACGAACATGATAGCACAGGAAAATTCAGCCCATGCGTACACGGTTGGCGATATGGTTCGGACAACCGAATCGTTTGGCCCCAACCCGGCTGGTAGTGTAGGTATTGTTTATGAAACGTACCCAGAGCAGGACGCAGAAACCCTCGACGTGATAAGCGTTTTACTAACGAACGGCCACGACATTGGCAGTTTTAACGGAGACGAACAATCTGAAAGCCTGACCTGGATTGGCCACGCCGACTTGGCCTATACGTTTAGCAACCCCAGCCAGCTTATGGCCGATTTTCGGAACGGCTATTTTGACCAGGCGTTTGCCGAGGTCCGATTGTTAGTCGACAGTGGGCGGGTGGTCGCTGTTGAGAATCAAGAGTGGAATGTTTGATAGCCTTCGGTCAAGTCCCAACGGATAGGAAAATGAAAAGCGCACTAAATCTAAATCAAGGATTCAGCCGACCTTATTTTATGGCCGACAACCAGTTAGCTGAACTACGGGAGTGGACAGGAGAGTTGGTTGTCTGGATAAGGTCGCCATACCTTGTCATCAGTTTGCTGGTTATGCTCTTTGGGCTGGCCATGCTGATTCGAAAAGCCGACACCTGAGCAATGCTAAATCTGATTCGTTATCGTGCAACTCCTTGTTTTGGCTTCCTCTTTTCCTAAACGGCGTATATTTGGACGGGCCATTGTCAGCCTAATGTGCCGATATATGCAAGAGGAGATTTCACTTTACGACTTACAGACCAACCAGCCCCCAAATGCCTACGCACTGGTGGACGATTACCGACTTACGGTTGATGCTGCCCAGGCAGTCGTTCACTTTTACAAGGGAAGCAAGGAGTGGGGAAGACTGGTGAGGAGTCTTCCCGTTGAAAAATGGTCAGGTGATTGGTTAATCCGTACAGTTGGCCGCTTCTTCCAAATAGAATACAAGTTGGCTGACGACAAAGCTATCGCATCCGTTCAGCGCAATGGATACCTGACCATTCAACCCAAACACCGGATCGGCGGAGCCGTGCTATACCGACGCTTGTTGGTAGATCGAGTTTGGGACTATTGCGCGAGCTATCGGGGCGAGGCCGGATTTGGACCAACAGTCAGCGCGGCCGTTGCTGACTTACGGCTAAAACTCAAAGCCCGCATCAATCAGGAACAAGCTGAGGTTACGCTGGAACTTGGAGCCGCCACCCGATTTACAGAACAACAGTTAGTGGCGTTTTGCGAGGCTAATGGCTTAAAGCCAGGCGGTCGCTACACCCGTCAGCAACTCCGTCAGGCTATTCTTCGCCAGCGGAAATTGAACTGTGAGCAATTCCGAAATCAGCTATACTTTTTTGACATCCGTATAAACTGTAAATAAGCTTTATCATGAATCGCACAAACCGGAAGAGGCCCTTTGCTGCCGATTACACCTATACGGTTGACGAAAACATTATCGCCATCATAGACCTTGACCTCGGCAATCGGAGCGTGACTAATGATATTGACTCGGTTTTGGAAGAAATTCGTGCTGAAATAGGCGATTTGGCTGGCTACTCGGTTATCTACCGCGATAGTATGGGCCGGTGGGATGGTGTAAGGCTGGTTGGTGGCACCCCGGGCCGCCGGGCGGTCGAATTCTATTCAATCAACGAGCCAACCCAGGAGCGGGCGCAGACGCACCTGCTGCATTTGGTTCAGCAATGAGTCAGGCCCGGATGGGCAAAAGTTTGGGTAAATCATAACAAAGTTCTATAATAGTCGCTTGTCATGTATTTTACGTTGAAGCTATAGGCAGGAATAATCGATTCATGCAAAGTGGGCTAACAAATCCCAAACAAACAATGGTAAAGACAACGGTGCAATTATCTCAACTGCTGCGAAAGATGGTGGAAGAGATTAAAGACCCCCAATGCCAGTACTGGCTTTACTCAGGCTATTTTGACATCCAGCCGCCAACAGATCGTACCGTTACTCGCTGGCATCACACTCCTCTGTTTTTAGATTACGACGCGCTGTGGAATCCCCAATTTGTTGAAGACGGGATTCTTTTCGATGTGATCTTAAAGAATCAACTGCCCGCTCAGAAAGAACGGATTAAGGTGGAATATGCCCAGATTAGTCTTATCAAGCGTTCTCATTTCAGCGAACTACCTCGAAGCGAGACGGACCCTAACGTGTATTATCAACGTGAAGCCGACAGTATCGTTTACAGTAAGCCAGAGAAAGCCAACCCGTCACACGGCTCTGATGATGTTGAAAACGAAGATAAATTTTAAGTTATGCGTCACCCTATCGAAGAATATAATAAACGGCAGGCCACTACATTAGCCGAAATGCCCGAAGAACAACGCGACTATATGGCGCGGATGTTCCGCATCGGTAATGCGACGTATTGCTACTACAACCGGGTCAACGAACTGAGTGTCTTTCGGAAAGCCATTGATGAGTCAGAAGGTGAGGAAATTGCCACACCCGAAGACCTGTTAGAGTGGCTGCAAAAGCGCCTAAACCCGCAACAAGAAAGCCGCTCGGCCCGTGAATTGTTAGAAATTTACTTTGAAGAATATCTGGCAGGATTGCCGCATGACGGACTGCGCCGGGCGGAGCGGGAACGTGGTCTCGATGAAGCCAGGCGGAGCTTCCCTTTCCGGCATTACGTCCTCGAACGGCACGACATGGGTATGGGTGAATTCTTACGCATGAACTTAAGCGCGGAAGACTATGCCTTTCATGTTGAGTGTGGCCGTGCCGACGAACCAAAACCCCTGACAGATGGCAATGAGTTAGCCGCTTAAACGGTTGTAAAGAGTCTTTTCCAATAAGCTCATCCGACTTCCCAAATCATGACCCAAGAAAGCGAGGTTGGATGGCTATTGAGCAAAAAGCTCAGGAAATAACAGCCTGAAAACGTCATCGTAGCTTTGGTCTGGCTCGACGTTTTTCTGCTGAAAGGCGGCTATTTTCTTCGCCAGTTTACCGCCCGATTGAGCATCCTGCTCGTTCAGTTCAGAATTTGGATAGAATTCAAGAGCAAGTAGAAACAAATGGGCAAAGGATTCTTTGCCAGGAAAAACCGTATGGGCTACCTGCACCAGTTTGGTAAATTTTTGCCCCACCACGCAATTCAATTTAACAGACAAAACAGCCATAACAGGCCCATGTACTTTTTTTAATCGGTGGGCCTTCTGAGTACTTTTTAGTTTCATTAAACAAGTTGCCAGACATAAGCACGTCAGTAAATCGTTCCGTTCCAGGTGGGAGCGATTCGCGCATTCACGCTTGTAAGCCGTCTTCAAAAATACTTTATCCAAATCAGTTGGTTGATAGCCCTGTACATGCCCGAACAGGTCAAATAATTTACTCTCTGTGTCAGATGCGAAATCAGCAAAAGCCCTTAGTAAAGGGCTTCGTCGTTCGGGATAAGCCTGTACCTCGTTAAGTGTTTGAAGAACCGACGAGCGGGCGTGGGAGAAGCCTTCTTCAAGTTCTTCTTGGTAAGCCTGTCGGCGTTGCTCATATACCTGCTGTCGTTGCTCAATTTCGCGTTGCCGCACCCATTCGGCCCGTTCCTCGTCGTCAATTTCTTGCTTAATCGACTTGGTAGCTCCTTCTACATCAAACAGGAACACTTTGTAGGTCTTATCATCGAACGTTAAGTCGTGTAGGCCGACAAACCGTTCCTGCCAGCGGTAAGCTATCTGCTGACCAGATCGGTAAGGTTCACGGTACAGGCATTTAAGGATAAGGTCCTGTTGACGTTTAGACTCATTGATAGCTTCCCCATCAAAAACAAACGCATTCTGATTATTCCCGTAGAAAACGTCCTTTTCGGTGAATCGTTGTTTGTCGAATTCATCGGAGAAGAATTTGAAAATCCAGATAATAAACGTCTGGTTTTGTTGGTAAAAGTATTCCCGATCCGCAATGACACTCAAAAACGTAGTTGAAAGCTGAATCTCAAACACGACTTGGCGCGAGTCGTAAACCGCGCTGACATCGGGCTTACGCCAGGTTAACAGTCCAGAGGTATCCCGTCTAACCGTTTCGGTAGCCACCTCGGTTATCCCTTTGCCTGTCAACCGATTCGATTCCAAAGAGGCTGCTACCAACTCCTTTGTTCGTTCGTGCAGCTTGCTTTCTTTCTGACCATTGTATTTGATAGCTCGAATCTGTTGTTGGGTTAACGCCTGGCTGGTCTTTATGGGGCAATCGTCGCTGTCCCACTGGTGGGCAAAGTGCATTCGCTTTAACTTTGTCTCGTTTTCGGCTTTACCCCGAATCTTGATAAGCTGATTGCAGTAGTAGCATTTGTATTTAGGGTCGCGTCGGTTACGGATAGCATCTTCTAACTGTCTGCGTATCTCGAAAATAACAGCCTCGTCTTGGTTGAAGAATGGCCCTGCGAAAACCTCCTCGCCTGTTTCACAGTCTAATACTGATGGAATGGTGAATTGAAAACCTTTCATTTAAGCGTCGAATCAAAAGAAAATGCTACTTTATTATACCGCAGGGAAACGGTTATCTTCACAGCACAATTAATAAAATAAATGCTTTACGACCGGGAAACCACATTTAAACTCCTTCAGCAGCGTAACTGGATGGCTCTCATCGAGTTGTTTAAAAATAACAAAATTTATGACCAACTTCGGCAGGACGATATTACAAGGAGTATTCTTGAATCGCAGTTCATCCGGGAATTGATCGACGGGAGTAGCTTCGACAAAGACCCTGATTATCTCTTTTACTTAGAGCAGTTTCATATGCTTCACACAGGGCCTAATTTTCACTATGTGCTGCCCTCTGTAGATTTGGAACGCCTTGTAGAAAAAATCATACTTGGATATCGCTCGACTCAGGTTCAGTCAGCTTTGCTCTATGCCAGGAAATATTCGCATCTGCCTGTCAGTATTGAATTACTTCAGGAGTTTGAACGGACACAGCCTAAAGTAGTCGAGCACAGTCAGCAACGAACGATTCACGTAACTATAAACCGTGAAGTCGAAGCTGTAAACCATACAATTAGCTTATTCAAATCGAAGCAGGAGTATGAATTCTACCGGGCAGTTCGGGAGGTGTATAGCACGTACCTCGTCTTCCCAAATGTAGCGGTTTCGGCACTGGTGGATTTTGAGCAGATCAAACACCTTTTGGAACCGCACGAGCGAAATTATTTTTTCAAAGCTTTAGTAGATTGCGTTGTCTTCGACGCAGAAAATGAGTTTAAGCCATTCAAGATGCTGGAGATTGACAGCGAGTATCATGATAGTGAAAAGCAGCAAGCTAAGGATCAAATAAAGGACAAAATCATGGCTAAGGCAGGCCAACGTTTACTTCGCATTCGTGTGAAAGCAAGAATGTCCGAGCAAGACCTAACCCGCTTAATTCGCGAAGTCACTCGTGAATAACCCTGAGATTTGAAGCCATTACGTTTCTCAAACTAAAGTGCTTCCTCGTGCTTTAGACGGAGCGAGTTGGTCAGTTCTAAAACACCATCCTGATATTGCTGTTGTTGGGTCGAATCCTTCAGCTTCCAATCGAACCGCCAATCGTGTAAATCATAGACACCCAAAGGCTCGGCTCCTTGTTTGGCTACGTCTTCTAAATCCTCTACGGCGTTGAGGTAATTGCTGGCGGAACGGGTACAATATTCCCCGTTGAAGATATATAGGCTATAATAGCGAGTGGCAAATTTGGTCCGGCTCATAAAAAATTGGCATTCAAACAGACCTCGCAATCTTCTCCAAAACTCGGTGGTTATCCCCAAACTTGCAAAGCGCGTCGCAATGTGTTCGTAGCTCAGACATTAGAATGTAGCGAATCAGCGTATTCGTCTGCCGAATAGACGGGCGGGTCAATTGCATCTCAACCTCTTTTCGACGACTGTCAGGGATCACTAAATATAGGGTCGTTGCATGGTCGGGTAAGGAGCATGTCAGATCGGTCAGGCGCAGGATACCGGAGTAGATCGACGTACTTTTCTCCACCTCGAAGGCGCAGATGATACGACCTGTGCCTTTCTCCAGCCATACAACGTCGATCAGGCTAATGGTTTGGGCAGTCTCGGACGAAACAGGCAAAACGGGAAGGCTGGGTAAACTGATGAAGGAAAAAGCTTGCCCATTGTATTGCCGGGACATATCATTCCGGGCTACTGCAACGTCATAGCCTAAAGCCCGGCCAATGGTCAGTAGGTGGTGTTGCATTTCGGAATGGGCCTGTTCTTCCTGCTGATCGCTAACTACGTCCTTGTGGCGTTTCGACAATTGCTTCTCAACTTTCTGGCGGTCGGCCATGGGCTGATCGGCCAGACCCGGCACCAGCAAGTTACCGGCTCCAATTTCAAATAACAGCCCAGCCAATGCGCCTAAGTCGTTTGATACAACGTGCCGATACTCGGTGCTGATAGCCAGCATCTTTTCGCGGATAGCTAAGTACTCTGACCATGACCCCAGCTTACGTCGTTCAGTAAAGAGTAGGTTGTAGCCATTGATGATAGCCGTATTGAAGGGGGGTACCCAGGTTGGGTGCAGAAAATAGAGGATGCTGGCTACGGCAGGCCCCAGCCCCTTTATCTTATAGGCATCAAGCCGATTTATCTCGCTCACAACCGTTTCGGGCTTCGTGGCCTTCAGGCAACATTCTAAGAACTGCCCGAAATACCGCTTATGGTCCTGATTCTCATAAATATCTGGAATACGCAATTTTGGCTTCCAGTAGAAGGGGTGGGAGGCACCTTCAAAAATCTGCTTCTGCTCGGTAATGCACGTTAATACAAACTCTAACGAACTCCCTTTGAAATCGTTAGGGAACGAGCCGCCTTTAATGTCGCTGACGACCTGAAGTATCCCGCGCCGAATTGACCGGAAGGCTTTCAAGCGGTCTTCGTTGTACAAAAACCAGCTTTGATAGGTTAGGTCAGGGCTTTGCTTATACTCGTGGATCAGGTTGGTAAAGGTAGCTATATCATGTATCATATGACAAAAAGTAAACATTAAGCGTCTTCTACGACTCGAGACAGAGGCTAATTAACCCAAGAATCTTTTAATCCAAAAATTCTATAAGTCTGATAGAGAATATTGCAACAACCTTTGCAAACCACCCACAGTTATACAGGGGTTAAATCACATTACTCAACAGCATGAAAAAGAACTTTTTATCAGCAACCAACCTGACCGGGCTAGCCTTGGCTATGACCCTTACCCTGACGGGGTGCGACAAGAACGGTAGTGAAGCCGTTGAACCCGAAATCCTGACGGAAGCCAGTGCGCGGACCTCATCAGATGATCCCAACGACCAGGCATTTGACCGGGAATCGGACCGGGTACTGGGGCAGATGATGCGCGATATGGAAAACATGGAAATGACGGGCGACCCGGACATGGACTTCGCCATGATGATGAAGATGCACCACCAGGGAAGCATTGATCTGGGAACCGCTGAAAATCAGTATGGCAAACACGCTGAAGCGAAGAAAATGGCCGATATGGCCATTAAGGGCGACAAGGAAAGCCAGACACGTCTGCAATCGTTTTTGAACGGACATCCCGCGCCCGAAAAGATAGATGCCAACGTTTATAAGCAGTTCAAAAAGGAGATGAAAACAGCCATGAAGCAGATGATTCAGGCCTATGCAAAGGTTCCGAACACCGCCGATGTGGACGTTGATTTTGTGCGCCGGTTGATTGAGCATCACAAGGGGGCTATTGCAATGGCCACGCTTCAATTTAAGTACGGCGATGATAAAGCGCCGACCGATGAGGCCAGTATCATCATTACGGAGCAGGCCAGTGCCCTCAAGGAATTAGCTGCGTTTGCTAATAAACATGGCATACCGAACGCAGAACTCAAATAACTTTATCGATATTCTGCCGCCGATACTGCCTAAAAGCGCGTGTCGGCGGTTTTGTCATTTCCCAATTAATCAAGTTACCAATACGTATGAAAAACGAACTGTTCACCGTGGTCTCACTCAGTGCGGTTCTGCTGCTTTCTCAACCAGCATTGGCCCAGCAGTCGGCCAGCAACGGGATGATGAAGGCCATGCAATCCGGCATGAATCAGATGATGAGCATGAAGATGACCGGCGACCCCGACCATGATTTTGCCATGATGCTTAAAATGCACCACCAATCGGCAGTTGATATGTCGGAGATGGAAATCAGGCAGGGCAAAAATGCACAGGTAAAAGCCTTAGCAGGTAAAATCAAAACGGCTAATCAAGCAGAAATTAAGGAGCTGACGCAGTTCATCAGCAGCCACAAGCCCCAAACGGCTTCCTCAAAACTGGGCCAGGATGCCATGAAGATTATGCACAGTGGGAAGCACTCGATGAACGGGAACATGGACCACGATTATGCCAGTATGATGGCGCAGCACCATCAGCAGGGCATCGACATGGCCAACGCTTTTTTGAAGGAGGGCAAAACGGAGAAGATGAAAATGATGGCTCGGAAAGTCATTCAGAATCAGACAAAAGAGGTCGCCGAACTAAAAAAAATGGAAGCTCAGATTGTCTCCCGGTAACCAAAGCGGACACTTTTTAAAAGAGCGACAGGAGTGTAACCTTTTGTAGGTTACGCTCCTGTCGCTCGTGTTTTTAACGAAATCCAAATATTTTACATAAATCCAGCGAAATCTTGGTATTGTTTACTTGGTGACAACTCCCGTTTCTACCGTCAAAACAGTGGCTCTAATTAGTCGATGTTAATATGTAGCACCTGTTTTCTCTTTATACCTCAACCCATGAAGATTGATTGTGGCACCTGTCTGATCCGCTCGTGGCAATACGGCGATGAAGATCACCTGCCTCAGCACGCCAACAATAAAGCTATTTGGCTTAATCTCCGCGATAGCTTCCCTCACCCATATACACAACTTGATGCCCAGCGGTGGATACAATACGTCGTTGACCCTGAACTGGAAACCAACTTCGCTATTGACGTGGGTGGCGAAGCAATAGGCAACATTGGATTACGAATTGGAGAAGACATTAGCCGGTATTCAGCCGAATTATGGTACTGGCTTGGGCAGGCGTACTGGGGGCGCGGGATTGTGTCGGCAGCCATAAAGGCAATGATCGACTATGCGTTCACAGAGTTTATGCTTACCCGGCTTTACGCGCAGCCAATGGCGCACAATGCAGCCTCGATCAAGGTACTTGAAAAGGTCGGCTTTCGTCGAGAAGGGTTACTCCGGGACAGTGTCGTTAAAAATAATGTGTTGATGGATACCGTCCTCTATGCGTACCTGTCGAGCGATTGGCTGGCTGATAGGAATGAACTTCTCTAATTGAACATGAACAAACCGACTCAAGCCTCACCGAATCTGGCCGAACCACTGTACCCAACGGACAAAACATTAGTTGACCTATTTGTGGATCAGGCCCGCCAGACACCCGATCAAGTGGCCGTCGTGTGTGCTGACAGCCTGCTAACCTACGCTGAACTGGACCAGCAATCGAACCAGTTGGCGCACTACCTCCGCAAACAGGGCGTAAAGCCGGAAACCCTGGTTCCTATTTGCCTGGACCGTTCCATCGCCATGATTGTTGGGCTATTGGGAATTCTTAAAGCGGGGGGAGCTTACGTACCCATTGACCCGGATTATCCGGCTGACCGAATCGAGTATATCCTTGCTGATTTGAACGCAACGGTAGTTGTTACCGATGGTGTTGCCCGCCCCAAACTGGAAGCCGAACCAGCCCATCCGACCGAAAGATTGAAGCAACCGGTTACTCGAACCCTCGTGTGCCTTGATCGGGATGCATCGGTCATTAACAGTGAATTCATTGAAGCTGTATCAGAGCCACCGACACCCCCCCAGTTAGCCTATATCATCTACACATCAGGATCGACGGGCAGACCAAAGGGCGTAATGATCGAACACGCCAATGTAGTCAGTCTGATGAAGATGAACGCGTCGCTTTTTGATTTCAGCGAACGGGATGTCTGGACGATGTTTCACTCGTTCTGTTTCGATTTCTCCGTCTGGGAAATGTACGGCGCGTTGCTGTTTGGGGGGCGGCTTATTATCGTGCCTAAGCACATCGCCAAAGACGCTCACCTGTATGGCGCGTTGCTTGCTACGCACCGCGTCACGGTGCTTAATCAAACACCGTCCGCGTTTTATGTATTGCAGGAGCATATTGTGGGGCGGTCGGTTCCGTTATCGGTTCGATACGTCATTTTTGGTGGTGAGGCCCTGCATCCGGGAAAACTTCGCCCCTGGCAAGAGGCATTCCCAACTTGTCAGCTCGTCAATATGTACGGCATTACCGAAACCACCGTACACGTAACCTACCTGGCCCTCCGGGGAGAACATCTTGCCCAATCGAGTAGTCTGATTGGTCGGTCCATTCCAACGCTGACTACGCACGTCCTGGACGAACAGCAACGACCGGTAGCCGTTGGCGAAACGGGTGAGCTATACGTGGGTGGCGCGGGACTGGCGAGGGGTTATCTGAACCAGCCGGAACTAACCGCGCAGCGATTTATTCCAAACCCGTTGTCGGATCAGACCGACGACCTAACCCAACCCGTATCCCACCGGCTTTACCGCAGTGGCGATTTGGTGCGGCGGTTACCGCAGGGCGAACTGGAGTACCTGGGCCGTATTGACGCGCAGGTTAAGATTCGGGGATTCCGCATTGAGTTGGGCGAAATTGAGCAAACCCTTCAGCAATATCACGGCGTAAAACAGGCCGTTGTCGTCGCTAAAATCTACGGTGATGCCGATATTCGGTTAGTGGGCTATGTTGTTATGGATGGCCCCTTCGAGAAATCGACCCTCATCCATTTTCTGAATAGCCGCCTGCCGGATTATATGGTGCCCGCAGTGTGGATGTCCATTGACCAAGTTCCGCTGACCCCAAACGGCAAGGTTGACCGGCGGGCGTTACCTGATCCTGAACCGGCAGACTCGTTGGTAAACACATTCCTGATGCCGGGTAATCCCACTGAGGAAAAGTTGCTGGCTGTTTGGCGAGAGGTGCTGGCACTCAACCGGATGGGTGTCACCGATAATTTTTTTGAGTTAGGCGGCAACTCTCTGTTGGCGGCCCGCACCATAGCGGCCCTGAAGCAAACCCATTCTTTAGAGATACCTATTACGAAGCTCTATCAGTATCCTACGGTACGGGCCCTGGCCGATTTTGTGGACGGGCAAGTCCAGGATTTATCCCTTCCTGGTCGAAAAAATACGGCACGTACAGATACCGACGAGGTGGCGATTATTGGTATGGCCGGTCGTTTTCCGGGAGCCAACACAGTTGAGGCCCTGTGGGAAGTATTACGAGCAGGTCAGGAAACGATTCGCTTTTTTACGCCCGACGAGTTAGATCCTTCATTGCCCGACGACTTAATCCGGGACCCACAGTACGTGAACGCCAGGGGGATTCTGGCCGAGGCTTACCAATTTGATGCGGGCTTTTTTGGCCTAAGCCCGAAACTGGCCGAGGTCATGGACCCGCAACAGCGCGTTTTTCTGGAGATTGCCTGGGAAGCTCTCGAACAGGCGGGTTATTTGCCGAATCAGTACGGGGGAAGCATCGGGGTTTGGGCGGGTTGTGGCAACAATACGTACTACCTCAACAATGTACTGCCCAACACTGAAGTCGTTCGCCAGGTGGGGAATTTTCAGGCCATGACGGTCAACGAAAAGGACTTTATTGCCTCCCGAACGGCTTATCAACTAAATCTGGGCGGGCCAGCCGTTAGTGTTTATTCGGCCTGTTCTACCTCGCTGCTGGCGGTTGCCCAGGCGGTCGATAGCATTCGGCTGGGCCATTGTGCGTTGGCACTGGCGGGCGGAGCCAGCGTTACGGCACCCATTTATAGTGGGCATCTGTACGAAGAAGGGGCCATGCTGAGTCGGGATGGACATTGCCGGCCGTTCGATGCCAGTGCTACCGGAACCGTGTTCAGTGATGGCGCGGGGGTGGTGTTGCTAAAGGCCCGATCAGCCGCCGAACGCGATGGCGATACCATTTACGGGATCATTAAAGGGGTGGGCGTTAACAACGACGGGAGCGGTAAGGGCAGTTTTACGGCTCCCAACGCCGAAGGGCAGGCCAGGGCCATTCGGATGGCCCTTGCTGATGCCCAAATTGATCCGTCCACGATAAGCTATGTGGAGGCCCACGGCACAGCCACCCCGTTGGGCGATCCTATCGAAGTGGAGGGGCTAACCATGGCGTTCGGTGGCGTGTCGAAAAAACAGTTTTGCGCGCTGGGTTCCATTAAAAGCAACCTGGGGCATCTGACAGCGGCTGCCGGCGTGGCGGGGCTGCTTAAAACCACGCTGGCCCTCTACCACCAGCAACTGCCCGCATCGCTTGGTTTCAGCGCACCAAATCCGGTTATTGATTTTGCCGATACCCCTTTTTACGTGAACGATACGCACCGCGATTGGGTCGCATCGGGGCCGCGTCGGGCGGGAGTCAGTTCGTTTGGCGTTGGCGGTACCAACGTTCATGTCGTGCTGGAAGAGTATATTCCCGCCGGGTCCGTCGAGGCAGTAAGCCCATCAGCCGCCCAGCGACCGGTCCATCTGGCGGTTTGGTCGGCCAAATCCCGGCAAAGTCTGACAACCTATGCGGCTCATCTGGCCGGGCATCTTGGCCAGCACCCCGAACAGACGCTTGCCGATGTAGCCTATACGCTTCAGAACCGCCAGCCCATTTTTGCTCACCGTCGATTCGTACTGGCTCGTAGCCAGCCCGAACTCATGCAGGCGTTACTGGCTCCGGCGGCTCCGAAAACGATTAACCCCCTTTCAGACGGAAATGCGGCATCACAACCACCCGGCTCCACTGAGGTGGGTTCCTTCGTCATGCTGTTTCCGGGTCAGGGGGCGCAGTACCTCAACATGGGCCGGGAACTATACGAAAACGAATCGGTGTATCGGCAGGCCATTGACACCTGTGCCGACGAACTGATGACTCATCTCGGCCTCGACATTCGCCAGGTTCTCTACCCCGATACCATCGATGTTGACGCGACCAACCGGCTGAAAAACACGCAATACACCCAGCCCGCGTTGTTTGTAACCGAATACGCCCTGGCCCGGCTTTGGCAAAGCTGGGGAATCGAACCCACTGTCTTTTGCGGACATAGCATTGGCGAGTTCGTTGCGGCTCATCTGGCCGGGGTTTTCACCCTGTCAGACGTACTGGCCCTTATCGCAGCCCGTGGCCGACTGATCAGCGAACTGCCAGGAGGAAGTATGCTATCGGTACGGCTCGATGTCGAATCCGTTTCAGCCATGCTGCCCCCCGCTCTATCGCTGGCAGCAGTCAACAGTCGTCAGTTGTGCGTGGTGGCCGGGCCCAACGACGCGATTACCCTATTTGCCGGACAGTTAAACGAGAGGGGCATTGCCAACCGGCTTCTAGAAACCAGCCATGCCTTCCATTCAGCCATGCTGGACCCGATTGTGGGCGAATTTGAAAACAGGGTGCGAGGTATAGCGTTGCAACGCCCCCAAAAGCCAATTGTATCAACGGTGAGTGGTACCTGGCTGACCGACGCCGAAGCCACCAATCCCGGCTATTGGGCCAACCATATGCGAGCTACGGTTTGTTTTGCCGATGCGTTGGAAACGCTGTTTACATTGCCGAACCCTATTATGCTGGAGGTCGGCCCCGGCAGTGTAACGTCGACTTTGGCCCGCCAACAGGCGATACCCCGCCCGATTGAGATCGTGACAAGTTTGGAAAGGAATGGGCAAGGTAATCGAACAGATTATGAATCTATCCTGAATGCCTTAGGGCAACTCTGGGTTAAAGGCATCGACCCAAACTGGTCGTCTTTTCAGACAGGCCAACCCAACCGGAAAATAACCTTACCCACGTATGCCTTCGACCGGACTCGCTGTTGGGTGGACCCGCCCCGGCAATCATCCGAGAGCCCGACCAATATCCCCCTGGAGCTACAGAATATCCCAGTTCCCGTTGAAGATTCCATCGCTATACCGATCATGCGTAGAAATGAGTTGATAAACCAGGTTCGGCAATTGCTGAACGACACGGCAGGCATCCAGATGGATGAGAAGGCTCTGCCCCTGAACTTTTTAGAATTGGGGCTTGATTCCTTAGCGCTGACTCAGTTTTCCTATAACCTTCGCAAGAAATTCGACCTGCCAATTTCGTTTCGACAGTTGAACAGTGCGTACAATTCCATCGAAGCCTTAGTTGATTTTATAGATCGGGAACTACCCATCAATGCATTTCAGCCCCCGGCCCTGGTTACTCCACCAACGCTCTCCGTTCCGAAGCCAACTGCACCGCAGCCTACGCTGTCGAACGAAGCAAAACCGCTACCGAATCGGCCAGCCCTTCCGATTGGCCCCGCTGACCCGGTCACAGACCTGTTTGAGCGACAACTACAGATTATGGCGGAACAACTAGCCGTTTTGCGAGGTCATCAGCCATCAGCTGTGCGTCAGCAACCCATCGGGAAAATTAGCCCGGCACCTGCCCTAGCATTGCAGTCAGTAGGGGAAGTGACCAACCCGTTGCCTTTGGCTACCCCGACACCCGAAAAAGCATTACCATCGGTAGCCGAGGCTCCTGCAATCCGACAGGCGTTCGGAGCCGGAGCGCGCATCGAACGACAGGTAACATCTCTCAGCGAGGTGCAGCAACTATTTTTGGCAAAACTTACCCAACGCTACACCGAGAAAACAGCCGCCAGCAAAGCCTACGCGCAGGAGAACCGGCGATGGATGGCCGATCCCCGCGCCGTAACGGGGTTCAAGCCGCTGACAAAGGAATTGGTCTATCCAATTGTGGTAGAGCGGTCGAAGGGAAGTCGTTTATGGGATATCGACGGTAACGAATATATTGATGTGCTAAATGGGTTTGGATCAACTCTGTTTGGTTATCAGCCTGACTGGCTAAAAACGATTCTGCATGATCAGATCGAACGGGGCTATGAACTGGGGCCGCAGCATAAATTGGCCGGCCAGGTAACCCGGATGGTTTGCGAGTTCACTGGCTTCGACCGGGCAGCCTTATGCAACACGGGTTCAGAGGCTGTGCTGGGTGCGCTACGCATGGCCCGCACCGTAACGGGGCGTTCGCTGGTGGTTACCTTTGCTGGCTCGTATCACGGCATTTTCGATGAAGTAATCAGCCGGGGTAGTACCAGTCGCCAATCGTATCCGGCGGCCCTGGGTATTCCTGCAGAAGCGGTCCAGAACGTGTTGATTCTGGACTATGGCACCGATGAAAGTCTGCAAATCCTTCGGGAAAGAGCCTCGGAACTGGCCGCTGTGCTGGTTGAACCTGTGCAGAGCCGACGTCCCGAATTTCAGCCCGTTGATTTTCTAAAACAGGTGCGGGCTATTACCGAAGCTTCGGGAACGGCTTTAGTCTTCGACGAAGTGATAACCGGCTTTCGGATGCATCCGGGCGGAGCGCAGGCTCTGTTTGGCGTTAAAGCGGATCTGGCAACGTATGGCAAAGTAATCGGGGGTGGCCTGCCCATTGGGGTGGTAGCGGGAAAGGCCGCGTTTATGGATGCCCTGGATGGCGGATACTGGCAGTATGGTGACGACTCGTATCCGCAGGCCGACATCACGTTTTTTGCCGGTACGTTTGTGCGTCACCCTTTAGCCCTGGCAGCCACCCATGCCTCGCTTCAATACCTGCGGGAGCAAGGTCCCGCGCTTCAGGAGCGTTTGACCGCCAAAGCAAAACAATTGGCTGACACGCTGAATATAGCCTTTATCAAACAACAACTACCCATGCTGATCGCTCAGTTTGGATCACTCTGGAAACTGAAATTCACCGAAGATGTCCCCTACGGCGATCTCCTGTTCACGATGATGAGGGAAAAAGGGATTCACATCTGGGATGGTTTTCCTTGCTTTATAACCGAGGCCCATACCGATGAGGATAGCCAACAGATCGTCTTTGCATTCCACGATTGTTTCCAAGAATTAGTGAAAGCTCAATTTATACAATCGAAGGGGCTGCTGACACCTGATTTGACAAAAGTGTATAACCGTGCCGATAACCCACCTATACCGGGAGCCAGACTGGGCCGGGACCAGCAGGGTAATCCTGGGTGGTTTGTAACAGACCCGGACCGACCCGGAAAATACCGGCAACTTTAGGCTATTCTTAAAAGTTATCAGTGACGTTTTCATCCATCTGTTGAGTTTGCCAGCCCTCAACTGTGACGAGCGGATTAAAACGGAGGGCCGGGTAATAGTTTAGCCGCAGCCTGTTTAGGAAGAAATGTGGATAAATCCCCAAAAAATATATACGTCACAGAAGCAGTAGACCTATATTTATTTAATTTTCTGGAAGTTCTGTAAGGGTTTCATCGAATCTTGCAAGCCCCATTTTTGCCCGATTGTTAGGCAGTCGAGTTTATTAAGAATGGCCTTTAGTCGGTCACCTATAAACTCAGATGTTTATGAACAATTCGTTCTTCACTGATACCAACGGTAGATTCTCTAATACCCACAAGCTACCCCTCTGGAAATCGAGATCACCCCGAAATCCATTGTTCCGACCCACTTCCTAAATCAGTTCGCCGAAACGGTTGCCCCGATGACTACACTACCGGCTAATGGTGACGACGGTTACAAAGGCTTGTTTAATATGACCTGTATCAGCCTGATAGCTGATACAGGTCATACTCTGCTAGAGATTCCCTGTAGAAATTTGTGCTGTACCCATTAAACTCTTTCGACGATGTACAATAAACTCATAGTGGTGTGTTGTCTGGGAATTTCCCTGACAGTGGCTGGTCAACCATTGGCAAAGCAAAAGGGCATGGGCAGTAATCACGGGGGTATGAAGATGGTTTACCAACCCAACGCCAATGTTATTCCGCCTGCCGATACAGTTGCTCCCATGACGGCCCAGTCGGCCAGTAACGAAGATGGGATGGTGATGATTCATCACGGCATAGACATGGTGAATTCCGGCAAATCCATGATGGATAAGGGTCAAATCGCCAAAGACAAATCCATGATGGACAGGGGAATGAAAATGATGGATAAGGGTATGGAAATGATGGATATGGGAAAAGAGATGATGAAAAAAGGAAAAGGTGCCATGCACACCCACAAGATGACTGAACCCGCGATGGCGAACCGGTCGGACCGTGCCAAGATAAATAAGGGCATGGACATGATGACCATGGGCAAAGCCATGACCAGCAAGGGCATGACTTCGATGAGCGCAGACTCGACAGCAGGTATGGCCATGGATATGATGGACAAGGGCATGGGCATGATGAAAAAAGGCATGGATATGACCGAAAAATGCTGTGGAGGTAATATGAAAAAAGCCCCGATGAAGAAGGTTCCCATGAAAAAGGCTCCGATGATGGACGACGATATGTGATCTGAGCTGTCCAGAACCTGCGGTATACTTACGTGATGACTCCCGGCAACGACGTCAAACGCCGACAATGGACATCTATTAATAACTAAAAATCAATAAGTTATGAATAAATCATCTGTGCTGTGCATAAACATTAAAGTCATGTGCCTGCTCCTTATGGCATTTGCGTCGGTTTTCGTCGCGGGCTGCAACACGAAGAAAAATGTCGGCGAAAATACCGGGACAGATTCCGTCGCTCAGGCAAACCGGCAACGGGATGACGACGGTGGGATGGCCATGATTCACCAGGGCATGGATATGGTCAAATCCGGCAAAGAACTAACGAAAAAAGGGGAAGCCGACGACGACAAAGCCACGATGGAACGGGGTATGGACATGATTGACAAGGGTATGGACATGATGACCATGGGTAAAGAGATGATCAGAAAAGAGAAAAGGGCGGACGACGATATGGCTTTGATGGATAAAGGCATGCACATGATAAGCATGGGCAAAGATACGACCGCCAAAGGCATAGGCATGATGGACGATGATATGATGGACAAGGGCATGGCCATGATGGGTAAAGGCATGGCCATGACGAATAAGGTCGCTGCTAAGATGAGCAAAGACTCGACAAGCAAAGACCCAATGGCCAAAGATCCCCCAATGAAGGACGACGAGGGTGACATGTAGTTCGTTCATTCCCCCAATAAAATCTGTACTCAATGAGGTCTCTTCGCATTGCAATTTTCATGTTGCTGCCCGCCCTATTACTTGGAGGGACATCGGTTACCAACGCTCAAAGCGAGCATGAACAGCATCATCCGCAGGCCTCAGCCGCGCCGATGTCCGGTACAGAAACGGCCATGTCGTCCGGGACAACAGCGACGGATTCGGGTGGAGCCAAGGGCGTTATAGCGGGTGGTGCTAAAGGGGGCATTATGGCCGAAATGGGCGAGATGATGAAAGAGATGGGCAAGGTTGCCCCTATGGCACTCTATCCAACCCTGATGCAGATGCCGGAACTGGTTCCCGAAAAACGCGATGCCATCAGACAGGCATCGGATGCCTGGATCAGCGAGGGGAACGCGCTGATGGCTTCGGGCCTGCGAAAACTATCGGATGCCGTACAATCCAGAAATCAGGATTTGGACGTGAAACGGGCCGCTACCGAAGAAATCCGGCAGGGCCAGCGGCTGCTCGAAAGCGGGTTTTCCGCGCAACGAGCCTTAGCCGAAAACGAAGACCCGCGCACGTTGGCCTTGCAATGGTTTAACCGTGAAATGAGGCTCACACCCACTGGCCAGGACGATGAGCCACCGGGGATTGGGGACCTATCGTGGTTTCACATCATTACGATGCTGACGCTAATTATGTTTGCCACCACGATGATCTGGATGTATTTTCAGAAAATGAAACGTGCCAATGCGCTCGTCGAAAAACTGGGCGGAAAGTCTGACGAGACGATACCACCTTCGGGCGGTGCCAAGCCCGACGGTTCGATAGCTCCTGCGCTACCATCGGGCGGTTTAGCACCGGCACCCAAACCCGAACCGGTTGCTGCGATCAGCCCCGCGCCTACGTCTCCTACGCCCTTTGCCAAACCGGACGCGGCAATTAGTCCCGATACTACGCCGTCGAAACCAAATTCGTTTTCGGGAACGTTGATAGTGTCCGAAATTTTTCAGGAAACCCCAAACGTCAAGACCTTCCGACTGACCGATCCGGGGGGAGGCAAACTGCCGTTCAACTACCTGCCGGGGCAGTTTATCACGGTAGCGGTAACGCCAAACGGCATTCCCCTCAAACGGTCCTATACCATTGCTTCCTCGCCGACGCACCGGGATTACTGCGAAATTACCGTCAAACAGGAAGAGTTTGGCACCGTGTCGCGGTATCTGAATACGGAGGTTCACACAGGCGAGTTGCTGCAAGTCACCGGGCCGTCGGGCAAATTTACATTTACCGAAACACATGCCAAAAGTGCGGTGTTCATTGGGGGTGGTGTCGGTTTAACGCCCATGATGAGTGCCATCCGCTATTTAACCGACCGCTCCTGGAAAGGGGAAATTTATTTTTTCTTCTCCTGCAAAGATGAGGGCAACATTATTTTCCGGGAAGAACTACTATACCTGCAAAAGCGGTACTCCAATTTGCACGTATTTTTTGTACTCAGCCGACAGCAAGGCGTGGCCAGTGTTGATTTTATCTCCGGTCATATCACCAAAGAACTATTGGCTGAACGGGTGCCGGGTATTGTATCCCGCATGGTTCACATCTGTGGACCAAAGGTCATGATGGATGCAGTAATTCTAATGTTGGAAGAACTGAAAGTGCCGAAAGAAAATATTATGCAGGAGGTATTTGCAGGTTCGCCACCTGTTGCCAAGACTCCGTCACTAGCAACCGATGGACCTGTAAAACCGCCAGATGGTAAAGAAGCAGAACAACCGGCTGCATCCGAAGTAGGAGAAGCTGCGGTGACTGAAAACGGACAACCTGCTGTACCTGAAACACCAGCCAATACGGCGGTTATCACCTTTGCCAAATCGAACAAAACGGCCCTGCTGACACCCGATAAAACGGTACTGGAAGCGTCGGAAGATATTGGGGTAAATATTGATTATTCGTGCCGCGTCGGGACGTGCGGAATCTGCAAAGTCAAGCTATTGTCGGGTAACGTGACGATGGCGGTTCAGGACGCGCTGACCGACGAGGACAAGGCGCAACAGATTATTCTGGCGTGTCAGGCCAAAGCAACCGCACCTGTATCAGTAGAAGCCTAAGCGCTATGAAAAACGAACGGACAATTATCGGTGGTCTGCTTTTGTTTCAGCTTGTACTGTGGCTGGGCTTCCTGTTTCATCATTCCCCGCGATTCCCCGGCAGTCTAACGGGCGGAATCCTGGGAGTTTTGGGCGTGTTGCTGATGATTTTTCCACCCCTGATCTATTCCGCCGTGAAGCGGATCGAGCGGTTTAAACAGTTCGTCACCAAACGTATTTCACTGGGTACCCTGCTGACGGGTCATGTGTACACTGGTATCGTCGGCTCGATTCTGGGTATCCTACACAGCGCACATCACTTTCAAAATAATCTCGGCATCTGGCTCACGACCATGATGCTGCTAACAGTTTTTAGCGGCTTCGTCGGGCGTTATTACCTGGCGTATGCCTCGATGGAAGTTCGCGAGAAAAAAGAACTGCTCAACAGTCTGGCCACCGAGTATAACCAACTGATGGCAAAATTAGACCGGCAGCAAACCGCTGAAATTGCATACATCGCTTCCCACAACGTGGTGAGCCGTGCTTTAAACAGTTTTGTGGGAACCGAACCGGCGATAGTTGACCCATCGGCCCCGCTTATGCTCCGCGCCGAACGGCTGACCGAATCAATCGCCGATGTCGAATACGCGATAGCCATGCACGATGTCCTGAAACGGCGCACGACGTACTGGCTCGTCGCGCACATCGCCACGTCGAGTGTCTTTTATGTACTGCTCGTTTTCCACATCTGGTCAGCGATTTACTTCGGACTACGATGGTTCAATTAAAAAGGCAAACCGGGCTGTTGCTGCTGGCCGGGCTGGTGTTCGCGGTAGCCGTCTTCTACGCGCTCTGGCTGCCCGCCGACAAGTCCATCGCCGTTAACTGGCAGAGCCAGGTGAGTCCAGGCCACCTCTCGGTGGCTCACGCGCAATTTGCCACTAACTGTGCCGCCTGCCACACGCCGGTGATGGGCATTGATGAAGCGAAGTGTATCAGTTGCCACGCCGACAACAAAGAATTGCTGGGTCGGCAACCAACTGCCTTTCATGCGACCATCGGCAACTGTGCGTCCTGCCACGTGGAGCATCTGGGCGTGGATGCCAACCTGCGCGTGATGGATCATAAAGCACTGGCCCGCATTGGCAACAAGTTGTTTGCAAGTGCGCGGAAAACGCCCAATTCGTCCGGCAAAGCGATGTTGCCTGCCGGTCACCCGTTGCTATCGGCCCTCGAAGCTGATCTGAACTGCGCCGGTTGCCACAGCACCAAAGACCCCCACTTCGGCCTGTTCGGGCCGGATTGCGCGTCATGCCATGCCGCTACGGAATGGACAATTTCAGCGTTTCAGCACCCCTCCCCCCGCTCAACGGAGTGCGTCAGTTGCCATCAGGCCCCGCCAAGTCACTATATGATGCACTTCGAGATGGTTGATAAAACGGTAGTGGCTGGGGGAAGCAGCGGGCAAGTCGAAGGGTGCTGCGGAGGGGTTGACGTCACGCAATGCTACAAATGCCACCAGACCACCGCTTGGAACGATATTAAGGGCGTAGGTTTTTATAAGCATCACTAATTTGAGGAGCGTTGAAACCACAGCAGGCTGCTCGGACAGGTTCGTTCAGTAGGCTATAAATCAGGTTGATAGCTGATATCCGTCATTCCCGGTTGGAGGTAACTTACCGAACTTTGTAACGTACCAATTAATCCATTAAGACGATGTATAATAAACTAAATGTGCTGTTCTTTTTAGGCATCTCTCTAACAGCGGCAGCTCAGACGACGACTCTGCCGAGTGGTCTGTTTCGCTCTGCCGAGGGGTTTCAGCAGAATCAAGTGTTGCTGGGTGTCGACTGCCAGTCGGAAAAGCATCGAATCCGGTTGCATGAATTCATCGGTAAGCCGTTTGTAACGGTAATCCACAGCGGCAAGTCGTATCAATATAATAAAGACAGTCTATTTGGCTACCGTGATTGCGAGGGCCAGTCGTTTCGATTTGTAGCTGATAATCAGCATTATCCAATTATAAACCCAACGGAGTCGGTATTGATTTATAAGCTGGTTCAGCCGCCGATTGCGAAGGCTCCCGGCTACACGAAACTCTACTTCAGTAAGGATGCCCGTTCACCCGTCGAAGTGTTAACGCTGGCGAATCTGAAGAACGCTTTCCCTCAAAATCATCCTTTTCATGATCGGCTCGATGCTCAGTTTGGGAATGGGGGTGATTTGTCCGCCTACGATGCGATGCACCGGATGACCAAAATCAACTGGTTGCTAAAAGAAAGTCGGTGAGTCGGGCAACCTCAAGACATCCCGCTCAAAACAATTATTAATAATCTATCAAACAATCAGTCTGTTTTTATGAAAATTTCACTTGGCGTATTCGCCTTCCTGTTGCTGGCCGGATTCGGCAGCACGGCCCAAACTACCCCCAAACACGCAACTCATGCGGCCAAACCGGCTCATGAGGAGTACATGGTGATGAAGGGCGGCAAGATGATGATGATGCACGGCAAACTGTCGCCCATGACGATGGACATGACCATGAGCGATGGCACCATCTGCATGACCAACGGCACCTGCAAGGCCAAAGACGGCACTATCACAAAAATGAAGGATGGCGACCACTGCATGATAAAAGACGGGAAAATGATGGTACATCCTGGCACCGACAAAAAGCCCTGATTGGCCAATCCGAACCGGTTGAGACCCGGCACTACCAAACGCAAAACCGGGGTATCCATCAAACTGGTTACCCCGGTTTTGCGTTTGTTCGATCAGCTACTTATCAGGCTACCCAATCAGAAATTATACCCCAGTCCGCCACCAAAGGCTTTGTACCGGGTGTCGTAATCCGTATGAAGAAACAGATTTTTGGTAACGGTGTATTGCAGTTCCACGTGCGCCCGCAGGTAACTGCCCACTAACCACTGCGTCTGATACTGAAAATCTAAGCGGGGAAACAACATTTGCTGTCCATTAAGCTGGAACCGGACGTTACCGCGCGTGTCGAGTTTTACTTCCGATTGAATGAGAAACGGCAGCATATACCGAATACCCGCCACGGCTCGAACGATGCGCCGGTCGGTGGCTACCCCATCTTCGGGCCGTACCCGGCGCAGAAACTCTTCATTACCGCCGTCAATCCCGGCAAACACGCGGAACCAATCGCCGAGGTAGCGTTCATAGTCTAAGTCGAACTCGAAGCGGTTCGTGCGCCAGTCATGATCTCCACCCGCAACGATGGCGTTTTTGTTGTTAGAAATGTTCAGGTTAAAGTAGTTAATTGGATAGCCGGGTTGCAGATAACCCCAAATAAACGGCTGGTTGTCACGCATATCGCGTGTGTGCTGTTTCTGGATGTTGGCAATGGACGAGTCTGGTTTGTCGCCATAGCTGACCACGCGGGCCATGCCACTGAGCATATGATAGAGCAGGTGGCAGTGAAAAAACCAGTCTTTCTCGTCATCGGCCATAAACTCAATCGTGACGCTCTCCATGGGCGATACGTTCACCGTATGCTTCAGGGGTGAATACTGCCCCTGCCCGTTCAACACCCGGAAGTAGTGCCCGTGCAGGTGAATAGGGTGCATCATCATCGTGTTATTCATCATGCGGATACGCACAATCTCGCCCCGCCGAATCTGAATCATATCGGCCCGTGACAGGGGTTGCCCGTTGAAGCCCCAGATGTAGCGGAACATATTCCCCGTCAGCGTCAGCGGGATTTCCCGAATCGGGCGGTTAGTGGGAAACACAATGGGTTCGGGCGACTTGAGAATGCTGTAGTCGATGGTATTCTGCTCGTCCATCATGCTCATACCGGCCATTCCTCCATGATCCTTTCCCTTCATCCCGGCCATAGTACCGGCTTTGCTACCCATATTCATCTGGCTGTGATCCATGCCAGCCATCGAATCTGGCTTTTTGCCGTCTGTTTTCCTAGCGGGCATTGAATCCATTTTCATGGACATTTTACTATGATCCATACCCGGCATGGATGATTGATTCATCTGCCCGTGGTCCATCCCCGTCATGTCCATTTTGCCATCTTTGCGCATGTTCATCCCGGCCATATCCATCTTCATACCGCTGTGGTTCATGCCCTCCATTGAGCCAGCCGCTTTTGCTGGCTTGGTGGCTTTTTTTGCCGAAGCCGACTTCTTGGCTGAGGGCTTCGCACCCATATCCATCTGGCTGTGGTCCATCCCGGCCATGCCACTATGATCCATGCCGGTCATCGAATCGGGCTTTTTGGGCGTAGCGGGGGCCGGTTTTGCCTGTTTACCCTGTCCCATATCCATTTGGCTATGATCCATTTGACCCATAGCGGACTCGGCTTTGCCGGGTTTGGAATCCATGCCGGGCCTATCGTGCATCATGGGGCCGTTCATGTCCACATTCGCCTGGGCGGTCGTATCGGTTTTGCCCATGTTCATCGTCCCCATGCCCATGCCTCCCATTTGGCTCATGTTGGCTGTTAATTTGTAGAGGTCAGGACGGGGAATCGTCGGAGCGTACTTCGCCGGGCCATTTCCGAGCAAGGCCGTTGCGTAGCCAGACCCATCCTGAGCGGTGGCCCGCACTTCAAAAGCTCCCCCTTTTGGTACCGTGACAATAAAGTCGTAGGTCTCGGCAATGGCAATCAGCCGCCGGTCAACGTCTACCGGCTGCACGTCCAGCCCATCGGCGGAAATCAGTTTCATGGGACCGCCGGCATAATTGACGTGAAAATAGGTGGACGCACTGGCGTTGATGACCCGCAATCGGACTGTTTGACCAGCCTTGATTTCCGGGTAACGCACGGTGTCTTTCCCATTTACCAAGAATCGGTCGTAGTATACATCCGATATATCCATCGGGGCCATCTTCATCATCGACTGCCGTAGGTACGCCCCTACCGCCTTGTGCTGAATAATGCGGTTGAGCGATTGGACATTATTTTTTTTGATGGAGTACCACTCGTTGCGCCGTTTTAGGTTTTTCAGAATATACGCCGGATTCTCGTTCGTCCAATCCGACAGCAACAACACCAGATCATGATCCACCTTGTGGGTGAGCTGCTGAGGTTGAATGGCTATAGAACCATACACCCCGACCTGTTCCTGGTAGCGGGTGTGCGAATGGAACCAGTAGGTGCCGGACTGAACCAGCGGGTATTCAAATGTGCGAGTTGTGCCCGCCAGAATGGGTGGGGTTTCCAGGTATGACACACCGTCCTGAATGTTGGGCACCAGCAGTCCGTGCCAGTGCAATGAGGTTTCGGTTTTTAATTTGTTATGTACCCGAATAACGGCCACATCGCCTTCGGTAAACCGCATCGTCGGGCCAGGAATGCCCCCATCGATGGTCATGGCCTTCTTCGGCTTGCCCGTAATATTGACCGTCTGCTCGTCAATGGTGAGGTCATACTCGACCCGCTTACCCGTTGGTTTCACGCGGGCAAGGGCTTGGGGCCGGGAGACGGGCAGGGATGTTTTAACGACCGGAAAGTTTGATTTGTCGGGATTAGCCGGTGGCTTGGCTGCCTGATCGCCAGCGGCCATCGTATGCTGCTGGTGTTGCCCATAACTGACTGTTTGTAGCAATATCAGCAGGCTTACTGTCCTAAGAAAGGTGTTTTTCATTGTTTGTCGCTCGTATATGCTGATAAAACAAAAAAGCAGCCCTGCCGGATGGAAGAGCCGCTTGTAATATTGACCATGAGTATTGTGAAACTTTTGGAATTAGGCCCACCAAGTAGTCACGCACTACTTATCTAACTCAGCCAGCTTATCCTTCATTTGCTTTATTTCCTTCTCCTGGGCCGTGATAATATCCTGCTGAAGTTTTTGCAGCTCAGGATCGGTCAGCTTCGCTTCTTTAGCCATCAGAATAGCCGCAGCATGGTGTGGAATCATGGACTTGGCGAACTCTTTATCGCCAACGAAACCCTGCTGACGGATCAGCAGAAAGAAGCCGACGAGCGCAACGGCACTGACGGCGATAACGAGGGCATTGCGCCATTTATCCATGTACATCGCCGACATAACCAGCACCTCGATGATAATCATGGGCATGGTCATCAGGCCTGCCATGTAAAACTGATTGACGTTCGGAATGATGTTGGCAAACCGATCAACCATCGAATACATCAGCACGTACATGGAAATAAAGGATAATACACCCATGACGGCCAGCTTTCCATACTGATTTCCGTTACCCGCCCCATGATCAGACATAGCATGACCGGGTTGAGAAGGTTGGGCGTGGCCCGTGTGTTGCTTGTGCGCTTCCATAATTCACTTCATTGTGTAATACTATAACTTATAAGCTGCCCCTTTGGATGTTGGAGACGCTTATAAGATTTGGTTGACTTATTGCAAAACTTTTGGAAGTCAGGTCGGACGGCACCGTTCCGGCGGACCGGCCAGGCCCACCCGCGTCGTCACGGGCGTGTAACTGGTTCGGCCCGATAACCTGCTTGCTCTATAGCCTTCTGAATTTCTTCACCAATCCGGGTGTCCGTCGTCTGAACGGTCAGGATTTTGTCGGGACTGTCCATATCTACGTTCCATCCATCAATATGGGCAACGCTTGGGATGCTGTTCAGAAAGGGCGTGACAGCCGCTACGCACCCGCTGCAGTTGATGTTTGTCTTAAAGTTTAATGTTTCCATGCCAGTTGAGTTTAACTTTAAAGGTTTATTCGTACAACTCCGTCCGCCAGTTAGAGTTTAGCCGAGCGCAACCGCAGGCTATTGGTTACGACGGATACGGAACTCAGGGCCATGGCTGCCCCGGCAATCATCGGGTTCAGCAGGAAGCCGTTAACCGGATACAGCAGCCCGGCGGCAATTGGGATGCCAATGACATTGTAGATAAACGCCCAGAACAGGTTTTGCCGGATGGCCTGTACCGTTTTCTTCGACAGGTGCAGCGCTTTAGGTACGCTGTTCAGGTCAGACGTAATAAGTGTCATCTTGGCTACGTCCATGGCAATATCCGACCCGCGTCCCATCGCAATGCTTACGTCGGCCTGGGCGAGTGCCTGCGAATCGTTGATGCCGTCACCCACCATCGCAACCACTTTACCCTGCGCCTGTAGCGCCTTCACAAAAGCAGCTTTATCGGCGGGCAGGGCCTCGGCCCGGTAGTCGTTAACGCCCACCGCCTTTGCCACCGCCTGAGCCGTTTGTTTGTTGTCACCAGTCATCATGTACACGGCGATACCGCGTTTTCTCAGCGTGTGAATGGCTTCGCGGGAGGTTTGCTTCACGGGGTCGGCAATCGCCAGAATCGCCAGAATGCGCGTTTGATCCGCAAAATAAACGACCGTTTTCGCTTCATCCTGCCAGCGACTGACCAGACCATTCACGTTTGTTAGTTGATCTAACTGGCCCTGCTCGGCCATCAGTCGGCGATTGCCAACCCAGTAGGTTTGCCCGTTATAGCGGCCCGTTATTCCCAGCCCCGTGAGACTTTCAAAACCATCAAGGGAAAGGTCCCTGACATCCGCCTGTTTCAACCGGTCAACAACGGCCTGAGCCAGGGGATGTTCCGACTGAGCTTCCAGCGCATAGAGTATGGGCAATAGGCGGGCTACCTCATCGTCGCCGACCTGCCAGGCCAGATCCGTCACGGTTGGTTTACCTTCGGTAATGGTACCCGTTTTGTCCAGAATGACCGCGTTGACTTTGTAGCCAAGTTCCAGACTTTCCGCGTCTTTGATGAGAATGTTGTTTTCGGCTCCCTTGCCTACCCCAACCATAATGGCAGTAGGTGTCGCCAGCCCCAATGCACAGGGACAGGCAATGACCAGCACCGTTACCGAAGTCAGTAGTGCATGAGTAAAGGCGTTCTCTCCGCCGAGGAGCATCCAGGCCGCGAACGTCAATAGAGCAATACCGATGACCACCGGCACGAAGATACCGGCAATCTTATCGACCAATTTCTGCACCGGAGCTTTGCTGCCCTGGGCTTCCTGCACCATGCGGATTATCTGCGCCAGAATGGTATCACCCCCCACTTTGTCGGCCCTGAAGCGGAACGAACCTTTCTGATTGATCGTACCGGCAAAGACCGCTTCGCCCGCCTGCTTGTTAACTGGCACCGGCTCCCCTGAAATCATACTTTCATCCACATAGGACTGGCCGGATTCAACCCTGCCGTCCACCGGAATTTTCTCACCGGGCCGCACCATAATTAGCTGACCCACCCTGACCGACGCAATCGGTACGTCGCGTTCCGTATTGTCTTCGATAATCCGAACCGTTTTGGGCTGAAGGCCCATCAGTTTCTTCAACGCCGAGGACGTATTCGACTTGGCCCGCTCTTCGAGCAGCTTGCCCAGCGAGATAAACGCAATGACCACCGCAGCCGCTTCAAAATAAACGTGCGGATGCAGCCCCCGGCTGTGCCAGAACTCCGGGTAGAGCGTATTGAACGCGCTGAACAAAAAGGCAATACCCGTTGACAGGGCTACAAGCGTATCCATATTGGCCTTGCCGTGCCGCCCCTGTTTCCAGGCGTTAATAAAATACGACCGACCCAGCCAGAACACTACTGGAGCTGAAAGAGCCATCATAATGTAGTTAGCGTAGGACGCATTCATAAAGAACATACCGATGATGACCACCGGAACCGACAGAATACCTGCCCAAAGGGTACGCTGCTTAACAGCCTCATAATGCCGTTGCTGGGCTTCCTGCTGCACCTGCTGCGGGTCCTCAACATCGACTACCAAATCATAGCCAATCGACTGTAGCACCTGCTGCATACCCTGGGGCGTGATGGCCTTTGGATTATAATCGACTGTAGCCGACTGGTTAGCATAATTTACGGCGGCTTTAGCAACGCCGGGCGTATTGTTAAGCATCGACTCGACGCTAACGGCGCAGGCCGCGCAGGTCATTTCCAGCACCGGGAACGTTTGGCGGGTGGTAGCTCCCGCTGATCGAACGGGCTTCTCCGGGGCGATAGTTGGCGTATTCATGCTGTTTTGGTGACTGATTTTATACGGCAAAGTTCGTTCGGCTACGCCCCGGAAGCGTTACACAATTGCCCATTTAGCTTGTAAAATTGATTACCCTGTCTGCTGCTGGAGAGCCTGTTTATCGCGCCGAACGGTGCGGAAAAAGGTCGGGGAGAGACCTGTCAGCCGTTTAAACTGGTTCGACAAATGAGGAACGCTGCTATACCCCGTCTGATGCGCTATCTCGCTCAGGGATAAATCACTGTACACCAAGCGTTCTTTGACCTTATCCAACCGTCGTTCAATGATGTAGCGTTCGAGCGTTTGGCCCTCGCTGGCCGAAAAAAGGGCACTCAGCGTATCATAACTCATGCTCAGTTCGGTAGCGAGAAAATCAGAAAACCTGATCTTTCGCTCACTTAAATCATCGCGGTTCAGCGTCTGCTCAATAAGGGTTTTAATGCGTTGTATAAGCGTCACTTTAGCGTCCGATACCAATGAAAAGCCTTGTTTTTCCAGAACGGCCTGAATCCGGGCCAACTCGTCCGGGGATACCTGGCCACGTACCTGCACCTGCCCCAGTCGCACCTGAGTTACTTCCCAGCCCAAGTCTTCCAGTTCCTGTCGAACCACATCCATACACCGGGCACAGACCATGCCCCGGATCGCGAGTGGTGTTTCGTTGGTTGGTAAAGGCTGGCTACGCGTTATCATAGAGGGTACATCAGTTCATTCACTTCTCATAAACAACAATAAAGACAGCAAAGCTATTCGAGATGGCCTGGTTTTACTTGCAAGATTGCCCTCCGCTTGTTACAAAATTTTTGGAAGTGGTTCAGATTGAGGGAATCTATAAACTGGAATGCACTATTTAGGGTTAGCCTGACACAACAAACCCCTCCCGCTATGCGCCATCAACACCGATATAGGCTTCATGGATTAACCACTGCCGAACAAGCGGAAGCGGTAGAGAAAGCACTTGGTCAACAGGCTGGAATGCTGGCCGTTGTGGTTACGGTTGATCCGCCAGAAGCGGTGCTGACGGTAGAAGAACACCCGTCTGTATCCGACATACAACGTATTGTCTCACAAGTTGGGGCATTTCATGTCATGGAAGCCAAAGACTCGGCGCATCATACAGAACAGGGTATGACTTCGCATCCCGTTACGCTCCCGAAAACTGGCGATGAGGAGGCCCCGGCTGAACAGAAAGCCCTGCAACACATCGGCCACGATGGGCACAGTGGAACCATGAATCCCGATAACCATCAGGGTGGCGTTGGCATGGAACACGGGTCTATAGATCATAGCCAGATGAATCATAGCCAAATGAGCCACGCGGGCATGGATCACAGTAAAATGGGGCATGGATCGGGAGGGCATGACCACAGAGCCATGATTGCCGACTTTCTGCGCCGATTCTGGATATGCCTGATTGTGTCGGTGCCGGTAGTCGTCCTGTCAATGATGTTTCAGGAATTGGTGGGTTATCAGCTTGATTTTCCGTACCGCGAACCGCTCGTTGTGGTGCTGTCAACGGTCATCTACGTATATGGCGGCTGGCCGTTTCTAACGGGCATAGTGGGTGAACTCCGTGCCCGGCAACCCGGAATGATGACCCTGGTCGCCGTAGCCATCACAGCCGCCTACGCCTACAGTGTAGCCGTCTCGTTCGGGTGGCTGCGGGGAATGGACTTCTTTTGGGAACTGGCGACGCTGATCGACATCATGCTGCTGGGTCATTACTTAGAAATGAAGTCGGTGGCCGGGGCTTCGCGTTCCCTGGAGTTAATTGTACAAATGTTGCCTTCTGATGCCCACAAAGTAACGGGCGACATCATCACTGATGTAAACGTGACTACGCTGAATCTGGGTGACGTCGTGCTGGTGCGGCCGGGCGAACGCATTCCCACCGATGGGGCCGTTGTTGAGGGAGATAGTGCCGTCAATGAAAGTATGCTGACGGGTGAAAGTGTACCCGTGCAGAAAGCGATAAATGACACAGTCATTGCCGGGGCCGTCAATGGCGAAGGCTCGCTCAAAATTCGGGTCACGCACAAAGGTGAAGATAGCTACCTCAACAAGGTCGTTAAAATGGTCGAAGAAGCACAGCGTGCCAAGTCGCAGACCCAGACGCTGGCCGACCGCGCTGCCGGGTGGTTGACGCTGATTTCGCTGTCAGTGGGGTTGCTGACGTTGGTTGTCTGGTTAGTGAGTGGCAAAGAAGTTTCGTTCGCCGTCGAACGGATGGTCACGGTCATGGTTACGGCCTGCCCCCACGCGCTGGGGGTTGCTATTCCGCTGGTAGTCGCCATCTCAACGGCTATTTCGGCTCAAAAGGGCCTGCTGATTCGCAATCGCACGGCGTTTGAGGAGGCCCGCAAAATTACGGCGATGGTGTTTGACAAGACGGGTACGCTTACGGAAGGCGAGTTTGGCGTGACGCGGGTTCGTCTGCTGCAGGCTGATGACGAAGCGGGTTTTCTGGGCATGGTGGCGGCTCTGGAACAGCAGTCACAGCACCCCATCGCCCAGGGTATTGTCCGCGAAGCCAAAAAGCGAAACCTGGTTATGCCGACCATCACAAACTTCCAGTCCATCACCGGCAAGGGCGTGTCGGCTACCGTAGATGGTCGGCAGGTGGTGGTGGTGAGTCCGGGCTATTTGAAAGAAAAAGGCATCGAGCAGCCGCAGGATGCCTACGGCAGCGGAGCCGAAACGGTCGTATTTGTGCTGATTGACGACCAATTGGCCGGGTATGTAGCCCTGGCTGACAAAATTCGGGAAGACTCGAAGGAGGCCGTGCAGCGGTTGCAGCAGTCAGGTATCAAGGTGTATATGGCAACCGGCGACAATCAGAAGGTAGCTGATGCTGTTGCAAAAGAATTAGGTTTGGATGGGGTTTTCGCCGAGGTGCTGCCCGACCAGAAAGTGACCATCGTGAAGGATTTACAAGCTAAAGGGCAGTTCGTCGCCATGACCGGCGACGGGGTGAACGATGCCCCGGCTTTGGCCCAGGCCAACGTGGGTATTGCCGTTGGCTCCGGCACTGATGTGGCCGCCGAAACTGCCGATATTATTTTGGTCAATAGCAAACCCACCGACATTACCAACTTAGTTGAATTTGGCCGGGCCACGTACCGCAAAATGATTCAGAACCTGTTCTGGGCCACGGGCTATAACGTTGTCGCCATTCCCTTAGCGGCTGGGGTGCTGTATCCTAATTTCGTGCTTAGTCCCGCTATTGGGGCGGTGCTGATGAGTGCCAGTACGGTCATCGTGGCCCTGAACGCGCAATTACTGAAGCGGAGTTTGCGTAGTAGTAATCCGTAGCGGTTATCGCCGTCCAGGTTTAGTTATCGTTGCGGGTGTGGTCTTTGAGACCCGACGCATTTATCTCTAAGCGGAGCCTTAATTTTTTCCAGTGGGCCATGTCCGGTTTAGTATCATTAATCGGGTAATCATCAAGAGTTAGCATTTCTGCAATTCGTGCATCAAAAACATCGTCGGTAGCCATAAGTAGCTCGTTCATACCAGTCTGAATTTTTAGTCAAATCTACGAGGTTTCATCAATGGCTACCTTGTAAGATTGTGCTAAGGAATTTGTAAAATTCGGGCGTTCAGTCGTTTAACAGCGTACTGTATAACCCTAAATTCAGATAGTACATTTTATCATTCGTTATCAACTATGGTTAGCCATCGTCTTCCGTTAAGCCTGCTGGTATCACTTTTTGTCGTTTGTGCGTGTCAACCGCAGGATCAGGCGCAGGAACTGGTCAAAGAGGCTATTAAAGCACATGGGGGCGCGGCCTACAATAATAAGCGGATTGAATTTGATTTCCGTAAGTATCATGCAGTGTTGCAGCAACAGGACGGCCTGTTCAGTTATCAGCGTACCTACCGCGATTCGACGGGCAACCAGCTCGTTGAGACCTTAACCAACAATGGGTTTGTGCGTACCCTGAACGGCAAACGGCAAACGCTGGATTCGGCCCAGACCCGACGGTACAGCCAGGCGGTGAATTCGGTAGAGTATTTTGTGTTATTACCTGCCAAATTAAGCGACCCGGCGGTGCTGGCCGATTAAATCGGTGAATCGCAAATCGACGGGCAGCCCTATCACAACGTGCGCGTTCGGTTCCGGGCCGAAGGGGGCGGAACCGATTACCAGGATACCTTTTTTTACTGGTTTAATCAGCAGACGCACACGATGGACTATCTGGCTTACAGCGAGGGCGGGCCGCGTTTTCGCAAGGCTATCAACCCACAGGTAGTGGGCGGTATCCGGTTTCAGGACTATATCAATTACAAGGGCGAAAATGACGATACTACGTCGGTCGGCAACTACGACCGTCGCTACCAGGCCCGCCAACTCAGGGAATTATCCCGAATTGAGCAGAAAAACATTCGCGTTATGCCGTTGCCCTAACTCGTTCAGGATTATTCTTTTACACGTGTCAACGTCTGGCTTTTCCCCAACCAGCGCAGACCATGATACCCCGTGATCGTCAGTTGCTGATTACTAAGTCGTATGAAAGCTTCAGCCATGTGTTCCATACCCGGCATTTTTAGTTGACCTCCACGCCATTCATTTCGTTTCTTGTCATAACGCATACCCCAAATAACTATACTGCCCAATTAATTGCGTAGCTCCGGTTTCGATACATGGGTAAGTTTAGCGTCGTATTGCTCGCCTTTCCGATAGATGCTGATGTCGTTACCGTCGGTCGCACGCCACGTGCCCAAAAGGCTATCTTCAGGAGTTTGAAACGACAGAAAAGAGAAGCTTAGTCCAATGGCCAAAAGCAGTGAATTCACTTGTTTAGTACCAGGACGAAAAGGGTATCGAAGCTGCCCCGTGTAGGTACGTGGGAAATCAGGTTCTTCGGCGATGCCGATCTGCCCAATCTGTTCAGCCTGGCTCGGTGCGTCGTAGTACGTGCCGAAGAGCTTGTCCCAGATAACCAGCCAGGCCCCGTAGTTAACCTGAGCGTCTTTGTAGTCGGCCCGGTGGTGCCAGCGGTGCAGTTCGGCCACGCTGAAGAGGTGTTTCAGCCAACCGGCCCGGTAGTCGATGTTGGCGTGTTGCAGCATCATGTTGACGGTCAGCACGGCCAAAGCTCCCGCAATGACGGGCATGGGTGCCCCGATCAGTACGCATAGGATAATACCCGGCAACCCTTCCAGCACCTGATGAATCGGATGTCGTTTGTCGCCGTTCAGCCAGTAAAGCCGCTCGGAACTGTGGTGAATGGCGTGCAGCTTCCACAGCCACTCGTAACGGTGACTGAGCGCGTGAACGGCAAACAGAAAGAAGTCGATGAGGGCCAGAGCCAGCAGCACCTGCACCCACAACGGCCAGTAGGTTGGAAAAATGGCCCACAAAATTAGCGACTGCCCCAGCCAGAGAATCATCAACTGGGCCACCACTTTTATGCCGTAGTTGACCACGAAGTGAACTGTATCGAGGTTCAAATCGCCATGTTTGGTGCGTAACCACTCGGTTTCGTAGGGCAATGCCCGTTCCAGCAGTAACACCACAATGGCGGCCCCGGCAATAACAGGGAGCGTAGCCAGATAGGTATTGATGCCAGCCACCAGCAGCGCGACAATAAGCAGGAAGGAGCCTGCCCAGATAACCGGATAGAGTAGGTAGCGGAGTAGCGTGATGCGTTTGTTCATGCTTGTATTTGATAAATGACCGCTACAAAGCTCACCATTCCGCCACGGGCAGACTTGAACAAACCGGCTATTTTAGCAGTACATCGGAGGGGCGGATGCCGAACATCTCGGAAAAGGTGCGACTAAAGTGGGCTGAATCGGCAAAGCCCCCGCTGTGGGCAGCCTGCGTTAAATTTTGTCCCTGCAACACGTGCTGTACGCTGACTTGTAGTCGATTCCAGAGAACATACTTACGAATGGGGATACCCACCTGTTCTTTGAACAAGTGCATCAATCGTCCTTCCGACAAACACGCCACTTCCGTCAGTTGCCCAAGTGGCAACGGATCATCAATGTGAGTTTTTACGTAGTCCAGCACCGAGTCAATTCGCTCATCGACGCTAACGGCCAGGGCTGGTGCCGCATCCGGTATCAGCTTTGGCATCAATTGATTAAAAAGTAGGGCCAGTTCATCGGTTGTCGTGGCTTCGGCAACGGATAAGTCAACGACAAGTTGATCCAGCAGGCTCACTACGGGTTGCCCGTTCAGGTATTGGGCAAGGTGCCACCCTAAGCGGCTCTCCGGCTCTACATAGACAAAGCATTGCCAGCCATTGCCAACGAATCGGTGCGGAACATCGGCTCCCAACAGCGCAACCCGCCCCCGGTGCAGCCGCTCCGGGCCATTCCAGAACTCACAGGGACCTTCGCTGATAACCAATTCGACGGCGTGGTGCTGATGCTGACTGACGGAGGATAAGTTTCCCCGGTAAAACGCAAAGCCATCGCTCAGAAATAGCAGTGGGGAGGACGCAGGCACGACGAAACGTTTTTGAATAATACGGCAAAAACAGCTAAACGGGGAACAAAACAATCCGTTCATCCCCCGTTCAGCACTAAAGTACCACTTCTATAATTTCACGCCCACCGTCACGTAAAAATTACGGGCATCGGCGGGTAAAATGCCCGGCCCCGGATAGCCCCCGGCCCGGCGGGTGAAATAACGTTCGTCGGTCAGGTTGTTGATCCCGGCTTTAAACGAATACCGGCCTGCCAGCCGAAGCGATGCCGACAGGTCCATTACCTGGTAGGCGGGAATTGGTCCCGTCTGGGCATTGGCCGTAGCCGTTTCGGTGTTGTTGGCATCGCTGTAGGCACTGCCCACCCGGTTTAGCAAGGCCGTTAGCGTGAACGTGCGGTAGGTGTAGTTCAGGCCGAAGCGACCAATGAAGCGTGGGGCATTCTCGACCTGTTTGTCCTGTAAGTTTCCTTCCACAAGCTGACCATTCGCTACCGTAGCGGTGGGCAGGTTCAGGTAACGGGCATCGGTAAACCCCAGCGAAGCAAATAGACTAACGTACCCCACCTTTGAGCGACCGGCCAGTGCTACCACCGGGTCAATCTCGACGTAAGCCTCTACGCCTTTGCTCACGCTGCGGCCCAGATTAGTCCGGTATTGATACGGGCGGTTACTCGCATCCAGCCGGGTCAGGGTTCCGATTCGGTTGTCGTAGCTGAGGTAGTAAGCCCCCAGGTCAAAATTCAGAAACTTCCGGTAGGCTCCCCGAAAGCCCGCGTCGATGGTATAACCGCGCGCATCCTGTAGGTTCGGGTCAATTACAAAGTCGGTCAGGGCGGCTGGTGTCAGGTCGCCGAAGGTAACGGGCCGGTACGCCTGTGAATAATTCCCGTAGAACGTGGCGAACGTAGCCAGTTTGTATTCGGTGCCTACGCCGAACAGTGCAAATGCCCGGCTGCGGCTCTGGTCAACCTGATTTTCGATACCGTTGGCCGCAAAACTGTACCGGCCCGCTACACTATTATCAAGCATTTCGATGCGCACGCCGGGCGTAAGGGTCCAGCGCGGACTTAGTCGGAACAGGTTTTCCGCAAAAGCAGCTACGTTGGTGGTGCGTAGCGCAAGGGCGCGGGGGTAAGCCGCATCCTGTAGCGTGAGGTTAAAGTCTGAACCAGTATCCCCCTTGCCCTGCTGCCGCCGGTCAGTGAAGCCGTTGAAGTACTTAACCCCGGCCGATAAGGTATGCTGACGGCCCAGGGCGTTGTACTGGCTGATAAGCCGTAGTTCGCTGCCCCAGTTGCGGTAGGTGTCGCGGTCGATTGTCCGGTTCGCTAATTGACCGCCCGCATTGGGTACGTCGGCGTTGGTAATGGCACTGACAAAGCCAATCTGGTTGCGCTCGCTGAACAACCCGTGTACCTTCAGATTCAGCCGGGTGTGGTCGCTCAGGGCATAATCGACGGTGACAGACGGAACCGTCCAGGGTACGTTGAACCAGTTGCGTGTCCGCGCACTTTGCCGGGCATTCTGCGCGAACTGAGCGTCGGTCAGGCCACCCGGTTGCTGATTGACGCTATACGCCCGTGACACTTCCGCGCCAATTTTGAGCCGGTTCGACACCAAATAGCTAACCGAGGCAAAGCCGTTGAAAATGCTGTAGCGGCTATTGTCGCGCCAGCCATCGGCCCGGCGGTAATCGACATAGCCAAAATACTGCCACCGACCAGCCGACCCCCCCACCGAGTTATAGGTAGAAAATAGTCCGTAGCTGCCTACCGACTGCTGCGATTCAACGGCAATTGGTTTATCGGTCGCTGGTTTCTTGAGCACATAGTTGAGTAGTCCGCCAAATTGGGGGCCATATTGCAGTGACGCGCCCCCCCGAATAAGTTCGATGCGGTCAACGGCCTGCATAGGCGGGTTGTAATACGCTTCCGGGTAGCCAAACGGGTCGGAACTAATATCCACTCCGTTCTGTCGGACGTTGAACTCCCAGGAACGATTCGGACTAAGCCCCCGAACCGCTACGCCGACCTGCATCCCGGAGCCTTCGCTTTCCCAGACCATCACCCCCGGCGTTTTGCTGAACACCTGCCGACTGTTGTTGGTAATCAGATTAGCGTCCAATGCGCCAAGGTTAACGACCTCCGTTTTCTTGCCCGCGTAGATGGCGTTCTGACCGACTTCGGGAAGCACCTCGCGCTCGTGCAGGCCCGTTGACGCTACTACTTTCACCTCCTGAAGCTCCTGGACACTTTCACTGATGGTGATATTCAGGCTGGTTGCCTGACCGCTCGTTACTTCGGCTGATTGCTCCTGGGTTTGCAGGCCAACGCCCGTTACAATCAATACATAACGGCCTGGTGACAGGTTTTTAAAGAGGTAAGACCCATCTGGGCCGGTGCTTACCTGACGAACGGTTCCTATAAGCGACACGGTGATACCCTCCGCAGGCTGCTTGTTTCGGTCCAGCACATAGCCCTGAAGCGTACCCGACGGTTTATAGTCGGCTGCCCGCCCAACGAATGATGACAGACAAATGAGGAGTAAAGGGATTAATCGAAGAAGTACCTGCATAGTTTTATTTAGACTGATTCAAAACTACGCAAAGATAGGTGTACCATTGAAACGGGCAATCTTTTTTATAGAACTATTCTAAATAAGGAGTGTGACGGCTGTTGAACCAGCCGCCTTATTTTTCAATTATGCAACCACCACAGCCCTAAAAGCGTGAACACTATGTCGACTGCCAGGCAGCCAGTAGAACAATCCCCCCTAATACCGCGTAGAGCAACCAGTTCAAGTACTTTTTCCAGGGAGGTGTCGGCGGTACGTCACCTGTTTTGCAGCAGTCTTTCATCGCATTACACAGCCGTTGTCGTGTTCATACTTATTTGATGTTCTGTCGTTGTCAACCGTTGATTAACCCACACAGCGATTATGTATAGAAACAATACATTGTAGGTAATCAGGCTGAATGCCTGCACATAATCAGACAGATGGCTTCCCAACAGGTCGCTGGTCATCAGCCCAACGCCGATACTGATTATGGCAAACCACCGCCGTAACCGAAGCAATCCTATCTCAGTCAGGCGCTGGTACAGGCCCGTGATAACCAGCAGCAACGTAACATGATGGCCCTCCCAGGAAACACCAGCTACCAAAAGCATCGTCAGGTAGGTAGTTAGTAACACCGATAGGGGTACTATTTTCTGTCGACGTGTACGCCACGCATAGTAATACGTTGTGCTGACCAGAATCAGGCGTATGACCAGACTGATTTTTCCGACTAACGCCGGAGGCCAGCTCACGATATGATACCGAACACCATTAATATCGGGGTGGGCTGTCAGCAGCTTCGACAAGGTAGCCGATATACCGAAAGCAATCCAGTCGGTAAAGACCTTACCGCCCAGCAAAAACGGCCTAAACGTAATATGCCAGTAGTCGAAATGATCCTGAACACCCTGACTTACACCTCTAAATCCAAACAGAATAATGGCAAACGAACCGCTAAATACCAGCACCCAACTAATTGTGTGCCGGGGCCTGCGAATGAACAGTATTCCGATGAGTAACAAGGGCATTACTTTCACCCAGGTGGCTAACGTAAGCAACCCTAAGCCAATGGTTTGCCGGCCTTTCAGATACCAATAAAGCCCCCCAATGCTGGCCAGGGCGACCAGTTCGTTAACATTTACCCAGACAATATTATGCCAGAAATAACGAATTGTTGCCACAGCCCCAACCAGCATAGCCGACTGCAAGGCGGCTCCGGGAAAGTAGATACCCAAAAAGCGGTAAGTAAGCCATAGCAAAGCCAGCCATGCCATAAAATTAAGAAACGTAAATAGCCCAACGGCTACCGGAAAGGGGAATAAAGCCAAAAACTGGCAAAACAGAACGGCTATTGGCGGATATAGAAACTCCTGTGATCCGGGAACCGGGTCATAAAGCGGCTGGTCGTTTAAAAACTTACCCCCAACGGCCCAGTAGATGTAAGCATCTCCGTTGGCATCCTGTGTCTGAGCTTCACGAATGGAAAATATAACGGACAGTACGAAAAATGCGAGCAGTGCATACCAATATCGTCGGGCAACACGGGCAAAAGGAGTCATGGGTTACAGTGTTTTTAAGATTTAAAACTACTTATTCAACAATTTCTCCAGACATTGATCTATTTCTGAAACAGAGACATATATATCGTCTTCCAGTCCTTCAGCCCAACCTCCCGTTTCGGCTGGACCGTGAAAGTAAGCTGAATAACGAAGGCCGAGTTGTTCCGCCATATTTCGGTAGAAGTCGGGGAAATAAGTCGGTGCAAACAATTCAAACAGATGCGTACCGGGCTGGCACCAAAGGATGTTAACGAATGAAGCCCCGTGAGGGCCAATGATAAAACCGGCATTTTGGTAAATAGCTATCTGTTCAGCCACTGAGCGCGGTTTGTCCTCGATCACCTCAATATGATATTGTAGTAGGAGGTTGATTAAGTCAGGTTCATTGCGTACCCGACGACGACCCGCCCGACTAATATATATCCGGTTTCGTTTGCCGGTTGGTGGCGGTAGTTTAGGTAAGATATGTTTACGGAGCGCATCGATATCCGCTTTATTTGGATAAAACCAGTGGCCCGTATTGGCTAATACACATTGCTCGAAACGCACCTGCGTCGTGCGGCTGTCCAGTAGGCGGGTCGGCTCTATGCCCAGTAAGGAAAGATACTCCCGTTCGTAAGCCGTTTTAAACAACGGGTATGCGACAAGGGCTTCCTTGAATAGGGTTTCAGGAATGGCGTCTTTTATCCGGGCTAACTTCCCCGCCACCAACATCACAAAGTCATAATAGCCGCCCCAAACTACGCCATCTAAGTAATGACTCCAGGGAGCTATCAAGGCTGTGCTGCTGATCTGCTGACGTTTTTTTCGGTGGAGGACGTTCCGGTAGAAGTCATCCGTATTGATGTCGGTGCAGAGAACGTGCTGTTTGTCACGAATACTCCCATAGGGCAGTTGCGAGAACGCCCCGTTGGCCTGTTCCACTAACCAGACCGACACGGGTTCGCTCTCGTCCTGGGTGGCCGCAAAATACACCTTCGACGGATCGGCGAGGTCAATGACTTCCGTTAGGGAAAGCCGATTGGCTGGGTACATACTCCGCTGGTAAGGGGCAAGATAAGCGGCTGTTTGGGGCTTGTCCAGAAACTGAACGCCAAGTCGGCGATAGAGCCAACGGGAGCCTCTACTTAGTACCCGTTTAACCAGCTTGATGGGTAAGCGGGTAAGTTGTCTGTTCATTGACTGAAACAAAGATGTTCGGATGGGTAGAGGTGCAGCCATAGACGTTACTTTTTAAGCCAGTAGTACGACGCGAATGGTCAATTAATTTCTTCCTTCGTTTCCCCGCAGGTCAGCATCTGATTCCCGAAATACGGGTTGCGAATAGGCTTTTTGTCGCTAAGCCAATAGCTGCCTTTGTTGTTGAGGGCCATGGGGCAGAACTGCCGATACACCGGTTTGTCAGTCACGCCAAACGCTTTGACGCTCCGGTACAATCCATCCTCAAACTGCGCGTAGGCGGTTCGTTGTTTTTCCAGATCAGTGGTCGTGTTAAGGGCTTTCAGGCCCGCGCTCATGGTGTTCAGGTACGTCATCCAATCCGTATGCGCCTGCCCGGAAAGTTGCATCATGTTTACGCCTGACAACGCTTTTTCGACCCCGCCCGCAGCGGCCTTGCTTTGGCCTGGGTTGGAGCCGACAAAGGCTTCCGTCAGTTTCAGCGAGGCTTCGTACACAGCGGTTAGTTGCTTCTTAAACCCTTCAGGGGCTTTGTGGCTCTTTGGGGCTACCGTTTCAGCAACGGGCCGGTCGGAAGGCCGCATCCCCGCCGGTGCGGTGGGATTTGCTTCCGTATTTGGCGTGGATTTTACGCCTTCCTCATCGGGCTTGGCCGTAATCGGGTTGATGCCCTTTTTAAGAATCAGTTCGCTGTACAGCAGATAGGCCCCCGACATAGCCACCGATTCGTCGCCGGTAAGCCCTTTTGTGATAGCGACCTGCTGATCGGTTTCGGTACCCGTCTCGACACGTCGCGGTTGAAAGATTCCCTGACCGGTCTGCACGAACACGACGGCTCCATCGCCCGCCCGCACCACGGCATCGACCGGCAACGTTAGCCCGCGCTGCACACCGTGCCGAAGCAGCACCCGTGTCTGCTGACCGGGCTGGAAACGTCCCCCCGGATTGGGCAGCACCGCCCGCATCACCAGTACCTGACTACCGGCCCGGTATTCGGGGTTAATAAACGTCACCCGCGCATTCATCATCGGACTGTTTTCATAGCCCACCACCTGTACCGGCACCCGGTCACCTACTTTCACAAACCGGGCTTCACCCGCATACAATTCGGCTTCGACCCAAAGCTGGCCCAGGTTCGCCAATCGATACAGCAATGCCCCTTCACCCACGTACTGTCCCTCGCTGGCCTCAATTTCCGTAACCGTGCCACCCGCCGGTGCCACAAATGGAATGCGCGGCTGTACTGTCCGGGTTTTGGCTAACCCGGCAATCTGTTCAGCGGTCATGCCATACAGTTTAAGTTTCTGTTCAGAAGCCCGGCGAAAGTCTTCATAGCGTGGTTCGTTCAGTTCTTCGACCTGCCGGAGGGCTAACAGGTATTCCTGCTGCTGAGTAAGCAGGGGTTCGCTGTAAATCTCATACAGTACCTGCCCTTTGCGGATGGGCTGACCCGTCTCTTTCACATAGAGCCGCTCAATACGGCCCGCTACCCGGCTGCTGATGACATCCGTTTGTTGCTCATCGGCGGCAAGCCGGGCGTTCAGAATGGTACTATTACCAATATTGCCCGACGCTACCGGCTGAACCATCACGTTGGCAAGCTGCATTTGGCTTTCGCTAAGCATAATCTCTGTGGCTTTTTCGCCGGTCTTCGCCACCGGCACCAAATCCATGCCGCAGATGGGGCAGGAGCCGGGCTTGTCCTGGACAATTTGCGGGTGCATGGGGCAGGTGTACGTAATTTTTTCCGCCCCGTCTGGCCCGTGATTATGGCCGCCATGCTCGTCGCTGGCGGCTATGCGGGTCGAATCATCATTTTTTGTTGTGGCCTTTCCACCCGACTGGCAGGCGGTATTGAGCAGCACCAGCAGGGCTGCCCAGCCATATATCCATCGTTTACTCATGGCTATTTCGTGGTTGCTGCGTTGACAAAACTTTCGCTGTCAATTAAAAATTGGGCATTGCGGGCAACAACCTGCTCATCGGTCAGCCCTTTTGTAATGGCAATGTACCCACCTGCCTGCTGGCCGGTCTGTACCCGCACGGGCCGGAAGGTATTGGAAGCGTCTTGCTGTTGCACAAAGGCGACCTGCTCGTTGCCTAAATCGAGTATGGCCGTAGCGGGTAGCCAAAGCTCCTCTACGCCCGACCGCCGAAGCGTAGCGCGGGCCAGTTGGCCTACCCGCACGGAGTTACCCCCCGGCAGATACGCCCGTACCGTAACGAACTGTCCGTTTCCTTCGATGAAAGGCACCACAAAACTGACCCGCGCCCGGCGCATAGCCTCGCCCGTCTGGTCGAACGAAATGGTCAGTTCGTCGCCGGGTTTGATGCCAACCGCATCGCGGGCGTAGAGCCGAAACTCGGCCCACAACCGGCTGGGGTTAACCACCCGGAATAAGGTTTGTCCGGTTTGTACATATTGCCCCTCGCGGAGTAGCAACGAACCACCGGCGGCCCCACTCCCCGGCGCGGGAGTTGGTGTAGCGAACGTGATTTCATCCGTAGTCGGCGGGGTTCCCCCGCCCGACATACCGCCCCCCATTCCACCACTGGCTCCGGCACTACCCATGCCGCCAGCAGCAGGCATAGCCGGATCGCCGGACTGCCCCGACGGCGCACCCGCCGATTCTTCAACGACGTACCCGTCATAGGGACTGTACACGGCCAGCGCGTAGCTAGGCTTCCGGCTGCGGGTTAGTTCGTCAATCTGCCCGTCGGTTAAGCCAAGCAGCCGTAGCTTCTGCTTCGCTGCGGCAATCAGGGGGGCATTCCCCGCGTCAGCATCGAGTAAATAGAGCAGTTCGCGCTGGGCCGTGACGATGTCGGGGCTGTAGAGTTCGAGTAGTTTCTGGCCTTTACGGATGGGCTGGTAGTTGACCCGGACATACAGCTTTTCGACCCGACCGCCAAACCGGGCCGGAATCGAGTAGAGCCGCCGGGTGTCGTAGGTCACAATGCCGTTGGCCTGCACGGATACCGAGGCCGTGCGCTGTTCGGGCTGCACGGTCGCGATGTTAGCCACTACCACCGAGTTTGTGGGTTGTAACAGGGCTTTGAGGTCGGCATTGACCGTCAGGCTGTCGCCACCAGTGGTCACTTTTGTCACCAGATCCATTCCGCAGATGGGACACGAACCAGGCTTGTCCTGCACAATTTGTGGGTGCATGGGGCAGGTATATTCGTCGTGGTCCGACTCAACCGCCCCCGCTGTACCATGCTGATGGCCTGTCTGATTTGGGTTAGCTGGTGCCGTTACTTCTTTGTTGTCGTTGTTTGCCTGGCAGCCTGCCAGCAGAAGCAGGGCAAGTCCGACGAGGCAGGCCATTGGCCCCAGCCTGTTCTTATTTCTCCAGTTCTCGCTCATAGCTCACAATCATGCGATAATAGTCTTGTAGGCGCGTCAGGTAGTCCATCTGCGTCATATTCAGCGTTTCCCAGGCATCAATGACGAGGGGTAGTTCGCCTTTATTCTGCTCGTAGTTAATCAGTTGGGTATCGTAGTTTTTGCGAAGCGTCGGAATGACCCGCCGTTCGTAATTTGCCAACTGAATGTTCATGTTCCGTATGTCGGTCAGCATCTCGGCTACCATGCCCTGCGTTTCGTTGAGCATGCCTTCGCGTTCGTAGCGCATGGCTTCAATGTCCTGCTGCATTCCCTTGATCTCGGCTTTGTACATCCGGGAGGCCCAGGGTACAATCGGTATCGAAATCATGCCCATCAGCGTAAACTGGGTGGGCATCATGCTCTTCACGCCCGAAAAGGGTTGCATATGGTCGAAACGGATGCGGAAGTCGGGCCGGGCCTGCGCTTTCTGCGATTCGATACCCGCCTGCATACTCAGAATCTGTTTGTCCATGCGGAGAATATCGCTGCGTCGGCCACCAATCTCTTCGGTTGTCGGAACAACGGGCTGAGGCTGTGCCGGGCGGTAGGTCGTGTCGATTTGGAACGGTTCAGTTTTGGGCCGGTTCATCAGCGTATTCAGCCCGATGCGTTTGCGCTCAATTTCGGCCTCGGTCATCGTGACCATGTTGTCCAGTTCGTAGAGCCGCCCTTCCGCCTTGTAGATATTGCCCAAACTGCCCTGTTGATAGGGGTAGCGGATGTCGGCCAGCTTTTTCATCAATTGCAGAATGCGCTTATTTTCGGCCAGCACCCCCCGCCGTTTTTCCAGCACGAGCCAGTCGAAATAGAGTTGCTTGGCATCGGAGCGCAGCCGGTTGAGCGTGATGCCCCGCCCGGCTTCTTCTACGCCTGCTTTCGATTGCTGGTAGATGCGGGTAGCCCGTTGCTTAAAAGGATTCGGAATATCCTGCTCGACAGACACCATCCCGAAGCCCTTATCGCGCTCGTCCATAATCATCTGCATCGGATACGGTGCCATAAACGTACCCACGCCCACCATCGGGGCCATCCAGCTACGCGCGCCCTCGGCGTAAGCGCGGGCGGCAGCGGCCCGACTGCCAAATGGTTTTAGCAACGGATTGTACTGGTCGATGTGGGTCAGTACACTGTCTAAGGCCAGCACCGGGCCTGATGAGACAGTGGCCGAAGGCCGCACGTATTGGTCAGTCCCCGTCAGCGACTGCACGGCTGATGGTTTCGGCTGGGGCAATGTTGGCAGAGGCTGCGTCTGGCTGAATACAACCTGCGTTGCCAGCAGCGCGGCAAGCAGCCCGTTAGTGAGAGGCTTCCAGCACATCCAGTTTACCAAATTTTTTAAGTTCATACTCTTTTGTCAGTAAAAAAATTAGCGGAGTCACCAACAGAATGTGCGTGGAGGAGGTCAATACCCCCCCGATCATGGGCAGCACGATGGGCAGCATCACGTCGCTCCCAACCCCCGATGCCCACAGCACCGGCACTAAGCCGAACAGGGCCACCGATACGGTCATGATTTTGGGTCGAAGCCGTTTGGCCGCGCCGTTAATAACGTATTCGCGTAGTTCGTCACGGCTGATAGTCTCGCGGGAGTTGCCGCGTTTGGCGACCAATTGTTTCATGGCATCGTTGAGGTAGATCACCATCACTACGCCCGTTTCGACCGCAATTCCAAATAGGGCGATAAAACCTACCGCCACGGCCACCGACAGGTTCACCCCGTAGAAATAGACCATGTAGGCCCCGCCGATCAGCGCGAAGGGAATCGTAATCAAACTCAGAAACGCTTCCCGTGCCGAGCCAAAAGCGAGGTAGAGCGAGAGAAAAATGATAACCAGCACCACGGGGGCAATAATCAGCAACGTTTGCTTACCCCGAATCAGGTTTTCGTACTGCCCGCTCCATTCCAGAAAATAACCGTTGGGCAGTTTCAATTCTTTCCCTACTTTATTGATGGCTTCCTGCACCGTACCCCCCAGATCGCGGTCACGAACATTGAACATCACCGCCCCCCGTAACAGGGCATTGTCGGAGGTAATCATCGGGGGGCCATCCTCGAACTTCACCGTCGCCACTGCCGAGAGCGGAACCGTACCGAATGCGGCCGTAGCGATGGGAATGCGCCGGATGCGTTCGATGCTGTTGCGGTAATCCTGCGCCAGCCGCACGTTGATCGAGAATCGCCGTCGTCCTTCGATGGTCTGCCCGATGGGAGAGCCGCCAATGGCCGATTCAACCACGCCATTCACGTCGTCCACGCTCAATCCGTAGCGGCCCAGGGCCTCGCGGTTTGCATCAATAGTCAGATACTTGCCGCCCGTGACGGGTTCGACGTACAGGTCTTTCACGCCCGGAACGCCTTCCAAAGCTGCTTTCACCTGTTCCGAGACGGCGTAAATGCTGTCGAGCGACTGCCCGTGTACTTTGATGCCTACGTCGGTACGAATACCCGTCGAGAGCATGTTGATGCGATTGATAATGGGCTGTGTCCAGCCGTTAACCACGCCCGGAATCTGAAGTTTGGCATCCAACTCGTTGATGAGGTCTTTCTTAGTGATGCCTTCCCGCCACTGCGTTTTGGGTTTGAGCATGATGATGGTCTCGATCATACTAATCGGTGAGTTGTCGGTTGCCGTCGATGCCCGTCCTGCTTTCCCCAACACCTTATCGACTTCCGGCACCGACTTAATCAACTTATCCTGCACCTGCAAAATCCGTTTAGCTTCGGCGTTCGATACGTCGGGTAGCGTAACCGGCATGAACAGAATGCTTTGTTCGTCCAACGGCGGCATAAACTCCGAACCCAGACTCATCAGCATTGGTATACTAATAGCCAGGGCTAACAGGTTGATACCAATGGTCGTTTTGCGCCAGCGCATTACCCAGCGAATAATGGGTTCATAGATCCGCTCCAGAAAGCGGTTGATCGGATTGGCATGGTCATCCTTGAAGCGGCCCTTCATGAACAGCGACAGCATGACCGGGGCCAGCGTTACGACCAGCACCGCATCAACCAGTAGGATAAACGTTTTGGTCCAGGCCAGTGGGTGAAATAACTTTCCTTCCTGCCCGGTCAGCAGAAACACCGGCAGAAACGACGTGATGATGATGATAGTTGAATAGAACACCCCCCGCGAGACCTGAATACTTGACCGCTCGATGATCGCCAGCCGTTCTTCGTCGGGAATTTCGACGTAATTCTTAGGTCCGAAGCCGAACCATTTCTTTATCTTCTTCCACATGATATTAGCGCGTTTGCGGGGTTGGTTTAACCGGGCCGGTGCGCCGGAGCGACGATCCGGGGTCCGACTGCCCATTAATATACTCCCCTTGTCCGTTGCCATTCGTAGCCGATACCGTACCCGATTGTTTCCCATCCTGTTCTGCCGTTAACTCAGCCTGCCGGGTCGCTAAGTTTTTATAGGCATTTTCGGCCATGATAATGCCGTTATCGACGATTACCCCGATAGCCAGCGCGATGCCCGTCAGGGACATGATGTTGGAGGAGATGTCGAAGGCGTTGAGCAGGATAAAGCTCGTGGCGATGGTGATCGGAATCTGAATAATGATGCTGATGGCCGACCGCCAGTGCAACAGGAACAGAATCACCACCAGCGACACCACAATCATTTCTTCAATGAGTGTATGGGTGATGGACGCAACCGATTCCTGAATCAGCCCGCTGCGGTCATAGACGATGTTGAACGTTACGCCTTCGGGCAGTCCCTTAGCGACCTCTTCCATCTTCTTTTTAACGTTGCCAATCACCTCGTCGGCGTTCTCGCCGTAGCGCATCACCACAATACCGCCCACAGCCTCACCCTGCCCGTTCAGATCGAAGATGCCCAGCCGGGTTTCGCCCGTCATCTGAACCGTCGCTACGTCGGCCACGCGCACGGGGACGCTACTGATGGTCTTGAGCGGGATGTTCTGGATTTGCTCGACCGATTGCAGATAGCCCGTTGTTTTGATGATGTAGCCGATGCCGCTGAGTTCAAACTTGCGGCCCCCGGCTTCGTTGTTATTGGACCGGATCGCCCCGATCACCTGCGGTACGGACAAACCATAGTAGGTCAGTTTGTTGGGGTCCAGCGTCACCTGGTACTGCTTTTGAAACCCACCGAACGACGCGATTTCGGCCACGCCCGGTACGTTCTGCAACCCAAACTTGACGTACCAGTCCTGTACGGCCCGCTGTTCGCCGAGGTCCATGCCGGGCGCGTCCAACGTGTACCACAGAATATGGCCCACACCTGTTCCATCGGGGCCAAGCGTGGGCGAAACGCCCCCCGGCAGCAGCCGGGCCGCATAGTTGAGCCGTTCCAGTACCCGCTCCCTGGCCCAATACACCTCCGTGTCGTCGTTGAAAATGACATAGACGAAACTCATGCCGAACATCGACGTACCCCGCACGTATTTCACCTGCGGAAGACCCTGGAGGTTCGTTACCAATGGGTAGGTAATCTGGTCTTCGATGAGCTGCGGAGAGCGGCCCATCCATTCGGTAAAGACAATGACCTGATTCTCCGACAGATCGGGAATTGCATCAATCTTACTCGTTCTGACGGAGTACACCCCCCATCCAAACAGCCCGGCTGCAATCAGCAGGACGATGAATCGGTTGCGTATGGAGAATTTAATTAAGCCCTCAATCATTGGGGTAGAATGGTTAAGCGATAAGCAAACAGTATATAACAGAATAACTCAGCAACCGGCGAAATGGCCCAATAAAGCCCCGCTCAGTCAATGAGTTGATAGAAAAACCAATAAATTCAGATAAGCAGAGTACGCAGACGCAGAAACACATCGCGCTCGAAGGGGGGGGAATCGTAGCTGTGCGACGGGCGCGTAGCTGCATCATGGCTGGCTACCAGCAGAGAGCGGAGCCACTGATGATAGACCCGTACCAGCGAAGGCTGATCATTGAGAACATCCTGAGCGGGTGCCACCGATACCCGAACCGAAACATCAGCCGGGTTCACCGTTGACGAGCAGGCTTTAGGCGCGCAGGATGCGGCAGATTTTGGGCTACCAGCAGCGTTGGTCGAATGACCAGCCGAACAGCAACAGGTGCAGGCGGATTGACTATGGCAGGTGCGTTCGCCAACAGGCCGGAAGCCACTGAGTACCAGCGTTAACCAGAGTACCCAACTTACCAACCCTATGTTTTTAATTGTTCGCACCAATCACCGTTTTTTAATGAAATCGATTTAGCACAAAAGTAGTGCAAAACCGAACAGGCTGAGTTATAAGATTAGCGCCAGTTTATTATAAAATAATCGGGATTCTAACCGAAATGAACACATCTATCCGTTGGCTAAAGCTGGTTGGTGTCCAGGGTTCTATATCAGACATCAACCAGCTTTAAACAAAAGGTCACTTATTTAACAATTCGGCTTTGTAACCGGCCTGCTGCACCGCCTGCTGTACCTGCTCGGCCAATACGCCATCAGCCTGTACCGTCAGCACTTTATCGGGGTTGGCCGTATCGACCTGCCAATGCTGGGCACCAACCGTTTTGTCTAAAAATGGGGTAACGGTAGCGACACAGCCGCCACACTTAATGTTCGTTTTAAACTGAATTGCAGATTGTGTTGTGGTTTCCATTTGTTTCACGAATTATCGGGTGAACTGCGGACAAAGGTCTGCCATTCGCAACCCGGATGCGTTACACAATTTCGGGCAGGGCTTGTAAAATCTGTCCATCTTTAGTTTATCCCAACGGGAGCCATAACCAACCTGTGCGGCTCCTGGCCCATTCGGGTGTCCCGGAGAGCCAAAAAATGGGCGGGTGGCAAGCCTCGCTCGGCATCTAAGTGCCTGATTAGATGGGCTTCGTTCCGATAGCCGGTTTGCCGAGCTATTTCGGTTATCGTTGCGTTGGAGTACGTGAGCCGTTCAATGACCTTGTCTAAGCGTTGCAACACGACGTACCGACCGAATGTCATGCCTTCGGTCGCCAGAAATAAATCGTTAAGCTGTTCATAGGGGCAACGGGTCTGTTCGCGGAGGTGTTTCAGCAGGCTGCGAAGCGGCAGCGACCGTTGGGCCAGGCTATTGGCTAACCCGTTTTTGGCGTGTTCGATTACCTGCTGTTCCCGCTCATCCAGCAGAAAAACTCCCCAGGCACCAAGCAGTGGCTCCAGGTTGAGCCACGACCCCGTTTGCTGCAGCGTAATTCGTCCCGGACGAATGGCGGTGACCCGAAACCCGGCTTCCGAAAGTTCGTGACGAATACGCTCCACCAACCCTATGTTGGTCAGCCCTTTAACCGGCACGATAGTCAGGCCGCTGTTCATATATCTTCTCTCCCTGTTCATCGAACAAAAATGGGGAAACGAACCGGCTTTTGTTCTACAAAATTTTGGCCTCTCTTTACAGTTTTTTGCGAAATGAACTAATCCAAAAATTTTACAACTCTACCGTTGAACAACCGCGTTAGAGCAAGGTTCTAAACAGTTAGAAACAACCATTTCTTTTAACGACTTTACCATGAAAAAGACAATCATTGCCCTTACGCTTTCGCTGCTGTTAGTTGGCGCAAGTTTCGCCCAAACCCAGAAACCCGCAAAAGCGGCCAAAAAACAGGCTAAGGCGGCCAAAAAGATGGATCACAGCAAAATGGACCATAGTAAGATGGACCACAGTAAAATGAAGATGAAGAAAGATTCCTGATACTCACGCACCCAGACAACGCGGCCCGGTCAAGCACTTGACCAGGCCGCGTTCGTAACAGATTATTTCGACCCTTTATGGGTTTATCTAAAAAAACGAACCGCCGGAGCGGTCCGGCAAATTTGTCACCGGTTAGCTGTACCTTTCTGAACACTAAACTTTTAAAAAGTTTGGTGTTCAACTTATGGCAAAAATTAGAGCCAGATGATAGGTTCAATAATTTTTCTCGTCTTCGCTTTATGACACCAATTTTTTGAACCGTAAGCAAGAGTAAATGAGATAGTTAAGTAACGAGGGCCGTTCAAACGACTGCAACGGCGGACCGTGAAAAAAGTACTTTTCTGCCAAACTATCCAATATAATCAAATTAATGACCACTACATCCACTCAAAAAATTTGCGCGGTTCTGATTGGAGTTGCTATTTATTCTTCTTGCAGCCGTCCAATTGCCTATTTTCAGCGAGAAGCGTCGTCGTCGTTTGCTACGCCTAAAACACAACCAGTGGTCCTAGCAACTCCTGTACAGGCCGCTGCAACACCGATAGAGACTCGAATGCAGGTTGAGTCGGCCCCTGTACAAATTGAAGCCCATCTCCCAAATGGGGGCAAAATGGCAACAGCCACAAAGCTGAACGAACGTATGATCCGGGTAACGTATTTGTTAACTCTCCAAACGCTCAAACCGACAGCAACTCACCCCCCACACAAAGCGACTCTTGTTGAAGGATTGATGCTCAGAAAAGTAAACAAAAAAATTGGTCGGCATCTGGCACCCAGCAAGCCAGAAAAGGCAATGATTGCTAAACGGGTACGTTTGATTGGCGGCCTTGTTCTGTTACTGGGGGGTGTACTGTTGATACTATCGGGTAGTGGCCGTCAATTAAACGGCACGGTTGGTTTTATTGGTTTGTTTGTCTTACTGTTTGGTATCGTTGGCGTGATACTTGGTCTCTTCGGAGAGTAAGAACGTGGGATTATTAACACCATTGGGTGTGTTTGCCGTTTCGTGCAATATCTGTCACTTGGACGGCCCTAATTATCAAATACATTGATTGTCAATAGGGTTCTCGTTGCAAATGCGGCCCCGCATTTGCAACGAGAACCCCTGTACGCAATAAGAAAAAAAACGTTGCTTGCGGGCTAAAAAAAACAAAGTTCAACCGTAAAAAAGGCCAATTACAATGCGTGATTGGCCTCTTTTACGGTTGAATCAACTAAAGCTTTCTAAGCTTGGGTTAACCGTTCATAGTGTTGATGACAGGCATCGGCGCATTTTTGACAGGCTTGGGTATTTCTGCGGAAAAGTACACAATTCGTCATTTGACTGATCGAGAAGGTCTGGACAAGGAAAAGTTTAACAGAGCTTCCAAATCAAAAGCCATTTCGAGGGTTTCAGTATCGGTGAAATCATATTCACCTCCCAGATTGATGTGATGCCAGGTATGGGTTGACGATTGTAAGATGGTACGCAACAACTCCTGCCGTTCATTTTCCGTCGAGCATTGCCGTAACCGCTCCGATAGATACAGCAGATTGTAATAATTGATGGCATTCATAATGACCACTTTGCTACCAGTGGCAATTTGCTGCTCCCGATCAGTTTGCCAGCCCATAGCCTGATTGTTACCCAGAGTAACTGCACTACTAAACTTGTTACTATGCTCCATTTGGGTGAGCATACCCTCAACAGTAGCTCGCAGGTCAGGTTCATGCACGTAACGCAGGATATAATCGGTTTTGTAGAGCCGCCCCAGGTTTTTCAAGGCTCGGTACAGGGGATGTTGGCGGCTGTAAGAGTTGAGTCGCTTTAGCAATGTCGAGGCTTGTACATAGCCCAGCTTAATACTGGCCACAAACCGCAGGATATTATCCCATTGCTCGATTAACTGTTCATGATCAATGCGCATATTCGGGACAATTCGATAACCCAGTTCCTTATAACTGGCTACTGAATCGAGACTGTAGAGACGTTGCCGGTGAATCGTCACAAAGCGAGGTCGTAGTTCAACACCAATAAGGCCGGTAATGGCAAAATTGACTTCCGAAAAGCCGTGCATATCTGTAGCATGAGCCTGAGTTTGGATCACGTTATTATGCAAAATAACATCCAGAACGTAAGGTGATTCCCGTTCGGCCGCGTTAAAGACAACGGTGTACAGTAACTGGCCAGCTTCATCCAAGCCCGAGTAAATGACGACGCCTTCACCATTGCCAAAATACTTATAGGAAGCCGAAGCTCTCAGAGAAGGCGTCGAGACGTCATACTTTTGGCCATCGCTTGCCGTGTGTACAAACCCCTCTTTACGACGAAACAATTCTGTCAATGGTAAGGCCTCGCTGTGGGAAAGAATGCAGTCAATGGCTTCTAGAGTCATCTCAGGTGAGAAGTATTGGGTAGCCACCCGCTCCAGCGCGTTGACCGAGATGCTCTTGGAAATCAGAGCCATCTTGCGAATACCAATGTTTTCCCCGTAACCAATGAGAGCGGCCAGCAACAGGCGCTTATCCGGCCGGGTCGGCTTACTAGCAAAGCCTTGATGTCGAAATTTATTCAGAAAACCCGTCAGTCGGTCAATCTGTAACAGTACGTCCCGAAGTGAAATGACCTGGCTGGCAGGATACAATAGTCCTACCGCAGCCTGTTGCTGTTGCTGGTCTTCCTCTGCCCGGTAGCGGTGTAGGTGCCAGCCGCCATGCGCATCAAAATAAACCTGTGGGTTAGTCGGTAGCCCTTCGTTAGTCTTTTTGAACTGCTCATTTAGTGGGTTATTAATAGCCAACAACGTTGGAGCTGGTTGACTGACGGCAAGCAAGTTCGCCCGTTTGAGGTAGTCTTGACGGTATTGTTGCCACTGCTGGAGTGGAATCTGATAGTCATCGACAGAACGATACTCGTAGGAGGAAAGTACCGTCAGCGTACCGTCCCGCAGGGCATCCCGCACAGCACGAAACAAGAAGATCTTATAGAGTGATACCCGTAGTTTCCCCTTCTCAGTATACACGTGCTGCCTCTCCAGCAGATCCAGAAACTCCACCGGGACAGGTGAGTTCGCTGACAGTTCACCCTGACGTTGCTGATAATACTGAACCGCTGTCAGCAGATGGGGATGAGACGTTTGCTCATCAAAGGTCAGCGTTTGCACGATGGCTGAAACCCGCAGTTGTAAGCGGAAGGAGGCTTTTTCCAGAGCCAGATAGTAATCGCTGCGTTCCTGAACCGGCTGATTGATTCCTTGCAACTCAACCACCCGCTGCTGGTCGGCCAATAGCTCGGCAGGGGTCATTTTTCGGCGGGATAAAGTAGCCCGAATCTGCTCCACTTTCTGGTGGTCATCTATCGTTGCCTGGTCAATGATCCGCTCGATATGGGTGAGTGCGTCAATGTGCTGGGCAGAGCGTCGGCTAACCTGGCCAACCAGACTGGCTGTAGCCTGTCGGCTTTGATAGTATTCCTGCTTCAGCTTTTCCTCACAATCCGCCAACAGCCCACTTACTGCCTTATTCAGCGTCAGAATCAGGGCATCGCCTAAAGTGAGATATTGATGGGTGATGAAGGACAGTAGCCGGAGGTAGCGTTCATAAAGCCGCTCAACCATATACGTCGATGGATTATCCAGTACATACTGGGCATAATAGCGCAACGTATCATCGCTTAGGTCCAGACGGACAATTACTGGGGCCAGTGGCACAAAAAGCTGCTTGAGCTGGTTGAACAGGGCCACCCGCTCGGCGATGGCTTTGGGCTGCATGGATTGAGGAATCTGTTTGAGTTGGGTCAGCGGATAGCGGGCTGGCCGACCATGCCCAGTGTATAGGGATGAGTTATCCAGCAAGTTATCGAGTAGTGCCATTTCCGAGACCGTCAGATGTTGCTCAATTACGGTTTGTAAGTGCTGGTCAAAAACGTCCAATGCTCCGGCAATAATCTCGCGTAGTGTGTTGTAGGGAGGTAGTTCAATTCGTCGTTCCCTCAACCAACTCACCAAGGCATCTAGCATGAGAGAAGGGCGCGTTTGCATGTGCGTCAGGCGCCGAGCTTCCTCAATTAATGCTATCCGGTGTTCAATCTCAAACGACTGATAGCCCAATCGATCCAGGATTGTCGTTCGATGGCGATACATCGTTCGATTATGCCGATAGTCCTCTATCTGCACATCGGTTAACGGAATATTTCGGCGACGACAAACCCATTCCAAATCAGCGGCAGGAAAGCGGTCTGGTATGAAAAAACGAGTCACCACCCGGAAGTAGCCCAATTGTAAAAGAAAACCAATTTTATTAGTGGGGGAATGGATGGCCTGGACGTAATTCTCTGCCCATTGGGGAATATCCACTAAAATCAGCCGTTCGACAGCGTTAAGACGTGGGGGCATATCAAAGCGTAGCCGCTCATCTGAAGAAAGAAAATCGCGTCTAGGCATTAGAAGTAAGTCGTAAAGTCCGATTCAAGTAGGTTCAAAAAGCCATACCTTTCTGAACCTGTCCCTGGTTTCATCCTCTACCGCTGCAACACACCCAAAAATAGGGTTCAGAAAGTAGGTTCTAAAATAAAGAAGGCTTTATCTTTATGACACTGACTTTTTGAGACTATGAACAAACTTTTTGGTTACACCCGTGTCTCGACGCTAGATCAAAACTTAGACACCCAACTGGATGCTCTTCACAAAGCGGGTTGTGATGAAATCTTTCAGGATAAGATCACCGGTGTCAGCACGAGCCGACCGGCTCTGAATACCCTACTGACCCAATTACGCCCCGGTGATACAGTGATGGTAGCCCGTTTCTTTCGATTAGGTCGAAGCCGGGATCATTTGATTAGCTTGCTGGGTGAGTTTGCCCGGAATGGTATTCATTTCAAGGCGTTGGATCTGGGTGTTGACAGCACCACCGCAGCTGGTAAGTTAGTCTTGCAGATCTTCTCAGCTTTAGCCGAGTATAATCGGGAAAGTATCCTAGAGAAAACCAGGGCGGGTCAGTTGCTGGCCAAGGCAAAGGGTAAGCACATTGGTCGTCCTACCGGACTGGATGCCGAGAAGTTTGCCAAGGTTAAAAAAGCATTGGAACGCGGCCTATCGGTGGCCGAAACCGTGAGTCTAACCGGCATCAGCATGTCGAGTGTGAAGCGGTATCGAAAACAGCTTGAAAAAACGTCTTTGTAATTATCGCATGTCCCTAGCATTCAAACAGTCATTTTTCAAATAGAGCGTATGCTTTTGAATAAACCAGAGCTGATCCTACAGATACCGACGTTTATATAAGATCATAGGGCTACTGTTCATATCCAAACGAGCATTAATAACGAAATACTCATCCGAAGCGATAAATGTCATTTCTTGCTTTCTTTGTGAATGGGTATTGAGCAGCTTTCATTTCTCGCGTTAGCCATTCTGGTTGTCGCCTTTCTATATTCCTCGGTCGGTCACGCTGGCGCATCTGGCTACATTGCCGTTATGTCCCTATTTGGCCTTGCACCAGATGTAATAAAACCCACTGCTCTAATTTTAAATATCCTGGTCGCCTGCATCGGCACATGGCAATTCTGGCGGGCGGGCTACTTCTCTTGGCGGCTCTTTTGGCCATTCGCCATGCTGGCGATTCCAATGGCGTTTATTGGGGGATACATCAATCTCCCAACTCATGTTTTTAAGGTGCTGGTAGGCATTATTTTGCTTTTCACAGCAGCCCGTTTTCTTCTACGTCCTATAGATGATTCTGTAGCCAATGAGCCACCGCGTCCGGTGGCAATCCTGTTAGGTGGTGTGCTTGGCTTGTTATCCGGCCTTACCGGAACGGGGGGTGGTATTTTTTTGACCCCTCTCTTACTATTTATGCGATGGGCAAAAACAAAACCTGCTGCTGCGGTGTCTGCATTCTTTATTCTGGTCAACTCAATTTCTGGTCTGTTGGGAAATGTTAGTAGCACCCGCTTGTTTCCCTCATACGCAATTTTTCTAGCTATTGCGGCCATTATAGGCGGCACCATAGGATCATACTACGGGAGTCAACGACTCGAACACATCACTATCAAACGCCTTTTGCCTATCGTACTACTTATCGCGGGAGCTAAACTAATTTTCACCTAGCCAGGGTTTCGGAGCGAACTGAACCCTGCTTTGTTTACATGCATACACCGTTTATAGTTGAACAAAGTAGGCAAAAAGAAAGCCCCAAAATGAGGCTTTCTCAATTCATGGAACAGCGCACACTTAATCGCTGCACGGATCGGGGCATTCCGAACAATCAGGGCAACAAGCAGCATAGGCTGCGGGCACGAACGCACCCAATGTAGCGATCATCGTCACGACAATCAGAAACTTTTTCATGGGGCACCTGCTTTAATCATGGGATTTTAGACGAACACATTGGGTTTTGTCGTTCAAATGCCAAAGGGAACAGTGGTTCTGGCGGATGCTTTGCGCATCAATCATTATTCCTTTCTATCTTTGCCTTATGAAGTTTCTGGCAATCTTTTTGGCCTTTGTTGTTGTGTGGCTCTCCGTTGCTCCGCAAAGTGCCGAATTATGCCAAAAATCTATGGCAAGTACGGAAACGTCCTGTTGCGACGGTGGCCACTGTGCGACGACTGAAACCGGGCAATCCGGCAAAGCAGACGACACGCCTAAAGGAACAAATGATTGTTGCCCTGGGGGAATATGTAGTCCCTTCCAAATGTGTGCAGGCTGTTCCATTGTTAAGATGGAAGTATTCCAACTTCCTGCACCGCTGTTTGCCCTAGTTCAGAAAGAGAAAGTTCGCTCCAATTATACCGCTTCGGCTTCCCACTTTATCGGCGACTTTTTCCAGCCGCCCGAATGGATGATTTGACCTCCGCACGAGTTCAAATTTTTAATCATTCATTCAAATTTTCATCATGAAAAATTTCATTTCGGCGGTTCTTTCCGCCCTGTTTCTATTTGTATCGGTAAGCTCCTTTGCAACCGAAGCACCAAAAAAAGCTAAAACGACTTGTAGCCAATCGTCTTGCAGTTCGACAGGCTGCAATTCAGCTACCACGTCGAAAGCTGCTACGAAGAAGGTTGCCACTGCGAACAAAGTCGCTTTCGCGGCAAAAAGCAGTAAAGAGGCTTGCCCTAATACGCCTGGCTGCATTTGCGAGTAAGCGTTGTGGGAAATAAAAAAAGCCCGTCAGAAATGGCGGGCTTTTTCTTTGATAGTGTAATTTAATTGCCCGCCTTGGCCACTTTGGGTTTTTGATGGGTACTTGCGTCAAGACCATTGGCAAAGCAATGGGCGGCACAGGCTGAACCTTTCATGCCATCATAGACCGACCCGATTTTTTTCCCGTGGGCATCGAAAATATCGCAGGTTTCACCGGCTTTATCTTTCACCGTAAACACCAGGTTGCCGCTGGCATCGTAGAAGGTCTCTCCGTTCTTTCCCACTTTCCCCATTTTCTTGCCACTGGCATCGGACAGGGTGCCATCCGAATTAAGGAAAGCGACTTTTTTCCCGTGGGCATCCTGAATAATGCCCTCTTTGGTCACCAGCCCGACTTTTTCTCCCTGATAATAAACATCGCCTTTGGCGTTGATGAAATGCCCTTTGGAATCCTGGGGCCGCTGCGCGAAGGTAAAGGAAGCCAGAAAACTCAAGATGAGTGTGAGGCAAAAAGCTGATTTACGCATGTTGTTAATGGTTTATACCTTTGATGCCTATCAAAGGTAATCTATTGAATAACAGGATTGTTTACACAATCGGGGCTGGTTATTATAAGATTTGTGGCATTCTCTGCGCCGATAAGTGATTAACAGCGTTAACCGTGCAGTCGTACAAGTGAATTTCTAACGACCTGCTATAGTCTGGTGAAGATTTCACTGCCATAGACCACCTAATTCCGTCGCCAATTGACCGCGCCACGGTGGCCACTGCTTCTATTTCATCAAACAGATGCTAAGGTGCTGATGCAAAGAGAAATAAAGTGGTCAATTACCTGCGGAATCAACTGCTCTGGAGTTGACGGAATCGGGTGGTCAATTTGATCGTAATGACCAAGTCTGGAACTAATACGTTTCTATAACGCCAACTCTTTCTTATCTTTGCCCCGTGAAATCACTGGTCTGTCTGTTATTAAGTCTACATGTACTCGTGCTATCGGTACTCCCCTGCACCGAGGCTATCCCGTATGACCAGTCTTCAAATAAGCTTACGACTACCTTTTCGATTCACCACCAGCCTGTAGGCTCGTTCCCTGACGGCGATCTCTGCTCGCCGTTTTGTTCGTGTTCTGCCTGTCCTGCCTCGGTAACTCTCCCTCCGGCACCGCTGATGCCGCTTGAACCAACCGTAGCTTATTTACCCCTTTTTTCAACACGCTTCGCGTACTTGCCTTCCCGGCCGACCCGTTTTCCCCTTCATATCTGGCAGCCCCCCCAGCTAGCCTAAGCCCCAGTTCGCGGCTCCGGTTGGGTCAAGCCAACCGGTTTAGGTACCTTTCATTCACTCTGAATGAAGGCATTGGCTATTTATCTTTTTCATTCCCATGCTGGATTCCATCATCCGATTTTCGATTCGGAACAAACTCATTATTGGCCTGCTGACGCTGGTACTGATTGGGTGGGGGAGCTACGCGCTCCGTCGCTTACCGATTGACGCGCTGCCCGACATCACCAGCAACCAGGTGCAGGTAATTACCCGTTCCCCGGCGCTGGCCGCTCAGGAGGTAGAGCGGCTGATTACCTTTCCCGTCGAACAGACGATGGCCACCATCCCCGACATTACCCAAATCCGCTCGATCTCGCGCTTTGGTTTGTCGGTCGTTACCCTGGTCTTCAAAGACGCCACCGACCTATACTGGGCCCGCCAGCAGGTGGACGAGCGGCTATCCGAAGCCCGGGCTCAGATTCCACCTGGTACGGGCGAACCCACATTGGGGCCGATCAGCACGGGACTCGGTGAAATCTATCAGTACGTCATTTACGCAAAACCCGGTTTTGAAAAACGCTATTCACCCATGGAACTGCGCTCGATTCAGGACTGGGTCGTCCGAAGGCAACTCCTGGGTACGCCCGGGGTGGCCGACGTGAGCAGCTTTGGTGGCCTGTTGAAACAGTATGAAATTGCCGTTGACCCGGATCGGCTCCGTTCCTATGGGCTTAGCATCGGTGATTTGTTTACGGCCCTGGAAAAAAACAACCAGAACACGGGCGGGGCCTACATTGATAAAAAGCCCAATGCCTATTTCATCCGCTCAGAAGGCTTGGTGGGGAGTCTGGCCGATATGGGCCGCATCGTCGTTCGGCGCACAGTCAGGGGCGTGCCCATATTGGTTCGGGATGTGGCCCAGGTACGCTTCGGCTCCGCTGTACGCTATGGGGCCCTGACGCGCAACGGGGAAGGGGAAGCCGTAGGAGCCGTCGTCCTGATGCTGAAAGGCCAAAACGCCAATGAGGTCATTGGCCGGGTAAAAACCAAGATTGACCAGATTCGACGCACGCTGCCCGAAGGCGTCGATGTCCGCGTGTTTCTGGATCGCTCAGAGTTGGTAGGCCGGGCCATCCACACCGTCACCCGCAACCTCATCGAGGGGGCACTGATTGTGATTTTCGTTCTGATCCTGTTTCTGGGCAACTGGCGGGCGGGGCTGGTGGTGGCCTCGGTGATCCCCTTAGCTATGCTCTTTGCCATCGGCATGATGAGCCTGTTCGGCGTGTCGGGCAACCTGATGAGTCTGGGAGCCATCGATTTCGGCCTGATCGTGGACGGAGCCGTTATCATCGTCGAGGCCACCCTGCATCATCTGGCAGGTAGCCGAATAAACCGCTTGACCCAGCCCCAAATGGATGAGGAAGTCTACCAGGCCGCCAGCCGAATCCGCTCCTCGGCCGCCTTTGGTGAAATCATTATCCTGATTGTGTATCTGCCCATCCTGGCCTTAGTCGGTATCGAAGGCAAGATGTTTCGACCCATGGCGCAGGTAGTCAGCTTCGCTATTCTGGGGGCATTCATTCTTTCCCTAACCTACGTACCCATGGTATCGGCCCTGCTGCTGAGTAAAACCATTCGTCACCAGCCGACCCTCTCCGACCGGATGATGGGCTTCTTCCACCGCTTGTATGATCCCGCTATCCGGTGGGCGCTGCGCGCTAAATGGCTCGTACTGGGCCTAGCCGCCGGGCTGCTGGTGGGGGCCGGTTGGCTCTTCAGCCGCTTAGGGGGGGAGTTTATCCCCGAACTGAGCGAGGGCGATTTCGCCGTGGAACTGCGCACCCTGACGGGCTCCTCGCTTAGCCAAACCGAGGACAAGTTTCTGCAATCGGCGCGGTTGCTACTCAAGCAGTTTCCCGAAGTGCGGGAAGTGATTGGCAAAATCGGGGCGGGTGAGATTCCCACCGATCCCATGCCCATCGAAGCGGGGGATTTGATGGTCCTGCTCAAGCCCCAGTCCGAATGGACTTCGGCCGATAATCAGGAGGATTTGGCGGGCCAAATGGCGGAAGCCCTCGAAGCGATTCCCGGTGTCACCTACGGGTTTCAGCAACCCATCCAGATGCGGTTCAACGAGTTGATTTCGGGGGCCAAGCAGGACGTGGCCGTCAAATTATTCGGCGAGGATCTCACCGAGTTGCAGCGGCTGGCGGGCCAGCTTGGGCGCATCGTCCGGACGGTGCCGGGTGCCACGGATTTGTACGTGGAGCAGGTGCAGGGACTACCCCAGATTGTGGTGGCCGTGGACCGCGAGGCCCTGGCCCGCTACGGGCTGTCGGTCGATGAGGTAAACCGAACCCTCAGCGCGGCCTTTGCCGGGGAGCGTGCGGGCATCGTCTACGAAGGAGAACGCCGGTATGATCTGGTCGTCCGGCTGGCCAACCAGAGCCGCCGAAACATTGAGGACGTGCGGGCGCTGACCGTTTCGGTACCTGATGGAACGCCCGTGCCGCTGGGTCAGTTAGCGAATGTCAGCCTCAAGCCGGGGCCGAATCAGATTCAGCGGGAAGATGCCAAACGGCGGCTGACCATTGCCTTTAACGTCCGGGGTCGGGACGTGGAGAGTGTGGTTCGGGACTTACAGGGTAAAATCGACGCCCAGGTTAAATTGCCCACGGGTTACTCGCTCACCTACGGCGGGCAGTTCGAGAATTTGATCGAGGCCCGCGAACGGTTAAGTATCGCGGTGCCGGTGGCCCTCGGCCTGATCTTTTTGCTCCTATTTGTCACGTTTGGGTCCGTAAGGCAGGCAGCCCTGATTTTCACGGCCATTCCGCTGTCTGCCATCGGGGGAGTGCTGGCCCTCTGGCTACGCGACATGCCCTTTAGTATTTCGGCGGGCGTGGGCTTTATTGCCTTGTTTGGGGTAGCCGTGCTCAATGGCATTGTGCTCATGGCTGAATTCAACCGCATTCGACGCGAGCAGGGTGTCAGCGACCTCCACGAAGTCATCTATCAGGGTACGGCCGTGCGGCTGCGCCCCGTTTTGATGACGGCCACGGTCGCTTCCCTGGGTTTTCTGCCGATGGCCCTGTCCACGACAGCGGGTGCGGAAGTGCAGAAACCGCTGGCCACGGTCGTCATCGGTGGGTTGATTACAGCGACGCTGCTGACTTTATTGGTCCTGCCCATTCTGTACTACTTAGAGGAAAGCTGGTTCGGCCAACGAGGGGAAGCGGCCGACGGGGTTACCTCGCCGAAGCCAACGTCGGGCCTCACTCCCAGTTGGTTACTGATTGGCCTGTTGGCTGGTTCGCTGGTGGCCGGAGCCACGAGTGCATCGGCGCAGGTGAACACCCAGGCCCCGGTGACCCGACCTCTTTCCCTGGAAGGAGCGCTTCAGCAAACGTTTCAGAATAACCCGCTGGTTCGGGTCTCCACCTTGACGATTGGCGTTCAGCAGGCGTTACGGGGCACGGCCAACGACTTGGGCAAAACCGATGTATCGGTCTCGCTGGGCCAGTATAACAGCCCTTATGTTGACCAGTCGATCTCGGTGGGTCAGCGATTCCCTGCCCCGGCCCTCATCCGGAGCCAGCGCCGACTCCTGGATGCCCGCGTTGTCGGGGCCGAAGCCGAAGCCCGCGTGACCCGTCAGGAACTGGCCCTCCAAACCAAATCAGCGTACTACGAGCTGGTGTACCTCCGCTCCCTGCGGGGTGAGCTGCTCCGGCAGGATAGTCTGCTGCGGGCGGTGGTGCAGGCTTCTGAGGTCAGGAAACGCACCGGCGAAGGGACATTGCTGGAACAAACAGCGGCTGAAGTAGAAGCCCGGCAGCTTCAGATGGCCTTGCGGCAAAACCAGTCGGATGAGCTGATCCGGCTCCGACGCCTGCAAACGTTGCTGGGAACCCAGGCACTGCCCCAAGTGGGCGATTCGGTACTGACCGTCCGGTCTCTCCGCTTGCCGCTCATCGATTCTACCGCTCTGGTGCAAAATCCCGAACTGGCCCTGTTAATCCAGCAACTAGAACTGGCCCGGCGGGAAACGGACGTAGAACGGGCGCGACTCAAACCCGACTTCGCCCTGACGCTGACGAATCAGTCGCTGCGGGGATTTTATCCAATGGCTGACGGAACGGAACAATACTATAACGCGGCCCACCGGTTTATGTACGGACAGGTAGGTATCTCCTTTCCGCTGATTGCCAAGCCTCTGCGGGCCAGGGTCCGGGCCGCCGAATTAGGCCAGCAGCGAGCCGAAGCGAGCCTGTCTGCCCGACAGCGAAGCCTGCGGGGGGCTTACGACGAACTGGTGCAGACCTACCGCAAGAATGAGCAGACGCTCACCTATTTTCAGCAATCGGCACTGCCCCAGGCTGCGCTGATTCGACAGACGGCCGAGCGGTCCTACCGGGCGGGCGAAATCGGCTACGTGGAGCTGCTCCAAAACCTGCGCACCGTCATTGGTATTCAAACGGGTTATTTGGCCGCACTCAATGAGTACAATCAAACGGTTATCAACCTTGAATTTATCCTGGGAAGTACGCAACCATGAACCATCCATTCGTTAGTCGGCGGCTATGGCTCGCCCTATTTATCGTACTGAGTAGCCAAACGGCCTGTCAGCAAGGAGACAAATCCTCTAAATCGAGTGAAACGGCAGCTCCGGCCAAAACCGGGGAACCCGCCGAATCAAAAGAAGAAGCCGGTACGGTCGAGTTATCCGAAACCCAGTTTCAGACGGCAGGTATTCGCCTGGGATCACTGGAAACCCGAACCCTGAGTAACCTGATCCGGGTGAACGGGTCGCTTAATGCGCCCCCTCAGCAACAGGTATCCGTTTCGACGCCCTATGGGGGCATCCTGGTTTCATCCAGTCTGTTGCCCGGCACGGCCGTCCGCAAAGGCCAGGTACTGGCCGTGCTGGAAAACCCTGAATTTATCCGCCTACAGCAGGATTACTTAGAGACCAGTAGTCGATTGACCTTCCAGCAGCAGGAATACGAGCGGCAACGGGAACTGAGTCAGCAGAATGTTGGGGCGCTCAAAACGTTGCAGCAGGCAACGGCTGAACTGGGTACGCTCCGGGCCCGGGCGGAGGGGCTTCGTCAGCAACTGGCCCTGCTGGGCATTCCCTCATCCGAATTGAAAGGCGGTAAAATTAACCGTACCGTTGTCATCCGTGCGCCCATTGATGGAACGGTGACCGTGGCCGGTGTCAACCGGGGCCGGTATGTGGCGGCAAACGATGTCCTTTTTGAAATCGTCGATGCCAGCCGACTCCTGGCCCAGCTCACCGTTTTCGAGGGCGACGTGTCTCAGGTGCAGGTGGGGCAGCGCGTTCGGCTGAGTTTCGTTGGCCAAACCGGAGCTTCCCTTCCGCGTGAGTACACCGGCCGCATCCGGCTTATCAACCGGGAGACCAATGCGGACCGAACTGTGTCGGTGTATGCTTCCTTCGATCACGCTCCGGCGGGCCTGCGTCCGGGTACCTTTCTTAAAGCCGTGATCGAAACGACTTCCCAGCCGGTTCCGGCCCTGCCTGAAGCGGCCATCGTCCAGTCCGGTAATCAATCCCAGATTTTTGTGCTGGAAGAAAAAGAAGGCCAGGGAGAAGGGGTACGGTATCGGTTTCGGCCGATCCTGGTGCGGATCGGCGTAGCTGAAAATGGGTATCAGGCCGTTACCCTGCCCGCCGACCTAAAGCCGGGTAACCGAATTGTTATTACCGGGGCGTATGACCTGCTCTCGGCCATGAACAACACTGAAGAGGAAGAGGGTAAATAAGGCAACAGGCAGAAAAATACAACCCAGGCTTTCCGATTGATTCGCTGC